>NZ_CP083956.1:4305035-4999419 GCF_006442795.2 Mesorhizobium sp. B1-1-8
TCCATCTTGGCGATGAGGTCGAGGCCGGTCTGTCGGGAGGCGTCGAACGCGGCGGTGTCGTTCGGGTCGCTTTGCGCGATGTTGTTGAGCTCGGCGGTGTGGACCTCCGCCACCTGATCCTGCTCATATTGCTTGCGGCGCTGATTTTGCTGGAGCGCCATTCGTATCGAGCCTGCCTCGCGCAGCGCTTCCTTGCGACTGGCGAGACCGGGGCGCAGTTCGGGCGGCGCCTGCTTCAGGAAATTGCCGAACAGCGTGTCGAACAGGCCGGTCTTCACCACCTGGCCGGTGTACGGATCGACCTGGCCGTACATGGCTTCGTGCAGGCCGGCGCCGTCGGCGGGCGCGTTGGCCACGGCATCGGCCTCGGCCTTGGCGAGCTCGCCGTTCAGCCGGCGTGCGGCGATCTCGGTGTCAAAGGCCTGCTGCTGCGCCTTGCGCTGCTCGTAACGCTCGGCGGCGGCCTGCCACCTGTCGCCGAGCTGCTGCACGGCCGCGCCGATCGGCGAGGAGTCCGGATATTGCACCGCATTGCCGGTATCGAGCCGGCGCTCGCCGACGAACAGGGGGATGATGTGGACCATTGGCTGTTTCCTGCCCGGGCGGTTTGAGAGCGCGCGCGGCGACCAGCCGCCGAGGCGGCGGCCGGTTCGGTTGCGGATGGTGAGGTTCGGCTGGAGCCTGGATGGTGAAAGGAGCGAGGTTGGTCCGTAGGGCGCGGCGCGCGCGACAGCTGATCTCCCCCTCGTGGGGCCCTCGTGGGGGAGATGTCCGGCAGGACAGAGGGGGGCGCCGTAGAGCACCTGCCTCGAGCGGGCCTGGCTGGGCTTCAACTAAGAAACCTGGCGAAGGATATTGAGAAAGCGCGGCAAGGCCGGCGGGACAGCGCCCCCCTCTGCCCTGCCGGGCATCTCCCCCCACTTGGCACGCTATGCATACATTTTCTGTGACTGGCGTGACTGATCAGGCCGAGGCTTGATTGCCAGGTGGTTCCCCCAATCCGTCGCTGCTTCGCAGCGCCACCTTTCCCCCTCCGGAGGGAAAGGAAGGGAGCGTTGCTGGCCGAGCGTTGACGGCAAAAAGCTTGGCGCCTTCCTCTACCCCGTCGATCGGGGGAGAGGTGGCTCGGCGAAGCCGAGACGGAGTGGGGGTCGACCAGCGCTACATAAAACAATGCATGCGCCAAGCTGCCATGCACGCTATCGCCAAAAGCCAGCCGCTTGGAAATGTGTGCATGCCGTAGCCCACTTGGGGTGAGATTGGCAGCCTCAGCGCCTCACCTCTCCTCAGCCCGTGCCGCTTTCTCCAGCGCGGCGAGGTCGGCGTCTTCCAGCGTCAGAAATCCCATGATGTGCTGCACCACTTCGGCGCGGGCATTGCTCAGCGCGCTGTGCAACTCGAAGCCTTCGGGCGTTTTCGTGCGCGCCAGCCAATCGCCATAGGAGGGGCGGCGGTAGTAGCCGGTGGTGGCGGTGAGGTCGGCCAGCACAAGCTCGCCGTCCTCGCCGGAGAAGACGCGGCGATAGGCTTTCGTCAGCGCCTCGCGCGCGGCCAAAGGGCCGCCGGCGTCCGATGGCCGGGCAAAGCGTTTGCGGCTCATGCGGCGCCACCCGAGGGGCCAGGGCCCTGTGCGCCGGGCATCGCGCCTTGTGCGGCGGCTGCAGTAGCAGCGCCGCCGCCACCGGCCCCACCCTGGGCGCCCTGCATCATCGCCTGCAGGCTGTCGAGCAGACCGCTGTCGCGCGCCTGCACCGCGGCGGGCACCGCGTCCTTCGCCACCTTGCCGGCGGCGGCGATCGCCGCCATGCCGGCCTGCGCTTGTTGCGCGTGCGCCCTGGCTCCGCGCAGACCTTCCACCTCGTCCTTGCGGCGGAAGATGCGCTGCGGGCTGCGGCCGGCGCTCTGCACGACCCGGATCGCCTCGTCGCCGTCGATATTGTCCATGATGCCGGGATCGAACTGCGCCATCTGCATGGCGGTGGTCACCACCTGGATGGTGTCACGCGCCTCGGCCGAGCGGCGCAGCACGTCGAGCGGGCCGGTGAAGGTCGGCCGCACCGCCTTGCCGGCGAGACTCTGAGGCGGCGCGAAGCGGCTGTCCTCGTCGTAAAGGCCCTTGTCTTCGAGGATGGACAGCTCGCGGTCGAGATTGGCGGCAAAGCCCGCCTGGATGATCGAGCCCGACGGCCCGAGCAGCGCGCCCTTTTCTTCCTGGCGGATCAGGGCCTCCGTGGCGGTCATCTGCGGGTTCTGAACCAGCGTCTGGAACAGGTTGACGAACATCATGTCGCGGATCTCCTCCGCGCGGCTCGCCGCATAGTCGAAGGCATAGCTCGGGTTCTGCCCGGTGGCGATCGGCTGGATCAGCGGCCGGCCATTGTCGTCGATCAGGCCCGGATAGTTCTCGCCGGGATTGAGCACCGGCACATAGTCGAGCCTGGCTTTAGAGGCCGTCGGCGGATCGGTGATCTGCTGCAGGGCGCGCAGCCCGGAGCGGCGCACGGCGTTCTCCTCGCGCACCGTGGTCAGCGCCTCGATGGTCGGCGAGATGCCATAGGCATCGCCTTCATAACGGCGCCAGTTGAAGGTCGAGACCGGGAAGGTGCGAAAACCGCTTTCGCGCACGATCTCCTCCTCGTCCTCGATGACGTGGTAGGAGGCGAAGGCCGCGTCGAGATACTGGTAAGAGCCGCCCGAGCGATACATGCGCCGCTCGTCCCGCGGCTCGATGCACTGGATCAGAGAAACCTTCTCCTCGCATTTGGCGGGATCGTCGACCAGAGCCTTGATGCGCGCCGGCAGTTTTTCGTAACCCAGAAGCTGCGCCGCCTGGCGCGCCGTGCGCTCGTAGCGGCGATGGAAGATATCTACCTGGCCCCAGCGGTCGCGCGACAGATAGCCTTCGACGACGGGGATCGAGGCGTAACGGATCAGCGTGCCGCCAAAGCCTTCCTCGGCATAGAGATAGGCCGGGCCGTAGCGCACGACATTGCGCAGGCAGGCTTGCGTCGCCGGCACGAAGTTGGAGTTGGCGGAATAGCGCAGCGCGAACAGGAAATCGCGGAGCGCTTCCGCCCATTGCTTTTCCTCGTCGGTCTCCTCGTCGTTCATCTCGGCCGTGGTCAGCCCGTGCCATTTCTCGGACTGCGGGATGATCAGGCTTTCCAGGCCAGCGGCGAGCCGGTTGGCGGCGGAGTTGATGGTGTTGGCGTAGACACGGCTGCCGCGCCGCTCCTGCCGCCCGGCCTGGCTGTCCGTGCGGCTCGTGCGGCGGCCCGACCAGATGTCGGGCGCATCCGGATCGCAGAACTCCGCCACCGCCTCCCAGACGGGCTCGTAGGCGGCGCGCTCGGTCTCAAGTTCGGCCTGTCGCGACAGGATATCGCGGGCTCGGGAATCGGTCATGATCTGCCTCGTTGAAGCTTGGAAATCCCCCCCCCTTGAGGGGGAGATGGCCGGTCTACCCTCCGCAGCTGCTGCGGAGGACGGGCAGGCCAAAGGGGGTCGGGACGACCTGACGCGGCGCTTTCCGGCGCGGCAACGCATATGAAAGAAGAAGCGGCGCTTGAGGACAAAAAGGACGTCGCGCTCCACGCGCGGCGACCCCCTCTGTCGCCTTCGGCGACATCTCCCCCTCAAGGGGGGAGATTATCCACGCTTTTTCACCAGCCGCGCGTGTTTTCGCCAATACCACCAGTCGAGCACCCGCCGGCGAAAACTGCGTTTCATCGCGGTCATAGTCAGACTCCGAGCAGCACGCGGCGGCGGCCGGCGAGGTCGCCGGGGGCGAGGTCGGTCTTCACCGTGCTCAGCGTGCCCTGGCGCTGTTCGAGCTCAGCCCGCAAGGCGGCTTCCCGCGCCTGCACGTCCTTGTCTTCAGCGGCCGGCGGCGTGGGCAGCGGTTTCAGTTCCGGCGGTTTTTGAAAAAGGCACATGGTTCCAGCTTTCTCTTGTCCAGTCATAGAGGAAGAAATCTTCGCCGTTCCTGCCGTAGCCCGGCAGGCGGCAGCGTTGGGTGGCGCCCAGCCTCTCCAGCCAGCGCAGCGCGAGCTCATTAGCGGCAAGCGCCCTCGCCTCGACCCGCCAGGCGCCGCGCGCCGCAACCTGTGGCCCGAGCACGGCGTGAAAGAAGCGCGTGATCCCGGGCACGCAGCGCCTCATCCGGCGCGTGCCCCAGCTCCAGGCGATCCACAGTCCGCTCCGCTGCTCGGCGGCGCCGAAGCCTGCCTCCGGATTGCCGTCGAGCTCGGCGACATAGGCAAAGCCCTGCAGTGCCGTCAGCGCCAGCAGCGCCGGCGACCAATGGTCGAGCTGGCAGTCGATCTCGGCGCGGTCTTCGGGGCGCAGATTGGCGGCGATGTAGGAGAGGTCGCGCAAGGTGGCGGGGATGATGTGGATGGGCATTGGAGACCTTCGTCATCCTAGAGCGAAGCAAGGAGCGAAGCGACGCGGCGCAGACCCCCAGGATCCATTCCGTGACCTTGATCGACGAGAGGCCGCGAGGCAGACATTCAGAAGCTACGGCACGGACCCTCGGAGTCAGGCCCGGGTCAGGCTCGAGGATGACGAAGCGATAGGCAGCAGCTAGAGGCCCTTATATCGGCGTTTTGCATGCTCGATCATGGACGAGATTTTTGCTGAACGGCCATGACGTTCTGCCTTGACGATCATCTCGGCCTCAATCTCCTCGATTGATGAGCCAGCCGATATTTCTGCCGGAACGTTGTGGAATATATCCGCCAAAATTCGCGCAATTTCCAAATCTTCCGTTGCCCGTATCTCTACCAAGGCGAGGCCAATGAGATAGAATACGTACGAGTAGTAACTCGTTTCATTCCGGGCAGCTGCTGTCATTTATTTTGCAAATCTCTCTGCAAATCGGTGAGCTTGGCCAAGATGCCTTCCTGCGCCCGCACCATCGCCTGTTGAACGCGGATCAGCTTGAAGGTGAGCCAGATCGATACCGACAGCTGGGCTATCAGATAAATCAGGAATGGCACCCACGATATGATGTAGCCGAGAAGTGTATTTTCCGATTCCATGTTTACCCTCAATCTTCCCACCGGAATGCTTCTCTATTGCCGCCTGCTGTGTCCAAACGCAACGTGCTGACGTGGAAAGATAGAGCCGGCTTTGAAGATTCGAATTACGGCGGCAGTGCACTATTTCCGTTCGTCGATCTGAAACAATAGCGGATTTCAACAAGCGGAAATCGCATCAGAGAACGAGTGCACTGTCACCGCAATTCCCAGTCCGCTCCGCTGCTCGGCGGCGCCGAAGCCTGCCTCCGGATTGCCGTCGAGTTCGGCGACATAGGCAAAGCCCTGCAGCGCGCTCAGCGCCAGCAGCGCCGGCGACCAATGGTCGAGCTGGCAGTCGATCTCGGCGCGGTCTTCAGGGCGCAGGTTGGCGGCGATGTAGGAGAGGTCGCGCAAGGTGGCGGGGATGATACGGATGGACATGGGCAGAGCAGTCAGAATGCGTTTCCGGCGACCTCGGAGGCCTTGACCGGCATGACCGCCGGTGACCTACTTCGATGATCGAACGTGCACATTATCGGCTATCCGACTGGAGGAGACGGGGAATGGACATTCGATCGACGCTGATGGAGCTATGCGACGCCTTCAACGCCCACGATCTCGATCGGATCATGGCATGCTTTGCCGATGACTGCGTCCTGGAGATGCCGAGGGGGAGCCAGCCCTGGGGTTCCCGCTTCGAAGGCAAGGCAAACGTCCGAGCTGCGCTCGCCATACGCTTCGAGGGCCTGCCCGATGTCCACTATGGCAACTGCGAGCATTTCGTCGATGCAGCCGCCGATACCGGCATCTCGAAATGGCTCCTCACCGGGACCTCTCGCGACGGGACGAGAAAGGAAGTCCGGGGTTGTGACTTCTACACGTTTCGCGACGGCAAGGTGATCCGTAAGGATTCTTACTGGAAAATCGTGGAGTAAGAGCTGGTCGATGGCGCCGCACGCCCGCGACCGGCGGTTAGGATGACAGCCGATCTCGACCGGTCCCCGGGGTGTAGATTGGCGGCGATGGAGAGATTGTGCAGGTGGCGCGGATAACGTGGGTAGGCATGGGGAGCTGAGCTTCGCTCGGCTTGATGTTATGCATTTCCCAAGTGGACTTCACATTAGCGACGGGTTCAATGGAATTGATATCGAAGTCAAGGAGCGCCCGTCTCCTCGTGGCAGACTGACGACTTCACTTCGGATGGAAAACGTTACTCTTTTTGAGATGGGTGGGCAGCCCGGTATCCGAGGCGGTGTAGACTAGATCCCAATCAGTGTAGAGCTTGTTCGAAGCGTAGTAGCCCGTCCAGGTCGTGATCGAAGCGCAGTCTTTATTGGCATTTTTCCAGCGCACCGAGAAGCTGATCAGATTGCCATCTACCCATCCGTTTACAGCCATCGGCTCGTTTTGACAGTCGAAGCCGGAGACCTTATTCACATACGTCCCTGACAAAGCACCATCGGCTCCGACGGCAGAGATCGTGAATTCTGAGCCGCCTTCATTTACCCACGAGGTCCCCGGTTGAAGCGACTGAGCCGATACAGCCGTCGCCAAACCGAACAAAAATATGAACGTCAACGCGACAAGTCTCATGCCAGCCCCCTGAAATCGACAGTTTTGCTACTCTGACACTTGGCGGCTTCGGGTTCAACTACTTTCAATGCGGAGCTAAATATGCGTCACAGCGATGCCAGCGTAACCCCAGGTTCACGTTAAACGGAGCTAGACTTTCAATTGTGATCGGGGCCTGCGGACGACAGAATTCCATTGACATTTGCGGAGCATGCGCGCGCTAATTTGTTCCTGCAATGCCTGATGGGTGGAGACCAGTGCAATGAAAGGCTCTTCGACAATACGCCGCCTGCTTGCACGGACAGTTGTTGTATGCAGCGCCTTTTTCGCAACATTTCTCGTCGCTTATGATGCAAATGGAACTGAGTTCATCAGTAATGGCGGCTTCGAGGATCCCGGCTGCGCTAAGGAGAAAGCTGATGGCTGCGTTCCTTGGGTTTTCACAGGGAACGGAGCAGTCAACGACAAACCGCACTCAGGATTGCTTGCCGCGACTGTTGGTGGGCAAGGACCGGGTGCCGGGACTGTAAGCCAAACGGTGAAATTGGTAGAGGGCTTTTATAGCTTTTCCTTTTGGTATTTTCCCCGGAAAATCGCAAATGGAATGACTCCGGCCATTGCGAAAATCGCAGGCAAAATAGTTTTTGCAAAAATGCTGCCGTCGCAGGAGGACTATACGATCTGGACTAAGTGCGAGATCGTTGTGCATATTGCTAAAACGGAAGAGGGGGAGAAAACAATCGAGTTTTCTGCTGGCGTTGCTCCAAATTATGCCGGACCCTTGTTCGATATCGATGATGTCAGCTTAGAAAAGTGACGAGCGCGGCTTCGGCCGTAGCGGTGGCGCTGGGATGAAGGGGGATCTAAGTCGCTTCAGGCTATTCTTCAATCTTTGGCTGCTGGCCCAGCGGAATCTTCTCCAGGTAGGAGCGGTGCGGTTCGTCAACGGGGCAGATGTGCCTTACAGGCCCCTTTGATCGCCGCCAAATTGCATCCACGATCTCCGTCCGTCGCGCGCTCTTCGGCGGATTTTTCGGAAGGTCGGTCTTCTCCCGAAACACAATGTGCGAATGAGCGTTCTCGCCCATTTCAGGTGCGTGCTCGGCATAGGCGTCGTAGACATCATTGGCTGCGTCAACCGCAGCCGAGACCGGAAACTCGTAGTAGCCGAGATAGTGAACCGTGTCCTGCAGCGGGACAATCGCCTGACCCTTTTCCAAGGCTTCCTCGGCTCGGCGCTCATTGCTGTTCGCCGCTGTTCTGCACCCGTAGGCGTGTACGTCAGCCTCAGCCGGGAGGTTAGCGCGCCAACCAACCGAGAGGAGCCACGTTCTGGGAACGGTCTTTGCCTTGGGTTCTCTGAAATAGAGCAGTCTGTCGAATGCGAAGGATTCCCGATTTCCGTCCGGATCGGAAAATTGAGGAAATATGGCACATCTCGCTACGACTTCATTGCTGCCTAACAAACTCGGTTCCGCCGCCATACTCCCCCGCCATTTTCAGAAGCCCAACGATCGACGGCTCATGCAGAGACGAATGTTCCAGAATCTCGCTCTTGGTTGAACTGGTCCGGAGCAACGAGGCGACCCCTTCCGAAACTGTAATATACTGCCGATCAGAGCCGCGCGCCCAACTGAATGTCACCGATTCTGAGTCGTGCGAAAAGACCTTGGGCACCGCAATCCCCATTATGTACAGGAGAGACAGCGCAAAATGAGCGCCTTCAGCAGTTGCCTCGTCGATGTGATAATCTTCGTCGACCGGGATCGCCGCCATAGTTTCGATCACGTTGTGCACGTTGACATAGGCAGCGCGGCGAAAGAGATCGGTCAGATATCCGTTCGTCGAAGTTGCACCCGAATAAAGCACTATCCTCGGAGCGTCATAGAACGAGGGAGTCGCGGCGGCCGGCGTCGCTGCTACAAGGCTGGCAACCGCGCCCAACAGAAACACGGAACTCGCACTAGCAATATGATGGCTGCTTTGGATATCGAGAGGATAGCTTTCCATGTGAAAGAAGGGTGTCACGCCACTCATTTGACGTCTCCAACGCTCTCAAAGGCTACGCACCGCTGCACAACACTACCCAACTTTTCCAGCACCGAAATCTGCCCACCTGCATCGAATGATTTGCCATTGGGCACGGTATTTATGTCCATAACATAGGACACCATGTGAGCTGTGCCAACAACAGCACCTGCAGGAATCCCTTGAGACCCGGCAGCGAAAGAAACTTGCTGAACTTGGGCAATTTCAGCCGCCCACCTGAGAACGCGATTAATGTCGTATTGCCCCAGTCTGACAATCTTATTGAATTGGAAGACAAGGTCGGAGGCTCCACCAAGGTCGTAATCGACCCCGAGGATTTTCCGAAATTCAGGCCCGAAGGCGGATGCGTCGGGCAAGCGCTTGGCAAGCCTCACAATAAATGACTGTCGAACTGTACTAGAGCCGGTGAACTGGCAAAAAGATTTGGCTTTTGCCAGGCTTTCTGGAATTATTCCGAAGTCGCTGAAATACGGGAACTGCAGGGGATCATTCGATAGTGGCTCAATGAACAAATCCACTCGCCCAGGAACGACCTGAATCCTAAACTGTGTCCCGGTCGTACTTTGGGTAGCAGAAGCGACAAGGATCGGCACTGGTGTCGCCGGCGGACGCTGTCGTTGCACCTGGTCGGGATCGAGTCCTGTCACGCTACGAAACGTGGTTTCGATGTCCTTCGTGGCTTTGTCTTCAGGCGTGAACCACGCAAATTGCAGCGCATGGATTTCGTTAAAGGCCGACAAAGAATCCCCCACCCTTGCCATTTCCCTAGGCGATCTTGTCCTATTACATCAACTCCGCCTTAGCAAATGGTGAGTTCTTGTGCGAGAAATCGACGTTTTAGCCCACCTCCTCCGTTAGGTAATTCCCGCGATGGTTAATCCGACCAGGACGAGCGCGGACCAACCGACGATTTCAAGCAGTTGGCGGCTGACTGTCTTCCTCGGCTTGGCGCTGATCTCGCAGCGCCTCCTTGCGGCCCGCAAGGCCGGGGCGAAGCTCGGGCGGCGCCTGCTTCAGGAAATTGTCGAACAGCGTATCGAACCGGCCTTTCAGGACAACACGCCCGGTATGGGGATCGACCTCGCCATACATGGCGTGGTGCAGGCCGGCGCCGTCGGCGGGCGCATTGGCCACGGTGTCGGCCTCGGCGCTGGCGATCTCGGCGCCCAGCCGGCGCGCCGCGATCTCGGTGTCGAACGCCTGCTGCTGCGCCATGCGCTGCTCGTAGCGCTCGGCAACAGCCTGCCAGTGGTCGCCAAGTTGCTGGACGGCCCCGCCGACCGGCGAGGCGTCGGGATATTGCGCCGCATTGCCGGGATCGAGCCGGCGCTGGCCAACGGACAGAGGAATGATGTGTACCATTGGCTGCTCCGGCCGAACTGGCGCTGAACAAAACGAGAGGCCGCGCGCGGCGATCACGGCGCAGCCGATCGCGCGCACGCTGCGGCGTTCGCGGGCCTTGTCGGATTGAGGATTTTTGGAAGATCGGCGAGTTTGCCGATGCTGCGGATTACAGGCGCCGGCAGCGCCGATGGCCCCACCTTCGTCATCCTGGGGCGGAGCAAGGAGCGAAGCGACGCGCGCAGACCCTAGGATCCATGCCGTGACGCTAAAGCGTTGCAACGGTTCAGAATTCTGCTCTGCCACACTCCGTGGGACGTCACGGCATGGATCCTCGGGTCAAGCCCGAGGATGACGAAGCGAGGGCACCACGGCTAATCTCCGGGCCGAATCCCTACCGAAACGCTCTCAGCGGATCGCTCTGTCCCACCGGCCGTTTCGCCGCCTTGAACTCTGCCGGATCGACCACCGCTTCCCGCAGCATCATCACGCCGTAGCGCGTCGCGGCCATCAGATCGTCGCGCAGTTTAACAACCTGACCGTTCTTTCTATGAAAAAGCCTGAACTCCTCGAACCAGGCATGGAGGGTGGAAAACACCTTGAAGCGGCCGGTCTGCATGCGGTCGAGCATGTCCATCAGCCCGGCCTCGACCGAGACAGAGCCGTCCGCAAAGCGGGCGTGGCCCGAAAGCATGTTCAACCCGTGCGCGGCATATTGCTTGGCCAGCGCGACGCCGGCGGCTTCGAGCGTTTCGCGGCGGCCGTCGCGCGGCCAGGCGAAGGGCAGCCATTCGCCCCAGGATTTCAGCGCCAGCGCCTGCATGGCCGGCGTCTGCTGGGCGGCGCGGTGCGCCTTGGCGACGTAGACGACATCGGCCTCGGTGTCCCAGGCGAGCTCGACCGCGGCCGACGGGTGGTCCCAGCCGAAATCGAGCGCGCCGAGCCTAGGCCACCAGCGCGGCAACCGGAACGGCTCGCAGGCAATCATTTCTTCCGGCACCGGAAAGATGCGGCCGGAGCCCAGCACCGGAATGCCTTTCGCGCGCGCCTCGCGCTCATGCTCGGGATAGGCTGCGATGATCGCGGCGCGCTGCTGAGGCGAATAGTGCCCGGCATCGTCGATGGTCATGAAGGTGACGTGTCGGGACATGGGAGCTGCCTTCTCCTTCTCCCCTTGTGGGAGAAGGTGGATCGGCGCGTAGCGCCGAGACGGATGAGGGGTGCGTGAAGGAACGCTGCGCCGGCGATTTGCGGACCGTGAGCGTCAAGCTGGAACACCCCTCATCCGACCGAGCTTCGCTCGGCCACCTTCTCCCACAAGGGGAGAAGGAAAGCCGGCGCTCACTCTTTACCAATCCTCTCCACCTCACCCGCCGACAAGAACCTCAACACCACATCCGACATTCCGAGCAGCGGCGTGAAGGTGACGATGGTGATGCCATCAGTCGCGTTGGTGCGGGTCAGGCCTTCGGAATAGATATCGAGCGGCGGCTCCTCGTCGAACCAGACGCCGTGCAGCGTCTCGCCCTGCCATTTCTCGCGACCCTTCTCGTAGGACTTGAACGACAAGACACTCTCGGGCGCCTGCACGTCGCCGCCACCGCCATGGCGCACGACGACGCTGTCGATGGCACCGGGAACACTGCGGCCCATCACCATGCCGGCAATGGCATCGGCCGGGATCATTCCGGTGCCCCAGGCGGCCTGCTGCTGCGGCGGGCCGACCAGCACGCGCTGCGGGTTGTCGCGCGTGCCTTCGCCGGTGACGCCCGCCGCCCACAGCCGCACCGGCCGGTCGAACACCTTGCCGACCCACCAGTCCGGATAGCGGCCGGTGAGGTGCATGGCCCATTCGGCACCCCCTGCCCTGGTCTTGCCGAGCTGGTTGCCGGCCATGAACAGGCGCTCGCGATTGGCCGCGCCCGCGGCGTGGAATTCGGCCTGCCTGGCATAGGGCCGGTAGGCGGCCAACAGATTATGGCGGCTTCTGCGCTCCACCTCCCCGAGCAGCGCCAGATAGGCCCGCATCTCCTTCGAGGCCCGCATCTCCTTCGAGAAACGGCCTGACGATCGCTTCGAGGCCGCGGATGCGGCTGCGGATCTCCTCATCGCTCAACTGCTCGAGATTGTTGCTGTTGGCATCGAGACCTTGCGAAAAATGCTTGGCCGAAAAATCCTTGGGCAGCAGCGACAGCACGACCTTCAGATACTGGTCGGGCTTTTCTGCCCGCACCGCGGCGATGACGCCGGCGCCGTGGGCGCGGAAATCGGCGCGCAGTGCCGCGGCGAAATCATCGCCGAGCGTTTTTTTCGATCGCTTTGGCCGGGCACGGGCGGCGGCGGTGACGGACGATGCAGGCTTGCGCTTTGCGCTCGCGGACCTGGCGCCGGCCGTGCGGCGCGCCGGGCCGTCAGCCACGAGCCACCGCATCGGATGCCGGCTTTGCAGCCGCCCGTGCCTTGCCGGCTTTACGGCGCGCCGGCTTCTTGCGCGGCTTTGCGCGGCGCGGCTTCGGCGAGGCCGGTTCGCCGGACGACGCGGCTTGTTGGAGCGGGCCGGGCTCTGATCCCGCCTTCAGCTTTGCGGTGACGATGCCGATCGCCCGGGCGTCGATACCCTGATGCGGAAAACCGAAGCCTGCGACGCCCTCGACCGAACCGCTGCGGACCATGCCGATGCGCACGCCGGGCGCAATCTCCTCGACGCAGCCGGCGCGACGCGGCAGGCCTTCGAACTCGCCGATGGCACTGACGACCTCGTGACCGTCATCGGCGGTGATGATTGTGGCATAGCGCGGCATGGGACTCTCGGGCTCAACTGATTAACTAGAAGGGTCGCATTCCTTCGCGCCCCCTCTGGCCTGCCCGTCCTCCGCAGCAGCTGCGCTGCAGCTGCGGAGGGTGGACCGGCCATCTCCCCCACAGGTGGGGAGATCAGATGTCACGACCGCTTTCGCCAATCGCCAGCGTCAAAGGAAAACGCCGCCAGCCACGCTGCTAATCCCCCTCGTGGGGGAGATGTCCGGCAGGACGGAGGGTGCGCTGTCCCGCCAGCTTTGCAGCTTTGGATGGCTCCGCGTCGGAAACAAAAACCCGCCGGGTGGCGGGCCGTTGGCGCAAATCAGCACCATGAGCAAAATCATAGCAGAGCTGCCCTCACCCGGCAATAGCTTTCAAGGAAATTTTTCCTATCGGTGCCTGCCACCCCACTTCGGCGACTGCCCACTACTTACCCGAATGCGTTGATTTTCCAGCGGAAATCAGGCTGAATTTTTGGCGGAACCAACCTTGGTCCGACGGGTTCTAACCATAGTCGCATCGCGACAACCATCTCCGACGAAGGAGAATCGTCTCGCAACGAAGGAGAAGATCAATGCTCACAAAAATCCTAACGGCTTCGGTCCTCGCGCTTGGTCTCGCCACGGCGGCGATGGCCCAGAACGCCCCGGCCGCCGGCGCGTCCGGCACACCGGGCAGTGGCCAGACAGTGACCGTGGAGCCGAAGACGCCTGCCACTCCGTCGCCTGACCAGGCCTCACCCGACATGGGCACGACCGGCAGCGTGACCACCGGCGACATGAATTCCAACGCCGACCGGAATTGCCCGACGAACCCGCAGGGCGCGCAGGGCGACGCCAACAGCACGGCGCAGGGCACGACCGCGCCGACGGTGAATGACAGCAATTGCGGCAAGTAGCTCGACCAGGTTACGTTCATTGCCGAACAAAGGCCGCGGAGCATGCTTCGCGGCCTTTGCTTTTGAACCGGCTCAGGGAACCATGGACGGCCGTGCCCGTTGCTCCTGAAAAAGGAGAGACCCGATGGCAGATAACGAGAGCACCCCGGGCAACCAAACCAATACCGCCCAAGCGAGAAACGGCAGCTCGAAGAGCCAGACCAACGCATCGCGCAGCAGCGCGGCCCGCAGCGCCTCACGTGGCAGCGCGCGTGCTTCCGGCGCCTCGGAAGCGGCGATGAAGAAGCAGATCACGGAACTGAAGCGCGAGGTGAGCCGGCTGAACCGTGCGCTTTCCAACCAGGCCGAGGAGGCCGCCGGGACGGCCCATGGCTGGTACGAAAGCGCCGCCGACCGGGCGCATGGCTTATACGACGACGCCTCCCAGCGCGCCTCGCGCGCCGCAAGGCAGCTGCGCAGCCAGGCGCACAGCGTGTCGGAAACGGTGCAGCAGAACCCGGGCACCTTTTCCACCGCCATGGTGATCGGCGGACTGTTCGGCTTGCTGGTCGGGCTGACCATGGCCAGAAGTTCGGAGCCGGACCGCGACTGGTTCCGCCAGATGCGAGACAGCATGCCGTCTCGTCGCCTATGGAGCCACTAGGCGCGATAGGCGGGGCAAGTTCTGCTCGCCGCCTCGCAAACATCACAAGGCCGGGCTTTCGCGCCCGGCCTTGTCGCGTGGATCTGGTCTCCTTGCCTGACGCAACTGCGGACGGAAGGCTACGGCGAAGTCGCCGAGCCTGACGTCTGCGCGCTTTTCTTGGAATTGCTCGGGACTGGTCATTAGCCCGCCCTTATGGAATCATTCCGCAAGGGAATCGCGGAGAGCGGGCATGGACAGACCTGCCATGGCATCCGTCTTTCGGATGCGGCATGTGCCAGCAAGCATTTCGGGCGTTCGCAGCCTGGGCAGAGGCCAGGCGGATCCGATCTTCCACTCGAGGCCGCTCGGCGAGGCGATCCGCTTCGTCGTCCAGGCCGACGGCCAGTACGACCTCAGTGCCGTCACGGTCTCCTATGGCGACCGCTCGACACCGCCGCTCGGCGGCTATGAGATCAAGCGGCTCTGGGCCGAATACGGCCAGCGCTGGATGGAGGCCTAAAGCATGTCTCCCGAAAGTGTGTGCAGCGGTTTCGGGACAAAGACATGCTTCAAATCAAAAACCTGAAGCATCTCGCGTGAATCTTTTTCACGCGAGATGCTTCAGGGCTGGCTTCGCATTCGACCGGGTCACCTGTCCTGGATCGTAACTGCCGCTTGCGCGTTTCAACCCGGTCAATGGGAGCAAAGCCATGAATGTCGCCAATCTGCAGCTCGAGGGTCTCCTGATGGCCGTCGCATCGATCAACCAGGTGCTGGTGCGCAAGGGCGTGCTGAGCGTCGAGGAGATCGACATCGCGCTGCGCAAGGCCGAAGCCAGCGAAACCAGCGAGGAACGCTCTGAAGGCATGTCGGCCTCGAGCCGCGACGCCGTCAACTTCCCGATCCGGCTGCTCGAACTCGCCAACCAGTGCCAGCCGGAGGCCGACATGCCGTCCTTCTCGAAACTGGCGCGCATGGTCGGGCAGATGAAGGAACCCTACAACGACCAGATGTGAGGAAAGCGCCTTCGCTGGTGATGTCGGCGCTGCCCCTCATCCGCCCTTCGGGCACCTTCTCCCCGTGAACGGCAGGGCTGTCCGGGGAAAGTTATTCATAATCGAAGCCCAACTGGTTTGGGGATGTTCGATCCCTTCGGCGGCTCGAATTGATCGGAGGCGGCTTGTTGATGGCCTCGATTCTTCGGCGCTCGAGCAGGCATTGGCTAACCAGATCGGTGAAGCGCAGGATGGGCATGGCGATGCGGTAGGTCCGGGCGGCGATGCGCAGCAGCGCATAGGCGATCATGGCGGCGAAGAGCTGCAGGCGGATGGCGTTGTCGTTGTTGCCGAGGAACCTGCGTATCTTGAGATGCTGTTTGATCCAACGGAACAAGAGTTCGATCTGCCAGCGGCCCTTATAGAGCGCGGCAATCTCAACGGCCGGGCGCTTGAGATCGTTGGTCAGCAGCGTGATGGTGTCGCCGTCCTGGCGCTTGACGATCAGGCGGCGCAATTTGATCGGCAGCTTGCAGTGGGTTTTGCCGGCAAGGCTCACCTCAGCGTCGTCGAGAACGGTGAAGCCGTCGCCCCGCGCGACCTTGACGGGACGTTCGGAGAGCACCTCGAGCCCCATGTTGGATTTGGGTCGGGTGACGAAGAAAGCTTGGGCTGCGGCGATCTGCGTCCACCAGCCGTAATGGCAATAACCCTTGTCGAACACATAGGTCGCGCCCTTCTCGATGGCGATCGTGCGGCCGACCTGGGCATCGTTGACGTTGGCATCGGTGATGTCGAGGATGCGCGGGCAATCGGCGTTGGGATCATAGACGACGTGCATCTTCATGCCGCGGATGCGACCGTTCGACTTGGCCCAGCCGCACAACTTGCCGAGCGGGATCGGTGTGGAATCGATCAGCCGCAGCATAGCGGTGCCCTCACGGCGTGTCTGCCGGTCGAGTTGGTTGGCGAGCAGGCCGAAGATCTCGGCAAAGACGGCGACGGGGCGCCTGCGGCCGGCATCCGACAAGGTCGAGCGCCGCAACACGTCACTGCCCAGATGGTAATGATGCTGGCCGTTGGCGTTCCAGCCGGCTTCCAGGCTGCGAAGGCTCGCACTACCGCTGAGCTGGGCATAGATCAGCACCATGAGATGGTCCCAACTTCTGAACGACTTGTCGTAGGCGTCCCCGCCATGGCTATCCACAATCGTCTGGAAGCGGCGGCGATTGATCGGTTCAACCAGCTTGCCAAGAATGCTAGGCGTAAAGCGCATGCCCCGTCCCCTTTCTGAGTCTCGACAACCAGAAGGTAGACGGAAAATCCCCGTCTTACGGGGCATGCGCCTGCGGCATTTCGATTCACCAAACACTTTCCCCGGACAGCCCTGCGTGAACGGGGAGAAGTACAACTATCACGCCCTGCCCGGCCAGCCCTGCTTGAAGGCGAGCACGCTGCCCGGTCCATGGACCGCTGCGAAGAGCAGGCCGGCGGCGAATGGGAAATGGGACATGAACGCGCCGAACTCGGCCTGGTTCGAGCCCCAGTGCGAAGGGCCGTGGAAGGCAAAGGCAAGGAAGACGACGTAGACCGCGCCGATCAGCGCCGCCGGGGTCAGGAAGGCGCCGGTCAAAAAGGCGATCACCAACAGCGTTTCGAGGATCGCCGCGCACCAGGCCAGAAACAGCGCAAACGGGAAGCCGGCGGCGGCGATATAGCCGGCGGTGGCGTTCATGTCCATGAACTTGAAGGCCACCGCCATCGCGAACATGGCGGCGAAGATCAGTCGGGCGATGAGAATGGCGGCGGTCTGCCAGGTCGATTGTTCCACGATATCCCTCCGGGTTTGCTGCGGTCGATGTGCTCCAAGGACGGACGAAGGGCGATGGTTCCGACAGGGGGAAAATTTTGTTTTGGATGGAGGCGCAGCGCCTCTCCTTCTCCCTTGTGGGAGAAGGTGGATCGGCGCGCAGCGCCGAGACGGATGAGGGGTATTCCAGCGGAGTGAGACGTCTGCGTTCCCTGGAGCACCCCTCATCCGGCCGCTTCGCGGCCACCTTCTCCCACAAGGGGAGAAGGGGAAAGTTGCGGCGGATGGCTGATCGAGTCCCGCACGGTGCCATATTCGGCGCCCCAGCGGTCGGTCATGTCGCAGCGAATGTCCCATAGCTCGGGGAAGAAGCGGTGGCGGGCGCCGCCTTCCAGGATCTCCACCGGCCGGCCCTTCAGCGATTTCGCGCCGAGCCCGATCGAGCGGTGGATGAGATAGAGGTGGTTGGCGCGGAATTTCTGGAACAGCTCGTCGAACTCGATCAGCGCCTCGGCCACGACGTAAGCATCGCCATGGTCGTAATGGGCGTCATAGACATCCTCGACGGACAGCCCGCGGCCGTCGAGATAGGAATTCTTGAAGGCCCGCCAGAGGTCGGGCGGCAGGCGCAGGATGAGCTTGAAGCCCGGCGATTCCTGGCCGCTGCCATTGCCGAGCTGCAGGCGGATCTGCTGGTACTCCTTGGGCGACATCGTCTCCAGGAGCTCGAGCTGCACCGTCATCATGCGCATCAGCCGATGCACCCGGCCCATCAGCGTGACGATACGGTGCGTGTCCTGTTTCTCCAGATAATCGATGACGTCGACCAGCGTGTAGGCGATGAGCTTCATCCAAAGCTCCTCCACCTGATGCACGATCTGGAACTGCAATTCGTCGGCGTTGACCATGTCGCCGAGCGGCTTCTGGCAGGACAGCAGCTGGTCGCATTTGAGGTAAACGCCATAGTCGCGCATTTCGGGTGTCTCGATGCGGGCGTGATAGTCAGATTTGTCCATGGCTTTACTCCTCGCGCTCGGCCTGGTTTCGCTCGACTTTTGGCTTAAACATTGTTCCTTTCTGTTGAAGTCGGCAATTGGCGAAAGCCGGCGCGACATCCGATTTCCCCTCGTGGGGCAGATGGCCGGTCCACCCTCCGCGGCTGCAGCGCAGCTGCTGCGGAGGACGGGCAGGACAGAGGAGGCACGAAGGATCGCGATATCTATG
The DNA here is from genome assembly GCF_006442795.2 of Mesorhizobium sp. B1-1-8. NCBI lineage: Bacteria > Pseudomonadati > Pseudomonadota > Alphaproteobacteria > Hyphomicrobiales > Phyllobacteriaceae > Mesorhizobium > Mesorhizobium sp. B1-1-8. The sequence goes on from NZ_CP083956.1 coordinate 4,323,370, forward strand.
CGCTGTTCACCTCTGCTGGCGGACTAGGGGCTGGGATTCGACAATGCCAGGCTGCCGGCTCCGTCACGCGCCACCTCCGCCTCCTTCTCGGCGTCGGCCTTTCGCTTGGGGCAGTCCTCGAACTCGTGATCGCGGCCGCCACAATAGGAGCAGCATTTGGCAGGGGTGCCGGGATTGAGCAGCGAGGCCATCCCCAAGAATGCACGAAAACCTTTCCGGTTGCAGCAATTCGTGAAGCTGCACCGTTTCAGGCCAATGGCCGACAATCAATGGGAGCTCGCCGCTCGCGCGGCGGGCTCCCCGCTCAATCACCGCTCACGCATGCGCTTGCGGGTGACGGACGTCCCAGACGGCCCAGGCCGATGCCGCGACCACAAGCACGCCGAGCACGACGTGCGTGACCATTACGTTCCTGTCGGCCGCGAAGTGCAGCAGCCAGGGCGAGACGATCAGCCAGAGCCCGAGGACCAGATTTACCCATTCCTCCCATTCAGCGAACACCGAAAGCGTTGCCAGGGCAAGCGCACCGAGCAGGACGCCAACAATCCAGGCGTTCCACGCGGGCACCATTGCCGCGGTGAATCCGATGACCCAGGGTGAGATGAACAGGCAGATTGCGAGGACCAGAGTAACCCAGTCCTTGCTCTTCCTTTCTTCCATCATGTTTGCCATGACAACCTCCATCGATGAAGCTTGACCAAAAGCAACTACATGGCGTGCGACGCGCACGCTCTGTTAAATGATGTAATACAATTTTACGAAGCTGCAAGGGAGTGGCCCGCGGCGGCTTGCGCCGGTGCCTGACGGCAAATACCCGCCACCCGCCTCTCAAACGCTGAAGTCGCCTTCAGTCCCCAACTGCGGCACGATGATTGCCTCCAGTGGCGTGGTCAGCGACCATTTCACCAGGCCGGGCGAGCGCTCGAGGCTCGAGCTGCCGCTGAGCGATTGCGGCGCCACCCGCTGCAGCACGACGGTGCCAAAACCCTTGCGCGCCGGCCCCGCCGCGCCGGCGGCGGTCGATGTTTCGTGCCAGACGAGGTGAAACTTTCGTTCAGCCGACGGGCCGGTTTCAACGGCCCAGGTGATCTCGATATGGCCGCCCTCGCTTGCCAGCGCGCCGTATTTCGACGAGTTGGTGCCGAGCTCGTGGAAAGCCATGCCAAGGTTCTGCACGGCATTGGACTGCAGCGTCAGCAGCGGGCCGGAGAGTGATATCCGCTCTTCATGGCCAAACGGCTTGAGATGCTCCTGAATAAGGTCGAACAGGCTGGCGCCCGCCCATTCCGACGTGACGAGAAGATCGTGCGAGCGCGACAGCGCCATGATGCGCTGGCGGATCAGCTCCTCGAACTCGCCGGGATGGGTCGAACGCTTGCTGGTCTCCCTGATCATCGAAAGGATCACCGCGAACTGGTTCTTCACGCGATGATTGACCTCGCGCATCAGCAGCCGGATGCGGCGCTCGCTTTCCTTGGCGGCGGTGATGTCGCGAGCGATCGTGGAGGCGCCGATGATCTCGTCATTGCGGTTCTTGATCGGCGATATCGTCAGCGACACGGCGACCAGCGGGCCGTCCTTGCGCCTGCGTACGGTTTCGAAGCTCGCTAGCCGCTCTCCCCTGCGTATGCGGGCGATGATGTCTGTTTCCTCGCTCCAGAGGTGCTCGGGGATAAGCATCAGGATCGATTTGCCGATGATCTCCTCGGCGCTGTAGCCGAACATGCGCTCGGCGGCGAGGTTCCAGTTGGTGACGATGCTGTTGAGGTCCTTGCCTATGATGGCGTCGAAGGACGAATCAACGATAGCCGCCAGCCGCGCATCGGCATTGATATCTTGTGGTTTTCTGCCCCCGGAGCCTGCCATCGGCGCTAGTTAGGGCAAGCGGGGATCAAGGCAACTGCCCGGAACAATTCGAGGAAGAAAAAACAAGTGCTTAGAGGTCCCGACGATTCCCAGAGCTCGGCGCTTTAGCTCTTGGGCTGTGCATCGCCGCAGCTCGCCGCGGGATTTCCGGCGGTGCCACTGCGGCCGGTTATTCGCTCAACCCGTCCAGCAACCGCAGTCCGGTTTCGTACTTTGCCGGCTCGACCCCGGCCTGGTGCGCCTGCCACAGATTGTCCTTCAGGTCGGCTTCCTTGACCCGCCGCGCCAGCGGGTCCGAAGCGGCGCGGCAGATGAAGCCCTGCTCCGTCTCGTCGAGCCTCCTCGTCAGGGCATCCACCGCCGCGATGACTGAAACGCCGAAGCCCGCCCTCTCGAGCCGGTCCAATGTCCAGCCGTCGCCTTTCTCGACCACGTCATGCAGGTAGGCGACGGTCTTTTCGTCGAGCGTTTCGACCGCGTCGGCGACGCGCCTCAAATGTTCGATATACGGCCGGCCGGTCTTGTCGGTCTGCCCGCTATGGGCCTGTTCCGCGATCTTCGCCGCCTGATGAAGCATGTCTTTCCCGGTCTTATCGAAATCCCTGGTCGAACAGAGTCCCCTCGAAACATCGTCCGTCTGAATAGAGCCCGTCCCGGCGAGGGACAGCCGGGGCGAGCTGGCACGGGCTTGCGCCCGGCCCGGCGGCGCGCTTTTCGCGGGGGACGGGGCCGCGCGCCGCCGTTTCGTTTTTCCAACATCGAGGTCTGCCGATTGTTCCCATCCCCCCGAATTTTGTAGCGCTGCGGCGAAAGCCTTCCGCGGGAACCTCCGCGCCTGACGACCGTTCCGCTCACGGTCAAACGAAGGAGCCAGGCCATGGATTGGAACCGCGTCGAAGGCAACTGGAAGCAGGTCAAAGGCAAGGTCAAGGAAAAGTGGGGCAAGCTCACCGACGACGACCTCGACCGCATCGCCGGCAAGCGCGACCAGCTCGAAGGCATGATTCAGGAACGTTACGGCCTCGAGAAGGACCGTGTCCGCCGCGACGTCGATGATTGGTACAAAATGCAGCGCTGGTAGCCCTGATTTTTCGCAATCATAAGAAAGGCGCTGCCCGAAAAGACAGCGCCTTTCTTGCGTAACAATTGTGTCCTTGGGGCCCTTCGCTTCATCAACAACAACGGTTGTTCGTGAAAAAATTCTCGGCGAAATTCTCTTCGGAACAAGTTGATGTGCGCCGGGTTGGAGTTGATCAACCTCACCGGAGAACCACCAATGCCGACAACGAAAACGGCCTCGAAAAAGGGCCTCAACGAACTTTTCCACGACACGCTGAAAGACATCTACTTCGCCGAGAAGAAAATCCTTTCGACGCTGCCCAAAATGGCCAAGGCGGCACAGGACGACGCGCTGAAAGCGGCCTTCGAAAAGCACCGCGACCAGACCGAAGAACACGTCGCCCGTCTCGAAGAAGTGTTCGAGGTGATCGACAAGAAGCCGGCAGGCAAGACCTGCGCCGCCATCATAGGCATCACCGAGGAAGGCGCCGAGATCATGGAGGAATATAAGGGTTCGCCCTCGCTCGACGCCGGTATGCTGGCGGCCGCCCAGGCGGTCGAGCACTATGAGATCTCGCGCTACGGCACGCTCAAGACGTGGGCGCAGGAGCTCGGCCTCACCGAAGCCGTCAACCTTCTCGACAAGACGCTGACCGAAGAGAAGGAAACCGACGCCGCGCTCACCGAACTTGCCGAATCCGCCGTCAATGTAGCGGCCGAGGCTGCATAAGGGCGCGATGCGGAAGGCAGGATCCTCCCTCGATCCTGTGCCGCCCGAGCCCTGGTAATCCCATCGCCAGGGCTCGTTGCAATCCTCGAGATCATTTCGCGTGGAAAAGGCGTTCAACTGAATGGCCGTGTAGGCCACCGGGCAAGCCATGGGCTTTCGCGCCTTGCATGGCGTCCGTCATTCTGCGGGCGGCAAGCGGGCCGGTTTTTCAGACTATTCCGAAACCTGGCGAAACGCGCCTGCCCTTCCTGCGAGTCCAGTCGCGCCGGAAGCGCATTGCGGAGATGGAACTTCGGTCAACGCCGAATGTTGCCCAATGGAGGACCGGAAATTGTGAGATGGCTAAAGTTTCGCCGCATACGCTCAAAGGTATTGGCTACCTGGTATCGACCATAAGTGTATTCCTGCTGGCCATCGTCAGCTGGTCGAGCGCATCGCAAACCGCCATGTTGACGGCCTGCCTGCTTGCAGGTGCGGCGACATCGATCGTCGGCATGTTCTGCCGCTGGCTGTCCTACGAAATCGAAAAGCGCCGCAAGGAGCAGCAACCCTCGACCAGCCGAGACTTGCGGCCGGATATAGTAAAAAAGGGCGGCGGATATGGCATGGCGCGCGAACAAGAAAGCAGCAAGTGGGCCGACGTGGAACTGCTCGTTATGTTCCTGATCAAGGAAACCGGCATCAGCGAGGCACAGGCGTGCCAGGTCGACCGTGATCTTGCGTCAGGGAGCTATCCGACGGCCCGGCCTGCTTTTTTCGTCGTGACACAGGAATGCAGACCGGGCCGCGCCTCTGTGAGGGAACAAAGGCCGGGACATCCTGCGCCGCGATCAGCCGCCTTGCCTTAACATAGGTTATTGCCGCCGCCCTCGGCTTGCCGATGCGGCGCCGCGCGATGACTGCCCGGCTGCGACCACCGGCGCCAGATCCTTGCGGCTGCCGCGCCGGACCGAGTAGGCGCGCGTGATCTCGGCGCCAAAGAGAAAAATCTGCGCCGAATAATAGACCCAGAGCAGCACGACCATCAGTGCGCCGGCGGCGCCGTAAGAGGTGGCGATGGCACTGGTGCCGATATACCAGCCGATCAGCGACTTGCCGATGGTGAACAGCACCGTGGTGACCAGCGAGCCGACGGCAACGTCACGCCATTTGAGCGACCTGTCCGGAAGGACCTTGTAGATCGCCGCGAACAGCAGCGCGATCAGGACAAAGGAAACGACGGTGTTGATGGCGCTGACGATCAGTTCGCCGAACGGCAGGCGGGCGTTGATGAATTCGCCCAGCGCCGAGATCGCGGTGCTCGCGGCAAGCGAAACCAGCAGCATGAAGCCGAGCGCGGCCACCAGGCCGAGGCTCGCCGCCCTCGCCCGCACCAGGCGCGAAAGCGAGACGCCATCGGGCCTGACCTTCCAGATCTCGTTCAGCGATTGCTGCATTTCGCCGAAGACGCCGGAAGCGGTGACAAGGAGCGCGATCAGCCCGATGATGGTGGCCAGCGTGCTGGACCCGCGATGCGAGGCGGTCTCGATCGTTGCCTTGAGGAGGTCGGCGCTCTGCTGGCCCATCACACCGGAAAACTCGGCCGAAAGCGCGAGTTGGGCGGCGTCGTTGCCGATCACGATTCCGGCGATCGCCACCACGATCAGCAGGATCGGTGCCAGCGAGGTGGTGGCGTAGAAGGCCATCGCTGCGCCATGGCTCAGCGCATTGTCATTGAGAAAGCCGGTGACGCTCTCCCTCAGCAAAATCCAGGCTTCCTGAAACCAGCGCCGCATGTCCTACACCGTCGGCTATTCTCCTGTCGGCTATTTCGGGCGCGGATCCACGAGCCCTGTCCCGATCGTCGGGAACGACCCGGCCCGGCGTTTTTCGACGGCCTCGGCCAGCGCCAGCACCGCGTTCCTGACCTCGGCTTGGACCGCCTCGTCGGTGTCGAGCTCGTCATGGCTGGTCGCATAGGGTTTCCAGTAGCCGATATAGCGGTCCAGCTCGGCGATCTCCCCGACCGGGTCGAGCTTCATCGAACGCAGCCAGCCGGCCAGCCCGCGGCGGGCATTCCCGGCGCCTTCCGTGTCGCCGTGGACGACGACCGAGAACAGCCGACCCTGGAGATGGCGCGGATAATCCCAGCCGGCCAGCTCGGCCTTTTTGGCGAGCGCGGCGTCCTTGCCCTGGGTGAGCGAGGGATCGGGATTGCCGCCATCGGCGCAGACCAGGCGGTCCATCATCAGCTTCAGCGGCGACGAGGTCTGGTACCAGTTGACCGGCGTGACGATCATGATGCCGTGCGCCTCGACCCAGAGCGGATAGATCTCGTTCATCCAGTCGTTGACCTGGCCGAGCGAATGGTTCGGGTAACATGAGCACGGCCAGTGACACAGCGGCGGTGCCGTCGAAAAGCACGCCTTGCAAGGATGGATCTTGCGGCCATACTCCGACGCAAGCCGCGACAGGTCGAGCACCTCGACCGAGAAGCCCGGCCTGGCCGCAATGGCGCCGTAAGCAAGTTCGACCAGTCGAAAACTCTTCGACATCTCGCCCGGACAGGTATGCTCCGAGCGCGAAGATCCGTTGATCAACAGAATGCGCGAGGGCGCCGACTTGTCCTCGCGGCGGCGCTGCGCTGCCTCGACTGCCTCATGCGTGGCGATCCATTCGACCGACAGGTCGTAATCCGGGTCGTGAAATCCCTCCCCTGCCTTTCGGGTGATCGGGCTCTTGCGCTCGTCCTTGTAGGCCTGCCAGGCGATCTCGGCGAGGCTGTCGATCGCGTCAGCAGCCGACGCAAAAGCGGGATCGTAGAATTGTGCGCGGTAGCGGTTTTTGAACTCGCTTTCGCCGAGGAGCGGGCTGGGCATCCCTTTGCGCGGCTCGACGGCCATCGTGTCGGATTTGCTGCTTTTTGCCATCTGCTGCCCACCGCTTACGGAGCGGGCCGGGTGGACCCCGCACGGGATCAATTCGGCGCGGGCCGGATGGTTCCTCCCGGCGCAACCGTGAAGACCGGTCCGGTCACGACGAGCGCGAGGCGATTATGAAAAATCATATGTTCGACAGACCCGGATAATTATCGGCGTCTCTGGATGATCCTCGCGCCAACCCATCGAGCAGCATGCGGGAGCGCTCAATGTTTCGGTGGGTCTCCCGGATGTGGTCGTGCATCTCATCCAATTCCGTCAGCGCCGCGCTGCTCTGCTTGCGCGAGGCGCCGATGACGATTTCAGAGGTTTTGCCGATATCCATTACGTCGCAGATAGGGCGATGTCCGCGTCTTCGACAGGGCGCGCCCACCCGGCGGACCATCAAATATTTACAATCCCGCCCCGCGCGGGCGTTGGCCGGCGAGGTGTTTGTGCTTCTCAAACAGGGCCAGCTTCTCGGGGTAGCCGAGCCGAAGCGCGGCCCCACAGTGGTTGCAGTTGAATCTGGAAATCACCTTGAACCATGAGCCCTTCCGGATAATTGGATGCCCGCACTTCGGGCACTCAAATCCAAGCGGAATGTCGCGTAGCTCGTTGGGTATAGGCACGGTCACCCCGTCAGCTTGGATGCCCGCCATATCGCAGGAGGTGGCGGGCATCCATTGAACCGGCGATGAAGGGACTGTTTCTCGCCAGCCGCTCATAAAATGACACCGGCCAGCCAAGGTTTCGTCGCTCGGACCTCTGCCTTTGGCCATGAGACCTAGGTCGCATGATGTCATGGGCCAAAACCGGCGTCGGGGCCGGCAAACTCCTTAAACGGATTCACACATGTTATTTCGCTGCGGCGTTTGCGGCCTTAGCAATCGTCGGTGCAAATCCCGCCCGCCATTCCCCGAGAGTCCAACAGCATCCACGTTGTGGACGACGGCGCCGAATGGCACGTCCTGATTGTTGAGGATGGCCGCGAGACAGCCCGCACATTTTTCCTCGAAGTCTATGCGCTGGCATATGCTGAAGGCCAGCGCATTCGGCTAGGGCTGGAAAAGTACAATAGGCTCTAAAGCATTTTGCATGAAAAAGGATTCACGCGACATGCTTTAGGTTTTTGATTTTACGCATTTCTTTGCCCGGAAACCGCTGCACAATTTCGGGAGACATGCTTTAGCGTGCTGGCCCTGTCCCGTTCCATCGAATGAACGGTGCATCTGTGCCGGTGATTTCCCGCACCGACTTCAACAGGGCCGCATGCACCATCTGCATCGAGCGGTAATGCTCGCATTGCGGCGATATCAGAGACCGGGTGATGCTGGCATGCAGCGCCTCCGCTGCCTTGAGAAACTGCTCTAAATCCGCACCTGACAGCTGCTTGGGTTTGTTGCGCCTGACCACCGCGGCCTCCTATGAGAATCGCTCCTAGGACTATAATCCGCATATTGTACTTTGCGTACCCAACTTCCCTTTTGTTAAGAAAGCTCTGCCAGTATCCCCTTTGGGAAAGGGAGCGGTGGCGGGGCTACATGGCGGCTGGAAGGAAGCCTGACTTTCCGCCTTTGCTCGCTCCGGGCGCGCACTACCTTGATATCTTGGCCATTCGAGCGCTCGCGGTGGATAGGTTTTCTGGACAGGACCGCTCCTATCGGGAATTGCTGTTCCATCAGTTGGAAGAATTCGTTCAATGGCTTTTGAGAGCGAAGATTCCAGGCGATCTAGCAGTAGATGGAAGTTTTCTTACAGAAAAATCAAGACCATCGGATGTGGACGTCTTGTTTACTTTTGATCTAGACGTTTCAGAGAAGTTGGATGCGGAGCAAGAAGTCTATATAACCGAAATAAATAGTACAAAAGTGCTTGAAAAGATTGACAGTTTTGCAGCCGTTCGCTATCCTAGACACCATCGGTTCTACCGAACACCAATAGACGTTGCAAGCATGAGCGACCACTACGGCATTGAGAACGGCGAAGAGTGGTTGAAGGGTTACGTGGTTCTCAGATTGTGGGAAACAGATGTGGGCCGCCGCATCCGCAGTTGAGCGAGCGAGAAAGGCATTCGCCACCGTATCGCAGCTTGAAGAGGCCGTGTCGCGTGAGCCTACCAGCCGCGCGCTACAGATAAATCTGTCTGCCGCGCGCAAGTTCGCGGAGCAAACCCAAGCACGCGTTCTAGAGCTTGCTGAACAGGACCACGTTGAAGTCTGCAATTACCGGCTCCTCCCGGCAAAGGCTGTTGGCTATGCGCTCGCGTCGGTGTCCAGTTCATTACTGGGCTACCAGAACCTTTTCAGTCAGATTCATGACGCCATCCGCAATGGCCCGAAATTGAAAGCGGTCATTGGAGCGGAGGCCATGGAAGAAAGTCTTTTGGAGTTTGGCTACTCCTATAGCGGCTCTTTGGGCGTAGTCCTGTTTGTCCCAAGCGAGAAGACCCTGCTCGATGGCACTTTAGATGCCTCTATCGACGCGCTGTTTCAGGTGGTCGATCTCTCCGACCAGCACGATGTGCGCGACATCGCGCGCACTCTGGGCACACCGGTTCTGAAGCGCGTATATGACTGGTCTGAGAGCAATGCCAAAGGCGGCTTCTCAGCGGATTTGAAGTGGCGACGTTCGGATGGACGGCAACTTGGAGAGCTAATCACACTCGACCGTATGCAGCGCATGGTCGAAGTGATTGGGCGAACCTCCGACGTGGAAACAATCAATCACCGCGTTACAGGTGTGCTAGTCGGCCTAGACGTAAAGAGCGGTCGTTTCAGGCTGACAGTTCCGGACGGGGAGGACTTTGTAGGCATGCTCGGGGACAACTTCCCGAGAATGCTGATGTTTACGGTCAATCGCCCGTACGATGCCCATATCGTGGAAAGTAGGACCACCAGATACGCAACGGAGACTGTCGAACGGAAGTTCGCTTTGGTAACTTTGCAGCCGCCGTTGGGGGATGCGGTCGCAGTGGAAAGCGAGAGCTAGTCTTTTCGCGCTGGGTGGCCGGGCAGGATCTTATTGATCGCTCGCTGGAAAGCTTCTCCGCTTTCATCAACATCAAGCTCCCGAGCGGTCTGCTTAAACCGCTCCGATTGCTCTTTCTGACTAAGCTTTTCCGCCTTTTTGCCGGGTGGCTTTCGGGCGGTATTTGGACGGTCGCCAGACGCCATAGGGTGCCTCACCTTGCACTAGTCGTTCGATAGGTCAGGCGCTTGCCGACGACGCCATCAAGGATGCGGCCGGCGCGCGCCACGTCATTCACGCCAAGGGCTACGCGCGAATTATGGCGGAAGTCAAATTCCGCAAGGTAGCGGTGCAGGTGCTTTTCAGCGCAATGCTGGTAGGTGCCGCGCATGCCGCGCTTGAACACCGAGAAATAGCTTTCGATGGTGTTCGAATGCACCACGCCGCGAACGTACTCGCCAGCCGAATGCTTGACCGAGTCGTGAGCGGCGAAGTGGTCGCCCATGGTAGTGTAGAGGCGGCTTTCGTCGGTGTAGAGGGTGCTTTCGTGGTGGACGTTATCAGTCACCAGCTCGGCAACGTTGATCTTGGTAGCTTGCGCAACATGGAAGGTGCGCACATTGCCGCCGCGTTCGATAAGGCCAAGCACGGCGCGCTTGTTGGACGGGCCGGTCTTGCCTTTCTTGATGAACGGTTCGCCGCTGGTGCGGGTGGTGCGCTTTTCGGCGCGCGAACCGAAATAGGTTTCGTCGGCCTCGACGACCATGCCGTTGCCGCCAAGCGGACCAAGCTTGCCGTCGCGCATGGCTTCACGAATGCGATGCGAGATGAACCAAGCGGTTTTCAGGGTCACGCCAAGGGTGCGATGAAGCTGGTTGCTCGAAATGCCCTTCTTTGACGAGGCAATAAGGAAGATCGCCTGTAGCCAATGGTTCAATTTGACGTGGCTGGCTTCGAAGATGGTGCCGATCTTCACGGTGAAGGGCTTCCGGCACTGGTAACACTTGTAGGTGCCGATGCGGGTGCTCTTGCCTTCCATCTTGGAAATGCGCTCGAAACCGCCGCAATGCGGGCAAACGGGGCCGTTCGGCCAAATCCTGGCCTCTACAAACCTGTAGGCGGTGGCTTCGTCGTGAAAGTGGCGGTCTGAAAGCACGGACATCGGTCTAACTCCTTATGGAATCAACCTATTCCGTTTATGTGGGTACGTCAAGTATAATATGCGGACTATAATCCTACAGCGAAGCCGGAACAGGCAACAGGTCGTTCAGCCAGGTTTTCTGGTGGAGTCCGGAAACTCGCTGGAGGCGCTGCGCCACGGGGCGGGTAAATCGGCCCAGGACCGGGCGGCGGATCAGCGGATTGCTTGGGCGCCGCCAAAGGGCAACTGAAACAGCCGACCGACTGTCCTGAAACCGGCAGGCAAGCTGCCGCGGTCACTTACCCGTTTGCGGCGGCACCTGGCCTGGCTTGATCACCGGCATATCGCCGGTCGCCGGTGGAACGGCGGTGTTCTTGTCGCCGGTCGGCGGCGGCTTCAGCACCCCGCCGCAGGGCTGCAGGCTGCCTGTCAGGTCGTTCGACGGCGCATTGGGCTGCTTGCCGTTCTGCATCTGCGCGCCGTTGTTGCCGTTATTGCTGTCCGGCTGGGCCTGGCAATTCCGCGGGTCCTTCGGCTGGTCGCCGGTCTGGGCCGCCGCCGGCAGCGCCGGGATCAGGATTGCGGCCGCGATAAGAAGCGCTTTGTTCATGAGGGATCTCCTCTTCAGTCAATAACCCCCGATGATCGGCAGGATCTCGCCGGTGATGTAGCTTGAGCATTGCGGCGAGGCTAAAAACACATAGGCCGGCGCGATCTCTTCCGGCTGCGCCGGCCGCTTCATCGGCGTCTGGGCGCCGAATTGCGAGACGTCCTCGGCTTCCTTCTCGGACGGGTTGAGCGGTGTCCAGACCGGGCCCGGCGCCACCGCGTTGACGCGAATGCCCTTGCCGATGAGGTTGCCCGAGAGCGCCCGGGTGAAGGCGTGGATGCCACCCTTGGTCATTGAATAATCGATCAGTTCCTTCGAGCCCTCGATGCCGGTGACCGAGCCTGTATTGACGATGGCCGAGCCCGGTCTCATGTGCGGCACCGCCTCCTGCGCCATGTGGAAATAGCCGTAGAGATTGGTCTTCAGCGTGGTGTCGAAATGCTCTTCGGTGAGGTCTTCGAAATCGTTCGAGTGCACCTGGAAGGCGGCGTTGTTGACCAGCACGTCGAGCCCGCCAAGCCTCTTCACGGTCTCGGCGACTGCCTTGCGGCAGAAGGCCCGCCTGGCGACATCGCCGCGCATGACGATGCAACGCCGGCCCTCGGCCTCCACCGCCTGTTTGGTCGTCTCGGCGTCGCGGTCCTCGCTGAGATAGGCGATAGCGACATCGGCGCCTTCGCGCGCGAACAGCACCGCCACTGCCCGGCCGATGCCGGAATCGCCGCCGGTGACCAGCGCCACCTTGCCGTCGAGCTTCTTCGAGCCCTGCCAGAACGGCGCGTCATAAAGCGGCGCCGGCTCGATCGCCCATTCCTCTCCGGGCTTGGGATGATGCTGCTTGGGGAAAGGCGGCTCGGGATATTTGCGCGCGCCGACCTGCATGGCGCCTTGCGACTTCGATTTGCCGTTCGGCTTGGCGCGGTCGCTGGCGTCGACCTGGCGCTGGACGCTACGCTGTTTGCTGGCTGCCTGTCCGGTGTCGGATTTCGTCGGAGTGGCGGAATTGCTCGGCATCGTTTTCTCCTTCGGTTTCAAAGGACAACGCATGCCGCCTGAAAAGGTTGGCTTCCAGGTCACGGGCCTCCGGCCGAGGCCTTGCCGGGACATTCCCCGGCGAGCCGGGCATACATCAAAATTAAATGACAAACTGCCGGCAGCATTGCTCGGCGGGCGCAATACACCTTCACCAAAATGTTCAGGCCGATCCGCGCCTCGCTCGCCGACGTGCCGTTGAGACCGCGCCCGCGGCCGCCACACCGGCCGGCGCCGCCGATCCAGCTGGTGGGCAATATGTAGCTTTTTTGCGTTGCTCGAATGCAACCAGCGGCACGGCTCTTCGTTTAATGACTCCAAATCTCAGCGGTGGGCAACACATGAGATTCGTTGCGGACAAACAATCCCGTTTTCGTTCTGGCTGCGGCGGTTCTGACAGCGGTGCCCTTCGTCGGCCTGGCGTGGCGGACACGCGGATGGCTCGGCTGGTGAGGAACGTATGGGCCGGTTCCTGCCACTGACCATCCGCTTCGTCAACGGCGGCACCATGGTGGTCGCATCGATCGCCGACGCCAGGAAGGCCCTCAACGGAGCATGGAAGGACAAGGACGCGCCGGCCTATGTGGCGGCGGCGCGGCTGGTGGACGACGCCATCAACGGAATCTGCCGCCCGGCGATTGCCTTTGCCGCCTTCAAGAAGGCCGCCGCCGAACAGGGCTTGCTGAAAAAGGCCGACCCGAGCGCGGCGCTTGCCATGCTCGACCAATTGTGGTCCCGGGATCGGCGCGGCTGATGCCTCCGCGGCCATGAACTGAAGGTCAAAACTGCCGGATGCCCTCACTCATGGAACGCTTCTATTTTGACCTCTACAACACCGACAACTCACAGCTGGATCCGGAAGGACAACTCTTTGCGACGCGCGAGCACGCCGGCATGGAGGCGCTGCGGATATTGCATGATGTCGCACTGGACGAGATGCCGGCCGGCAAGCACCTGAAGATCACCGTCAAGGTGCGAGACGAGGAAAAAAAGCAGATTTTCGAGGCGTCCCTCACCCTGTCTTCGGCCTGGACTTGACTGGGCAACGAAAAAAGCCGGACACCGCCTGGCGCCCGGCTTGACTTCAATGAAATGAACGGCGTCAGGCTGCTTCGGGCGGCGAAAGGTCGAAGGCCAGGTTGCGACGCCGTGCGATCGCCGCACTCGCGACCAGGTCGGCGATCTGGCGGTCGGAAAGCGTGCATTGCGGCAGCACGTAGCGGATTGTGGTTACCGCCTGGGCGGTCGAAATCGGCCAGTCGGGACTTTTGCGGGACTCGACGTACTGATCGATAACGCGGGACAGGCTTTTGGCAGGCAGGTCGATCGCGGGCATTTGCCTCCTCCTAGTTTTTGTTATTACCCTCGACCCGACAATGGCGGTCGGCCCGCCGCTCGACTATTAAGATTGTTAAGAACCGAAAAGATTCCTGCGGCAGATACGCCTGTTCAGGTCATCGCCGACAGGAAAGCGGCCAGCGTCTTGCTGTCGAAGGGTTTTTCCCAGCACGGGACATTGCGAAACCTCTCCGGAATGGCCCTCGCATCGTAGCCGGTCGCGAAGACGAACGAGATGTTGCGGGCCTCGAGCTCGGCCGCCAGCGAGAACACCATCTCGCCGCGCAGATTGACGTCGAGCACCGCCCCGCTCGGGTGGGAGTCGGCCAGGATGCTCAAGGCGTCGTCCAATCGCGCTACCGGCCCAAGCACGCGCATGCCGCGCTTTTCCAGTGCCAGCGCTATCTCGCTGGCGATGAAATACTCATCCTCGACCACCAGAATGGTCCGCGGCTTCGAATCGTTTTCGCTTTTGGCGGACATCCAGGGCTCCAATGAAATGACCTTGTATGCCACTGGTCCGGAATTGAAAGTAACATATGTGAGCATGAGTATGGCACGGAAGGGCTATCATAACACCAGCTGATCTAAAGAACGGTCGATGACGGACGCACTGGTCAAGAAACTGGAACACTTCGTGCGCCTGTCGAGCCACGACAAGGAGATACTCGCCAGGGCGGCCGCCGAACGCGTCCGCAAGCTCGGCTCACATGAGCCTATCGTCCTGGAGGGCGACAAGCCCGCGGTGATCTATCTCGTGCTGGATGGCTGGGCATGCCGCTACAAGCATCTGGAGGACGGCCGCCGCCAGATCGTCAGCTTCTTTCTTCCCGGCGACCTATGCGATCTCAACGTCTTCATCCTGCGCGAGATGGACCACTCGATCGCCAGCCTCGGCAATGTGACGGTCGCCGAGATCAGCCGGCCGAATTTCGAGGCGATCCTCGAGGGGCATTCGCGCATCGCTCAGGCGCTGTGGTGGGATTCGCTGGTGACGATCGCAATTCAGCGCGAATGGACCGTCAATCTCGGACAGCGCGACGCGCTGGAACGCGTGGCGCATCTGTTCTGCGAGCTTTTCATCCGCCTGCGCACGGCCGGGCAGACGCGCGGCAAGAGCTGCGATTTTCCAGTCACGCAGACGGAACTTGCCGACGCGACCGGCATGTCGACGGTTCACGTCAACCGGACGCTGCAAGAGCTTCGCAACATGAGGCTCATCAACCTCGCCAACCGCACGCTGACCATCCACGACCTGTCCCGGCTGATGCAGACGGGGCTGTTCAACCCCAACTATTTGCACCTCGACCACGAAGGCGCGCATCTCGATGCCAACGAATAAGCAAGCCACCTTGCAGCGGACCGAAGACGGGCTGATGCAGTTTGCCGAAGCCTCCGGGGATGTGCTCTGGATCCGCAACGCCTCGGACTTGCAGTGGACATTCCTAAGTCCGGGGTTCGAGAAGATCTACGGCATCAGCAGGCAGGAGGCATTGAAGGGCGACGATTTTGCATCGTGGACGGAACTGATCGTGCCGGAAGACCGGGAGGCGGCGACGGCAAGCATCCACGAGGTGATCAAGGGCAAGCGCGTCGCCTTCGACTATCGCATCCGGCGGCCCATCGACGGGACGATACGCTGGCTGCGCGACACCGACTTTCCGATCCGCAACGCACAGGGCGAGATCGATCGGATCGGCGGCATCGGCCACGACATCACGCCGCTGAAGGAGGCGGAGGAGCACCAGAAATCCATGCTGCTGGAGCTGCAGCACCGCGTCCGCAACACGCTGGCCGTCGTCAGGGCGATCGCCAGGCGCAGCGCCGAATGCAGCGAGACAGTGGAGGATCTGGGCATGCATCTCGACGGCCGCATCGCGGCCTTTGCGCGGGTGCAGACGGCGGTCACCCGCGATCCGCTGGCGGGCCTCGACCTGGAAACGCTAGTTGCCGATACGCTGCTTACCGCTTCGGCGCGAGAAGGCGAGCAGCTGTCGATCCAAGGACCGTCGGTGCTTCTGGCCGCCAAAGCCGCCGAAACCATCGGCTTGACGCTGCATGAACTGACGACCAATGCCGTCAAATACGGCGCGTTGTGGCAGCCCGGCGGACATATCGCCGTCTGCTGGACACTGGAGAAAACATCCAGGGGCGGGTCTGCCATTCTCGCGCTCGAATGGACCGAATCCGGGCTGACGCTCAGCGGCGCGGAACCTAAGCGCAGCGGCTTCGGCACCGAGCTGCTGACCAAGACGCTTGGCTACGACCTCAATGCAAATGTCGAGCGCGAATTCAGGAAAAGCGGCGTGCGGTACCTGATCCGCATTCCGGCCACCGCGCAGATCGTGAAGTCCTAAGCAGGTCTTTGATTTCAAGCATGTCCTTGTCCCGAAACCGCTGCACACTTTCGGGAGACATGCTTTGACACCGCAACCATCCCTTGCCTCGACCGTTGCGTGTTGCGGAGGCGATCATGTTCGAGGGTTTCGAGAGCGCCGAAATCGACGCCGGAGAAGCGCGGATCTTCATCCGCCGCGCAGGTGACGGGCCGGGGCTGCTTCTGCTGCACGGCTTTCCTGAAACGCATCTGATGTGGCGAGACGTGGCGCCAAAGCTCACGGACCGCTTCAGCGTTATCTGCGCCGATTTGCGCGGTTACGGCAGAAGCTCCTGCCCCGCAACCGCTCCAGATCATGCGCCTTACGCCAAGCGCACGATGGCCGCCGATCTTGTGGCGCTGATGACGAAGCTCGGCTTTTCCCGCTTCATGGTCGCAGGCCACGACCGCGGCGGCCGGGTCGCCTACCGGCTGGCGCTCGACCACCCCGACAGCGTCGAGAAGCTCGCCGTGCTCGACATCCTGCCCACTGCGGAAGTCTGGGACCGAGCCGATGCCCGGCTGGTGCTCGGTTACTGGCCGTGGTCGCTGCTTGCCCAGCCGGAGCCGTTGCCGGAAAAGATCCTGGCCGGGGCGGCAGAAGCGATCGTCGACAATGCGATTGATGCCTGGGGCCCGGCGCCTTCAACCTTCCCGGCCGGAGTGCGGCGGGCCTATGTCAATGCCTTGAACGACCCCGCCCACGTCCATGCCATTTGCGAGGAATACCGGGCGGCGGCGACACTGGACCGCGAGCACGACCACGCGGACCGGGCCGCGGGACGGCGCGTTGCCTGCCCGCTGCTGGCGCTGTGGAGCGGGCACGGCGCGCTGGCCGAGTGGTACGGCCAAGACGGCGGACCGCTGGCGCTGTGGCGCAACTGGGCGGACGACGTCAGCGGCGGAGCCATGCCCGGCGGACATTTCTTCCCCGAGGAAGCGCCCGCCGAAACGGCGACGCGCCTGCGAGAATTTCTTTTGCCGGAAAAATAGATACGGTGCCGAATCCCGCACGAGGGCGGAGACGCGGTCCGTTACATCCCGTAGATCAGGGCGACATAGACAGCCGGCGCAAGGGTGAGCCAAAGAGCCATCGCGATTACCACCGCATTGCCCAGGCGCTCCGCCCGCCTGGCGATATCGGCAACATCCTCGTCGCCCGGAATGAGGTCGAGGATAGAAATCTCGGGCTGAACGACGGCACGATGATTGTCATTTGCAGCTTGGTTTTCGGCTTCGGGCAGTTCTGGTCGGATCGAGATATGGGTCACACTTCGCCTCTCAGTCAGAAACGTCAATGGGTGCCTGCAAGCGGGGGGTTGCTGGCAGGCACCCAAACTGGCCGTCGACGGAGGGGGCTTCGCCGGCAGCCGCTCATCAACTCAAAGCTCGGGTCTTGGTTGCGCGGCCGGGCCCAATGCGCGCGATGATCGGACTTCAGTCGGATGCCCGTTCATGCAACGACGATCAGAAAGGAAAAGTCCCGCGCCGGGTTCACGAAATATTTCGCCGGGAACATCGGTTGCGGAGGGAGATTTCCCTTACTCAAGGAGGTCGAATTCCTTGAATCCAACCGTTAGACCAATCCGCAAGCCAAACGGAGCATGAACATGGCCAATCAAGGCGGAAGCCACGAACAGCATGTCAAAGCCGGCCAGCAGAGCCACAAGAACCGTGATCAGAATCAGCGTCGCGGCAGTGGCCAGCAGCAGGCTGAAGATATGAACAAGAGCCAGCACAGGGGCGGCAGCGGCAACTTCGCCGAGGACCGTCAACGCGCCTCGCAAGCTGGCCGCAAGGGCGGTCAGTCCTGACTCTCAAAAACACAAAAACAGCGCCCGTAGCCTCGCGGGCGCCCCTGCCGGGGGGTCGGAAATGGAACCACTTTCGTCTCCCCCAGTTCCCTTAGGACCATCCGGCGACTGGCGGCATCGATCGGCTCGCGGTCGCTGCAGGCAGGACGGTTTTAAGGAGGCACCTATGTCCTTGCAAACGCTTCACCCCGAACGTGTCGACGAGACACGCATGAGCGCCTATTCGACGTTCGCGCCCGCGCTCATCAACGCGCTGACGCAGCGCCTGGCGCGCTGCCAGGGAACCAAGGAACTGGACAAGGTGGAAAAGTCGCTCGTGCGCCTCGTCGAGGAGACTGATGTCGCAGCACCCGAGGCCGAAGCGATGAAGGAGTTCGCGATCGAGCTCATCGTGTCGACGATGAAGAACGTACGCGAACATCCCGACACCAAGAGCGATCTCGAAGAGATCGACGGCCGCCGCGCCGAAGGACGTTCGGAGAACCAGGAGACGCTGGAAGAACAGCTCCAGTCCGGCCTCGAGGATTCCTTTCCGGCCAGCGATCCGCCGGCCGTCGTGTCGACCGCCATTTCCGGCGGCTCGAAAGACATTGTGGGAACCGACGAGGTGCTGCGCCGCAAGAAGGAGGCCTCCCAGCGCCGCGAAGAAAAGACCTCGGCATAGTGTATCGCGGGATTGGGCCGATGCGCCTCAAAGACGGCGAAAGACCCTCTTGGAAGTCGGTCCTGGACAAACATGCGCCGCTGATTCTGCCGTCGGCGCCGGATGCCCTGACGGCGCGGCTTATAGAGCGCGCCGGCTTCCCGGCCTATCAGATCGGCGGCTTCGCCCTTGCCGCCCATATGCATGCGGTCCCCGACATCGACCTCGAGCAATATGGCGAGAACCATGCCAAAGCCAAGGAGATCATCGACGCCTGCGGCCTGCCGGTGCTGGTCGACGGCGACGACGGCTATGGCGACGTGAAGAACGTCACCCGCACGGTGCGCGGTTACGAGGCCATTGGCGCTTCGGCGCTGTTCATCGAGGACCAGCAGCCGCCGAAGCGTTGCGGTCACATGGCGGACAAGCGGGTCATTTCCGCCGAGGCGATGGCGCAGAAGATCCGCGCCGCCGCGGCGGCACGGCGGAGCCCCGACTTCTTCATCATGGCGCGCACCGATGCGG
The DNA here is from genome assembly GCF_006442795.2 of Mesorhizobium sp. B1-1-8. NCBI lineage: Bacteria > Pseudomonadati > Pseudomonadota > Alphaproteobacteria > Hyphomicrobiales > Phyllobacteriaceae > Mesorhizobium > Mesorhizobium sp. B1-1-8. Next base: position 4,342,372 of record NZ_CP083956.1, read on the forward strand.
CCGAGCCGGACGGCATCGGCGATGCGATCGAGCGCGGGCAACGCTATGTGGAAGCAGGCGCCGACGGCGTCTATGTCGAGGGGCCGACCAGCGTGGACGAGCTGAAGCAGGTGGGCGCTGCATTCAAGGGCGTCCCGCTGGCGACGAGCATCCTGGAAGGCGGCGGCAAGACGCCGTGGCTCTCGCCGCGATCGATGCATGAGCTCGGTTTCAGCATGATTCTCTATCCGACATCGGTTCTGTTCCGACAGGTCCGCGCGGTGCAGGACGCGCTTGACGATTTGCGGAACGGCCTTGCCATGAAACCCGAACAGGCCGTCACGCTCGAGACCTTCGAGGACATCGTCGGAATGCCGGAATGGGCTGACATCGAGAACCGCTTCATGGGTCAGTCCGAACAAGGCGGCATCGTCACCAGGATAAAGCAGAAGCTGACCGGCTGATGCGACCGGCGTCGAGCCGTTGCCGAGATCGGTTTGACCCGACCTGACACCCAATGGAGCGAACGGAACAAGTCCCCTCTCCGAGGGTTGGTTATCGGAAGGAGAAAATGATGGACAAGAGCGAACTTCCACATCGTCCGGGGGCCGCCCCGCGAGGCGGCCGGCTACCAACCAAGGACGGCGACGATCCGGATGTGCGGTTTCTGGCAGAGAACACCGACCTCTCGCCGAAGCAGGCGCGCGAGCTGATCCGCGAGCATGGGCATGATCGCGAGCAGCTGCTGAAGATCGCACGAACCATGAAGGCGGAGGGCTGATTTGGCCCTCGAGCAAGTGAGGCTGAGATGAGCGATACACCACGCAAGGGACAACCGGGAACTTCGGACCAATGGCCGCGCTGGGAAGGCCCGAGAGCCAATCGTCCCAGGGGCTACCTGCCCGCGAAGGACGATCCCGACGAAAATCGCGATGCCGCCGGCGAGAATAACAAGGATCCCGAGAAGTCCGATCTCGCGGATGTCGCCAAGACGAAGAAACCCTGAGGATCCCTTGCTCATCCAAACCGAGGCAGGAGGCAAAAATGCCACGTGGAGACAAGTCGAAATATACCGACAAGCAGGAGCGCAAGGCCGATCACATCGCCGAAGGCTACGAAAAACGCGGCGTTTCGGAAAAGGAAGCCGAGCGGCGCGCCTGGGCCACCGTCAACAAGGACGACGCCGGCGGCAAGAAGGAAGGCGGCTCCGGCCGCGGCAAGCACACCGGCAATCCTGCGGCGCACAAGGGCGGCAGGACGGGCGGCAAGGCTTCCGCCTCGCGCTCGGCGGCGGACCGCTCGGCTTCGGCCAGGAAGGCGGCGGCGACGCGCAAGCGCAATGCGGAACACGCACATCATTGAAGATGTACTGCAGCTTCCGCTCTCCTTGTGACGGAGAGCGCAGTCTTGATGCCTGAAGCTCAGTCGTCGCCACCACCATCGTGGCCGCCGCTGTCGTGGCTGCCACTGTCCCCATCGCCTTCGTGGCCGCCATCGCCGCTACCGTCATCCCCTTCATGGTTTCCACCGGTGGCCGCGCCGTCATGGTCGTCGTCCCGGTCGCTGTCGTGCGAACCCGCAACACCGTCCTTGTCATCATTGGCATCGTCGTTTTCGACGCCGTCGTGGTTCTCCTGGTCGGCCTTTGCCTCCTGGCTGTCATCATCCGTGGCGCCAACAGTCTGGCCGCCGTGATCCGAGACCGGGCTCGACATGGACGGCCCTGCCGCAAGAAGTGCAAGGAGGCCGATGGGGATCGCAGCCAGCAAAGGGTATTTCTTCATCCGGGTCTCCTCCTGGGCCGACGGCGACAAACTCGATAGGCCGGCTGCTACCGTGACGACTCTGCGGCCACCCGACTTACGACAGCCTTAAGTTGGCGGATTTAATTTTAGCAATCACGTAGGTATTGAGCGAAACGAGCGGCGCTGCGGTTTTTCGGGCATCGGCACAGCCCGCGCCACGATCGCTTCCAGAGGCTCGGGGCGGTGCAGGAAGAAGCCCTGGCCGTAGGCGACGCCCATGCCTTGCAGGATTTCGAGCGCACTCTTTTCCTCGATCTTCTCGGCCACGACGGCGCAGCCCATGCTCCTGGCGATGCCGGAGATCGCCGAGACGATCTCGCGGTCGAACGGGCTGTCGGCGATGTGCTCGATGAAGGAGCCGTCGATCTTGATGGCGTCGATGGGGAAGCGCCGCAGATATTCGAACGAGCTCATGCCGGCGCCGAAATCATCGAGGCTGACGCGGCAGCGGCGCTCGCGCGCCTTGCGCACGAATTCCGCCGCCGCCTCGAAATTGGTGACGGCGGCGGTCTCGGTGATCTCGAAGCCGACGCCGGAGGACGGCGCGCCGCTCTCGGCGATGGCCGTATCGACGAAATCCCAAAGCTGCGGGTCGGAAAGCGTCTGCGCCGACAGGTTGAAGCCGAGCGAGATGGCGCCCGAGCGCATGGCCTTGCCGTGACGCCACAACGCGGTGCGGATGATCCAGCGGTCGAGCCTGGCGGCGATGCCGAAGCGCTCGGCCACCGGCATGAAATCGCCGGGCGGGATCAGCCTGCCGTTGCGCGCCTCGAGTCTGGCCAGCACCTCGACATGGCGGCTTTCCTGCCAGGGTTGGCCAAGCTTGTGGATCTCCTGGCCGTAAAGCTTCAGCCGGCCATCCTCCATCGCATCGACCGTGTCGGCGGCGAGCCGCGCGGCGTTGAGGCCGCCGGAACCCGAAGCCGCGTCGGGCGAGAAAACCGCGAAACGGTCGCGCCCGGCAGCCTTGGCCGCGTAGCAGGCGTCGTCGGCGCAGGCCAGCGCGTCGGCGACGCTCATCTCGCGATCCTCGATGAAGGCGATGCCGACGCTGGCCGCGAGCCTGCGCGAGGCGACGCCGGCGCCGAGATCGGCGTCGCGGACCGCAGCCAGCACTGCGCCGGCCAGCCGCTCGGCGCAGGCGGTATCGCACCCAGGCACCAGCACCGCGAACTCGTCGCCGCCAAGACGCGCCGCATGCGCCGATGGCGGCAGGCTGGCGAGAATGCCGGCGGCGACGCCCTTCAGCGCCAGATCGCCGGCGGCATGGCCGGCGAAATCGTTGAGCGCCTTGAAGTAGTCGAGGTCGACATAGAACACGGCGAGCGGCAGCCGGTCGATCGCGTTGATCTTCTCGGCCAGCAGCCGGTCGAAGGCGGAGCGGTTCAACAGCCCCGTCAGCGCATCGTGACGGGCGGCATAGGCAAGCTCCTCGGCGCGTTTCTTGTCCTCGGTGATGTCGCGCACGGTACCCAGGATCTGGCCGGCCGAGCCGACGCCGGCGATGAAGCGCAGCAGCGACTCGACATGGCGGATCTCGCCGTCGCGGCGGATGATGCGGTATTGATTGGCAACGACGGTGTCGGAGCCGAGCGGCACCTGATGGGTCTTTTCGGTGGCCTCCTTGTCGTCGGGGTGCAGGAAAGTGTGCCAGAGATCGGCGGTGACCTCGTCGCTGTCGGCGACGAGGCCGAAGATGTCGCGCGTGCGTGCGTCCCAATAGCTCTTTTGGGTGCCGACATCGTGGTGCCAGATGCCCGTGCCGCTGGCGGCGAGCGCCAGGCGGAAGCGCACATTGACCTGTTCGAGCGCCGCCTCGGCCTCCTTCTGCCTGGTGATGTCGGTCTGCACGCCCATCAGCCGCAGCGGCTTGCCGTCGGCGTCGCGCTCGACGATGCCGCCGCGGTCCAGCACCCAGACCCAGTGGCCGTCCTTGTGGCGCAGCCTGAGCTCGGTCTCGATGGAAGGCGTCAGGCCGGCGAGGTGGCTGTCGCCGCTCGCCAGCGCGCGCTCGCGGTCGTCCGGATGGGTAAGCATCAGCCAGAGGTCGGGCGTGTTCGCCAACTCGCCTTCCTCATAGCCCAGCATCTTCGACCAAGTCGGCGAATAGTAGCAATCGCCGGTCGAAAGATTCCAGTCCCAAAGGCCGAGATGGGCGCGATCGAGCGCCACCGCCCAGAATTTGCCGCTGCGTTTGTCGTCGTCCGCCATGCCCTGTTTTTCTTCGCCCCCCGTCGGCGCATTGTGAAGGAAAGCAGACAAAAAAGGGTTACCGGCCGCGCCGGCCGGGCGGAGCCCAACGCCGCGGCGCTGTCCGGCCGGCTTTGCGCTCAGCCGGGCGCGATGGCAATTCGCAGGCTTTATGAAATCGCGGCGGTTCGTTGCGGCTCGAGGTCAGGCAGCAGGCGGCGCAGTTCCTCGCGGCCGCGCGCGATGCGCGACATCAGCGTGCCGGCCGGAACGCCCAATATGTTGGCGGCCTCGGCATAGGAGAAGCCTTCGATGGCGACCAGCACCAATGCCGCTCGCCGGTCCGGGCCGACCGCTTGCAGGGCATCGATGATTTCGCGCGAGGCGATGGCCTCGATCTGGTCGGCGGGTGCGGCCTGAGCCTCGCCCGCCTGCAGCGGCAGCGTGCCCGCTTCGCCGCGCCGCTTGACCTTGCGCATCTGGTCGATGAACAAATGATGCATGATGGTGAACAACCACCGCCGCGGGCTTTCCGCCGTCCGCCAGTTGTCCAGCCGCATCAGCGCGCGCTCCAGACAGTCCTGGACGAGATCGTCGGCGCGATCGGCATCGCGCGTCAGCGAGCGCGCGTAGCGCCGCAGACGCGGTATCTCGCCAAGGATCGCCGCCGTCTTTTCGTCCATGGCCGCCATGGTCCGCAAGGATCTCAGGACCCGTTGATGACGGAGACCACAACGACCGCAGTGATGGAGGACAAGCGCTCGCGCCTTTCGAGCTTCGGCTTCTCATGGGTCTTGTTCATCGCGAGCTTCATTGCCGGGTTCTTCTCCAGATGTTGCCGGCGCGGTCTAAACCAGGCAGGACGGCAAGGCTTGGGGCGGGCGGAACAGAGTTTTGGGAAATGCGGCCCTATGGGATGGCGATCTCCTCGTTCAAGGGGGAGATTACGCGCGCCCCGGCGCCGAGGCTCGTCCCCGCCTAAACTGTCGCTACCAGTCCGGCTCGATTGGCGAGCCTTCCGAGAGCCCTGGCGCATCATTCAACGGAAGCGCTGACAGAGCGATCTCTCTAAGCGGCGCCGGAAAGGCTGCCACGTATTCGCTGTCCAGCGGAAGGTTCAAATACGCCCTGGCAATGAGCGCAGCCGCCTTCGCCTGTTCACGATCGCGAACTGCCTTCACTGCGGATCGATCGGGCCGTCTGGCCAGCCATGCCTTGTGAAGGGCAAACATCCGCGGATCGATCGTCGGTATCCTGACGGGATAGCCGCGCTCGTCGATTGCTATGGCGTCCGTCTTCGGCGCATTGATAAGCCATTGCAACCCGTCCATGGGCGCGCTGTCGAGATCGTCGGGGATCGAGCTGATCGACGTCGGTCCCTTGTCCTTGAGAACATTTTTCGCCTGCGGTCGAATGAGGTCGACCAGATAGCCGTCCCGGTTCGTTGCCCTGAAGGCCCTGGGCTGCAGCGGCTTGAAGGACCTGTCCACCTTACGCAGGACGCCTATCAGGCCCGACTGCGTTATCTTCTCTTCGGTCACGAAGCTGATGCGGCGACGTGAATCGAACAGCAGGTCGATGTCTCCGGTTGCCGTGAGGCCGCTTGAAATCTGGACGCCCGCTAAAGCCTCGTAGGCGAACAAGGCGTTCGTTCCAACGACCAGCAATTGTCTGCCGAGCAAGCTCGTCTCGGCGATGCGCCGCAATATGCGGGCCGCGATGGCAGGCACCCTGCCCAAGCCTATTGCTACATTGATCTTGGCCAAGCTGTTCAGGCGATCGGACAAGCCGGCCAGCATATCCCTATTGCGCTCCCTGCCCTCGGAGAAAGCCGCGAATGACTTTTCCGTCTGCTCGCTTCTCAGGCCGAGCGAGGTCTCGGTCTGTCTTATTTTCCGCAATAGATAATCGGAGCCGTTGCGATCGACCCAGCGCATGCTGCCGACGAAGCGCCGCTGGCGCTCGTCCTCCGCGCTCAGCCAGGCCTGGTAGACCTGTTGGGTGTCTATGAGCTGGCGCCTTTGTTCGCCGGTCAATTCCCTCAGCAACATTTTCCACTCTTCCGCCGATTTCCATAATATAAAGTGGAAAAAGCATATTTTTCAGCGTGTTACATAGCTTTTTCCACTTTTCATAGCTGTTTTCTGCCGAATGGTGGAAAATAATATAAACACAATATGTTAAATTCGAAAGCATGCGCTGAAACCGGCGTCGCTCGGTTGCGCAGCCTCGACCCGCCTGGCCATCGTTTCTTGAATCAGTTCCTGCCGCCCCCATGCTGCGCCGGCGCCAGCCACCTTGCGTAGATCTCGCCGACGATGCCGCGCCGGAAGATGAGCACGCAGACCATGAAGATCAGCCCGGTGGCGATCGTCACCGGGAAGCCGGACGTGGCCAGCGTGTTTTCCAGGCCGACGACGAGGCCGGCGCCGAAGACCGGGCCGACCATGGTGCCGATGCCGCCGAGCAGCGTCATCAGGATCACCTCGCCCGACATCTGCCAGGTGACGTCGGTGAGCGTGGCGAACTGGAAAACGATCGCCTTGACTGCGCCGGCCAGGCCGGCAAGCGCGGCCGACATGACGAAGGCGGCGAGCTTGTAGCGGCCGACCGAGTAACCCAGCGAAATGGCGCGGTTCTCGTTCTCGCGGATCGAGCGCAGGATCATGCCGAAGGGCGAATTGACGATACGCCAGACGGCGAAGACGCCGATGAGAAAGATCGCCAGAACAAAATAGTAGATGTTCGTGGTGACGTTGAGGTCGATGATGCCGAACAGATGCCCGCGCGGCACGCCCTGGATGCCATCCTCGCCTTCGGTGAACGGCGCCTGCACGCAGAAGAAATAGAACATCTGCGCCAGCGCCAACGTGATCATGGCGAAATAAATGCCCTGGCGGCGGATGGCCAGAAAACCCATGACCAGCCCGAGCAGCGCTGCACCCGCGGTGCCGAGCAGGATGCCGGCTTCCGGCGGCCAGCCCCAGGCTTTCACCGCATAGGCGCAGAAATAGGCGGCGGCGCCGAAGAAGGTGGCGTGGCCGAAGGAGAGCAGGCCGGTGTAGCCGAGCAGAAGATTGAAGGCGCAGGCGAACAGCGCGAAGCACAGCATCTTCATCACGAAGATCGGGTAGACCAAGAAGGGCGCGGCGATGAGCGCCACGATGCCCAGCGCGACAAGAGCCCACTCCAGCCTGACGGTCGCGGACGCCGCCTGCCTGTCGTGAATTGCCTCGCTCATCTCAGGCGTCCCTTCCGAAGAGGCCGGCGGGCCTGAGCAAAAGCACGACCGCCATGATGACGAAGACGACGAGGTTCGAGGCTTCCGGGTAAAAGACCTTGGTCAGGCCTTCGGCGAGGCCGAGCATGTAGCCGGTGACGATGGCGCCGAGGATCGATCCCATGCCGCCGACCACGACGACGGCGAAGACGACGATGATCAGGTCCGAGCCCATCAGCGGGCTGACCTGGTAGACGGGCGCGGCGAGGATGCCGGCTAGGCCCGCGAGCGCCGCGCCCAGCCCGTAGGTCAGCGTCAAGAGCAGCGGCACGTTGACGCCGAAGGCCTGCACCAGCTGCGGGTTCTCGGTCGCGGCGCGCAGATAGGAGCCGAGCCTGGTCTTTTCGATCAAAAGCCAGGTGCCGATGCAGACGATGAGCGAAGCGACCACCACCCAGCCGCGATAGTTGGGCAGGAACATGAAGCCGAGATTGGTGCCGCCGGCAAGCAGCCCCGGCACGGCATAGGGATTGCCGGATACGCCGTAATAATAGCGGAAGACGCCCTCGATGACCAAGGCCAGCCCGAAGGTGAAAAGCAGGCCGTAGAGCGGATCGAGCCGGTAGAGCCGCGACAGTGCTGCGCGTTCGACTACCATGCCGAACAGGCCGACGGCCAAAGGCACCAGGATCAGCGCCGGCCAATAGCCGATGCCGAGATGAACGAGCAGCAGGTAGCCAATGAAAGCGCCCAGCATATAAAGCGCGCCATGGGCGAAATTGATGATGCGCAGCAAGCCGAAGATGACGGCCAGCCCGAGGCTCAGCATCGCATAAAAGGAGCCGTTGATCAGGCCGACCAGGAGTTGGCCGAGCAAGGCCTGTATAGGAATGCCGAAGATCATGGTCATGGCGCCATCATACCCCCAGCACCTCGTGCAGCTTTTCGGTGTGCGCGGAAAGCTGTCCGACCGCAAAACCTTCCACCACCTTGCCATGCTCCATCAGATAGAAGCGGTCGGCGATGCGGGCGGCGAAGCGGAAATTCTGCTCGACCAGCAGGATCGTCATGCCGCGCTTCTTCAGCGTCGCCAGCAACTCGCCGATGCGCTGCACGATGACCGGCGCCAGACCCTCGGTCGGCTCATCGAGCAGCAGCATCTCGACGCCGGTGCGCAGAATGCGGGCGATCGCCAGCATCTGCTGCTCGCCGCCGGACAGCTTTGTGCCCTGGCTGTTGCGGCGCTCTTTCAGGTTCGGGAAGAGCTCGAAGATTTCCGCGACGCTCATGCCGCCCTTGGCCACCACCGGCGGCAGGATCAAATTCTCGTCGACGGTCAGCGTGGCGAAGATGCCGCGCTCCTCCGGCACGAAGCCGATGCCCTGATGGGCGGCGCGGTGCAGCGGCAGACCGATCAGGTCCTTGCCGTTGAAAGTAACGCTGCCCGTGCGCTTGCGGATCAGGCCCATGACGGCGCGCAGCGTCGTGGTCTTGCCGACGCCGTTGCGGCCAAGCAGCGTGACGGTCTCACCGCGGAAGACATCGAGGTTGACGCCATGCAGCGCGTGGCCCTCGCCGTACCAGGCGTGGAGATCGCGCACGGCAAGCAGCGGCTCACTCATGCTCGGTCCCCATATAGGCGACGCGCACACGCTCGTCCCGGCTGACAGTCGCATAATCGCCGGCGGCAAGCACCTGGCCGCGCTGCATGACGGTGATCCAGTCGCAGAGATCGGCGACGACGGTGAGATTGTGCTCGACCATCAGCACGGCGCGATCCCTGGCGAGCGAGCGGATAATGCCGGAGATCATGCCGACGTCCTCATGCCCCATGCCGGCCATCGGCTCGTCGAGCAAAAGCACCTTCGGATCGAGCGCCAGCGTGGTGGCGATCTCCAGCACGCGCTTGCGGCCATAGGAGAGATCTCCGGCGAGCCGATCCGCGGCGTCGTCGAGACCGACGATGGCGAGCAGTTCGCGTGCCCTTGGCGTGAGCCGGTCCAGCGCCGAGACCGGGCGCCAGAACTGGTAGCCTAGCCCGCTCGGCCGCTGCAGCGCGACGCGGACATTGTCGAGGACGCTGAGGTGCGGGAAGATTGCCGATATCTGGAAGGAGCGGACCAGGCCCATGCGCGCCACCTTCGCCGGCGGGGTCTTCGTGATGTCGGTGCCGAGCAATTCGATCCTGCCGCTGGTCGGCTGCAGGAATTTGGTCAGCAGGTTGAAGATGGTCGTCTTGCCGGCGCCGTTTGGGCCGATCAAGGCGTGAATCTTGCTGTGATGAACATCGAGATCGACATCCCTTACCGCGACGAAGCCGGCGAAGTCGCGCCTGAGGCCGCGGGCGGACAGCACCACCCGCGACATCTGTTCGCTGCCGTCCTTGCGTACGGCCGTTGCGGTCTCCAACGTCACTTGCTGACGAGCGGACAGCCGCTGTCTTGAGCCTTCATGAAGGCCTGGTCGCCGGGAATGGTCGCCAGATAGGTGTAGTAATCCCAGTCCTTCTTGCTCTCCCCGGGCTTCTTGACCTGGTAGAGATACATGTCGTGCACCATCGAGCCGTCGGCCTGCACCTTGCCATTAGCGGTGAACACGTCGTTGACCGGCATCTCATGCAACTGTCTGGCCACCGCCTCGGTCTCGTCGGTGCCGGCCTTGTCGATGGCCTTGAGGTACTGAGTCACCGCCGAATAGGTGCCGGCCTGAATCATGTTCGGCATCCTGTTGGTGCGCTTGAAGAAGCGATCGGCGAATTTACGGCTCTCATCGTCGCGGTCCCAGTAATAGCCTTCAGTCAGCACCACGCCCTGCGCCGCCTGCAGGCCGAGTCCGTGCACTTCGGCCAGAGTGAACAGAAGTGCGGCGAGCCGCTGGCCGCCGGCGACGATGCCGAATTCGGCCGCCTGCTTGATCGAGTTCGAGGTGTCGAGACCGGCATTGGCGAGGCCGATCACTTTGGCGCCGGAGGACTGCGCCTGCAAAAGGAAAGAGGAATAGTCGGTGGAGCCCAGCGGATAGCGCACCTCGCCCAGCACCTTGCCGCCGCTCGCCTCGACCAGCTTGGCGGTCTGGTCCTTCAGCGAATAGCCGAAAGCGTAATCGACGGTGATGAAATACCAGCTGTCGCCGCCCTGCTTCACCAGCTGGCCGCCGGTGCCGACCGCTTGGGAGTGTGTGTCATATGCCCAGTGGAACCCATACGGCGAGCATTGCTTGCCGGTGAGATCGGTAGTCGCCGCGCCGGTGACGATGTCGATCTTCTTCTTTTCCTTGGAAAGCCCCTGCACGGCCAGCGCCACGGAAGAAGTGGTGAGCTCCATGATCGCATCGACCTGTTCGGTGTCGTACCACTGGCGCGCGATGTTGGAGGCGATGTCGGGCTTGTTCTGGTGGTCGGCGCTGACGATCTCGATCGGCGCGCCCTGCACCTTGCCGCCGAAATCCTCGACCGCCATCTTGGCGGCCTCGACCGACCATTTGCCGCCGAAATCGGCATAGACGCCCGACTGGTCGTTGAGAATGCCGATCTTGACCTTGCCGTCGGAGATTTCGCCGGCCGCCGCAGGTATCGCGGTCGCCGCAAGCAACGCGGCCGAGACGATATAGGATGCTTTCACGGTGGTTCCTCCCTTGTGGCCAACCGTCGGAAACGCGGCGGCCTCGTGATGGTTCAATTCTGCCGAAGGATTTTGCTGAGAATAAAGGCTGCGCGCCGCTCGCTGGACCTCCCTTGTTGCCATGCCACGCCGCCGCGGGCCCGTGGGTGCCCGAACCGGGACCCTAGCATCGGCCCCGCGGGCCGAGAATGCTATTTTCGTAGCATGGCGTGGCGTGCCGCGCTCGCCTTTCCGTTGACAGGATGGCGGCGCTATTTCTTGCGCCGCGGGTGGATCGTCTCGCCGCGCTTCAGCATGGCGACCAGATCGGCGATCTTCTTCTTGCGGCCGGCCTCGGTCTTCATGTTGTGGGTGCGGAAGGCGAGCGCAAAGCGGTTCTGGGCGGAAAGCTTTTCCAGCATCGCCTTGGCCTTCGGCTCGGCGTCGATCGCCGCCTGCAGGTCGGGCGGGATGGTCATCTCCTTCGACCCGCCATAGGCGCGGTCCCAGCGGCCGTCGGCCTTGGCGGCGTCGACCTCGCGCAGGCCATGCTTTGTCATGCGGCCCTCCTCGACCAGGCGGGCGACATTGTCGATGTTGATCCTGCTCCAGATGCTTTTCCTGCCGCGCGGCGTGTAGCGCTGCAGGTAGCTCGTGTCGTCGAGCGACTTGCGCACCGCGTCGATCCAGCCGAAGCAAAGCACGACATCGATCGCCTCTTTCGGCGTGATCGACTTTAATCCCGAACCGGCCTTGTGGATCTTGATCCAGACCTCGCTCTCGTCCGCGTGGTTCTCGCTCAGCCAGGCGTAAAAACTTTCGGCGTCGGGGAATTCGCGGACCTTGTCCGGATCGACTTTTATCGGCGCCATCGTCACCTCCTTTGCATTGCCCGTCCGGCTCCAATCTGGACGATTCCGGCGCTGCCATAGCCGTCATTCGTACCAGTTTTCCGTCAGTAGTCATGGAGTGCCATCGGACTTCCCGATACCGCTATCGGTTTCTTCCGTTTCCGATCCGCGTCACGGACTGCAACATAAGCGTCCATGCAACGGAAAGGCATGGATATGGACCAGACAAAAATCCTGATCGTCGGCGGCAGTTCGGGCATGGGGCTGGCGCTCGCCAGGCGCTGCCTCGACGAGGGCTTGACGGTCGTTATTGCCGGGCGCGGCGAAGCCAGGTTGAGCGCCGCGCGGGAAGAACTCGGCCGCCCGGCCGCGCTCGAAACTGCCACGGTCGATATCAGCCGCGAGGATGAGGTCGCCGCGCTGTTCGAGGACATCGGCTGGCTCGACCATATCGTCAGCACCGCGGCCGACATAGAGGGCGCCTACCGGCTGTTGCCGGAAGTCGAGCTTTCAGCGGCGCAACGGGTTGTGGAGAGCAAATTCTACGGACCGCTGCTGCTTGCCAAGCATGGGGCGCCGAGGCTGCCCCCGACCGGTTCACTGACCTTCGTCTCCGGCATCGCCGCCTACAGGCCGGCGCCGCGCGGCTCGGTGGTCGCCGCCGTCAACGCGGCGATCGAGGGGCTGGTGCGGGCGCTTGCGGTTGAGCTCGCGCCGATCCGCGTCAACGCCGTCTCGCCCGGCTGGGTCGACACCCCGATCTGGCAGCTCGTCGCCGGCGAGAAAAAGAACGAGACGCTTGCCGCCATGGCAAAGCGGCTACCGGTGGGGCGCGTCGGGCGGCCGGAAGATATCGCCGACGCGCTTCGCTTCCTGATCGGCAACGGCTTTACGACGGGAACGACGCTGCATGTGGAAGGCGGTCACCGGCTGGTCTGAGGGGTGCGAAGTTCTCGCCCGCAGCTGTCAGCAGCGCCCTGAGCGCCGGCGGCTGGACGCGCCGTCGCCGCCAGATCATGACGAGGTCCGTCGAACGAACAGGGCCCGGCCAGGACAGTTCCGCCACCTCGCCGCGGTCGAGCGCCTCGGTGACCGCAAGCCGCGGCACCAGCCCAAAACCCGCGCCTGCCGCCACCAGGCCGGCAATGGCGTCGATGCTGCCAGCTTCGGCGGCCAGCTTTGGCTTGCCGAGGCCAGCCTCGGCGAAAGCCCGGTCGACCATTGCGCGGTAGACGCACCCGGTTTCAGTGGCGACGAAGCGTTTTTCGGCAAGCGTCGCCAGATCGACATCCGCCTGGTTCGCGCCCGGCGGGCCGATCAGCACCAGTGGCTCATCCGAGATGATGCGCCTGGCGAAGCGCTCGTCCGGTTCGCTGGCGCCGAACCGGTCGAAGCAGAAGGCGACGTCGGTCTCGCCCTCCCCAAGCATACGCCGCAATTCGCCGGTGCCGGCTGTCCTCAGCTTGATACCGATGTCGGGGTGAGCGGCGCGGAAACCGGCAAGCCAACCGGGAAGCCTTGCGGAAGCGATCGACTCCAGCGCGCCGATCGACAGCGGGCCCGCTTGCCCGACTGCGCTTTCTACAGCGGCGCGCGCCTCGTCGGCGAGTGACAGAAGCTCCTCGGCATAAGGTTTCAGCGCCTCACCCGCCGGCGTCAGCTCCAACCCTTGTCGCGAGCGCGTGAACAGGCTGGCGCCCAGTTCGGCCTCGAGCGCCTGGATCTGGTCGCTGACGCTCGATTGCGCCAGATGCACCTCTGCGGCCGCGCGCGTGATGTTGCGCGTCCGCGCGACCGCGAGGAATGTCTTCAGCAGCCTTGGGTGCATCGGCTCGGAACTACTGCAGCTGCGGCTTCTTGAGGAAAGAATTGCGGTCAGCGGATTTTATTCTCAGCCAGGTCTCGCGGCCGTCGCGCACCACGCGCAGCGGGATTTCCGAACCGGCCGGATTTTGCCAGAGCTTGCGGTAGAAATCGGCAAGCCCGTCGACCTCGCCGTCGCGCACGTCGGAGATGATGTCGCCCTGGCGCAGGCCCGCCTTTGCCGCCGGGCCGCCCTCGGCGACGCTCATCACCACCACCATGCCGTTCGATTCGGCCGAGAAGGCGCCGAGCCAGGGGCGCGGCGGCCTCGCCGCCTGGCCGCGCTTGACCAGATCGTCGAGGATCGGCGTCAGAAGATTGATCGGCACGACCATGTTGATGTCGGCGACCTCGCCGGCGCGGCTCATTTGCAGCCGCAGCGAGCCGACGCCGAGCAGCCTGCCGTTCTTGTCGAGCAGCGCAGCACCACCCCAGGACGGATGCGCCGGCGCGGTGAAGATCGCCTCGTCTATGAGATATTCCCAATAGCCGGCGAATTCCTGCTTGGTGACGATATGTGCTTCGACCTGCTGGCCGACGCCGTCGGCCAGCACCACGGCGTCGCCGATATTGGCCTTCCTGGCATCGCCGAAGGCAACCGGCGGCAGGCCGAGCGGCGACAGCGCCTGCACCAGGCCGAAGCCGCTCTCCTGGTCATAGGCCAGCGCATGCGCCGGCACGACACGGCCGTCCTGGTCGGCCAGCCAGACCTCCTCGGCCTCGGTGATGAGATAGCCGATGGTGAGCACCAGCCCGTTGTCGCGGATCACCACGCCGCTGCCTTCGCGGCGGGTGCCCAGCGCATTGGCGGTGAAAGCGTCGTCCGGAACCGTGGCGCGCACGGCAACGACGGAGCGCGAAACCTTTTCGATGGTCATCGATCCATCCTTGATTGTGGGTGTTTTCCTATAGGTATGGCCGAAGGGACGCAGCGCAAGGGCAGATTTCCCCTTCTCACCGAGAGGCGCCGGCATCCACGATGGTCACAAAAATTGGTGCAATAGTTCAACAAAAATTGGACTTCCCCCAATTGAAGCGCGGGCGGCTATACCTAATTGTAATTAGGCATCTATCCCGCGCCCGCATTGCGCAAAGCGCGCCGTGAAGTCCGCCGAAACGAGAAAGCCTCGCCGATGAACCAATATATTCCCCCGAAAGTCTGGACCTGGAGCAAGCCGAATGGCGGCCAGTTCGCCTCGATCAACCGCCCGGTCGCCGGGCCGACGCACGAGAAGGAACTGCCGGTCGGCAAGCATCCGCTGCAGCTCTATTCGCTGGCCACGCCCAACGGCCAGAAGGTGACGATCATGCTGGAGGAGCTTCTGGCGCTCGGTCACAAGGGCGCCGAATACGACGCCTGGCTGATCCGCATCAACGACGGCGATCAGTTCGGCTCGGGCTTCGTCGAGGTCAACCCGAACTCGAAGATCCCGGCGCTGATGGACCGCAGTGAGCCGAAGCCGGTGCGGGTGTTCGAATCCGGGTCGATCCTGACCTATCTGGCGGAAAAGTTCGGCGCATTCCTGCCTAGGGAGCGTGCGGCTCGCGCGGAAACATTTTCGTGGCTGTTCTGGCAAATGGGCTCGGCACCCTATCTCGGCGGCGGCTTCGGCCATTTCTATGCCTATGCGCCGGAAAAGATCGAATACGCCATCGACCGCTTCGCCATGGAGACCAAGCGGCAGATGGACGTGCTCAACCGGCGGCTGGCGGAGAGCGAATACCTTGCCGGGCCGGACTACACCATTGCCGATATGGCGGTATGGCCTTGGTATGGCGGGCTGGCCAAGGGCCGCAGCTACAATGACGCCGCGCAGTTCCTCTCCGTGGAGGAATACGAGCACGTGCAGCGCTGGGCCGACGCCATCGACGCCAGGCCGGCGGTAAAGCGCGGCCGCATGGTCAACCGCATCTCCGGCGATCCGGCCTACCAATTGCACGAGCGACACGACGCCAGCGATTTCGAGACGAAGACGCAGGATAAATTGGCGACGGCGAGCTGAGCGGATGATCTCCCCCCTTGAGGGGGAAATGTCGCCGAAGGCGACAGAGGGGGTCGTCGCGCGTGGGGCGCCAACCTCCTTTTTTCGCTTCTGCCAAAGCGCTGGCGTTCTACGCGAGGCGACCCCCTCTGGCCTGCCGGCCATCTCCCCCTCAAGGGGGAAGATTAGCTATCTCCCATACGTATACGTCACGCTCGCCTCGCCCAGCGACTGCGCCTTGGCCGCCGCCTCCACCGTAGCAGGTTCGGCACTCGCCTTGGCGTCGAGCTTCGCTGTCTTGAGGGCATAAAGCGTGAAGACATAGTGGTGGGTGCCGCTGCCGGGCGGCGGGCACGGCCCGAAATAGCCGGGGCGGCCGACACCGCCCTCGCCGGACACCGCGCCCTTGGGCATGTGCTTGCCGCCCTGCGCGCCGGCGCCTTCGGCAAGGCCCTTGGCGCTCGCCGGTATGTTCCAGGCCAGCCAATGCCAGAAACCCTTGCCGCCATTGGCATCGGGATCGAACATGGTGAGCGCGTAGCTATTGGTACCGGCCGGCGGGTCCTTCCAGGCAAGCGCAATCGAGATGCTCTTGCCGCCGCAGCCGGCCTTGTCGCCGAGATATTTTGCATCCCACTTGCCGTCGGAGACCGACGGGCTGGTGATCTCGAAGGCCGCCGCCTGGTTGGCGAGGCCGAGGACGGCAAAGACGATAAGGCCAAAGCGCAGGGTCATGGCTTCCGCTCCTTCTGCTGAAGCGCCCGAGTTTAGACCGAAGGGCCGGGCGTTAAAGCGCAATTTTGCGTGAGTCGTCGCGAGGCGGCTGCACCTCTGGCGGCTGGATCACGAATTCTATCCAACGGAACATGGCGAAAAAAAATTCGTTGGACGTGTATCGCAATCAGGCGAAGCAACTTTGGAGATGTCTCAGATGATGAAGAAAATACTCGCAGCATCCGTCCTCACCATCGCGCTTGCCGGCTCGGCAATGGCGCAATCCAGCGGCACCGGCACCGGCATGGGTGCATCCGGCAACGGCGCGGTCGGCACCGGCTCCGGCGGAACCGGTGCTAGTGGCAGCGGTGGCGCTACCGTGACTCCGACCGATCCCAACGCAACGAATTCCACCACGCAGACCAATCCCGCGAACGGCATGAACGACCGTTGCAAGGACACGAGTGGCAGCGACGCCGACAACAACACCCCCAGCGGCGCCATCACTTCGAACATGCAGAACTGCAACAAATAGGCCGGCAGGCTGAAAAGCTTTTCGCGCCGAACAGCTCAAATCTCACTTCTGCTTGAGAGAGGGCCGCTTGCTACGGAGCGGCCCTATTCCACCGCGTTGCCTTCTTCCACTTGCCGGGTCACCAGCAAAAAGCCCCGCCGGTGAGGCCGTCGGGGCTCTTTCGCTAGAGCCGCAAAGGTGGGACTTCGCGGCCGGATGATCCAGGGGGTGTGGATCGGCGCGACCCTAGCCGAAGAATCGTGGCCGCCGACAATCACGCCTTTGCACCGGAAATCAATCCTTTGCGAGGATGAGGTGACAGCCGGCTATGGAGGTAACGATCTGCCCCATCGAGGGGGAGACTGGCGCCCTAACCTCTCAGCAATTTCGCCAGCCTCGGCACACCCTCGCCCACGGCCCGCGCATCGGCCAGCGTGAACGACATTCGCAGCGTGTTGCGGCCGCTGCCGTCGGCATAGAAAGCGTTGCCGGGCACGAAGGCGACGCGCGCCTCCTTGACCGAGCGGGCCAGCAGTTCGGTGGCGTCGCTGCCTTCCGGCAGCGTCAGCCAGACGAACATGCCACCATCCGGCCGGCTCCAGCTGACGCCGTCGGGCATATTGGCCTCGAGCGCGGCAAGCAGGCCGTCGCGACGCCGGCGGTAGGCATCGACCAGTTTTTCGACCTGGCCGTCGAAGATGGTTTCGGCGACGCGGTGCATGACCATCTGGTTGATCGACGGGCTGTGCAGGTCGGAGGCCTGCTTCATCAGCACCAGCTTTTCCGCCACATGGCGCGGCCCGCAGACCCAGCCGACGCGCATGCCTGGCGACAGTATCTTCGAGAAAGAGCCGCAATAGAGCGTGCGCGCCTCGTCGATGCCGCCTGAGCGCGCGCAGTCGAGCGCAAGGATCGGCGGCACGCCCTCGCCGTCATAGCGCAGCGCGCGATAGGCGGCGTCCTCGATGACGGCGATATCGAGCTCGCCGGCGAGATCGAGCACCGCCTCGCGCTGCCTGGCGTCCAGCGTGTTGCCGGTCGGATTGGCGAAATCCGGCACCAGATAGGCGAATTTCACCCGCCCGCCATTCGCTGCCGCGGCGGCTCGATAGGCTCCCGGCGTCATGTTGCCGCCGGCCGTGTTCAGCCTGTCATAGCGCGGCTCATAGGCGTTGAAGGCCTGCAGCGCGCCGAGATAGGTCGGCCAGGTGACCAGCGCCGTGTCGCCGGGCGACAGGAACAGCTTGCCGAGATAGTCGAGCGCCTGCTGCGAGCCGGAGGTGATGAAGATGTTGCCCTCGTCGCACTGGACGCCGAGCGCGCTCATGTAATCGGCCAACCATTTGCGCAGCGGCAGAAATCCTTCGCTGACCTGGTATTGCAGGGCAGCGCCCGCCTCCGCGCCGCCGAGCACTGCCTGATAGGCGTCGGCGATGGCCTCGGCCGGAAACAGCGACGGGTCCGGAATTCCGCCGGCGAACGAGATGATGTCGGGCTGGTCGAGCAGCTTGAGCAACTCGCGGATTTCCGAGGCCTTCATACGCGATGAGCGCGAGGCCAGAAGGTTCAACAGGGTCAAGGCGCACCTCCCGCGGGACGAGTTTTGCGTTTAGGTCAAGATGGCTGACCTATTATCAGGCTTTTCCAGCGAAATGAATAGCCCAGTAACGCAAACGCGCGCAGGCCAATCGCCGGACGCGCCCATTCGCCGGAGGAACCTATGGTCGACCAGCGCGTTTATTTGGCTGTCCCCGAATATAAGCTACCTCTAATTCAGCTACCATTGGCGGTACTGGTCAAGGCGCTTCGCTCGGGGTCACCATGATGGGGAGGTACAGACATGAAAACGAAGACTGCGCTTCTGAGCCTATTGACTGCCTCGGTCATCACCGGCACGGCGTTTGCCGGTATGCTCGACGAGCCGAAGATGATGGCTCCCTTTTTTACCGATAAGACCATGAAGACAATGAAGTCGGACGCCCAGATGAAGAAGGTCTGGGCCAACATGTCGAAAAAGAACCAGGCGGCGATGATGAAGGAATGCAACGACCCGTCAATGAGCAAGCCGCATGCCGAATTCTGCGCGAAGCTGAACGCGCTGGCCGGTCACGCCTGACATCGCCGGGCAGGTGCCGGCTGCATCCTGGCAGCCGGCGCAACGACTGTGGCAGCCCATAACACGGGTAGCGGTTCATCGGCATGCCGCGGGCTCGGCTGCGATCGATCCCAAACATTTTAGCGACCACGAATAGAAATTCGTTGCGCGCCCGTATCGCGGATGCAAACCTCGTTGCGGCGGACCAGGAAGAAAAAGGAAAACTGGTCCAAACCGGTGGGGAAGCAATGACACTCGAACTTATCGGAGCCGGGTTCGGCCGCACCGGAACGTGGTCGACATTCGCAGCGCTGAACAAGCTCGGCCTGCCGAGCTACCACATGCAGGAAGTCATCATCAACAAGACCAACAAGGGCCATCTCGATTTCTGGCGCAAGGTGGCCAACAGCCCGCCGGGCAGCCAGCACGACTGGAACCGGGTGTTCGCCAACTACAAGGCGACCGTCGACAATCCGGGCTGCTGCGTCTGGAGGGAATTGATGGCCGCCTACCCGGAAGCCAAGGTGCTGCTGACGCTGCACCCGCGCGGCGCCGAGGCCTGGTACGAAAGCACCATCGACACCATCTACTTCACCGAAAATGTCTGGCAGTTCAAGGTGCTCGAATGGCTGACGCCGTTCGGCCGGAAGTTCGGCGACATGTCGAGAAAGCTGGTCTGGGGCCGCACGCTGAAGGGCGTGATGGGCGACCGCGACAAGGCCGTGGCGCGCTACAATTCCTATATTGACGAGGTGAAGGCTGCGGTGCCGGCCGACAAGCTGCTGGTGTTCAAGGTGAGTGACGGCTGGGCGCCGCTCTGCGATTTCCTCGATGTCGCGCAGCCCAACGAACCGTTCCCCAACCTCAACGACCGCGCCTCGATCAAGAAGATCATCGGCGACATCATCAAGGGCGCCTACATCATGCTTGCCGCCTATATAGCGGCGGTGGCGCTGGTGATCGGCGGGCTATGGTGGTGGCTGGAGTAGCCCTCCGGCGACCGGCCCTGTCGTTCCCCAAAACCGCTGCGCATTTTTGGGCGACATGCCTCTGTTTTCACGCATGTCGTTCTCCCAAAACCGCTGCGCACTTTTGGGCGACATGCTTTACTTCAGAACGGCAAGCGGATTTCGTCGGCCTTCTCCCTCTCGGACCAGCCGATGTCCCTCTGGATCTCCGGCGGCAGTTGGTTCAGCTCACGCGTCGTACGCCGGAGCTTGGTGGCCCGCGCAAAGGCGGCCCGGATTCGGCTAAGGCTTTTAAACATCGCGACCTCCATAATCAGCGGCGGAAAGACCCGGTGCCGCCCGTTCACCGGGCCGGCGCTGCTTTTGGAGTGCGTCTGTATCCGGTCGATTGCGCGCGAACGGTGAACGACTTCACAGAACCGCGCCGGCCTGAAACATTTGCACGCAAACTAATCTACAGCACCGCCCGGCGGACCTTGCGGTCGTTGATCAGTCGCTGCCACGCCTGCCATATTCCGCGTTCACGGAAGTTTCCGCGCGCAAAAAATGTGCGATGGTTTATCCGCGGTACGAGGCCGCCGTGGTCGACGCGGACGCCCAAGCACATCCCCAACAATGCGCCCCCAACGGCTGCGTCGACCATGCAAGGCCAAACGGCGACCTCTGGGTCGCCATTTTTGTCAGGGCAAATCAGGCCTGCGTCGCGGCGTATTGCGCGACCAATCCCTCATACTCCTCGAAAGCCGGCAGCGCCGCGTAGCTGTGCATGGCGGGCGTCGTCGCCCAGGGCAGCTTCTCGCTGGTCCAGGTCTCGATGAAGGGCGTGAACCAGCTCGGATCGTCGAGCATGGTCGGGCGCAGATTGACGAACCAGTCGAGCCCTTCGGGCCGGGTGAATATCCAGCTCATGCAGTGGCCGCAGAAGTAATGTTTCGACGCGCCATGCAGCCCGCCGATCACCGGCTCGCCCTTGGTCACCTCGAAGCCCTGCGAAGGAATGGCGGCGCTCAGCGAAAAAGCACTTGCCGACATCGACTGGCAGCCGGTGCAGTGGCAGGCCATGGTGAGCAAGGGTTTTGCCGAAATCCTCAGGCGCACGCGGCCGCAGCGGCAGCCGCCTTCGGCGGGCAGGTTGGGGCTTGGCAAAGGCGGTCTCCGTGGTCAGTTGGTCAGCGATGCGGTCGTCGCCAGCCGCACGCCATCCTTCTCGAAGGCTGCGTTGTGGCGGGCGATGATCTCCGGCGCCCTCTCCGTCTGGCTGTCAAGCGTCGAGTGGGCGTCGGAGACCACGGTGACGCCGAGCCCTTCGGCAAAGGCACCCTTAACGGTCGCAGCAATGCAGAAGTCGGTCTGCGCGCCGAGCAGCACGACTTCCCGGGCACCCTGCCCCACCACCCATTCGGCAAGGGCCGGGTTGGAAAACGCATTACCGACGCTCTTGGAAAAAGTCGGCTCGTCGGCGGCCTGGCCGAGCGCCGGCCATACCGGCCAGCCGGAAGCGCCCGGCGCCAGCGGTTCGCCGACCGGCCCATCGTGGCGGACGAAGGCGACCTTGCGGCCGCTGCGCCGCGCCCAGTCGATCACCGCGCGGGCGCGCTCGGCGATGGTCTCGGCATCGTGGATCGGCGGCTCGAGCAGGCCGTCAAACATGCCGGTCTGGAGATCGATGACGATGAGCGGCGCGGCGGCGGAAGGGGCGGAGGATGGCATGGCGCGAAGATAACGTGGGCAGGGGATGGGTCAAGGTTTGTCCAGCCGATAGATGGGTAACACTTTGAACCGGATACATGGGTTACAGTTTTCTCCCTGAGTTGCTGTCCGCCGCAGTGCCGTCTGGTCGGGGTTGAACGGCACTGCGGCGGACCAGTTTCTTGTGTCGGCCGTCAATGAAGCCGAGCGGATGGGCATAGAAGTGGAGTGCCCATTCCCCATTCTCGGTCTCGGTTGCGGCAATCGCTTCACCGGCCAGCGCTTTTGAGACGTAGATGAAGTCGCCGTTCCACTTGATCTCGCCGTTTTGGCGCACGCTGCGCACCGCAGCTTCGGCCGGATAGTCCGGCTCTGGTGTCGTCTTCGGCATGGCGCGGGTCGAGGGGCGGTAATGCTGTGCCGGCGTGTCCATACCCAGCGCCTCGTGCGGGCGCTCCTCGTTATACTCGCGCCGGAAAGCCTCGAAAGCCCGAGCCTGGGCGGCCCTGTCGGCCTCCGGCGCCTTGGCCAGCGGCAGCATGGTCAGGTGGAAGCGCTCATGGCATCCGTTCTGCTGCGGTTTGCCCGGCTGAATGCGCTCCAGCACGATACCGAGCTTGATGAAGCGCACCGCAAGCGGCGTCAGCCCGGTGACGCCGGCTGACGCGAACGGCGCCCCATTGTCGCTTCTGAACCGATCCGGCAGGCCATGCTCCTCGAATGTCCGTTCAAACACCGGCCAGGCTTCACCCTCCGACGTCGAGCCGATCGCCGCCAGCGCCAACAGGTAGCGGCACGCCCCATCCATCACCGTCAGCGGCTCGCAGCGCCAGCCGTCGCCGGTCCGGAACCAGCCCTTGTGATCTCCCGTCCACAGCGCGTTCGCCGCCTCAGGCTCCGGCCATGGACCGTTGCCCGCCGCTCTCCAGCGCGCGCGCCGACGCCCGACAAGGCCATGCCGCTTCAGAATCTCGCCGGCTGTCGACACCGCCGGCCAGCTGCAGCTGGGCTCCGCCCGCTTCAGCCGGGCCATGATCTTCTTCGGCCCCCACAGCGGATGCGCTTCCTTCTGCGCCACGATCCGCTCCACCAGCTCCGCTGCCGTGGCACGGCCGTGCTCGAGCGGCGCCCGCGGCTGGTCGTGCAGGCCTTCCGGCCCGA
Source organism: Mesorhizobium sp. B1-1-8 (assembly GCF_006442795.2). Classification (NCBI taxonomy): domain Bacteria; kingdom Pseudomonadati; phylum Pseudomonadota; class Alphaproteobacteria; order Hyphomicrobiales; family Phyllobacteriaceae; genus Mesorhizobium; species Mesorhizobium sp. B1-1-8. The sequence continues at coordinate 4,365,002 of NZ_CP083956.1, forward strand.
ACGCCCGGTAACGTCCAAGCCATTTGTAACCGGTCTTGCGCGAGATCTCGAAGGCAGCACAAAGCTGCGTCATCGTCTCCTCGCCAGATAGGCATTCCGCAACAAAACGAAGCCGCTCATCCATGAGCCCAGTCTCTCGCCAAACCATCGCCGGTCCTCCCGGCGGACAAGAAAACTGTCACCCATCTAATCGGTCCATTCTGTTACCTATCTATCCGGTTCGGACAGGTTGGGGTAATCTCCCCCCTCGGGGGGGAGATCAGCAGCTTCAGCGCCTCATTCAATCCCGCCGGTCACAACATATGCTCCGGCGGCGCGTCCATCCGGCAGCCGCACAATCGCCGTGACGATCGAGCCGTAGGAACCACGCCAGACACTGTGGAAGCCTTGATGCGTGGAAGCCGGGACAACAGCGCGACCGGTGTACCGGTTGTCGCTTGCCTGCAGGATAACCGGCTCGCCGTTGACATGGACCTTGACGGCAGCCGGCTCGCCCGCCTCGATGTCCAGCGCAATCGCGATCTCGTCCATGTCGCCGGCGCGGGTCGTCTCAGCAGCCAGCGTAAGGCTAAGCGGTGTGTCGCCAGTACGGCGCGTCACCCCGCCTTCGCCTGCAAACACATCGTCCGCCAGCGCCGGCGTGCGCGGCGGGACGGTGCGGCGCCTTGTTGCGCGCTCATAGTCGCCGGCGATGGTGAGCAGCGCCACATCGTCATGGGCCTTGCTGGCGAAGGTTAGCCCGACCGGCATTCCGATATCGGCCATCGCGCCCATTGGCACGGTCACCGTCGGGATGCCGAGATGGCGCCAGACCAGATTGCCGTTGGCGACCCAGGTGCCGTTGCGCCAGGCAAGGGCGGCGGAGGCCTCGTTGACGTCGGCATCGGCAGGACCGACATCGGCGACCGCGGGCAGCACCACGGCGTCGAGCCCGTTCGCATCCAGCCAGTCCTCGAAGTCGATGCGGCGCGTTTCCTCCAGTCCCTTGAGTCCGTCCTTGATGGCGGGAATGTCCTTCAGCGGCGTCACGCCGCGCTTCGCCCGCTCGACGTAGTCGGCGAGGTCGAAATCGGCGCCGCCATAGCGGTCGGGCAGCGCGCCCGGTGGCTGCGGGAAAATCTTCGGACCGTCGACAGCGCTTAGATCGGGGATGGCGAGGTCGGCGTTGGCGCGCAAAAAGTCGTCCCAGGACCAGATCGAGAGGTCCCAGATTTCGCGTTCGGAGAATTCCTCCGGCACCAGCCCGCGATCGGCCATGGTTTTCGCGCCGGGGCGGTCGCGCTCATAATTCGAGACGACAGGGAAATCGACCTCGACCACTTCGGCGCCCAGCGCTTCGAGATCGGCCGCCGCATGCCGCCATAGGTCGAGCACCGAGGCGCGGGTCTCGATCGGCCTGTCGCCAGCGCTGTCCTTGCCGATATACATTTTCGGCACGCCGAGCCGCTTGCCTTTTAGCGAGCCCTCCAGCCTGAGCCCGGCATAGCTCGGCGGCCGGAGCGCCGAAGCTTTCGCGATAGGCACCCAGGGCTGCACGCGCCAGAAATCGCCGCGCGTCTCGGTATCGTCGGCGACGATCACGTCCAGCAATTCCAGCATATCCGGCACGCTGCGCGTGTGCGGCACCACCACGTCCATGGTCGGCACCAAGGGCCAATTGCCGCGTACAGAGATGACGCCACGGGACGGCGTGTAGGCGACCAGCGCATTATTGGAGGCCGGCGCGCGGCCGGACGACCAGGTTTCTTCGCCCAGCCCGAAGGCGGCGAAGCTGGCGGCGGTGGCGGTGCCCGAACCGTTGGACGAGCCGGAGGCGAAGGCGGCAGGGAGATAGTCCTTGTTGTAAGGGCTTTCGGCGCGGCCATAGACGCCGCGCTGCATGCCGCCATTGGCCATCGGCGGCATGTTGGTGAGCCCGATCAGCACCGCACCCGCGGCGCGCAGCCTGGCGATGGTGAAGGCGTCTTCGCCGGCGACGAGATGCTCGAAGGCCGGCGAGCCGGCGGCGACCGTCAGGCCCCTGGCTTTGTAGCTGTCCTTGGCGGTGTATGGGATGCCGTCGAGCGGACCGAGCACGCTGCCCTTGCGGCGGCGGCGGTCGGAGGCTGCTGCTTCCTCGAACATGTTGGGATTGAGGATTGGCAGGGCGTTGAGTGCTATGCCGTGGCGATCGTAATGGGCAATACGCCTGAGATATGCGCCGACCAACTCGACACTGGTGACGGTGCCGTCCTCCAGCGCGCGGCGCAAGTCGGCGATCGAGGCTTCGACGAGGTGGAGGTCGGTCATGATTGTCCCGAGATCGTGCGGCTGGAAGGACGGCTCGCAACCTCGCATCGCGCGCTGTTGTTGTCACGCCTCAAAGAGCTGGGCGACGTCGAAGCTGCTGATCTCCCCCCTTGAGGGGGAGATGGCCGGCAGGCCAGAGGGGTCGCCTCGCATAAAGCGCCAACCTCCATCTCCGCAGGAGGCCGGGCCCAGTCGAACCGACCCCCTCTGTCGCCTTCGGCGACATCTCCCCTCAAGGGAGGAGATTTGGTGCTACACCCCCAGCACTGCCTTTACCCGTTCACGCGTATAGGGCAGATCGTAGATGCGCTTGCCCGTCGCGTGGCGGAAGGCGTTGGCGATGGCGCCGGCGGTTGGGCCCTGGGCGGCTTCGGCGACGCCGAGATAGGGCGAGCCGGGGTTGTCGACGACATGCACCTCGACGCTGTCGGGCACGGCGCTGAAGCGCAGGATCGGATAGGCCGACCAGTCAGGGCTCAGGATGCGCGTCCTGTCGAAATGCACCGCCTCGTAGAGCGTCCAGCTTAGCGACTGGAGGATGCCGCCCTCGGTCTGGTTGACGATCGAATCCGGCGCCACCGCCTCGCCGCAGTCGACGGCGGCAACCACATGTGAAATTCCGATCGCGCCGCTGTCGCGGTCGACATCGGCCTCCAGCGCGACGGCGAGGTAGGCGGCATGGTTCTTGTATTTGGCAAAAGCAAAGCCCCTGCCCCGGCCTTGCGGCAGCGGATCCTTCGACCAGCCGAACTTTTGCGACGCGACCTCGATCACCTTTCTGGCGCGCGGGTCCTTCAGGTGACGCAGCCGGTACTCGAGCGGGTCGGCGTTCGCCGCCAGCGCCAGCTCGTCCATGAAACTCTCGATGGAAAAAACGTTGCAATAAGCGCCGAGGCTGCGCAGTGACGAGACGCGCACCGGCATGTCGGCGATAAAATGCCAGTTCACGCGCTGGTTCGGCACGTCGTAGAGCGGGATCGCGTTGCGATCGCCGCTGCCGAGCGGCGAGATCTGCAGCTTGGCAGGGTCGGGCGGGAAATGCCGCGCCATCAGCCGGCCGGCGATCAGCGATCCGGCCGAACCCGGCCGCGTGCCATGGCTGTTGCTCCACAGGTCGTAGTGCCAGCTGACGATGCTGCCGTTCTGGTCGAGCGTGGCGTCCGCCCTGGTGAGCATCGCCGGCCCGTATGGTTCCCACAGATGCTCCTGGTCACGCATCCATTGCACGCGCACCGGCTTGCCCGGCACTTTCTGCGCGATCAGCGCGGCATCGGCCGCCGCGTCGTCGGCGCCGTTGTGGCCATAGCAGCCAGAGCCCTCGGTGTGGATACAGCGCACCTTTTCAGGTCCGACGCCGAGCATCTCGGCAATCGCCTTGCGGTCGGGATAGACGCCTTGCGTGTGCGTCCACACCGTCGTCAGTCCGTTGCCGAGCATGGCCATCGCGCTCGACGGGCCGATCGAGCCATGCATCTGATACGCGCGGGTGAACTGCGCCTGCAGCGTCTTCGCGCCCGGCGCGCTTTCGGCGCCGACCGAGGTCACGACACCGACTTCCGAAACGGCTTTCTCCAGGAAGGCCGGCATGTCGTTCTGGTCGGGAAGCGCGGGCTGCTCCTGCCACTTCGCGGCGGACGACATGGCGCGCATGGCCTTCACCGCCTGGAATTCCTGCTCGGCGACCACGGCCAGGAAATCGCCATCGCGCACCACCGCGATCACGCCCGGCATCGCCTTGACGGCGGCATCAGCGAAATCGATCAGCTTTGCGCCATAGCTCGGCGGCCGCACGACGCGGGCATGCACCATGCCCGGCGGCCGCATGTCCTGCACATAGGCCTCGCCGCCGGTGACCTTGGCCGGGATATCGACGCGCGCGAAGGGCTTGCCGATCGCATGATAGGTCTGCGGCGTCTTCAGCCTGGTGTCGGGCGCGGCGTCGACATGCAGGAAGTCGGCCGCGACCAGCTCGCCATAGCCGACCGACTTGCCGCCGGGCGCTCCGATCCTGCCGCCTGATGCCTTGAGCTGGTCGGCCGGAACGCCGAGCTTCTCGCTGGCCTTGGCGGCCAGGATCTGGCGCACCTGCGCCGAGGCGTAGCGAATGGCCGTGCCGCTGTTCTGGATCGTCTGACTGCCGGCCGTATAGCCCTCGTCCGGCGTCAGCGCGGTATCGGCGGTGATCAGCTTGATCGCCGCCGGCTCGACTTCCAGCTCTTCCGCCGCGATCTGGCGCAGAGATGTCTTGGTGCCCTGGCCAAGTTCGGCCTTGCCGGTGAAGACGGTGATCGAGCCGTCGGCGTCGATGCGGATCCAGGCATCCAGCGACGGCGTGTCGGCGAGGCTGCCCGGCAGTTTCGGTCTGGCCTCCGCGGCAGGCGCCGAAGGAGCCGCGGCCTCCTGCGCCCCGGCTGGAATGGTGAAGGACACGACCAGCGCGCCGGCGCCAGCCAGGAAGCCACGCCGCGTGACATCGGGAAAGTTCGGCGCGTCCATCATGCCCTCCCCCTGGCGGCGGCCGGGACGAGACCGGCCGATTTCGATTTCATCAGGTCGCGCGCCCGGGCCACAGCCCGCAGGATGCGCATATGCGTGCCGCAGCGGCAGAGGTTGGGCTCCAGCGCCTGCCTGATGTCGGCGTCGGCCGCGTCCGGCTTTGCCTCGAGCAGCGCCTGCGCCCGCATCATCATGCCGGCAATGCAATAGCCGCATTGCGCCGCCTGCTCGTCGATGAAGGCCTTCTGCATCGGGCCGGGATCTTCGATGGTGCCCAATCCCTCGACGGTCCTCACCTTGCGCCCCTCGACCAGCATGGCCGGCGTCAGGCAGGAAAAGACGGCCTCGCCGTCCACCATCACTGTGCAGGCGCCGCATTGGCCGAGGCCGCAGCCGAACTTGGCGCCGTTGAGCTTCAGATCGTTGCGCAGCACATAGAGCAGCGGCGTCGCCGGATCGATGTCGACGTCGTGCGCGGCGCCGTTGACGTTGAGCTTAACCATCAGTCCTTTGCTCCCACATTGTCCGGGCCGCGCTCGATGCCGTCGGAGGGGCGAACGCTGACCTGGTATTTTCCGCTCCTGGTATCGGCGAGCCGCGCCGCCGCATCCTGCCAGGCCGGCTTGCCGGCATAGGCCTCGCGCAGATAGGCGAGCAGATCGAGCACCTGGTCGTCCTTCAGCGTCGCGGCGAAGCCCGGCATGATCGCGCTCTGGCGTCCGTTTGCCGCCGGCAGACCGAACAGCACGATGTTGACGGCATTCTGCGGATCGGGCGCGTTGACCGCGCTCGACAGATGGAAGTCGATGCCGCCGAAAGGCTGCGGACGGCTGCCGTCGTGGCAGGTAGCGCAGGCCGCCTGGTAGATCACGGCGCCGCGTCCGGTCGGCTTGCCGGCAGAAGCGCTGGCCGGTATCGGCGTGGCGCCGGCATCGGCCGACAGTTTGGCGCCGATCTCCTTCGCCCTCGCGACGCGCTCAGGCGTCGGCTCGCCCATGCGGGACATGAGGTAGGTGGCGATGGCGCTGATGTCGGCATCGGGGAGCCGGCCGAGATTGCCGGTCACCTCGGCCATCGGGCCGCTGGCGACGCCATGGTCGGCCTGCCAGCCTTGCCGGAGATAGGCAAAGAGGCTGTCATGCGTCCACGGTATCGGCGCAGAGGACGAACCATCGAGCGCGAAGGCGGTCCAGCCCTCGGCCTCGCCGCCGGCAAGGTGCGATCCCCTCTCCTCGGCGCCGAGCCGGTTGCGCGGCGTATGGCAGGCGCCGCAATGGCCGAGCCCGTTGACGAGGTAGGCGCCGCGGTTCCACTCGGCGCTTTGGGAGGCATCTTCGCGATAGGCGCCCTTGTCGAAGAAGAGTAGCTTCCAGCCGGCCAACACGAAGCGCATGTTGAGCGGGAATGGCAGGTCGTTGGGCGGGCGCTTGTTCTCGACCGGATGCCGGGTCATCAGATAGGCATAGAGCGCCTTGTTGTCCTCGTCGGACACAAGCGTGAAATGGTCGAACGGGAATGCCGGGTAGAGGTGATCGCCGTCGCGCTCGATACCCTCGCGCATAGCCCGGCTGAAGGCGGCCTCCGACCAACGGCCGATGCCGGTCTTGGGATCCGGCGTGATGTTGGTGGAGTAGATGGTGCCGAACGGCGTCGGCACCGCCAGCCCGCCGGCGAAGGATTTTTCCCCCGGCTTGGTGTGGCAGGCAGTGCAGTTGCCGACCGAGGCTAACACCGCTCCCTTCTCGATCAGCGCCTGGTCAAAGGCGGCACGCTGCGGCGGCTCGACCGGATCGATCGAGGGCTTCCAGGCGTAGGCGAAGAAGCCCGCCGCGCACAGAACGACGAGGACGACAACGCCTGCCCAGAAGCGCTTCAAGGTTTTTCTCCTTGTGTGACGGCTCCGTGGCGGCAGCGGTTAATCCGGCCGTTCGGGAAAATGCGCCTGCCGACATGGAGGAAGAACTAGGTTCGAGGTGCGGGCCGTCAATCGATGCAGCGCGAAATTGAGGGCGCGTGTGATAACGCTTTCGTCAGATCACTGCGGCGCGCCGGCAAACAGCACCACACCATCCCCACCGGCCCGCCGGCCAGTCGCGGATGGTGCGATCGTTTCCGGCAACGCCGTGAGTATCCGAAAGCTTGAAGTGTCATTCCTGCAACGCGGTGTCGTAAAAGCAAGCAGAAGCGCCGGATTCCCCAAGAATAGAGGGTAATTCCTGCCGCGATGGTTGACAGCGGGCGAAGGCTTGACATTATTCGACGGGATTTAGTGGAGGGTTTGGCCATGAAGAAAACCTATGAGAAGGCGGTCCTTGTCAAGAAAGACAGGCTTTCGGCGGTAACGGCGGCCAGTGGCGTTTCCGTCGTCGTGCTCCCGCCCCCGGGTTAATGTTTTCAGCCGGCTGGCCGGATATTTGATGCCGGAAGAGGTTTCGCCGGCAGACGATTGTTTGTACTGAAACATAGGAGCGCCGGGCGGCCTGCCGATAGCATGCAGGGCAGCCAATGGCGCCCGAGCTGCTGATCTCCCCTTAAGGCCCTCGAGGGGGAGATGGCCGGTCCACCCTCCGCAGCTGCTGCGGAGGACGGGCAGGCCAGAGGGAGTCTATACTCACCCCAACTCCACCCACACCGGCGCATGGTCGCTGGCGTTATCCTGGCTCCGCACATCGCGGTCTATCCCAGCCGCTTTCAGCTTCCGCGCGAGCTTCTTCGACAACAGGATGTGGTCGAGCCGCAGCCCAGCATCGCGCGGCCAGCGGTTTCGGCGGTAATCCCAAAAGGTGTAGAGCGTCTCTCTCGGATAGACCTTGCGCAGAGCATCCGTCCAGCCCTGTTCGATGAGTGCTGCGAAGGCCGCCCGACTTTCCGGCTGCACCAGCGCGTTGTCGTCATAGGAGCGGGTTTGATAGATGTCGCGCGGCTCGGGCACGATGTTGTAGTCGCCCGCCAGCACCACCGGCAGGCCGGTGTCGAGCAGCTGTTCGGCGTGTGCCGCAAACCTTTCGTGCCAGGCGAGTTTGTAGGCGAATTTCGGCCCCGGCTGCGGGTTGCCGTTCGGCGCATAGAGGCAAGCAATGACGATCCCGGCGACCGCCGCCTCGATGTAGCGGCTCTGCCGGTCGGCATCGTCGCCGGGGAGAGCGTCGCGGGTCAGCACCGGCTCGGCGCCCCGCGCCAGGATGGCAACGCCGTTCCAGGTCGGCTCGCCCTTCCACACCGCACCGTAACCGGCCGCGGCGAGCGCGGTGCGCGGAAACTGCGTGTCGCGCGCCTTCAGCTCCTGCAGGCAGACGACGTCGGGTTTTGCGTTGGCCAGCCACGCCAGCAGGTTTTCAAGGCGGCTGTTGATGTTGTTGACGTTGAAGGTGGCGAGTTTCATGGATCAGGCGGCAAGGCGCGCCGCCCATGCCTTCACCGTCTCCGCCACCGTCTTCAGATGGTCGGCGGTCGAAAAGCCCGACACCGCCTTGCGCGGCTTCAAGTCGTGGTCGCCGTCCTCCAGCCAGATCACCTCGATCGCGTCCGAAAGACCGTAGGTCGCGACCTCGTCCTTCGTGCCGAACTCGTCGCGCGTGCCCTGGAAGATCAGCGTCGGCGTCCTGAGACCGGCGAGGTGTTTTGTCCTCAGTTGCTCCGGCTTGCCCGGCGGATGAAACGGGTAGCCGAGGCAGACCAGCCCACTAATCTCGCCCTTGGCGGACATCTCGTCGGCGACCATCGAAGCGACGCGCCCGCCCATCGACTTGCCGCCGATGATGAGCTTTCCGGACATACCCTTGGCGCGCAGGTCGGCAATCGCCTTGACATATTCCGGGTTCACCGTCTCGGCGCGGGGCGGCGGCTTGCGGTGGCCGTAGCGGCGCGCGGCCATATAGTGGAATTCGAAGCGCGCGACGCGGAAGCCGGCGGCGGCAAGAGCCTTCGCCGTGGCGGCCATCGAGGAGGAGTCCATCGGCGCGCCGGCGCCGTGGGCGAGCATGATGGTGACCGGGGCGGTGTCCGGGCCGTCGAAGAGGAAATAGGTCATGAGAAGGCCTTCTCAAAAAGGCGGCAGAGGGTGCTCAAGCGCAAACATCGCGATCGCTTGTTCCGTCGCCCACTATGGCTGCGCGGCCGCCGCATCGCAAACCTGCGACTGCAGATATTCGACCTGCGCTGCCAGCAGTCCGGGCCAGCCGGTCGCGTCGATCTTGCCAACCCATTTGCAGGCAGCTTCCCGCCCGTGAACCTGCTCCATCAGGCAGAAATAGGCGGTGTCCCGCCGTGAGCCGCACAATTGTTCGTTGCCATCCATCACATCCAGCGCCGAGGTCCAGGTGAACCAACGCCTTATCCACGCACCGACCTTGCCGTCGAGGTCGGTGACGCATCGAGCTATAAAAGCATCGAGATCAGCCTCGGTCGCTACCCAGAATGTGCTGCGGCTTTTAACGAATTCGCCGTCGATGGCATCAAATCCTTTCCGGAGGAATTGGCGGTTCAGCTGGCGAGAACCTCGGGTTTTGAACTGAGCCGAACTTGGATTCTTGATTTCATACCAGGCGTCGAAAATCCTTCCACAGTTTCGCGAACTTTTTCCATTTGAAGACGACGTCAATCGAACAGTCATATTCGCCGTAACGACGGTCCGCATAACAATCCAGCTCGATAGTGAAATCGGTCAGATTGTCCGCCGACGCGACGATCAACTTGGCGCCACCCGGCTTGAACCATCTCTCGCCAAGACGCGTATGGAGCTCTTCGGCAACCCGCATTCGGATGGTCTTTGCGTCGAGCATTTCAGGAGGCCGACATCCGCGCCAGCTGCAGATCGACGAACTGAATCCCCTTCTGCGCAATCCGAGCCCATTCGGACTCCGCGTCGAGTTCCAGATACCTCGCCCAAAGCCGCCGCGCCTCCGCCAGATCGCCGGCGTCGAATTCAAGCTTCGCAAGGTTGAACACCGGGTCGGCATAGGTCTTGTCGAGTGCAATCGCTTTCTGCAGGTGACGCCGCGCAGACGCCACCTTGCCCTCGTCATTCATCAGGCCGGCGAGGTTGAACCAGGCTTCGACGAACCCAGGGTCGAGCTTTATCGCGCGGGCGTAGTCATGCGCTGCCTCAGCGGCGCGCCCGGCGCCGCGCAGGCAGTTGGCGCGGTTGAAGGCGGCGACGGCATCGCGCGGGTCGATAGCGAGGCAACGCTGATAGAGTGATGCCGCATCGTCGTGGCGCCCCTCCTCTTCCGCTTCCTCGGCCTCAGCGAAGAGGTCTTCCAGCGTGTCGTCTTCCGCCGCCCCCAGATCGAACAGCAATTGGCCGTCGAGCTCGCTCCTGCCCTCGTCAAGATAGATCGCGTCCGGGCGGCCGTGCTGGGAGCCGAGATTGAGCGACTTGGCGGTGAGCGAGGCGACCGGGCCGGAGCGGTGCACGGAGCGCGCGATGGCGCCCCAGGAGGCGCCGCTGGCGATCAGCCCGGCATATTTTCGGGCCAGGATCAGGTCACGGAAGGAATAGGGTTCGCCGTCATGCTCGAAGGCGTCGAACAACGACAGCATGTCGAGATCGTCGGCGGCAAGCCGGGACTGGTCGATGAGCGATTGGCGGGAAAGCGAGGACGCCTCCGGCCCTTTCAACAGGCCGAGCAGGCGCAAGAAACCGTTCTCGCTGACAAGCATGCGCCCAGCCCCGCGCTCGGCGGCGACGCGGCGTTCGATCTCGGCGTCGCCGGTCTTGGCCAGTGCGGCTTTGACGAGCAACGCGCGCCCGAACACGACATGCGTGGTGCGCCTTGTGACGCCTCGCCTCAGCTCCGCATGACGGCGCTCGACCTCGCGCGCGGCGAGCCTGAGCGGAAAGGCGGCCAGCGCGCCGACGACGCCAAAGACCGCGCCGGGAACGATGACTGGGCTGCCCGTCACGCCTTGCTCTTGCCGACAGCCTTCAGCAGGTTCGCCTTCAGCGGATTTTCCTTCGGCGCCGCCTTGCCCTTGGCGGCGGGCTTGGCCGGCGCCTCGTCGGCCTTGCTCTTCGATTTGGCCGGCGGCTTGGCGGACTGCGACAGGCTCGCCTTCAGCGCATCCATCAGGTTGATGACGTTGCCGCGCTCGGGGGCGGCCGCGATGATCGGCTTGTGGCCCTTGAGCTTCTCGCGGATCATCGCCATCAGCGCCACCTCATAGCGATCCTCGTAATTCTTTGGATCGAAGTGGGTTTCCTTCTGCTTGATCAGCGCCTCGGCCAGCTGCAGCATTTCGGGGTCGGGCTTGGCATCCGGGATGTTGCCGAAATATTCAGCCGTGCCGCGCACTTCGTTGGGATTCCTCAAGGTGCAGACGAACATGCCGTTCTCGCGCGCGCCGATCGTCACCACGCGCTCGCGACTGGAAAGCACGAGGCGGGCTATCGCCAGCTTGCCGGATTGGCGCATGGCCTCGCGCAGCACCGCGAACGTCTCCTCGGCCATAGCGCCGTCCGGAGCCAGGTAATAGGGCGCGTCCTGATAGATGACGTCGACCTCGTCCTCGTCGACGAAGGCCTCGATGTTCATCGTGTGATTGGATTCGATCCTGACCGTATCGAGGTCGGCATCATCGATGATGATATACTGCTTGTCCTCGTATTCGTAGCCGCGAACCAGGTCCGAGCGCTCGACAAGTCCGAGCTCGGGATCGACCGGCTTCATGTTGATGCGGTTGTGGGTCTTCTTGTGCAGCTGGTTGAACGAGATGCGCTCGCTGGCGCTGGTGGCCGGATAAAGCCGGACCGGACAGCTGACGAGGCTGAGCTTGAGGTAACCTTTCCAACTTGCCCTGGGCGCCATGATGAACTCCTACGCGGCCATGCACCGACAGTTATTTGCAGCGCTCCCGCTTAAGGACGGTTGGCGCTGTGGAAATCCTACACCGACCCCGCACCTTACGGCCAAATCCCTAGCGAAGTGTTTTGGAGCGGGCTGGCGCAGAGGATAATTCAAATTATAGGCATCGTCGATGGAGACGAATTTCAGACGCCGGCGATTGGCCGAGCCGCCATCCGCGGCTTACTTCGGCGCTGCCAATGTCGGCAAATCCCTGGCGAACTCATCAATGTCCGCCCACGGATCCCCCGACGTCTCGAGCAACCCCGGCAGCGAGGCGTAGTTCAGGTCCTCGGGCGCGTCGATCGCTTCCAGATCCGTCCAGCTCACCGGGGTCGAGGCCGGGAGGTTGGTGCGGGCGCGCAGCGAATAGGGGGCGGCGGAGGTGTGGCCGCGGGCGTTGCGGTGAAAGTCGATGAAGATGCGCTTCTTGCGGTTTTCCTTGCCCATGGTGGTGGTGAAGGTGTCTGGCGCGGTGGCGGCGAGGAAAGTCGAAATCGCGCTCGATACCTGGTGCAATTTCTTCCAGTTCTGCTTCCTCGTCACCGGCACGGTGATGTGGATACCCTTGCCACCCGACGTCTTGGCGAACGGCACCAGGCCAAGGCCCTCCAGCCCGGCCTTGATGTGGACCGCCGCCTCGACCACCTCGCGCCAGGAAATCCCCTCGCCCGGGTCGAGGTCGAAGACGATCTGGTCGGGCTTGTCGAGTTTGGTCCGGTGCGTGCCCCAGGTGTGGAATTCCACGACGCCGAATTGCGCCAGCGCCAGGTAGCCCCTGGCGTCCTCGACCGACAGATAGGTTTTTGTCTCGCCCTCCGAATTGGTGCTCTCGAACACCGCCACCGAAGGCGGCATGCCGGTGAAGGCGTGGCGCTGGAAGAAGCAGTCCTGCGGCTTGCCGGTCGGGCAGCGCACCAGCGACACCGGGCGGCCGATGATGTGCGGCAGCATGAAGTCGCCGACCAACGCGTAGTAGACGGCGATGTCGAGCTTGGTCGGGCCGGTCCTGCCGAACAGCCGGCGCTCCGGATTGGTGACCCAGATGGTGGCGAGGTCCGACTCCGCGATCAGCCGCTTGCGCTTGACAGGGACCGGCGTGGTCAGCCCGCCGACATCGCGCAGGCCGCGGAAGACCCCGTGGCGGATCGCATTGTCGGCGGTACGGTTCGAATAGCGGACGCGGGCCGACAGCAGGGGCTTGACCCAGCGCATCTCGCGCATGATCTCGCGCGGCACGCCTTCGGGAGGACTGGCGCCGGCGGTCAACCGCTCCAGCCGGGCGAGCAGGTCAACCGCCATGTCGCGGTCGAAGCCGGTCCCGACCTTGCCGCGATAGTGCAATTCGCCATCGACGAACTCGGCCATGCCGAGCGCCGCTAACCCTTCCGCCCGGTCGGATACGGTATAGCCGGCGATGACGAAATCATCCGTCTTTTGCGCCTTAACCTTGGTCCAGCTCTTGGTACGGCCGCTCTGATAGATGGCGTCGGCGCGCTTGGAGACGACGCCTTCCAGCCCGAGATCCGAGGCCTGTTCATAGAGTCCCCGCCCGTCGCCCTCGACATGGTCGCTGTACTGGATGGCGGCGTTGGCGGCCTGGCCGGCAAGCAGCTCGGCAAGCAAGGCTTTCCGCTGCTGCAACGGCGCCTTGCGCAGGTCCCAGCCATCGAGGTGAAGCAGGTCGAAAGCGTAGAAATGCAGCTTGGAGCCGGCACCTTCGGCCAGCGCGTCCTGCAGCAGCGCGAACCGGGAGATGCCCTTCTCGTCGAGCACCATGATCTCGCCGTCGATGATCGCCTGTTGGACCGGCAGCCGCGAAAAGGCCTGCGGGAGATCGCCATAGCGCTTCGTCCAGTCGATGCCGCCGCGGGTGACAAGCCGCGCCTCGCCGTCGACGACATGCGCCATGGTGCGGTAGCCGTCGAACTTGATCTCGTGCAGCCACAGCTCGCCGGTGTCCTCGGCAGGCCCCTCGCCGCCCGGCGGCTTCGGCACTTGCGTGGCCAGCTGCGGCTCGATGCGGGCGGGCGGCGGCGCCTTGACGGCGCCAGGCAGCGCGCCGGGCTTCAGCGAGCCGGGTTTCGGCGGCAGCCGCGCCGGCTTTTTCGGCGGCGCTACCAGTTCCTCGATGCGGCGGCCGGACTTCACGCTTTCCGGCCGCGCCTCGAGGATGTCGAGCGTGGTGTCGGAGGCGAGATCGCGCTCCTTGAACAAGAGCCAGTTCTTCTTCGCCTCATCCTCGCCAGGCTTGGGCTTCAGCCTGGTCAGCATCCAGCCGCCGTTCAGCTTCTGGCCGGCCAGCCGAAATTTGAAGGCGCCGGTACGCAGGCTTTTGTCGACATCGTCCATCGGCGCCCAGGTGCCGCTGTCCCAGACAATCATCGGCCCGCCGCCATATTCGCCCTCGGGGATGACACCCTCGAAGTCGATATATTCGAGCGGATGGTCCTCGGTCTCGACCGCCAGCCGCTTGTCGGCCGGGTTGAGCGAAGGCCCGCGCGGCACCGCCCAGCTTTTGAGCACGCCGCCGACTTCGAGACGCAGGTCGTAGTGGTCGGCTGTGGCATGATGCTTGTGGACGACGAAACGGTTGCCCTCCTCGTCGACCGTCCCGCCCGCCGGCTCCGGCGTGCGGCTGAATTCGCGCTTGGCGCGGTAGGTTTTGAGTTTGGGCGGGGCTGGCATGGTTAGGCGGGGGTGGCGGAAAGCGCGGCTTTCCGGCGCCGCGTTCCCGCGAACCCTGAGGTCGTCATCCTCGGGCTTGACCCGAGGATCCATGCCGTAACATCAGCCGTAGAATGCAGCGAAGCAGGTTTTGGACCGCAGCGGCGCTTTGATGTCACGGCATGGATCCCAGGGTCTCCGCGACGTCGCTTCGCTCCTGCTCCGCCCTGGGATGACGAAGGGATGGCTGCCACGCTCAATCGTCGGTGGCCGGCGTCAGTTCGAGCTCGGCTGGCGACAGGCCCTGCCTGAGCTGGGCAAGCCGGAATTCGTCGACCCAATAGGCCTCGCCATCAACCAGCACGCGCGCCCTGTAAGTGCCGTCGGAAAAGCTCTGCGCGGTGACATAGACCTTGTGGCGATCGAGCGCTTTCTTCACCGCAGCGCGGCGGGACTTCTCTCTGGCACCGGGACTGGCCATGGCCTCACTCGCAACACGCTGCCGCCGAGTTAGCGGCTGTCCAACAAGGATGGCCGAGAGCGAGGGGCGAGTCAATTTCGCAAACGGTGATGGGCCGATCCACCTTGCGGGAAGATCGCCAGCCTCGCCGCCAATTTCGGCCCCTCGCCCGTTCTTGCGCAATCGTTTGCCCTTGGCTAGCATCCTTGCGCCGGCGCCGAGCGGAGGAGAACGTCGCGGCGAACCGGCTGGAGCGCCGTGCGTCCCCATGGGCGCTCACAGGTCACTCCATTGTTGAACCGACGCTGACCCTTCCCGAAGCCGGTTTACGGCTTTCGCGGTCACGCGTCCCTGTGGAGGATGATCGATGAACAGACGCGAATTTTTGCTGTCGTCCGTGGCGACCGGCGCCGTCGTGCTGGCAGCGCCCCTTGCCTTTGCCGCCGACAAGCTCAGCGTGCTCGGTTCGGTGCCCAATCTCGGCTTCCCGTTCTTCGTGCATATGCTGAACGAGATCAAGGCGGAAGCCCAGGCGCAGGGCGTCAACCTGACCGAGAGCGATGGCCAGAACTCGGCGCCCAAGCAGACGGCCGACATCGAGGCGGCGATCGTGCAGAAGGTCAACGCCATTGTCATCTCGCCGCTTGACGTCAACGCCTTGGCTCCGGCCATCGACGAGGCGGTCAAGGCAGGCATTCCGGTGGTCACCATCGACCGCCGCGTCGACGGGGTCGAGGGCATCCTTGCCCATGTCGGCGCCGACAACGTCAAGGGCGGCGAGGCCGAGGCCAAGGCCGTGGTGGCGGCGTTCCCCAACGGGGCCAAGCTCTTCCACCTGCAGGGCCAGCCCGGCGCCGGTCCGGCGATCGACCGCAACAAGGGCGTGCACAATGTGCTCGATCCGCTGAAGGACAAATACCAGATCATCTACGAGCAGACCGCCAACTTCGCCCGCGCCGAAGCGCTGACCGTGACCGAGGCGGGCCTCGCCGCCAATGGCAAGCCGGACGGCATCATCTGCGCCAATGACGACATGGCGCTAGGCGCGCTGGAAGCCTGTGCCGCCCGCAACTTCAGCGACGTCAAGATCTTCGGCTTCGACGCGCTTCCGGAAGCCCTGGTCGCGGTGCGCGACGGCAAGCTTGCCGGCACCGTCGAACAGTTCCCCGGCGAGCAGTCGCGCACCGCGGTGCAGATCGCCGTCGCCTACGCCAAGGACAAGACCGAGCCGAAGGAAAAGCTGGTGCTTTTGACGCCGATCGTCATCACCAAGGACAATCTCGACAAGGCGGAACGGCTGAACGAGACGAAGTAGGCCGATTGCGAAGGTCGGCGGGACGGCACCCCCTCTGCCCGGCAGAACAGAGGGGGTGTTCGAGCGCCGTGTTGGCGTGACATTGCAACAAAGGAGCCAGCTTTGTCCCTAGCCGAAGCCGCATCGCCGGCGCCAGCGCTGCTCGCCGTCGAAGGCGTCACCAAGCGCTTCGCCGGCGTGACCGCGCTGAGCGATGTCTCGCTCGATGTGCGTGCCGGCGAAATCCTCGGTCTGCTCGGCGAGAACGGCGCCGGCAAGTCGACGCTGCTCAAGATCCTGTCCGGCGTGATGGCGCCCTCCAGCGGCCGCATCCTGATCGACGGCGCCGAATACAGCCCGGCCAGCCCGCAGGACGCCAAGCGGCACGGCATCGTCACCATCTATCAGGAGCTCAGCCTGATACCGTCGCTGACGGTGGCCGAAAACATCTTCATCGGCCGCGCGCCGCTCGGGCCGCTGGGGCTGGTGAGCTGGCGCAGGATGGAGCAAGATTCGCGCGGCATCATTGCGCGCGTTGGCCTCGACCTCGATCCGGCGACGCCGGTGTCGGCGCTGTCGGTGGCCGAGCAGCAACTGGTCGAGATCGCGCGCGGGCTGTCGCTGCAAAGCCGCCTGATCATCATGGACGAGCCGACCTCGGCGCTCACCGAGACCGAGGTGCAGCGGCTGATGTCGATCATGGACCGGCTGCGCAAGGCCGGCGTCGCCATCATGTTCGTCACCCATCGGCTGGAGGAAGCGTCCGCCATCTGCGACCGCATGACGGTGCTGCGCGACGGCCGGCTGGCTGGGCATCTCGACCGCCAGGGCGGGCCGATCAAGCTGCCCAAGATCATCGAGAAGATGGTCGGCCGCGCCGCTTCCGAGCTCTATGCCAGGCCGACCCAGCGCGACGTCGCCGGCGATGTCAGGCTTTCGGTGCGCGGCCTGCGAACGGTGCGCGACCCGCAGGCGCCGCACGCCATCGTGCTCGAAGGCGTCGACCTCGACGTCAAGGCGGGGGAAATCCTCGGAGTCGCCGGCCTTGTCGGTTCCGGCCGCACCGAGCTTGCCCGCGCCATCTTCGGCGCCGACCGCATCGCCGCGGGCACCGTCGCGCTCGACGGCCAGCCGATCGCGCCGGCCTCGCCGGCCGATGCGATCGCGCTCGGCATCGGGCTGGTGCCGGAGGACCGCAAGCAGCAGGCGATCTTCGCGACGCTCGCTATCCTCACCAATTTCTCGATCGCGGCGCTTGGCCGCTACAGCAATGCCGCCGGCTTCATGACCGAGCGGCGCGAGCGCGAGGCGCTGGCGAACTACCGCAAGGCACTGTCGATCCGCATGGCCTCGCCCGAGCAGGCGATCGAGGGACTTTCGGGCGGCAACCAGCAGAAGGTGATCCTTGCCCGCTGGCTGGCGCGCGACCCCAAGGTGCTGATCGTCGACGAGCCGACGCGCGGCGTCGATGTCGGCGCCAAGGCCGAGGTGCACCAGATCCTGGTGCAGCTTGCCGCCCGCGGCATCGCCGTCATGATGATCTCGTCGGAGCTGCCGGAAGTGCTCGCCGTGTCGGACCGCATCGTCACCATGCGGCGCGGCCGCATCACCGGCGAGATGCCGGGCATCGAGGCGACCGAGGAGAAACTGATGGAACTGATGGCGCTCGACCGCAGGCAGGAAGCGATAGAATGACCAGCACCACCGAACAGCCCCGGCGCAGCCACGTCAGTTTCGCGCGAATTCTGATGAGCTTCGGTCCGCTGATGTTCCTGGCGGTGCTGATCGTCGTCTTCACCGTACTGAAGCCGAGTTTCATCGACCCGATCAACCTGTTCAACATCCTCAGGCAGATCTCGATCACCGGGCTGATCGCGCTCGGCATGACCTTCGTCATCCTCACCGCCGGCATCGATCTGTCGGTCGGCTCGCTGCTTGCCTTCTGCGGCATGGTCGCGGCGGTGGTGGCGAAGGGCGGCACCGCCAACACGCTGTCGCTGTCGACCAGCGGCACGCAAGGCTACGGCTGGTTCGCGGCACTTCTGGCGGCCGTCGTCGTCGGCGCCGTGGCCGGCGGCGTCCAGGGCCTTGCCATCACCAGGCTCAAGGTGCCGCCCTTCGTGGTGACGCTGGGCGGGCTGACGGTGTTCCGCGGCCTGACGCTGACCATCTCCAGCGGCGGGCCGATCTCCGGCTTCGACGCCTCGATGCGATGGTTCGGCACCGGCCTGATCGGCCCGGTGCCGGTGCCTGCGCTGATCTTCGCGGCGGCGGCGATCCTTTGCCACATCGTCCTGCGCTATACGCGCTACGGCCGCGCGGTCTATGCCGTCGGCGGCAATGCCGAGGCCGCAAGGCTGTCGGGCCTGCGCGTCGACCGCGTCCTGGTCTCGGTCTACGTTATCGTCGGCTTCTTCGCCGGTCTTGCCGCCTTCGTGCTTTCGGCACGGCTGAACTCGTCCGAGGCGGTCGCCGGGATCGGCTATGAGCTGACGGTGATCTCGGCCGTGGTCATCGGCGGCACCTCGCTGTTCGGCGGCATCGGCAGCGTCGGCGGCACGGTGGTGGGCGCCGCGCTGATCGGCGTGCTGCAGAACGGACTGCAGTTCAACAACGTTTCGTCCTATACGCAAAGCATCGTCATAGGCCTGATCCTGATCCTCGCCGTGGCTTTCGATCGCTGGCTGAAATCGCGCGTAAGGCGATGACGATCAGGCACTGCCCAAGAGGCAAATGGCGCCGGCCAGAGGAGAAGGCCGCCCTCAGTAACCCGTGCCGCCACCGGGAGGCATGGGCGGGCCGGCGGCTTCCTTCTTCGGCTTCTCAGCCACCATCGCCTCGGTGGTGACCAAGAGGCCAGCGATGGAGGCGGCGTCCTGCAATGCGGTGCGCACCACCTTGGCCGGGTCGATCACGCCCTGCCCATAAAGGTCGCCATAGTCGCCAGTCTGCGCGTTCCAGCCGAAGGAGAATTGCGGGTTCTCGCGCAGCTTGCCGACGATGATCGAGCCTTCAGCGCCGGCGTTCTCGGCGATCTGGCGCACCGGCGTCTCCAGCGCGCGACGCACGATCTCGACACCGGTCCTCTGGTCGGGATTGGCGACATCGACTGCGTCGAGTGCCTTCGCCACCCGCAGCAGCGCCACGCCGCCACCGGGCAGGATGCCTTCCTCGACCGCGGCGCGGGTGGCGTGCATGGCATCGTCAACGCGGTCCTTGCGCTCCCTCACCTCGACCTCGGTCGAGCCGCCGACGCGGATGACGGCGACGCCGCCGGCGAGCTTGGCCAGCCGCTCCTGCAGCTTCTCCCGGTCATAGTCGGACGTGGTTTCCTCGATCTGCGCCTTGATCTGGCCTATGCGGCCCTGTATCTCGTCCTTGCGGCCGGCGCCGTCGACAATGGTTGTGGTCTCCTTCTCAATTTCCACCTTCCTGGCGCGACCGAGCATCTCCAGCGTGACGTTCTCCAGCTTGATGCCGAGATCCTCGGAGATCGCCGTGCCGCCGACGAGGATGGCGATGTCCTCCAGCATTGCCTTGCGACGGTCGCCGAAGCCGGGCGCCTTGACGGCGGCGACCTTGAGGCCGCCGCGCAGCTTGTTGACCACCAGCGTGGCCAGCGCCTCGCCTTCGACATCCTCGGCGATGATCAAAAGCGGCTTGGCCGACTGCACCACCGCCTCCAGGATCGGCAGCAGTGCCTGCAGGTTGGACAGCTTCTTCTCGTGGATCAGCAGATAGGTTTCTTCCAGCTCGACGCGCATCTTGTCCTGGTTGGTTATGAAGTAAGGCGAGAGATAGCCGCGGTCGAACTGCATGCCTTCGACCACTTCGAGCTCGGTCTCGGCGGTCTTGGCTTCCTCGACGGTGATGACGCCTTCGTTGCCGACCTTCTGCATCGCTTCGGCCAGGAAGCGGCCGATCTCGGCATCGCCATTGGCCGAGATGGTGCCGACCTGGGCGATCTCGTCATTCCTGGTCACCTTGCGGGCATTGGCCTTCAATTCGACGACAATGGCCTCGACGGCCTTGTCGATGCCCCGCTTCAAATCCATAGGGTTCATGCCGGCGGCAACCGCCCTGTTGCCCTCCTGAACGATGGCTTGGGCGAGAACCGTGGCGGTGGTGGTGCCGTCGCCGGCGACGTCGCTGGTCTTCGACGCCACTTCGCGCACCATCTGCGCACCCATGTTCTCGAACTTATCGAGCAGTTCGATCTCCTTCGCCACCGTCACGCCGTCCTTGGTGATGCGCGGGGCGCCGTACGACTTGTCGATGACCACGTTGCGACCCTTGGGGCCGAGCGTCACCTTTACCGCGTCGGCCAGGATATCGACGCCGCGCAGCATCTTCTCGCGCGCCTCGGTGTGGAATTTTACTTCCTTGGCAGCCATGGAACTCTCCCTCCGCGAGCCTTTTTTGCCGGACCCCGCGCGCCTATCGAACTAGTCTGGCGCCGAGGGGTTTCAAGGGCGGCGGCCTGGAATCTTTCGACATCCGCCGGTATTTCAACGCCCTGTAATCATGGGGTTATTCGGGATTGCGGAGCAGGCGCAGGGATGTCCCGGGAACGAGATGACCTTGTGCGACGCAGCATCGGAACACTCTGCCCCATCGGCCCGTTCAGGTGGAGGCTGGCTACCGGCCTTGCCAGGAACGCGCGCAAGCTGCAGTAGTGCGCCGCGGCGCCGCCCTTGCGCCGGCGAACGAGGGAGATGGCGAATGGTCCACATCCGAGCGATGACGAAAACGGACGCGTCAACGGTATCGCGGCTGCTCGGCCAATCCTGGCGGCGGACCTATTCACCGATACTGGGCGATGAGACCGCGGCGCAATTGTCCGACGACAGGCACGCGCCCCAGAAGCTGGCGGCGGAACTTGAGGACGACAACAAAATGTCCTTCGTCGCCGAGCGGCCCGACGGCTCGATCGCCGGCTACGCCATGGCGGAGATGGACGATCGTGGCGACGTCACGCTCAACCGGCTGCACGTCGAGCCGCAGGAATTCGGCAGCGGCCTCGCCGTCGATCTTTTGCATGCGGTGCTGGCCGCCCACGCCGGCATCCCATCGATCGCGCTGGAGGTGATCGAGGGCAATGACCGGGCGATCGCCTTCTACCGCAAGCACGGTTTTGAGGTGGTCGAGCATCGGCCGGCAGCACATGGCGTAGCCGGCCATGCCTCGCTGATCATGCGCCGGCTGCTGCCAAGGGCTTGAGGCGCCAAAGCTGGACGCCTCGCCTAAGGACCCTATCATTTAGCCGGGCTGCAAATTCCTCCGGAGAAAAATCCATGAGCCTCGGCACACACAAACTCGGCGGCCAGGGGCTCGTCGTGTCGGCGATCGGCCTCGGCTGCATGGGCATGAGCCAGTCCTACGGGCCGGCCGACGAGGCGGAATCGATCGCCACGCTGCATCGGGCGATCGAGCTTGGCTGCACCTTCCTCGACACGGCCGAAGTCTACGGGCCCTTCACCAACGAGGAACTGCTCGGCCGCGCCCTGAAGGGCCGGCGCGACGCGGTTACCATCGCTACCAAGTTCGGTTTCTTGATCAGGGACGGCAAGCAGGCCGGCACGGGACGCGACAGCCGGCCCGGGCATATACGCGAGGTGGTCGAGGCGTCGCTTCAGCGGCTCGCCACCGACCATATCGACCTGCTCTACCAGCACCGCGTCGATCCGGCGGTGCCGATGGAGGATGTCGCCGGCACGGTCGGCGAGTTGATCGCGGAGGGCAAGGTGCGTTTCTTCGGCCTGTCGGAAGCGGGCGCGGCCAACATACGCCGCGCGCACGCCGCCTACCCGGTCTCGGCGCTGCAGAGCGAATATTCGTTGTGGGAGCGCAATCTGGAACCGGAGATCATCCCGCTGCTGAAGGAGCTCGGCATCGGCCTGGTGCCGTTCGCGCCGCTCGGCCGCGGCTTCCTCGCCGGCGACATCAAGCGCGCCGAGGACTATCCTGAGGGCGATTTCCGGCGCGGCGACCCGCGCTACCAGGGCGAGAATTTCGACGCCAATGTCGCGGCGGCGAGTGCCGTGCGCGACGTGGCCGCCGCCAAAGGCGTCAAGCCCGGTCAGATCGCGATCGCCTGGCTGCTGGCCAAGGGACCGGAATTCGGCATCGACATCGTGCCGATCCCCGGCACCAAGCGCCGCACCTACCTGGAGGAAAACATCGCCGCCGCCGACATCAGCCTCGACGCCACCGAGATGCTGGGGCTCGACATGGCGCTGACGCCGGACAAGGTTTCGGGGCCGCGATACAACGAGCGGACGATGTCGATGGTGGATCGGTAGGGCAAGCGCGCAGGACTTCGGGGCCTACTTCGTCTTGCAATCCGGCATCGCCTCCATGGCTTTCTTGGCCTCGGCCTCGCTGGCGTATTTCTTCTTGCCGAGATCGACGACGAGCGTCCCGTCGGGTTTCTTCGGCACGATCTCGCACTGCTTCGAGACGGCGTCCCTGGCGACCCAGTATTCCTCGGCCGCCATGGCAGGAAAGCCGGCAATGCCGGTGGCAAGTATTGCGATAGCGACGGTGCGAGCCATTGCTGGTCTCCGTTAGCTGAAAAAGCAGGTTGCCAGGCCGAGAGACGGCGCCGGTCTTTCGAAACGCTGGCCCTGGACTTCCGTTCCGGTGCGCTGACTTCGGCGAAGGAAAGCCTCGGCTTTGCGGGAAGAAAAATCCGCGAGCCGCGGGGAAACCGACCTTGACTTTGGCTCGCCCGCCTCCAAATCGGCGCTTGCCGATCTCGTGCACAAGCACCGTACACGCCCAGGTCCGTTCGACCGGGCTGACCCGCTGAACGACCAGTCGGGCTGACGCAGGAAGCACAGCCAGCAGGCTGTCCGATGCCCAGGCACCCGCATCGCCCCATACCAGTCGAGAAAGGAGAACATTGAAATGGCAATTCGTGATCTCATTCCCTGGACCCGGGAGGGCGTCCCTGGCCCTTATCGCGACAATGATCGCGATCCGTTCATGGCGCTGCATCGTGAGATGAACCGCCTGTTCGATGACGCGTTCCGCGGCTTCGGCAGCAGACTGCCTTCGCTCGGCGAAGCCTATGGCGCGCGCGCCGGATGGCCGAGCCTGGAAATCTCCGATACCGGCAGCGAAATCCGCGTCACGGCGGAAATTCCCGGCATGGAAGAGAAGGATATCGAAGTGATGCTCGATGATGGCGTGCTGACGCTGCGCGGCGAAAAGCGATCGGAAAGCGAGGATAAGGACAAGCAGTTCTCCGAACGCTTCTACGGCCGTTTCGAGCGACGCATTCCGCTCGGCAGCGAGGTCGAGGAAGACAAGGTGAGCGCGAACTTCCATAACGGCGTGCTCACTGTGATGCTGCCGAAGACCCAGCGTGCCCAGGCGAAAGGCAGGCGCATTCCGATCGGCGGCGGCGCCGGTTCGGCCAAGAGCAAGCATTGACATCCGATCGCCGGGCGCCAGCCGCGCCCGGCCCTTCACCCAGCCGAATGCGGATCGATGCTGTAGGGATAGACCGGATAGCCGGGCCCGATCGCGTCTTGCACCCGCCCCATCCAGGCCGTGACCGCCGGGTAATCGGCAAGCGCAAAGCCGCAATCGTCGGCGCGGTGGCTGTAGGCATGGACGGCGATGTCGGCGATGGTGAGCGAACTGCCGACCAGGAACGGCGTGCCGGCCAGGCTGCGCTCCAGGGCGGCCAGCGTGCGGGCGCCAGCCTCACGCTTGCCAGCGATCATCGCCTGGTTGCGCTCCAGCCGCCCGGTCAGTGTCCAATAGCGCAGCGAGCCGATGACCGGCTCGACATGGTACTGCTCGAAGAACAGCCACTGCATGATCTTGGCGCGCGAGAAGCGGTCCGCCGGCTGATAGGGCGAGCCCTCGGCAAGGTAGGTGAGGATCGCGTTGGACTCGGCGATCGCGGCGCCGTCTTCCAGGCCGAGCACGGGGACGGCGCCGGCCGGATTGAGTTTGAGGAAGACTTCGGTGTGACTCTCGCCCTCGAAGATCGAGACAATGCGGGTTTTGTAAGCGATGCCCAAAAGCCCGAGCAGGACGCGCACCTTCCAGGCATTTTGCGAGGGGAGATAATCGTAGAGCGTGAGCATGATGGGGCTTCCTCGTTTGGCTGGGTTGCTTCGCATGGCGCGAGTGAAAGGCGCCACCCGATTCAGGCGCCGGTTAATCTCCCCCCTTGAGAGGGAGATGTCGCTGGAGGCGACAGAGGGAGTCGCCGCGCGTAGAGCGCCAACGTCTTTTCTCGTCTCTTGAGGGCGTCAGCGCTTCACGCGAAACGACCCCCTCTGGCCTGCCGGCCATCTCCCCCTCAAGGGGGGAGATCAGCAGCTTCGACGTCGCGCATCCCGCCGCGGCCACGCCTCACCCCCGCCCCGCAATATCGTTCGCTACAGCCTTCGCCTCGATGCCGATCTCGCGCAGCAAGCCCGTCACCGGATTGTAGAAGCCGACCAGATAGAGGCCAAGCTCGGACGAGCGGGGACTGAGCCCGCTCTTGGCCGGCCGCAGCTCCGCCGGAACGAAACTGTCGTAGCCCGGCCGGTAGCCGGTGGCGAGGATGACGGCGTCGAAGCTTTGCTCGCGCCCGTCGGTGAATTTCGCGCCGTCCGCGGTGAAGCGCGCGATGTCGGGCACAATCCCGATCCGGCCGGCCTTGATCGCCGCTACCGTGCCGACGTCGATGACCGGGATGCGGCCGCCGCCGATCTGCTTGAGGATGCCTTCCTTCGGCCTGACGATGCCGTATTTCTCCAGCCTGCCCAGCGCAAGGTCGAGAATTTTCGGAAACATCCAGTCGTTCAGCGCCTGAGGCATCGCCCGGCTGGCGATGCCGACCATCTGGATCGGCACGCCGAACAGTTGGCGCGGCACGATGTGGACGCCCTTGCGCACCGAGATCGCCGGGTGGGCGCCGGACTCGGCAAGGTCGAGCGCGATCTCGGCGCCGGTGTTGCCCAGGCCGACGACCAGCACCTTCCTGCCGACATAGGGGGTCGCCTCGGTATAGGCGGCGCTGTGCAGCACCTTGCCCTTGAACGCCTCGATGCCAGGAAAGGCCGGACGGATCGGCTCGGCATTGTTGCCGGTGGCAACGACGACTTTCCCGGCGCTGATCTCACCGGCATCGGTCTCGACCAGGAATTTTCCGTCCGCGCGCCGGACCGACTTCACGGTCACGCCGAAGCGCGGGGCGAGGCCGAAATGTCGAGCATAAGCATCGAGATAGGCGACGACCTTCTCACGCGGCACATAGCGCGGGTGGCTTTTCGGGAACGGCATGAAGGGCAGCGAGGAAAACGACTTCACCGTATGCAAATGCAGCCGCCGGTAATGCCGCCGCCAGGCCGGCGCCACTTCGTTGGCCTTTTCGAGGATGACAAACTCGACGCCCGCCTGTTTCAAGCAAGCGCCGACAGCGAGCCCCGCAGGGCCGGCGCCGACAATGACGACATTGGGGTCCAAGCGATTTTCCTCCCCCGCCATGGCCGCGAAAGGTTATGCCGGGAGGCGTACGGGGGACAAGTGGGGAGAAACACCTATGCTTCTCCCGGCGGGAGCGGAAAGAGCTTAATCCATCCCGATCCCGCCCTGCACCTCGGGCTCATCCTCGGGCGGCTCAAGGATCTCGATCAGCCGCGCCACCTTCGTCCCTGGCATGGCGCGACCTTCATTGACCAGCGCCTCGTCGGCGCCGATCCAGGCGAAGGCCTCGCGCAATTCCTCGAGGCTGGCGCCGGTCATCGCGATGTCGGCGATGACGGCCTCGTCGACGGGTCCAAGCACGGAAATGATGTCGTTGCGGGTCATCGTGTCCTCCCCCATGGGTCGAGACGATGCCAAGGAAACGAGCGTGGCGGCGGCTGGTTCCGGCGCGACGGGAAATCCGCTAGTGGAGCATATCGGTCGAACACCACGAAAGCGCCGCCATGAAATCACTTGTCACGCTGGTCGTCGCTCTCCTGCTGCCCGCGCCCGCCCTCGCCGACTGGAAGCCGGTCGAGAAGGTCGAGACTTATGCCGTCCCGGGCGAGACGGCGCGCGAGCTCTATGATGCGATCGGCGAGGCCGGTCCTCTGCTCGGCAAGGGCCGCGTCATTGCCCATACCAATTTCAAGTTGACCTGGCAGAGGGACTACCGGCCCGAGGGCGGCGCCTGCGTGCTGAAGACGGCGCGGCCGAAGCTCATCATCACCTACACGCTGCCGAAGCCGGCCGCAAAACTTCCCGCTGCCGTGCAGGCGCGCTGGGATGCGTTCGCCGCCGGCCTGACCGCGCATGAAAAGGTGCACGGCGACAGCATCGTCGACATGGTGCGCAAGATCGAAGCGACGAGCATCGGGCTGACCGTGGCCGACGACCCCGGCTGCAGCAAGATCAGGACCGACTTGACGAGACGGCTTGCCGAACTCTCGCTGGCGCAGCGCCAGGCGAGCCGCGACTTCGACAAGGTCGAGTTCGGCCGCGACGGTAACATGCTGAAACTGATCGCAGCGTTTCTGAGCGGGGGATAGGCGCGCTTTATCTCCTTCCTTGTGGGGGAGATAGGTGCCGGCGTCAGCTCTCAAAAACTGATCTCCACCGCGGCGGCGCTCCGCTTCGCCTCGCCGTGAAACACCGCCTCGATGTTGTTGCCATCGGGGTCGAGCAGGAAGGCGGCGTAGTAGCCGGGGTGGTAGGGACGCTCGCCGGGCGCACCATTGTCCTTGCCGCCCGCCGCCAGCCCGGCCCTGTAGAAAGCATCGACCATGGCGCGGTCCTTGGCCTGGAAGGCGAGATGGTGGCGCCCGGTCAGCACGCCGCGCGCCGTGCGGCTATCTATGCTGGAGACGAACAGCTCGTCGGCCCAGAAATAATCCTCGGCCTCGCCGCCGACCGGAATAACCAGCACCTCGAACAGCGCGCCATAGAAGCGCCGGCTCGCCTTAAGGTCCCGCACCACCAGCTGGAGGTGGTCGATGAGCCGGCCGCGATAGAGTTCCATGGGGTGTCCTCCTGGTTGAAAGGTCAATTTAGAGGTGGCGGGGACTTGGTCAATGCGGGCGCCTTGTCTCCCCCCTCGAGGGGGAGATGTCGCCGAAAGGGGGTCGCCTCGCGTGGAGCGCCAACCTTCATCTGCCGCAGGACGCCGAGCCCGGTCGGACCGACCCCCTCTGACCGCTTTGTCCAGCCGATAGATGGGTAACACTTTGAACCGGATACATGGGTTACAGTTTTCTCCCTGAGTTGCTGTCCGCCGCAGTGCCGTCTGGTCGGGGTTGAACGGCACTGCGGCGGACCAGTTTCTTGTGTCGGCCGTCAATGAAGCCGAGCGGATGGGCATAGAAGTGGAGTGCCCATTCCCCATTCTCGGTCTCGGTTGCGGCAATCGCTTCACCGGCCAGCGCTTTTGAGACGTAGATGAAGTCGCCGTTCCACTTGATCTCGCCGTTTTGGCGCACGCTGCGCACCGCAGCTTCGGCCGGATAGTCCGGCTCTGGTGTCGTCTTCGGCATGGCGCGGGTCGAGGGGCGGTAATGCTGTGCCGGCGTGTCCATACCCAGCGCCTCGTGCGGGCGCTCCTCGTTATACTCGCGCCGGAAAGCCTCGAAAGCCCGAGCCTGGGCGGCCCTGTCGGCCTCCGGCGCCTTGGCCAGCGGCAGCATGGTCAGGTGGAAGCGCTCATGGCATCCGTTCTGCTGCGGTTTGCCCGGCTGAATGCGCTCCAGCACGATACCGAGCTTGATGAAGCGCACCGCAAGCGGCGTCAGCCCGGTGACGCCGGCTGACGCGAACGGCGCCCCATTGTCGCTTCTGAACCGATCCGGCAGGCCATGCTCCTCGAATGTCCGTTCAAACACCGGCCAGGCTTCACCCTCCGACGTCGAGCCGATCGCCGCCAGCGCCAACAGGTAGCGGCACGCCCCATCCATCACCGTCAGCGGCTCGCAGCGCCAGCCGTCGCCGGTCCGGAACCAGCCCTTGTGATCTCCCGTCCACAGCGCGTTCGCCGCCTCAGGCTCCGGCCATGGACCGTTGCCCGCCGCTCTCCAGCGCGCGCGCCGACGCCCGACAAGGCCATGCCGCTTCAGAATCTCGCCGGCTGTCGACACCGCCGGCCAGCTGCAGCTGGGCTCCGCCCGCTTCAGCCGGGCCATGATCTTCTTCGGCCCCCACAGCGGATGCGCTTCCTTCTGCGCCACGATCCGCTCCACCAGCTCCGCTGCCGTGGCACGGCCGTGCTCGAGCGGCGCCCGCGGCTGGTCGTGCAGGCCTTCCGGCCCGAACGCCCGGTAACGTCCAAGCCATTTGTAACCGGTCTTGCGCGAGATCTCGAAGGCAGCACAAAGCTGCGTCATCGTCTCCTCGCCAGATAGGCATTCCGCAACAAAACGAAGCCGCTCATCCATGAGCCCAGTCTCTCGCCAAACCATCGCCGGTCCTCCCGGCGGACAAGAAAACTGTCACCCATCTAATCGGTCCATTCTGTTACCTATCTATCCGGTTCGGACAGCTTCGCGGCCATCTCCCCCTCAAGGGGGGAGATCAGGCGCGCGCACCCCTCCAAAAAATCTGGATAAAAAATGCAACCGGATTGTAGGATCGGCGTCGCCGCGAGCGTCCTTCGGACGTCAAACAGGTGCCTTATGGCATGGGAGAAAACCATGAAGCTTTCCTATCGTTGGGTCATCGTCGCGGCCGGCGCGCTGATGACTTGTGTGGCGCTCGGCGCGATGTTTTCGCTGGCGATCTTTCTCGAGCCGATGTCGCTCGACACCAATTGGTCGCGCGCCGGCATTTCCAGCGCCATGACGCTGAATTTTTTGGTGATGGGCCTCGGCGGCTTTGCCTGGGGCGCCATCTATGACCGGGTCGGCGCCCGGCCCGTCGTCCTTGCCGGCGCGGTGCTTCTCGGCCTCGCGCTCGTGGTGGCAAGCCATGCCGGTTCGCTGCTGGTCTTCCAGCTGAGCTACGGCATCATCGTAGGACTTGCGGCCAGCGCCTTCTTCGCGCCGATGATCGCGCTCACCACCGCATGGTTCGACACCAACCGCAGCCTTGCGGTGTCGCTGGTCTCGGCCGGCATGGGCGTGGCGCCGATGACGATTTCGCCCTTCGCGCGCTGGCTGATCTCGGCCTATGACTGGCGCACCGCGATGTTCGACATCGGCATCATGGCCTGGGTGCTGCTTCTGCCCGCCGTCTTGCTGGTGCGCCAGCCGCCGGCAGCAAGCGCGGCCGCCGATGGCAGTCCGCCCGCGCCTGCTGCCGACGATCCCGGCTGGAGCGTCGGCCAGGCGCTGCGCTCGCCGCAATTTCTGGTGCTCGGCCTCACCTTCTTCGCCTGCTGCGCGGCGCATTCCGGGCCGATCTTCCATATGGTCAGCTATGCGATGGCCTGCGGCGTGGCGCCGATGGCCGCCGTGTCGATCTACAGCGTCGAGGGGCTTGCCGGCCTCGGCGGGCGCCTGCTTTACGGCGTCGCCGGCGACCGTTTCGGCGTCAAGCCGGTGCTGATCACCGGCCTTGCCATCCAGGCCGCGGTGATCGCCGCCTATCTCGCGGTGGGCCAGCTCGAGCAGTTCTATGTGCTCGCCATCATCTTCGGCGCCACCTACGGAGGCGTCATGCCGCTCTACGCGGTGCTGGCGCGCGAATATTTCGGACCCCGCATCATCGGCACGGTGTTCGGCGCCGCCACCATGCTGTCCAGCCTCGGCATGTCGTTCGGGCCGCTGGCCGGCGGCATGATCTACGACGCCTATGCCAGCTATTCCTGGCTGTTCATCGGCTCGGCGCTGGTCGGCCTGGGTGCCGCCGGCATCGCGATCGCCTTCCCGCCGCAACCGAGCCGGCAGCGGTTGCAGGTGGCTTGAGGCCGAAATCTCCCTCCTTGAGGGGGAGATGTCGCCGAAGGCGACAGAGGGGGTCGCTTCGCGTAGAGCGCGAACCTTTGATCTGCCGCAGGACGGCGAGCCCGATCGAACCGACCCCCTCTGGCCTGCCGGCCATCTCCCCCCTCGAGGGAGATCGCCTACCCCGTCCCTGTCCCTGACCGCAGCGCCTCCCTCTCCTCGTCATCGCGGCGCAGGCGTGCGTCGGAGATCAGCACCACCGGGCCTGGGCAGCGCTGCAGCACACTTGTCGTCGTCTCGCCGAAGATGAGCTCGTCGCCCGGCCGCCGCGCCACGCCCATGACGATCAACGCCACGCTCCTGCCGGCCTGGCGGGCGATGGCATCGGCGGCGGCGGCCCTTGAGCGGATGGCAGTCTCGATCTCGACGCCATAGCGGTCGGCAAGCGCGACGATGTCCTTCAGCAAAGCCTCCCTGCGGCGATGCGAGACGGTGTCGCGCGGCTCATCGCGGACGGCGCGCGCAACATAGAGCATCTTGACAGGCGCGCCGGTGACAGCGGCGATCGCCAGCGCCAGCTCGGCGCCACGGCGTGCGACCGACGTGCCGTTGACCGGCACCAGGATCCGGCCCGACTCGGGGCCGAGCCTCGGCATCTGGCGGCCCGCGCCTGCCGGCTTCAGCACCAGGCATAGCGGACCGTCGAAGGCGCCGGCGATCTCGTTCAAGCGGTGCGAGAAGCCGCCCTTCGAGGTCACCGAGCGGCCGAGCCCGATCAAGAGCATGCCGTAGCCCTTGCGGGCCTCTTTGGCGACCGCCTCCGCCGAGAGCGGCAAGTCCTGACGGCGGCGGGTGACGGGCGCCTCGCGGGCCGGTTCCTCGTCGATCCTTTTTGCCGCCTCGCGTCCCTCCTCAGCGCCCTTCTCGATCTCCTTCAGATGCGACGCGTCATCGGGCTCGGCCTCGCTCTCGCCATGGGTATGCAGCACCGTGGTCGGCTTGCCGGCGCCGATCACGCCGGCAAGGTAGGCGGCGAAGCGGCCGACGACGCCTTCGTCGACCACCACCAGAAGCCGCTCCAGATTGGCGACGAAGCCGCGCTGGTCGACCTCCTCGCGCTCCAGCCTGATCTTCTCGTTCTCGCCGATCGGCAGGCGGCCGAGCGCCCAGCGCAGCATCGGCGGCATGGCCAAAGTGGTGATGACGGCCATGGTGACGATCATGGTGAAGAGGTTGTGCGAGAGCACGCTCATCGACAGGCCGATCGAGGCGACGATGACCTCGGTCGAGCCGCGCGCATTCATGCCGCTGCCGACCGCGATCGCCTCGGCACGGCTCATGCCGGAAAGCTCGGCTCCGATGAAGGCGCCGCCGAATTTGCCGAGGCTGGCGATCGCCACCAGCGCCACGGTAAGCAGCGCCAGCTGCGGGTCGGCAAGCACAGTGAGGTCGGCCGAGAGACCGGCGACGCCGAAGAACACCGGCATGAACAGCGCGGTGATGACCCCACGCAGCTGCCCCTCGATATGGCGCGAGAGGATCGGCGACTCGCCGACCAGGATGCCGGCGACGAAGGCGCCGAGCACGGTGTGGACGCCGATCAGGTCGGTAATCAGCGCCATGGCGCCCATGATGGCGAGGATGACGGTGACGACGGCATATTCCGAGCGGAACGTATCGTTGGTCCAGCGGATGGCGTCGAAGACGATGCGGCGGCCGAGCGTGAAGGAGAACGCCATGAAGACGGCGACGCCGGCGAGCGTGAAGACCAGGCTGCTAAGTTCGATGCGGCCCTTAGTGGCGATGCCGATGGTGATGGCGATGATGACCCAGCCGATCGTGTCCTCGATGATGGCCGAGGAGACGATGATCTGGCCGAGGTCGCGGCGCATGAAATTCATCTCGCGCACCACCATGGCGACTATCTTGACCGAGGAGATCGACAGCGCCGTGCCGAGGAAGAGGCCGGCGACGATGCGCTCGCTGCCTTCGGCCAGCAGCGAGGCCGGCATGAACTGCGCCGCCACGAAGCCGAGCGCGAAAGGCACCGCCACGCCCGCTGCGGAGATGGAAAAGCAGGCGCGGCCGACGCGGCGCACCAGTCTGAGATCGGTCTCCATGCCGGTCAGCAGGAGCAGCATCAGCACGCCGAACTGGGCGATCGCGTTGATCATCGACTTTTGCGCGGCGTCACCTGCAAAGACCACGCGCTCGGCGTCCGGCCACAGCCAGCCGAGCAGCGAGGGGCCGAGCAGAATGCCGCCGATGAGCTGACCCATTACCGCCGGTTGGCCGAGGCGCTCGAGCAATTCGCCAATGCCGCGGCCGACCAGAAGCAGCAGGATGATTTCGAGAACGAAGATGCCTTCGCTCGACATGCCGGTTTTTTCTGCCGCCCAGGCCACAACCGGCATCAGCGACAACGCTGCCGCCGCAGTGGCGACCGACCAGCGCCGATTGAGCATGAAGGACAAGAGCTTGCACCCCCCGATTTTGCCTGGCGATAACGGTTTTGCGCCCGCATCGGTTGCACGGAAAACGAGGCTCCGGCCGCGCCCGTCGGCGCCAAGACAATTCGATTCAAATGCGGCCGTCGAAGTTTGCCTGCCGGTAAGTCGAGTCGCGCATCTTCGCGCCGTGGCGGGCAATAAGGAGAAGCTGATGAAAAGCGACTTTGCCGCCGCGCACCTGCATCTGGAGCGCGCCTGCCACTATCTCAGAGGTGATGACCAAACCAGCCGCACCACGCTTGCGGCGCTCGACCTTTTGATCGAGGCGGTGGCCGCCGCCCAATACGCCCGCCCTTTGGGCGAGGTGGTGGAATTTCCGGGATCCACCAGGCAGGGCTGGGTCCCGCTCGCCAACACCAAGTAACGGGCCAATACCAAGCAGCAATACCAAAGCCCGCCTGTTCCAAACAGCGGGCCAGCGCGAACGGCGGGAACGTTCCAGCCGGCCGCGCGTTGTGGTTTCCGGGCGATGGCCGGTCCTTTGGCCGGCCATTGCCCGTCGGGTGGCAGGGGATGTCGCAGGCTCAGACCATAAAGCCCGCCGAGGCGGCAGCGGCGCCACGCGCGTCGGATACGTTCGCGATGAAGCTCACTTCATCCGAATTCGCAGCGACGATGTCGCATTTCCATCGCGCCGAGATCGCCCGCATGGCCGGCTGGCGCGACAGGATCGACCGCACCAGCAACTGGGCGATCACGGTTGTGGCCGCGATGCTGTCGGTATCGCTGTCGACGCCCAGCGCCCATCACGGCGTGCTGCTCTTCGCCATGCTTTTGATCACGCTTCTGTTGTGGATCGAGGCGCGGCGTTACCGCTTCTTCGACGTCTACCGCGCCAGGGTGCGCCAGTTCGAGCGCTACTACTTCGCCCAGATATTCTCGCCACAGCCGGATTTCGCCTCCAACTGGCTGGCCATCCTCGGCGAGGGCCTGCGCGCCCCGCGGTTCCTGATCTCGCAACGCGCGGCGCTGATCAGGCGGCTGCGGCGCAACTACATCTTCATGTACACGATCCTGCTGCTGGCCTGGGTGCTGAAGATCACCACGCCAAGCCTGCAGCGCGACGGCTCGCCGATCGGCTTCAGCGCGTCGCTCGTCGACACTTTTAGGGTGGCGACGCTGGGCCCCCTGCCCGGCGTCGTGGTGGTGTGCGGTGTCGTGGTCTTCTATCTCGCTCTGCTCGCTGCCGCCTTCCTTCTGCGTTCCGACGACGGCGAGCTTGCCTTCGGTGACGTGCATGTGTGAGCAGCAGGCCTTGCCCTGAAGTTGGCCGCTATCGCTTTAAAAGCGCCGATTGGAATTCCCTGGCATTGTTGCGGTTTGGGTAAGGCTCGGCTGGCACTGGGACGCCGAGATGGGCGCAGAGCGGCTCCCAGCCGTCGCCGAGCTTGTGGATCAGAAGGCGCTTGGGCGGCACGGTCTTCAGCACCGCCTCGACATTGGCCTCGTAAACGGCAATCGCATGCGCACGGTCATGCGGGCGGCCGTCGAAGACCTGCTTTGAGACAAGGGCGATGCCCAACGACTCCTGATCCTGGCTGTCAATGATCGCCGGCAGGATGGTCTTTTGGAAACTCTCCCACCAGCTTTCGGGCGAGCGCCAGGTGAGGATGACGCGCGCCTGGGGGTAGGCTTCGATCAGTTCGCGCCAGTAGTGCACGGAGGGCCAGTCGACGCAGGATTTATAACCGGCAAAGAGCCGATCCCAATCCGGCGCGACACCCCTGGCGAGCGCCCGCCAGAGCCGCTTCTGCTCCTCATGCGCCATGACCTCCGACATGTGATGGCAAGGGCCGAAGCCGAGCTTCGTCAGCGCCTCGCGCATCGAGTCCGTGCCGGTCCGGCCGAAGCCAGTCCCTATCACCGCGAGAGTCATTTTTTCCCCACTTCTTCCTTGTGAGCTCGAAGCCGACGGTCAACCTCCCAGGACAGCGAGCCGCAAGCGATTGCCCTCCGGATCGGCGGCTTCAATCGCGCCACCGGCCTTTTTCGCCTGCACGTTGGCGGCGTCGAGCCTTTGTGCCACAGCGGCTAGCTCATCCTCCGAAGCGATCTCGACCGTGAAATGATGGAGGCCGGCAGCACCCGGCGGCGGCTCCTGCAATTCGTCGCGGGCCCAGATGTTGAATGCAATCATATGCGGGCGCTGGTCGGTGCCGCAGTCGAACATGCCGAAGGCTCTCGACTGGATGTGCGGGTTGAAGCCGAGGGTGCCCAGATAGAAGTCCATAAGCGCCTCGGGTGAGCGGGCGCGCATATGGATGTGGCCGATGAAGGTATCCGCCGGCAGGCGGGGCTCGACACGGCCGGAGTCGCCCAACCAGCGCGACAAGGCGACAAGATCCAGCGGTTCGAGCCCGGAATGTGCGCTGCCGTCCGTGGCGATCAGCGCGACGCGGCCTTCCGTTTGTTCCTGCCGCGCAAGGCGTTCGGGCGTATCAAAACAGATTTCGATGCCGTTGCCGGAAGGGTCCGACACATAAAGAGATTCCGAGACAAGGTGATCCTGGGCGCCGTATCTCAGGCCCGACGCCTCGAGGCGGGCGGCGGCGTGGGCAAGGTCGCGGCGGCTGGTGACATGGATCGCGACGTGAAAGAGGTCGCGCGCCTTCTGCGGCAAAGGGCCATTCGCTCCGCCGTGCAGCACGATCAGCGGCTTGCCGTCGACGCCGAGTTCGGCTGTGGAACCGTCCTCACCCAGCAAGGTAAGCCCGACGGCGTCACACCAGGTTGCCAAGGCCGCCGTGCTGTCGATCACCCGCAGATGAACCGGTCCAAGGCGTGTGGCGGTGGCCAGCAATCCTTTGCTCATTGTCGACGACCCAAGCGAAGCCGATAGACCTGTGAATGATGTGGCTGTCTCGCGTCAAGTTCGGGTTGACCGCCTTCGGATGGAAGGCGACTATCCGGGACAAGCCGCATGGCCAGGAGGAGATTTCATGGACGAGCCCGATCGCTGGCGCAACATGGCGAGCGCGCCGAGGGACGGCAGCCGTATTCTGGTCACGGTGCGCTCGTCCGAGCAGGGACCGGCCGAGGTCGACATGGCCTATTGGTCGCGCGCCGACCAGTTCGGCGAGGAAGGCTGGCGGGCCTCTGACTCTTCGCCCGGCCGTATCGTCGAATATGCCGATCCTGAGCTCAGATGCTGGATGCCGCTGCCGTCCGCCGGACGCGGGGCGATGCCCACCCCGTGGGAAGGCGACGACGTGCCGCTGGTCGATGGAGAAGGGATTTAGCGCCCCTTCTCCCCTCGTGGGAGCGTCAGAACAAAAACGCCGCCGTGGCCGGGTCCGGTCCCGTCCGCCCGTCGCGTGAATCCATGCCGCGGATGGTCTCCATATCCTGCGCATCCAGCTCGAAACCGAAGACGTCGAAATTTCCCGCGATGCGGTCCTGGTGGATCGATTTCGGGATGACGATCAGCCCTTGCCGCAGGTGCCAGCGGATGATCACCTGCGCCACCGACTTGCCGTGCTTTTTGGCGATGGCGTCCAGCGTCGGGTCACTAAGCAGCCGTCCGCTGCCCAGCGGGCTCCAGCTTTCGATGCGGATGTCATGCCTGGCGTGAAAGTCGCGCTTGTCGCGCTGCTGGAAGCGCGGATGCAGCTCAATCTGGTTGACGACCGGCGTCACGCCGGTCTCGCCGATGATGCGTTCCAGATGATCCTGGTTGAAATTCGACACGCCGACCGATTTGATCCGGCCGGCCTCTTTCAGCTCGACCAGCGTCTTCCACGCCTCGACATATTGGTTCTGGCTGGGCACTGGCCAATGGATGAGGAACAGGTCGATCCGATCGATACCGAGCTTTTCCATCGTGTCGTCGAAGGCGCGCAACGCGGCGTCGCGCTGATGGGCGCCATTGCGCAGTTTTGAGGTGATGAACAGTTCGCCGCGCGGCACGCCCGCCGCGCGGATCGCTTCGCCCACCCCTTCCTCGTTGCGATAGCCCTCGGCGGTGTCGATCAGCCGGTAGCCGGCCTCGATCCCCCAGCGCACGACCCTGGCGGTGATGCCGGGGTCGACCTGCCAGACGCCGAGGCCTATCTGGGGAATGGCGGAGCCGTCGTTCAATGCAATCTGTTCAGGCATGGTCAGTCCTTCTGCAACGGTGTTTTGCCCCGCCCTATCTAGGCTGCGCTTTCGGCAATGCCAGTTGATGACGGCGGGAATGTTTTGGTGGTGCAGGCGGGCGGGCGGCACTAATACTTCGAAGCTCTGTTGAAGGGAGTTCGGCATGCGTCCCAAAATCATATGCCACATGGTCAGCTCGATCGACGGGCGCCTGCTTCCCGGTCGCTGGACGCCGCCCGCCGCCGGCATCGCGCCCGGCTGGGAGCATCGCCATTATGAAGCGGTGGCGGCGCGGCTCGATGCCGATGGCTGGATGGTCGGCCGCAAGTCCATGCAGGATTTTGCCAAGGGGACCACGCGGGCCTCCGCAATCATTCCGGATAATCTGCGCGACACCTACGTTGCCGACCGCAAGGGCCGCGATGTTGCCGTCGGCATCGATCCGCATGGCCGACTGCACTACGGACGGGACAATGCAGGCGGCGACCACATCATCGCCGTCCTCGGCCAACAGGTTTCCGACGACTACCTGGCCGAGCTGCGCGCGGACGGCGTCTCCTACCTGTTTGCCGGCGCCGACGGGACCGACCTGCACCATGCCATGGAAGTGCTCGGCGAGGCCTTCGGTATCAGAACCATCCTGCTGGAAGGCGGCGGCATCACCAATGGCGCCTTTCTAAAAGCCGGGCTGATCGACGAGATCAGCCTGCTCGTCTATCCCGGCATCGACGGGCTGGCCGGCGTGCCGAGCATCTTCGAGTTTTTAGGCCCCGCCGATGACCGACCGGCGGCTGGAAAAGCGCTACGGCATTTCGCGACGGAGACGCTGGAGGGCGGCGTGGTGTGGCTGCACTATGCGGTGGAGGCGGCGCCCGCGGCGTGAGACAGAACATTTTGGCATGCCTGGCCAACGGACGGCTCACCCGGCCTTCTTCGCCCCGAAGCGCAAGCCATCCATCAAGAGCTTGACCAGCCGGCCGGAGCGGTCGCGCCAGTCGGGCGTGTTGGGGGCGGAGTAGATGCCGCCCAGCGCATGCAGCACGTCGGAGGCGTCGACGTCGGCGCGGATCGCGCCTGAGGCGGCTGCCTGTTCGACCAGCCCCCGCAGCGCATTCGAGACGCGGCCGGAGGTGTCGGAGAACAGCGTCGAGTTGGTGGTGAGCAGC
Source organism: Mesorhizobium sp. B1-1-8 (assembly GCF_006442795.2). Taxonomy (NCBI): domain Bacteria; kingdom Pseudomonadati; phylum Pseudomonadota; class Alphaproteobacteria; order Hyphomicrobiales; family Phyllobacteriaceae; genus Mesorhizobium; species Mesorhizobium sp. B1-1-8. The sequence goes on from NZ_CP083956.1 coordinate 4,402,647, forward strand.
AGCCGCAGGCTGGTGGCCAGCCCGCGCTTGGTTGCGATGTAATCGACGAAGCGCTGCATCCACAGTTCCAGCGCGACATCGGCCGGATGATCGCGGGCAAGTTCTTCCGCCGCGTGGCAGAGCCCCTCCACCTCGCGTCGATAGACCACCTCGACCAGATGCTCGCGGGTCGGGAAGTGCCGGTAGAGCGTGCCGATGCCGACCCCTGCCCTTTTTGCGATTTCTTCCAGCGAGGCGTCGACGCCGTCTTTCGTGAAAGCCGCCGCCGCAACCTCGACCAGCCGGTCGCGGTTGCGTTGCGCATCGGCGCGCAGCGGCTTTTGCGCTGGCGCGTCGCGCTTCTCGTCGGCGGTCGGTTCGAACGTCAATTTTTTCTCCACCCACGCAATATGGGGCTTGAACCCGACCGGGTCAGCCCCCACGTAAATAAACGGAGGCGCCTCCGTTTTAGTGGAGTAGTCTTATCATATAACCAGGGGAGCCGGTATGTCACGTGCTGAGAGCTTAAAGGCCAAAGCCTCCCCGTCCCGCTGGAGAATGGCGAGGCGCAATCTCCCCCCTTGAGGGGGAGATGTCGCCGCAGGCGACAGAGGGGGTCGCCGCGCGTGAAGCGCCAATCTCCATTCGTCGTAGTAGGCCGAGCCCCGTCAAACCGACCCCCTCTGGCCTGCCGGCCATCTCCCCCTCGAGGGGGAGATTACGCTCTTCGCCGCTTGCCCCTACCCTTCCAAGCGCCATTTCAATCCGCCTAGCGTCAAGCAATCGGAGCCAGACGCCTCATGACTGACCAGACCCGCCCGACCACCATCCCTCTCCATCTCACCATCAACAGCCGCGAGCATTCGCTCGAGGTCGAGCCGCGCGTGACGCTGCTCGATGCACTGCGCGAGCGGCTCGATCTCACCGGCACTAAGAAAGGCTGCGACCACGGCCAGTGCGGCGCCTGCACCGTCCATGTCGACGGCGAGCGGGTGCTTGCCTGCCTGACGTTGGCCGCCCAGGTTGAAGGCCGCGAAATCACCACCATCGAGGGGCTTGCCGCCGTGGACGGCACGCTCAACGCCGTGCAGGCCGCCTTCCTCGAGCAGGACGCCTTCCAGTGCGGCTATTGCACGCCGGGACAGATCATGTCGGCGGTCGCCTGCATCCGCGAGGGCCACGCCGGCTCCGACGAAGAAATCCGCGAATACATGGCCGGCAATCTCTGCCGCTGCGGCGCCTATCCGCACATCGTCGCCGCCGTCCGCCAGGCAGCACAGGAGCTTCGCTCATGAAAGATTTTTCCTATGTCCGCGCCGACAGCGTCGAGGCCGCGCGCAATGCATCGGCGCTCCCCGGCGCCGTGCTGCTTGCCGGCGGCACGACGCTGATCGACCTCGCCAAATGCGGCGTCGCCGAGCCTCAGACCGTCATCGACATCAGTCATATCGAGGGGCTCAGCGCTATCGACGTCGACGCCAACCGCGCGCTCATCGGCGCGCTGGCGAAGATGAGCCATGTCGCCGATCATGCAGAGATCAAGAGCCACTTCCCTGCCGTCTCGGAAGCATTGTGGCAGGCGGCTTCGGCGCAGTTGCGCAACATGGCCACAATCGGCGGCAATCTGATGCAGCGCACGCGCTGCCCCTACTTTCGTGATCCGCAGAATTTCCCCGCTTGCAACAAGCGCGCGTCGGGCAGCGGCTGCTCGGCGATCGGCGGAGTGACGCGCGGCCACGCAGTGCTCGGCACCAGCGAAGCCTGCATCGCCACCTATCCCGGCGACCTCGCGGTCGCCCTTGTCGCCTTCGAGGCCGAGATCGATGTCGGCGAGCGGCGACTGAAGGTGGAGGACTTCTTCCTGGCGCCCGGCGCCAGCGCCGAGCGCGAACATGACATCGGCCCCGGCGAGGTGATCACGGCCATCGAAATCCCCGGCTCGGCCGCGGCGCGGCGCTCGACCTATCTCAAGGTGCGCGATCGCCAGTCCTACGAGTTCGCCGCCGCAAGCGCCGCAGTCGGACTGGAACTGGAAAGCGACGGCCGCACCATCAGGGATATCCGCGTCGCGCTCGGCGGCGTGGCGACAAAACCGTGGCGGGCGCGCGCCGTCGAAGAGGCACTCAAGGGCAAGGTGCTGACCGAAGACACGGTGCGGCAGGCCAGCCTGCTCGCCATGGACGGCGCCGTCGACCATGGCGCCAACCACTACAAGATCGAGCTCGCGCCGCGCGTCGTCGCGCGCGCCATCCTCAAATTGGGAGAGACGGCATGACGGTTCATGACATGAAACACGCAGCTTCCGACAGCGCGCGCCTCGAAGCGGTCGGCGGGCGGCTGTCGCGCGTCGATGGTCCGGCCAAGATCACGGGTGCTGCAAAATATGCCTTCGAGCAGCAGCTCGACCGGCTCGCGCATGCGGTGATGGTCGAAAGCACCATTGCCGCCGGCAAGGTCGTTGCGATCGACGCGCGCGCGGCCGAAACCGCGCCGGGCGTGCTCATGGTGCTGACGCCGGACACCATCATGACGCTGAAAGGCGCATCGGACTGGCTGGGCAACCCGCCGTCGCAACAGACCTACTCGCCCCTCGCCCGCGAGGTCACCTATTCCGGCCAGCATATCGCCGCCGTGGTGGCCGAGACCTTCGAGCAGGCAGTCGCGGCGGCAGCACTTGTCAAGGTCAGCTATGATGAGACGCCGGCCATCGTCGACCTCAGCGACGCCAAGGCCGGCGACGGCATCCCGATCGATGCGATGACCAAGGAATGGGGCGACGCGGAAGCGGCGTTCGCCGCCGCACCGGTGCGCATCTGCGCGGCCTACAACACGCCGCGCGAATACCAGGCGGCGATGGAGCCGCACGGGCTGATCGCGCGCTGGCAGGGCGACGAGCTGACCATCTGGGAGCCCAGCCAGTGGCTGGACGGCATGGCGCGCACCTATGCCGAATGGTTCGGTGTGCCGTTCGAGAATGTGCGGCTGGTGTCGCCCTATATCGGCGGCGGCTTCGGCTCCAAGGCCCTGGCGCTCGCCCACAGCGCCGTGGCGGCGGCTGCGGCAAAGATGCTTGGGCGGCCGGTGAAGCTGGTGCTGACGAGGCCGCAGAATTTTACCTCCTATGGCGGCCGCGCCGCGACCCGCCAGACGGTGACGATCGGCGCCGATCGCGACGGCAGGATCCAGTCGATCGTGCATCGCGGCGTCAACGAGACCGCCGTCGACGGCATGTGGGTCGAGCCGCTCGGCTCGGTCACCTCGATCATGTATGCGACGCCGAACTTTTCCTCGAGGCAGAATGTCGTGCGGGTGAATACGGTGGTGCCGGGCGCCAAGCGCGCGCCCGGCGAAAACCCCAGCGCCTTCGGCATCGAAAGCGCCATCGACGAGCTTGCCTATGAGCTCGGCATGGACCCTCTGGAGGTGCGGCTGATCAATTATGCCGAGCAGGATCCGCATGCGAAGAAGCCGTGGTCGACCAGGCAGCTGCGCGAGGCCTTCGCCATCGGTGCCGAGACCTTCGGCTGGGCGAAGCGCTCGCCACAGCCGCGCTCGATGCGCGACGGCCACCAACTGATCGGCTGGGGCATGGCGGCCGGCACCTATCCGGTGCGGCGCGCCCATGGCGAGGCGGTGGTGAAGATCCTCGCCGATGGGTCGGTCGAGGTCGAAAGCTCCTCGATCGACATGGGCCAGGGCACCTACACGATCCTGGCGCAGACAGCAGCCGAGACGCTCGGCGTGCCGGTCGAGCAGGTCTGCGTGAAGCTCGGCGACTCGCATTTCGCCCGCGCCGGTGTGACCGGCGGCTCGCGGCTTGCCGGCGTCATGACCGGCGCGGTCTACAAGGCCGCAGGCCAGGCGCTGGACGAACTGATCGGGCTGGCGATCGCCGATCCGCGCTCGCCGTTCCATACGCTGCAGGCGAACACGCTGACGGTGAAGGACGGCCGCATCGCCTCGCCGCGCGGCGAGGGGCCGGAACTGTCGATCGCTGAGCTGATGAGCGCCGTCGGCCGCGAGCGGATCGAGGCCAAGGGCGACACCTTGCCGGCCAATTCTACGCCGGAGGAGCGCTACAAGAACTACACCACCATCGCCATGGCGATCCCGCACACCGAGGGCGACTATTCGCGCCATTCCTGGTGCGCGCATTTCGTCGAGGTCCGCGTCGACGAGGATTTCGGCACGGTGCGCGTGTCGCGCGTGGTCTCGGCGCTGGATTCGGGCCGGCTTTACAACCCGAAGCTGGCGGAAAGCCAGTGGAAAGGCGGCATCATCATGGGCATCGGCCAGGCGCTGCTTGAAGAAGGCATCGTCGACCGCCGGCACGGCCGCATCGTCAACAACAATCTCGCCGACTACATGCTGCCGACCAATGCCGACATTCCCGATATCCAGACGATCTCGGTCGGCGTCCCCGATCCGCATTCCTCGGCGCTCGGCGGCAAGGGCGTGGGCGAACTCGCCATCGTCGGCATCGCGCCGGCGATCGCCAATGCGGTGTTCCATGCGACGGGCAAGAGGATCAGGGATCTGCCGATCACGCTGGAGAAGCTGATCGGGTAATCTCCTCCCTTGAGGGGGAGATGGCCGCGAAGCGGTCAGAGGGGGGCGGTCCGACCGGGCTCGGCATTCTACGGCAGATGGAGGTTGGCGCTTCAAGCGCGGCGCCCCCCTCTGTCGCCTTCGGCGACATCTCCCCCTCGAGGGGGGAGATTACGCGCTCGGCCGCGGAACCCGCGTTCCATCGCCGGCGTTTGCAGCGGAGCACTCCACGAAAACGGAGATGGACAATGGCAAGCGCAGCCGACCGCGATCCGCGGCACCACACCCAGAAAATGCTGAAAGCCTTCCAGGAGCTGCAGGATCACCTCCGGGAAGATATAACCAAGGTCGACGAGCCCCGGTTCAAGGCAATGTTCGAAACGTCGGCGGAAGTGGTGGGCGGCCTGATGAAGGCGTTCCGCGATTATGAGCAGAAGAATGAAGCAGCCTGGCGATAGCCGGGCTCGGCCGTCGTGAAGAAGATTGACGAGGCAAGAGCCGATCCTTCCGGCAATCTGGTGGAACTGTTCCAGCCGGCCCGGTGAGGGTGCTTATCGCTGCAAGACTGCGGAACAGCGCCCCCCAATCCACGCGGCGGAGCGGACGGCCCCCGTCATTTCACGCTCAAATTCTTCACTTCGTTGGGCCGATAGGTGTCCATGGTCGCGCCGTTGCGATCCTCGTCCAGCAGCGACTTGCTGCCGAAGGAGGCGCGCAGGCCCACCAGGTATTTGTGGGTCTCGCCAATGTCGGTTGAACCGATCTTCATGTGCTCCAATTGATAGCGCGCGAACACTGACCACGGTGTGTCGTTGAACCGATACATGGCCTGGAGAGCCGCGCCGGATAGGTCCAGGTTCACCCCCTGGTCCGTTCTGCTGAAGCTGAATTCGGCGTCCAGGCGAAGGTTGTCCTGGACGAAGTAGCGTGCGACGGCGCGGACGTTCCAATGGTCGGAGTTGAGGGAATCCTCGTTTGAACGGCCAAAGGACGCCTGCCCGTAAAGGGTAAGATTGCCAAAGTAGATCTGGGCTTCCGGGCCGGCCGCCCAGGAACTCGTCTTCGCGTCGAAATCGCCAAAGTCCACCGACGTGTAGGTCGCGAACACGCCGGCGGCAAATCTGTCGGGGTCGCGATAGTATCCGTGGATCGCGCCGCCGACGCCACCCCAATGAGCGAAGTCGTCGTCCCAGATCCGGTCATAGGTCAGGTCGCCCTGGAGGTTCCAGCGCTGGGCGAACGGAATGTTGACGCGGGCGGCGCCCCCGGCGGACCGGACGGTGTCGTCGATAGCGGTGAAGCGGAGCCCGCCAAGGTAGATTTCGCCGTAGCCGGAGATATGCGGCCCCACCACTGTCTCTGCGGCCAGCGGCTGCGGTGCGTCGGCGGCGTAGGCGGACGTCGTGGCGACCAGCGACGCGGCGATGATTGAAAAGCGATGCATTAAGAGCCCCCGAATTCGAATATGCGTCCTGCGGTCCGGACAAGTGCCCGGGCCCGGTGTTGCATTGTCCGCCGTCCGGCGTCTTGGGCTGGACCGCACCGGAATTGTCCTGGAAAGCGCCGCCGCACTTGTCGCGCCAGTGTGGCCATTCGGCCACCAGCCGACAGGCCCGCTCGCCTTTCCGGCACCGGACAAACCCCCGGCGCGCGGCCGGGGTTTGTCCGGTCCGGCAGATCAGAACTTGTAGCTAAGGCCAGCCCGTACGTCGTGCGTCTTCAGATCGATGTTCGCAACGGTGCCAGGACCGAAAAGCGGCACCGAGATATCCTTTTTGCCGAAGTCGGAGTAGCGATATTCGACGCGAGCGATCCACCTGTCGGTGAAGGCGTGCTCGACGCCGGCTCCAACCGTCCAGCCAACATGGGTTTCGTCGTGGATCGGTATTGAGCCGCTGGTGGCGATCACAGTCATTTCGTACTTGGCCGCGGCCACGCCCGCGGTGACGTAAGGCAAGGTCCGATCGAAAGCGTAGCCGGCCCGCAGCCGCGCCGACCCCGACCACTGGAGTTCGGTCTTGAGCAACGCGCCGGCACCGGTGAAGGTCCCCTCCCCATCCACCTTGTTGTAGGCAATGTCCGCCTCGGCGCCGAGCACGAAGCGGTTCGCCATCTCCTGATCGAAGCCGATATGGACGCCGCCAATGAAACCGCTGGGATCGAGGGGAGCGTTAATGTCGGCACCCCCAGGGCCGGCGCCGCCGATGAAGAGATTGGACTTTCCGGCGACGTAGCCGAAGTGAGCGCCAGCATAGAGGCCGGACCAGGTGTAGTCGGCGGCCACGGGCAAGGTTTCACCGATGTCCGCGGCGCATGCCATGCCGACGGGCGCGAGAATGAAGGCTGTAGCGAGAAGAATCATTTTCATTGTTATTTGCCGCCCAAAAAGGTGTTGCGCCCCCCGCTGCGGAAATGCTTGGCGGAGGTCCGGTTGTTGCCGAGAACGCCGGTGTTACATTATTCGCCGCGCGCGTCTTGGGCTGAGCCGCACCGGAATTGTCCTGGAAAGCGTTGCCGCGCTTGCCATGCCAGTGTGGCACTTCGGCACCAGCCGACAGGCGCGCGCTCAACTTCCGGCCGGCTGCAGCGCTGGCGCCTCCCGGCTCACGCCGCGTAAAACAATTTTCAGGTGCAGCAAAAACCCGGCGCGCCGCTGTGCACGCAACCGAGATCAGCGCGGCAGCGCAAGCCGCATGTGGTCCTGCGGCCGGCGAGGCTATCGGGCGCCGCTCGGCGTCGAGCCGAAGCGGCGGCGGAAGCAGCGGTTGAAATAGGAGACGTCGGAGAAGCCGCTGAGCAGCGCGATCTCGCTGATGCGCATGCGGTCATTGCGGCGGTCGGAGAGCATGCGATGGGCCCTTTGCAGCCGCAATTCGAGAATGCGCTCGGCGAAACTCACCCCGGTTTCCTGCAGGAGATCGTGGACATAGCGCACGGAGAGCCGCAATTGCTGGGCGACCCGCTGGGCCGAGATGGCCGGATCGGCGAAATCGTCGCGCATCTTGTCGAGGATCGCCTGCAGCCTTGCCGCGCGCAGGCCGCGCATGCCGGCGAGCTCGGCGGGCTCGCCCTTGGCGCCTGTTGCCAGGCCGATCAGATCGACGATTGTTTCGGTGGCATGGGTGACAAGATCCGGCGACACCAGAGCCGGCCCAGCTTCCAGGAAGTTGCAATAGCGTCTGAGCATGCCGAGCGCCTCGTTGTCGGCCGCCACGGTCAGCGCCAGACGGTCCTCGACATGGGCGAAGGCACTCTGCAGGATCTCGCGCGGGACGACAATGTTGGCCCAGACATTGCTGTCGCCGCCGCTCATTTCCAGCGCCTCCGAGGCCGAGACCAGCGCGGCCTCGCCCTTGCCCACGCTGTAGTCGCGGCCGGCCTGGGCGCCGCTCAGCCTGGTGTCGCCATGGTTGATCAAGAGGAGATAGCCGTCGCGGCCGTCGTCGGCGATGTTGCGGGCCTTGCGGCTGGCATGCTGGATGGTTCCGGCCATCTGCCCCAGCACCACCGGTCCGACGGCCGTGGCTTCGATCGCGGCCGCGAACGGCCGATTGGCCGAGATGGCATATTCGACCGACCATATCTCGGCGACGTGGATGTCCTGCCAGAGCGCGAAGCGTGCGCCGTCGTCGAGATGTCCGGGCAGGTCGAGCGACGAGAAGACGTTCTTTTTCAAGGGCAACCGGGCCTTTCCGCGCGCGCGTCTTCACTTGGACGGGCACCGTATTGGACCAGTTCACATCTTGTCCAGAGCCTGAAAATATCTATGCATGCCAGGACAATTTGATTGCTGTTCTGGACAAGAATTCACCCGAATTTCACCGACCCGGCCGGGAAAATTTCAAAATACCTGGGAATGTCAGCGCGAATCGGCTGCGCCCTGCCGATCGCAGCGGAAAGCGTATCCAGGCTGGAGCCGGCGGCAAAGCCAATCTCCAGCACAAGCTCTTCCTACCAATCCAGCCCGAACACCAGCTTGCCAAAATGCAGGCCGCCCGCGGCCATGTGGGTGTAGGCCTCGGTCGCCTCGTTTTGTGAAAACACCTTGTCAACGACCGGCTTGATCCCGGCGGCGCCGATGGCGCGGGCGGCGTCGCGCAGGTCGGACACCGATCCGGTGTTGTTGCCCACCACCTTCAGCGCCTTGATGATGATCGGCAGCAGATCGATCGTGGCCTCGGCGCCGGTGACGAAGCCGATGGTGAATAATGTGCCGCCGGGCGCGGTGGCGTTGACGGCACGGGCGAAGGTTGCCGAGCCGCCGGTCTCGACGACGAGATCGGCACCGAGCCCGTCGGTCAATTCCAGCACCTTGCCGTCCCAGTCCGGCGTCGCGCGGTAGTTGATCAGGTGATCGGCGCCGAGCGCCTTTGCCCGTTCCAGTTTCTCGTCCGAAGAGGAAGTGATGATGACGGTGGCGCCGGCGGCCTTGGCCAGTTGCAGCGTGAGGATAGAGACACCGCCGGTGCCGAGCAGGACGACCGCCGAGCCCGGCCCGACATCGGCAGCGCGGATCGCGTTCCAGGCGGTGGTGCCGGCGATCGGCAGCGTCGCCGCCGCCTCGAAGGAAAGATGCGCCGGAACCGGCACGACCGAATTGGCCGGCAGCGCCACATATTCGGCGAGCGAGCCGGGCAGCGAGATGCCGCGCATCTGCGTCATCTCATAAGGCCTCGGCCGGCCGCCGATCCAGCGCGGCTTGGCGTGGGCGACGACGCGGTCGCCGACGCTGAACCGGGTCACACCCTCGCCCAGTGCTGCGATCTCGCCGGCGGCATCGGCGACCGGAATGAGCGGGAAGCTCGGTCCGGGATAGTTGCCGCTCGCCACCGCGATATCGACGAAGTTGAGGCTCGCGGCGCGCTGGCGGATCAGCACCTCGCCGCGCTGCGGCTCGGGCGTGGCGACGGTGGCGGCGCGGAAGGCGTCCAGCCTGGGTTGGCTCAGTTCGATGGCTTTCATGATTTCGCTCCGATGCGATGGCTGAGGGGTTGAGCGAAGATAGCTGCTGCGGTATCTCTGCATAATGCACGCATTTCACAGATGAGCTCTGCGTTTCATGCAGCAATCCCATGAACCGGCGGCACTTGCAGAAATGGCGGCCTTCGCTGCTATCGCCGAGGCGCGCTCGTTCACCAAGGCGGCGGCGCGCGTCGGGCGCGACGCCACCATTCTGTCGCGGCGCCTCCAATCGTTGGAGGAGCGGCTGGGCGTCAGGCTGCTCAACCGCACGACGCGCAGCGTATCGCTGACCGAGGCCGGCGCTGAATTCCTGCAGCGCGTACGCGCCATTCTGGCCTTAGTCGAGGAGGCCGTGGCGGCTGCGTCGGCGCATGCTGGCGGAGGCCCGCGCGGTCTGTTGCGGCTGGCGCTGCCCGGCACGTTCGGACGTATGTGGATCGGACCGATGCTGCCCGAATTCCTCGCCGAATTCCCGGATGTGCGCATCGAGGCCGAGTTCTCCAACCGCTTCGCCGATCTCGTCGCCGAGAATTTCGACGTCGCGGTAAGGCTCGGCGTGCTGGAGGATTCGCGCCTGGTGGCACGCAAAGTGGCGACACGGCGGCGGCTGCTTTGCGCCGCTCCCTCCTACCTCGCCCAAAGGGGCAGGCCGGAAACACCGCAGGCGCTTCTGGAGCATTCCTGCCTCGGCTTCTCCGGCTTCCAGACCTTTCCGGCCTGGGAGATGACCGACCGCGAGGGCCACCATGTCAGCATCGAGGTGTCGGGACCGTTGATCAGCGACGACGCCGAGGTGCTGGTCGAGGCCGCGGTGCAAGGCGTCGGCCTAATGATGAGCACAGACTGGCTGGTCGGACGCGAGCTCGCCGACGGGCGGCTGGTGCCGGTCCTGGAGGACTGGACGCTGGCCGACGAAGGGGCGGTCTATGTCGTCATGCCCTCGGCGAAGGGGCAGGCCGCCAAGACGCGCGCCTTCGTCGACTGGATCGGGAAGCGCTTTTCGCCCGAGCCTCCCTGGCGGCGGTGAGGGACCCCAGCCTGCTCGGCTGGCGCTGGGCATTCCTCATGCTGCCGCCTGGTCCGTTTGCCGGCATGGCCGCGATGCTTTCGCTTCGGCGATTGCCGGCGCGCTGAGCATGGCAGGCGGCAAGCGGTGAACATGGTGGGAGTCAAGCCTCAGCCCGGCTCACCGCTCAGTGCGCGGGAGCCGGGCTGGGAAGCCGTCAATAGTCGGTGTTGCTCTCGATGGTAACCGGACGGCGATGGTACCGGTGATGGCGTTCGATGGAGCCCGTGACCACGACAGTGTCCGAGCGGTGATGGCGATGCCAGGCGCGCCGGCCGTTGTCGTAGAATGCGACCGTGCCATGGCGGCGATGATGGAGGCGGTGGCCCTCGTCATTGATGACGACGGCGGTGCCGTTGTGATGATAGTGGTGCCTGTGATGCGTCCTGACGACGACATCGGCCTCGGCCGCGGAAGCGACGACGGGTGCCGCGACGCAGAGCGCCAAGACAGCGAAAAGCACTGTTTTCATTGAGGTATTCCTGGGTCCCGAAACGTCCCTTCGTTCCATAAACCGCTGCCTGGCTGTTTAGTTCCGGCCCGGCCCAGGCGCGCGCCATCTGCTTTCGCCGGCTGTCGAGATCGGGCGGGACGGTGCGTTAAGGACGAATAAGGCCGGTGTCGCAGTGGGTGGGGTATCGTTGGGGTAGCTGAGACACCGGCCGAAGGCGGAATGGGCACCGCCGCATGACGAAGATAGGCCTTGCGGGCAGCCGCGAAATTACGTGATCGCGGAATGGCCAAAGCGGGTGCGCTGCGCCCGCTTTTCCTTATGCCTCCGGACTGCCGTTCACGAACCGACCCCTCTGTCGCCCTCGGCGGCATCTCTCTCGAGGGGGAGATAAGGCGCAAGCCGCGCTATTTGCCTTGCTCCTTCAGGAATTGCCGCAGCAAATCCACCGGCAGCGGGAAGACCACCGTGGAGGAGCGCTCGCCGGCGATGTCGTGCAGGGCCTCGAAGTAGCGGAGCTGCATGGCTTGCGGCTCCTCGGCCAGCATGCGGCCGGCCTCGACGAGCTTCGCCGCGGCCTGCTGCTCGCCATCGGCATTGATCACCTTGGCGCGGCGCAGGCGCTCGGCCTCGGCCTGCCTGGCGATGGCGCGGACCATGCTCTCGTTCAAATCGACATGCTTGATCTCGACATTGGACACCTTGATGCCCCAGGCGTCGGTGCGCTGATCGAGGATCTCCTGGATGTCGCTGTTGAGCTTGTCGCGCTCGGCCAGCATCTCGTCGAGCTCGTGCTTGCCGAGCACCGAGCGCAGCGTGGTCTGCGCCAGCTGGTTGGTGGCGGCCATGAAGTCCTCGACCTGAATGATCGCCCGCTCGGCATCGACAATGCGGAAATAGAGCACGGCGTTGACCTTCACCGAGACGTTGTCGCGCGAAATCACATCCTGCGGCGGCACGTCCTGCACCACGACGCGCAGATCCACCCGCACCATCTGCTGGACGAAGGGCACGAGGATGATGAGGCCGGGACCCTTGACCCCGGTGAAGCGGCCGAGCGTGAAGACCACGCCGCGCTCATATTCCCTGAGGATGCGGATGGCCGCGGACAAGAACATGACCACGACCAGCGCGAGTATGAGATAGGCTATATAATCGACCATCATCGCCTTGCTCCGTTAGCAGAGCCTGTCGCCAAAAGTGCGCAGCGGTTTTGGGACAACATGCTCAAGACAAAGATTCACTTCCTGCGCCGCACGGTCAGCACGAGGTCCCTGACACCGGTCACCTCGGCGCTTTCGCCCTCAACGAGCGGCTCGTCTGCCCTCGCCCGCCAGCGCTCGCCCAGGGCAAGCACATGGCCCTCGCCGCCCTGCCAGTCGAGGATCTCGACCCGAAGTCCGCGCATCGCCTCGCCGCCGACGCGCGGCAGCCTCTTGCGCGCGGCCCAGAGATAGGTGCCGGTGAGCAGCGCCAGCCCAAGCGTCAGCGCCGCGGCCGGCGCGATGACGGCCCACGATACGGCAAAGCCCGGCCCCTCGGTCCTAAGCAGCATGGCGGCGCCGAACAGAAAGGCGGCCACGCCGCCCAGGCCAAGCACGACGGTGGGGTTGAAGGCCTCGATGACGAGGAAGGCGACGCCGAGCAGCATCAGGGCAAGGCCGGTATAGTTGATCGGCAGGAGATTGAGCGCATAGAGGCCGAGCACCAGGCAGATGGTGCCGATCACGCCGGGCGCCACCGCACCCGGGCTGGTGAACTCAAAGACGATGCCATAGACGCCGATCAGCATCAGGATGATTGCGGTGTTCGGATCGGTGATGACGGCAAGCAGCCGGATGAACCAGCCGGGCTCCAGCGTCTCGACCGGCAGCCCTTTCGTTGCCAGAACGCGCTTGGTGCCGGCCACCTCGACGGTGCGCCCGTCGGCGAGCAGCAAGAGCTCGGTCGTGTCGCGGGCGACAAAGTCGATGACATGCTCCTGCAATGCCGCATTGGCCGAGAGGCTCGCCGCCTCGCGCACCGCCTTCTCGCCCCAGTCGCCATTGCGCCCGCGCAGTTCGGCGAGCGAGCGGATCAGGGCGACGGCATCGTTGGTCACCTTTGCCATCATCGCATCACCGGCCGGCCGCCCGGTGGCGTCCTTCTGGTCCTTGCTGTCTTCGCCGCCCGGAAGCGATGGCAGGCCGCCGACCTCGACCGGCGTCGCCGCACCCAGATTGGTGCCCGGCGCCATCGCCGCGACATGGGTCGAATAGAGGATGTAGGTGCCGGCGCTGGCGGCATGGCCGCCGGCCGGCGCGACATAGCCGATGACGGGAACCGGCGAGGCCAGTATGTCGGCGATCATCTCGCGCATCGAGGTGACCAGCCCGCCAGGCGTGTTGAGCTGCAGGATGAGAACCTCGGCATTCCGCTCGGCGGCAGTGCTCAGCGCCTCCTTGAACTGGCGTGCACTCGCCGGACCGATGGCGCCGTCGATGGCGATGCTCAACGCCGCCTTTTGCCCGGTCACCGCGCCGGTGGTCGAGGAAAAAGGAAAAAGCATCGCGCCGGCCATGAAGGCCGCGGCTAGAATTGCCACCCGCGCGCGTTTCACACTCAAAGCTCCTCGATTCAATATGGGTTCGATTTTGGCGAAGTCCATGAAGGGGGCGAAGCGGACGCAGCGCCGCCTCCAATTCGAATTTAAAAACCGGCCAGCCTTGCCGCTGATAGAATTTCGCGCTATTTGTAAGATGTCGATCTTGTTGAACGAACGTTGTTTCCGCGCTTTTGCGCTGACGATCTTCCCTCTCAATTTCGAAAACAGCGACGTTTGGCGTGAAGCCAGGCGGCGGTAATTTGCGTCGATTTGAAAGGAAATCGTATGACTACTGGAACCGTGAAGTTCTTCAACACGACCAAAGGCTTTGGCTTTATCGAACAGGGCAACGGCCAGCCGGACGTGTTCGTCCACATCTCCGCCGTGGAGCGGGCCGGAATGCGTTCGCTGGTCGAAGGCCAGAAGGTGAGCTTTGACGTCGTGAAGGATCAGCGCAGCGGCAAGAGCGCGGCTGAAAACCTTCAGGCCGCATGACCGAACCGCGCCTTTGGTGTTTGACCACGGATGTACTGGCAAATAGCCGTGAGGCGCTGCAAAAGGTCGGGTTCGCCCGGCCTTTTTCATAGACCGGAACGGTTCGGCCCCTGAATCCACGAACCGCTCCAATTGTTGGGCTTACAAGGAAAACTGCGATGCCGGAATTGTTCAAGCCGAAGGGCGATGCCAAGAACGAGGCAACTACAAAGACGGCACGCGCCATAATCGACAGCGAAGCGGCGGCCAGGGATGCAAAGACGGCACGGCTGCGCGCCGCAAGGCTCGCCCGCGGCCCTGCGGAAGAGCCGCCGGCCAAGAAAAAGGCGCCTCGACGCAAGTAGCTCAGAGCTTACTGGTCTCTTCGCGCGGGAACCTCCGGCGAAGCGGGCGCCGCATAGCCGGCTGCCTCGGCGCTGCAAGGGCGCACAGCAATCCGCCTCCCGTCAGTCCGGACATGATCCCCGTCAGCCCTATGGATCTCGGCGCGCGAAAATGTATTTCTTTCTCATTTAGCTATTGCTAATAATACGGCTGGGTAACAAGGGTTATTGCGCTCCGCACCGGCCGGCGCTTTGATCCCTTTTTTGAACCTGGCCCGCGGTTCCGGCGCTAACAGACCCGTTTGGGACGGCCGGAGGCTGATGTTGAGCGACTTCAGAAAATTCGCTTGTCCGCGATGCCAGGGGGTGGGCAAGGTCTTCGAGTGCCAGACCCGAATCGCGTCCAACGGAACATGCTGTCCGGCCGGCGCCCGCCGCGATAATTGCGAGGGCCAGCGGCTCATCTGCGCGGGCTGCAACGGAACCGGTCTTCGCGGCTACGGCGCGCCAGCGATCAGCCAGGAATAGCCGCATCCGGCAAGGTGGCGCTCGGCGACAGAATATTGGCGTTGAAGGTGGCGACGCGAACCGTTTCCACCTCCTGCGCGCGGGCGCCGCCCATCAGCGCGGCAATGAGCGTCACCAGGAAGACAAGCAGCCCCAATGGAATTCGATGCAGCCAGGAACCGCGCCTGGAAAGAACCTGCAGCACCCGATCGCCCATAGCAGCCTCCCGCTCGCATCGCGCATTCTAGCATGCCAGCACGATAGCACCATGAAGCGGTTCACATTGCGAAGCGGCCCGCGAAATCAGGGTGCCCGCCCAACCTGGCGAACTGATTTGCTGCACTGCGCAAATACACCCAAAAAAAGTCAGGGGTAAACAGGGAACTTCAAAACCCTCATGTGACGAAAAACAAGCCCATTCAAGTGCATAGACGGCAACGCTGTTGTTGCCTCGCGCTGCGCTCAAAAAGCCCGGAAATCCGGCATTTGCGGGCATCCGGCAACAGCAATGATGTGATCGCGGCAGTGCGGCGCGGGTCTTCCGGAAGCGTCGGAACGCTCGGCCGCAAGCTCGTCGGGCAGCGTTGACAGGACGCAACGGCAATGGCACTCCGCAGCCACTGGTCACGCCATGACCGTTGCTGTTGGGGACGGACGGGGTTTCAGCAGCTTGGCGGCGGCGCCGGACGGGCGGGCACCCTGCGCGGTGCACCGCCCGCTCCTGGCCGGGCGCTCAGAAAGCGCCTATTATATTAATCGGTCGATACCACCACGTTGGCCGTGACGGCGGAGAGCTTTTGGCGCCTTTCGAGCGTCGGCCTGCTGTAGATTTTCTTCATGGATATCCCCCCTGAAACCACCCGGGCAAGGGAACCCAGCTCGATCTTTTTGTCAAGCTCGCGCTAAAATAGTTGCGGTGAAGCAGCAGTTCAGAAGGCAAAGCCAGAGGGCGGCACGGCTGCGGTGAGAGCCGAAAGCCTGCCGCGCTTGTCGAGCGTCGGCCTCTCATAGGTCTTCTTCATCGCCAGTTCCTAGTCAACGACCGGCCAAGGGAGCGCGCTGCGGCGACCCTGTCAAGGTACGGCAAGTGAACCGGCCAAATTGCCGGCCAGCTTTTGCGTCGGTGCGACTATTTTTGCGGTGGGTGCCGGAAGTCTTGCCAGCCTTATTGCGCCGTCCCTCAACCGCCCTCTGGGCACCTTCTCCCGTGAACTGCCCATGAACGGGAGAAGGAAGGCTCCCCTTATGTTGCACTGCGTTAGATTTGTTGCATTGCGATATGGGAGCGGAGGCGCAAGTCTTGTCCAAGGCGGGATACGAACGAACAAGGCGAGGTTCGTCTTCGTGTCAGCCCCATCGCAAAGTTTTAGGCCCGATATCGAAGGTCTGCGCGCGCTGGCCGTGGCGGGCGTCATCGCCTTCCATTTCGGGCTGACGGGCCTGCCCGGCGGCTTTGCCGGCGTCGACATCTTCTTCGTCATCTCGGGCTATCTCATCACGCGCCATCTCGCCGGCGAGATCGCCGAGACCGGCCGGCTGAATTTTTGGCGGTTCTACGCCCGGCGCGCCCGGCGGCTGCTGCCGGCGGCGCTTTTCGTCATCGCCGCCACGCTCGCCGCCGGCGCCGTCATCCTGTCGCCGGAGGAGCAGGCGCTCTATTCCAAGGGCGCGATGTTCGCCTCGGCCTACATGATCAATCTGTGGCTGATCCGCTGGTCGTTCGACTATTTCGCCAACGACGCCGCCAACAACCCGTTCATCCACTATTGGTCATTGTCGGTGGAGGAGCAGTTCTACCTCGCCTGGCCGGCGTTGCTGATGCTGGCGGCATGGCTGAAGCCCGGCCGGCGCACGATCATCCTCACCGTCGGCATTGCCGGCCTCGTCTCCTTCGCCGTCTGCGCCTGGCTCACCCAGGTGTCGCAGCCCTGGGCGTTTTATTTTTCACCGCTGAGAGCCTGGGAATTCGCCGCCGGCGGCCTCGCCGCAATGGCGCCGGCACGGCTTTTCGAGAACCGACCGCGGCTCGGCGCGGCATCCGGCCTGATCGGTCTGCTGCTGATCGCCGTCGCCTACCTCACCTTCAGCGAGGACGCTCCCTTCCCCGGTTTCCTGGCGCTGGCACCGGTGGCCGGCACGGTCCTTTTGCTGCTGGCGGGCGCGGCCGGCGCCAGGGAAGGCGTAAATGCCGCCCTGGCGCTGCCGCCCTTGCAGGTCGTCGGAAAGCTTTCCTATTCGCTCTATCTCTGGCACTGGCCGGTCATCGTCTATGCCGGCATGCTGGTGCAGGATCTCACCGTTGCCGAGCGTCTCTTCTGCCTGGCGCTGACGCTGGCGCTGTCGGTCTTCAGCTATCACCTGATCGAGAACCCGATCCGCCGCAATGGCTGGCTGATGGCCAATGCGGCGCGGGCGCTGGTGCCGGCCCTCCTCCTGACCGGCACCGGCGTCGCAGCCGCCTATGGCAACGCCAAATTTGCCGTCGCCGACCTCGATCCCCAGCAGCGCAGCATCGCCGCAAGCGCCGCTATACCGGCCACCGCGCGCGCCAGCGCCTGCGTCGAAGGCTACGATGCGGTGAAACCGAAAACCTGCGTGTTCGGAACCGGCCGGCGCGCCATCGCGCTGTTCGGCGATTCCCATGCCGAGCACTGGTCGACGCCGCTGATCGATGCCGCCAAGAAGAACGGCTACCGCGTCGAGACATGGCTGAAGAGTTCGTGCCGGCCCTCGCGCTTCTCCTTCTTCGTGGCCAAGCTCAAGCGCAACTACGACGAGTGCGACCAGTGGCGCGAGCAGGCGATCGCCGAGATCATCCAGGCGAAGCCTTCGCTGGTGGTCATTTCGGAGCTGGCGCTGACCAGCGCGCGCAAGATGGCGGCCGGCAAGGGCGAGCCGGACACGCCGGACGCCGCCTGGCGTGCGGGCCTGCGCTCGACGCTGACCAGCTTGAGCAAGGCCGGGCTGAAGATCGCCTTCATCCGCGACGTGCCCTTCAATGACGAGAATGTCGACACCTGCGTATCGCGCGCGCTTTGGCGCAACCAGGCGCCCTCGCTCTGCGACCAGACGCGCGCCGATGCCGCCAACGACAAGATGGCCGCGGTGGAGCGCGCGATCGTCACCAGCGTGCCGAACGCCAGCTATATCGACCTGACCGACCGCTTCTGCAACGCCACCATCTGCCATGTCTTCATCAACGGCAAGCTAGCCTTCCGCGATCAGCACCATCTGGCGACACCGTTCGCGAAATCGCTGGAGCCGGATGTGGAAAAGCGGGTGATTTCGAAGGTGGGAAGGTAGAGCGCTGGAGCGCCCGCCCACGTTTTCCGGCGCGCTCCCGGCCTCCTCTTATGTTGCATCGCGTTAGATTTGTTGCATTGCGGCAAGACCGCATGCGGTCAACTCTTCGCTTTGGGCGGACTGCAAACGACCAAACGCGAGGTTGATCGTGTCAGCACCGTTGCGGGGTTCGTTCCGGCCCGACATCGAAGGTCTGCGCGCGCTGGCCGTAGCGGGCGTCGTGGCCTTCCATTTCGGGCTTACGGCGCTCCCCGGGGGCTTTGTCGGGGTCGACATATTCTTCGTCATCTCGGGCTATCTCATCACCCGTCACCTGGTCGGTGAGATTTCCGAGACCGGGCGGCTCGACTTCTTCCGCTTCTATGCCCGCCGCGCCCGGCGGCTGCTGCCGGCCTCGCTGTTCGTCATCCTCGCCTCGCTGATGGCCGGCTACTTCATTCTATCACCGGAAGAGCAGGCGCTCTATTCGAAGGGCGCGATGTTCGCCTCGGCCTACACGATCAATCTGTGGCTGATCCGATGGTCGTTCGACTATTTCGCCGCGGACGCGGTCAACAACCCCTACATCCATTTCTGGTCGCTGTCGGTGGAGGAGCAGTTCTACCTCGCCTGGCCGGCGCTGCTGGTCTTCGCCGCCTGGCTGAGACCGGGCAAACGGGCGATCATGCTAACGATCGGCGTCACCGGCCTTGTCGCCTTCGCCGTCTGCGCCTGGCTCACCAGTGTGTCGCAGCCCTGGGCATTCTATTTCTCGCCGCTCAGGGGCTGGGAGTTCGCCGCCGGCGGCCTTGCCTCGATGGCGCCGGCTCGGTTGTTCGAGAACCGCCCGCGGCTCGGCGCGGCATCCGGCCTGACCGGCCTGGCGCTGATTGCGATCGCCTACCTCACCATCAGCGAGGACTCACCCTTTCCCGGTTTTCTGGCCCTGGTGCCGGTTGCCGGCTCGGTCCTTCTGCTCACGACGGGCGCGGCCGGCGCCAGGCAGGGAGCTTTGCGCAATACCGGACAGAAGACCGCCGC
This sequence comes from Mesorhizobium sp. B1-1-8, assembly GCF_006442795.2. NCBI lineage: Bacteria > Pseudomonadati > Pseudomonadota > Alphaproteobacteria > Hyphomicrobiales > Phyllobacteriaceae > Mesorhizobium > Mesorhizobium sp. B1-1-8. The sequence continues at coordinate 4,421,885 of NZ_CP083956.1, forward strand.
GGACTTTTCCTGGAATTGGGCGAATGCCGCCCTGGCGCTGCCACCCTTGCAGGTGATCGGCAAACTTTCCTATTCGCTCTATCTCTGGCACTGGCCCGTCATCGTCTATGCGGGCATGCTGGTTCCGGAGCTTACCCTTGCCGAGCGCCTTGGCTGTCTGGCGCTGACATTGGCGCTGTCCTTCCTCAGCTATCACCTGATCGAGAACCCGATCCGTCGCAATCACTGGCTGATGGTCAATGCGCCGCGGGCGCTGGTGCCGGCCCTGCTCCTGACCGGCACCGGCGTCGCGGCTGCCTATGCAAATACCAGATTCGCCGTGCGAGACCTCGACCGCGAACAGCGCGCCATTGCCGACAGCGCGGCGCAGCTTTCCACCGTGCGCGCCAGCGACGGCGGCTGCGTGCTCGATTTCGAGACGGTCAAGCCGAACCCTTGCGTGTTCGGCGCCAAGAATGCCGGGCGCTCGGTCGTCCTGTTCGGCGACTCGCATGCCGACCATTGGTCGACACCGCTGATCGAGGCAGCGAGGAAGAACAACTACCGCGTCGTCACCTACCTCAAATCGTCATGCCGGGCCTCGCGGATAACGACCTGGAACTGGCAGCTTAAGCGCGACTATACCGAATGCGATCAATGGCGCGAGCAATCGGTCCAGGACATCGTCAGGCTTCATCCGGACCTGGTGGTTATCTCGGAATTCTCGATCGGCAATGTGATCAGGGAATCGCCAGAGGAACTGAGGCACGCCAATTGGAATGAGGAGTGGAAGGCCGGCCTGCGCTGGACGCTGGGGGCATTCAGCCGGGCCGGAATCAAGGTCGCGGTGATCAGGGATGTGCCTTACAACGCAAGCTATGTCGACAAATGCGTGGCGCGGGCGCTGTGGCGAGGCCGGGCGCCGGGCGTCTGCGACACGCCCCGGACGGCGGCGGCGAATGACGACATAGCCGCGGTCGAGCGCGACATCGTGCGCGGCACGCCGAACGCCACCTATATCGACGTGACGAACCGCTTTTGCGACCAGACCACCTGCCACGTCTTCATCGACGGCATGCTGGCCTTCCGCGACCGCCACCACCTGGCCACACCCTTCGCGGCGTCGCTGGAGCCGGTGGTGGAGCACGCGCTGTTCAGGCAAGTGGTGGCCGGGAATTAGGGGGAATGCAATCTCCCCCTTGAGGGGGAGATGGCCGCAAAGCGGCCAGAGGGGGTCGGTCCGACTGGGCTCGGCCTGCTGGCGTGGAAGAGGTTGGCGCTCTACGTGAGGCGACCCCCTCTGTCGCCTTCGGCGACATCTCCCCCTCGAGGGGGGAGATAACCTCTTCACCCCACCACGACCACAAAATGCTTGGTCACCGGCTCGAGGATCTGCCAGGTGCCTTTGAAATCGGCCTCGACCACGAAGGCGTCGCCGGGGCCGACCTCGACCGGGGCGCCGCCATCCGGCGTGATGACGATGCGGCCGGCGATCATGTGGACGAATTCATAGTCGCTATAGGTGGCGTGATAGGTGCCGGGCGTAGCGCGCCAGGTGCCCGACATCACCTTGCCGTCGGCGGTGGTGTGTTGCACCGCGGTCTGCATGGTCGGCCGGCCCTCGACCGCGATCCAGCCCGGCAGGTCGCCGGCCTCGGCATGGCCGACGGCGCCGAATTTAACGATGGTATTGTTGGTCATTCGCGTGCTCCTTATCGAGGTGTCGGGGCTTGCATAGTGGATGTGCCGGCCATTTGCGCGTAGTGCCGCGACAACAGGTGGCGATATGGCGACGCCCAATCTTTCTCGGGAACATCGCCCACTCCGAAACCGTTTATCAGTCGAAGGGGCATCCATTGAAACCTCAAAGGAGGTTGCCATGAGAAAGCTCTTGCTTGCTTCGATGATCGCCATCGCCTCGGCGTTCGCGATCGCACCGGCTAGCGCCGGCAGCGTCCAGTTCGGTATTGGCGTCGGCCCGTCCTATGAGCCTTATTACGGAGACGACTACTATGGCGGGTATTACCCTCACCGCTACTACCGGCACGTCTATGATGACGACTATTACAATGGCGGTTACGTGGTGCGCTACCATCATCGCCATAATTGCCGCACCGAGCTCGTGAGCCACTGGCGCCACCACCACCGCGTGGTGGAAGAAGTGCGGGTCTGCGGTAACGGCTACAACGGTTACTAAGCGAGTCCGCATTAATCGCGCGGAAGGGCTCTCGGCCGTCCCGCGCGATCGTCCTTCAGGCACCCGGGCGTCTGGATTTCGTAACGCCTTCAAATCCTGCTGATCCCGGCACAGGCGGCGCGGCCTTTTCGGCACTCGGGCGTTATCCTGGTGAACCTTCAGGAGGAGGTTGCCATGAGAAAGCTTCTACTTGCTTCGGCGGTCGCCATCGCCTCGGCGGCAGCCTCGGCCACGCCGGCGGATGCGCGGGTATTCATCGGCAGCGGCGGCTATTTCGGCTTCGGCCCTTTCGGCGACTTTTATGACAGCTATGGGCCGTATCCGTCCTACGGCCCCTATTGGGGCGGCCCCTACTACGACTACGGCCCCGGCGCCTATAACGACTATAACGGCGGCTATGTGATGCGCTACCCGCACCAATATTACGCCTCTAACCGCTATCGCCACTGCCGGTTGGAGCGGGTGAGCCACTGGCGCCATCACCACCGCGTGGTCGAAGAAGTGCGGGTGTGCGGGTAGCCGGCGACCGGCGGCCATATTAGCGATCGGGAACATAGGGTGACCGCGACGCGTTTACCCCATGATCAGCCTTCAGGAGGAGGTTGCCATGAAAAAACTGTTACTTGCCTCGGTGATCGCTGTCGCCTCCGCGGCAGCCACGGTCGCGCCGGCGGATGCGCGCGCGTTCTTCGGTCTTGGCTTCGGTCCGTTCGGCGGCTATCCGTTCTATGGGGGCCCGTTCTACGACTATGGTGGCCGCTATTACGGCCCGCGCTATTACGACGACTATTATCCCGGCTACGTGGTCCGCTATCCGCACTACCGGTACCATAGGTATTACTACAGGTACCACTATTACAGGCACCACCATCGGTACTATCATAGGCACCACTACAGACACCACCATAGATACTATTACAGGTACTAGGTAGCACGCGTTGCGATTAGCCATCTCCCCTTGAGGGGCGGAGATCACCAACCTTGCAAATCCCTGCCGAAATGCCATCTAAGTCGCTGGCATCCAGGGAGAATTGACGTGACGCAGCGAAGCGGCAGCGCCGACCTGCCGCTGCATGGCGGGCGGGTCCCGAAATGGCTGGGCGAGCGCATGACGAAGCTCGGCGCGGTGCTGTGCGAAGCGATCATCCACCATTATGGCCGTGACGAGCTGCTGAGGCGGCTGGCGCATCCCTTCTGGTTCCAGTCGTTCGGCGCCGTGATGGGCATGGACTGGCATTCGTCCGGCATCACCACTTCCGTTATCGGCGCGCTGAAGCGCGGGCTGAACCCGCTGGCGGGCGAGCTCGGCATCCATGTCTGCGGCGGGCGCGGCGCGCATTCGCGCAAGACACCGGGCGAGCTGCTGGCGATCGGCGAGCGCGTCGGCCTCGACGGCGATGCCCTTGCTACCGCCAGCCGGCTGGTCGCCAAGGTCGACAGCGCCGCCGTGCAGGACGGCTACGATCTTTACCTGCACGGCTTCATCGTCACCGACGACGGGCGCTGGGTGGTGGTGCAGCAGGGCATGAATGGCGATGCCCGCCAGGCGCGCCGCTACCACTGGCTGTCGGAAGGGCTGACGAGTTTCGTCGACCAGCCGCATGCGGCGATCGAGGGCGAGGCTCAAGGGCAGATCGTCAACCTCACCGACCATCGCGCGGAAAAGGCGCGAAGCGGCCAGATCGAATTGCTCAAGACCATGAGCCCGGAGAAGATCCTGAGCGAGCTGGCCGTGCTGGAGCCCCCAGAAATCGCAAAAGCCAAGCCTGAACCCGCTGCCCAGCCGCTGTTGCCCAACCTCGTTATGCCGGCGCATCACGACGTGCGCGAGAGCGACGTCGTCATGCGCCGCCTGCACGGCAACATCGCGTCGGCGATCGAAAGCGGACCGAAGGATTTTCCCGAACTGCTTCTGGTGCCGGGCGTCGGCCCGCGCACGGTCAAGGCGTTGGCCATGGTCTCGGAAGTGGTGCACGGCGCGCCCTACCGCTTTTCCGACCCGGCGCGCTTCTCGCTCGCCCATGGCGGCAAGGACCGCCACCCCTTCCCGGTGCCGCTGAAGGTCTATGACGAGACGATCGCTGTGCTGAAATCGGCGGTGAGCAAGGCCAGGCTCGGGCGTGACGAGGAGTTACAGGCGCTCAAGCGGCTGGACGGGGAGTCGCGAAGGCTGGAGCGCTATGTGACGGGGCCGAGCTTGAAGGAGATCGTGGCGGGCGAGATGGACCAGTCGCATCTGCTGGGGGGACGGAGTGTGTTTGGGTGGGAGGGGGCGCCTGAAAGCGACGGGTTGGAAGAATCGAGATCGCGAAAGAAGGGCGCATAGCGCTGTTCAGAATCTGATTCACCCGCTCGCGCCAAGCGCCTGATCTTACGCGGGTCCGCACGATGTCGGCAAATCGCTACGCCCTCACCCCGCCCTCCGCCCCATCATCCCGTAGTGCACCGCCAGCAAATCCAGCCCCACCTTCAGCAGCTTCACCACCACATCCCGCCCCTCACCGGCGCGCTCTGCTAGAGCTTTCACCGACTTGCCTTCCAGGCAGACCTTGCGCACCACGTCGGCTACCTCCCAATGGGCGAGCGCGGCAGCGGCGTGAGCATGGGCACGGCCGGCGGTGAGCACGCGGTCGGGGACGCCGCCATTGACGCGGCTGCCGTCGACGCGCTCGCTCCAGGATTGCGGCTGCAGGCCCTCGCGCGAGGCGCGCTCGAAATCGTCGCGAAAACGCTGGCCGGCCTCGCGCTGCTGGCGGGAGAGCGAGGTGATGCCCACCAGCGGATCGACGTTGCGCAGGCGCACGATGCCGCCGGTGGAGGTGTAGCCGCCGTTGGAGATGTCGTACAGGCGGTTGGCTTCGGCGGTGCCGGCGGCGAGCCGCTGGCGGCCGAAGGCGTCTTCCTTCAGCGCGAAATCATGGCCGACCTCGCGGCGGATGCGCACCTGCTCGGCCTCGCCCTTCGGCAGTTTCGGCGGCTGCGGTTTTTTCGCGGTCTTACGCGGCATGGGCGGGGGTCCTTGTGATTGGGATGACGGGGCGTCTCAGAACCTAAGCGGTCACCTCATACCGCCCCCATTCGCCGGCCGTGGAAGCGCGCATGGTGATGGGCGCAGTAGGAGCGCGTCGCCGAGGTGCGCAGGCCACAGCAGAGCATATCCGATCCCGGCCGCGCGCCGGGCGCATCGTCTTCGGCATCCTCATGCAGCGCGAGGTCGAGCGGCGCGCGGCAGCGGCCGAACAGGCAATCGAGGAAGCGCATGGCCGCGACGTGCGGCTGGCGGCCGGGCTTTACCGGAGGCGGCGGCGCCGGGAGTTTGTAGAGCTGCGCTTCCGATTTCTCGCGCGTTCCCGGCGCGAGCCAGGCCGGCGGCAAGGTGCGCGCCGATTTTTTCGCCTTGGCTTTCTTCGCCTTGGGCGGGGTGGGTATGGTGACCGTGTCATCTGCATGGGCGATGACCCCATAGGCTGATACGTCGGCGGGACAGCGCCCCCCTCTGCCCTGCCGGGCATCCCCCCCACTAGGGGGGAGATCGGCAGTTGCAAGGCCGGCGGACATCCGCCCCGGCCGCTCCGCGTTCTGCCTTGGCCTTCCGCCGGCGCGGCCGCCTTTCGGGTTGGCGAAGCCGATGGCGCTTAAGCCCGCGTTGCGGTGGACGATGCCGATGATGGCGTTGCGCGACACGGGCGAGCTGCGCAGCGCGCTGAAGCGGCCGGCGATGCGCGCGGCCGATAGCCCCTCCTTCAGCCAGGCTGCGATCTCGTCGATTTCCTTTTCGGTATAGGCGGCGGCCATGTCTTGATCCATCGGTTGCAAAAGGGTTTTGGCCGAGGCCAAGCACCAGGGTTCGGCCACGAGGCCGTTTGTCGGATCGGCAAGGGCTGGGGTTCAGGCGGCGCCTGGAGCACTTCGCCGTTTTGCGGAAACGGCGAAGCGCTCCATCTCGTTGTTTTGACGCAATTCCGGACGGAAAACCGCTTCGCACTTTTCCTGGAATTGCTCAGGCGTCACGCCGATGAGTCGAACAAGTGCTGCTTCGGCGGCGGCACGGGTCAGCCCCGACACCGCCCTGCCCGTGGCGCGATCGAACAGGATGACGGTGCCGTCCTCGGTGCGGATACAGCTTGTGCCATCCAAATTGGGGGCCGGAGCCGTGGGAGGAGCGGCTCCGGCCGGTCCGGTGAACCGGGGTGCGGGCGGTTCGACCGGATCCGGGGCCAAAGCCCCGGAAAGCGTCCGGACCGGGGAGGAGGACAATCCGGACGATGGGAAATCAAAAACGGGACGCGCGTTCATGCCGCCTCCCTTTGCGCGGCGCGACTGCCCGCCAGCCATTCACAGCTGATGCCGGCAATGGCCAGCCTGAGGCTCGCCGCCACCACATGCGGCCAATGCTCGGGAGCTATACGCTTGCGCCGGTGCATCTGGCGGGCCGCCTCGTAGCTGCAGCCGACATCGACGGCGAAGGCGCCGGTGCTAACCCAGCGGTCGATGGGTCCCGAGATATTCGTGGGCGACCCCGAAACGTTTGGGAGCGATGCGGAAATGCTTGCGGGTTGTTCGATCATGCGCTAAGCGTACGTTATGTACGAAAGAGTCGCAAGCGAAATCGTACATCTTGCACGATAATTTTCAGGCATTTTGTACGATGATGGATTCACGGCACAGATTGCAGCAGGCGCGCGCCCAGGCCGGCTATGCCTCGCCGAGCGATGCCGCGCGGGCGCTTCGCGACATCAACAAGAACACGCTGATCAGCCACGAGAACGGCAATCGGCCGCTGTCCCGCAAAGCGGCCGAGAAATACGGCCGCCTGTTCGGCGTCGATCCGGGCTGGCTCCTGTTCAATGCGGATGGCGCAGAGGCGGCGCCCGTCAACCTCACCCCCTCGCCCGTCACCGTCGACGTGCCGATCGTGTCATGGATCAGCGCCGGCGAACTCGGCGGCCAGGAGGGCGTCGTCAACCTCTCCGACTATCCGACCATTCCGACCGCCGACCTCGAGGAGGGCGAGTGGATCGCGCTGCGCGTCGACGGGCCGTCGATGAACAAGATCTCGCCGCCGGATTCGATCATCTTCGTCAATCTCAGGGACAAGCGGCTGGTGACCAATGGCTGCTATGTGATTTCAGACGAGACCGGCCGGGCCACCTACAAGCGCTACCGCCCCAACGACACCCCGCCCTTCCAGCCCGCTTCCTATCTCGACATCCCGCCGCCCGCGCTCGAAGGCGCGATCACGATCATCGGGCGGGTGAAGAGGTCGATGATCGATATGTGAGAGCGTAATCTCAGATGGCCGGTCTACCCTGCGCAGCTGCTGCGGAGGACGGGGCAGGCCAGAGGGGTCGCCGCGCATAGAGCGCCAGCCTCCTTCGGGTTGCGATAGGAGGACGTGCCGACCCTCTCTGTCGCCTTCGGCGACATGTCCCCTCAAAGGGGATATTATGCGCCTAAAAATTCATTGCTGAAATACGCCTCGAAATCCGGCCGCTCCTTCAGCGCCTTGCCCTCACCGTCCAGCAAGATGCCTGCACTGAACAAATACCCGCCCATGGCCTCCACCTTCGCCTCGTCGATGGTGCCGATGGCGCCGGTCGCGCTCTTCAGGAAATGCCCTTCGTTCAGCGCCTTCAGCGAGGCGTGGACCAGCGCCGGGTTGGTGAGCGTGTCCTTGTTCGCCGCGACCAGCAGGTCGCCGGCTTGCCTCGGATGGTCGACGGCGAATTCATAGCCGCGCCGCGTTGCCTGGACGAAGGCCGCGGCCGCTTTCGGATTGGCCTCGAGGAAGGCGTTGCTGGAAGCGATGAAGGTGGTGTGCTCGTCGGGCACGCCGTAGTCGGCGTAGCGGAAGCTGCGCTGCTTCAGCCCTTTCAGCGCTGCCTCGACGCCCTCCCAGGTCGAGACTTCAAGCGTGAAATCGACCGCGCCGTTGGCCAGCGCCTCATAGGCCGAGGTGCCGAGCGTCACGGTCTGGAACTCGCCCTTGCCGCCGTCATGGCGGATGATGGTCTGTAACAGCGCGTTCTCCCAGGCGCTGCCGAAGCCGCCATAGGTCAGGCCGTCGAGATTTTTCGGGCTTCTGATCGCGGCACGATCGGCGTTGAAGACGACGCGGCCGGTCTCCGACTGGACGACGGCATAAACGGCCTTGAGGTCCGCGCCGGCGCTCTTCTGCGTAAACAGGCCGAGCGATCCGGAAATGCCGAAATCGGCGACGCGGCTGGCGATCAGCGTGCCGGAGCCGGTGTCGCCATAGGGCAGGATTTCGACGTCGAGCCCGGTATCCTTGTAAAAACCTTTGTCTCGGGCGACGAACAGGCCAACGTGGTTGGTGTTGATCGTCCAGTCGAGCGCCACGGTTATTTTCTGCGGCGTGGCCGCCCTGGCGCGTCCGGGAAGCGGCAGGCCGGCGGCCAGCGTCAGAAGCAGCGCCTGGCGGCGGGTGAAATCAGTCATGGTCATCTCCATTGGACGGTCGGGAAACGGTTTGCGGATCGGCGGCGCCAAGCAGCGTGTCGAGGATGCCGGCCTCGATGGCGGCGGCCTCGCGGGCGAGATCGGCGCGCCCGGTGCGGGGGCGCGGCAGCGGCACCGCGATTTCGCTGACGACGCGGGCCGGGCGGGCGGAAAACATATAGATGCGGTCGGAGAGCAGCACCGCCTCGCGTACGTCGTGGGTGATGAGCAGCGCCGTCCAGCGGTGGCTCTGCCACATGGCTTCCAGCCAGCGCTGCATGGAAGCGCGGGTCAGCGCATCGAGCGCGCCGAACGGCTCGTCGAGGAGAAGCATGTTGCGCTCCTGCACCACGGTGCGCAGCAAAGCCGCGCGCTGGCGCATGCCGCCCGAGAGCTCGGCCGGCCAGGCGCGCTCGAAGCCGGCGAGACCGAATTCGGCAAGGAGCGGGGTAACGCGCTCGCGTGCCGCGCGGCGGCTCATGCCCTGCACTTCCAGCCCCAGCGCCGCATTGTCGATGACGCGCCGCCACGGCATCAGCGCGTCGCGCTGCGGCATGAAGGCGAAGGGGCGGCCATCGAGCGGCGCGCCGTCGAAAAGCATCTCGCCCTCGCCTTTTAGTCCGCCGGTCAAAAGCTGGAACAGGGTCGACTTGCCGGCGCCGGATGGGCCGAGGATGGAGACGAATTCGCTGGCGGCGACATGCAGCGAAATGCCGGCCAGCACTTCGAGCGTGCCGAAGCTTTTGCGCACGTCGCGGAGTTCTAGCCGCATCATTGCCGCGCCTCCGCCGAACGCTCCGCCTTACGGTCGCGGCCGGCTTTCTCCCAAGGCATGACGAGCCGCTGCAGCAGCACGGCAAGGCCGAACAGCGCAATGGTGAGGACCGAACTGACCGCGACGGCGGCAAGCACCAGATCGGGTCGAAAATTGTTCTTGGCGCTGAGCATATAGATGCCGAGACCCTTCGCCGCGCCGGCATATTCGGCGAAGATCGCGCCGACCACAGCATAGGTGATGGAGATCCGCAGGCCGGCGAAGAAATAGGGCAACGCCGAAGGCAGGCGCGCCAGCCGGAAGATGCGCCAGCGCCCTGCCCCCATGGCGGCAAGCATCTGGGCAATCTCCTTCTCCGTGGCCGCATAACCCTCGACCAGCGCCACCATCATCGGGAAGAAGGTCACGAGCGCCACCAGCAGGATCTTTGGCAGCAGGCCGAAGCCGAACCACAGCACCGCCAGCGGCGCGATCGCCACCAGCGGCAAGGTCTGGCTGGCGATCAGCAGCGGAAACAGCGCGCGGCGCAGCCGGGGGAGAAAATCGACCAGCGCCGAAAGGACGAAGGCAGCGATGAGTGAGCAGGCAAAGCCGGCCGATGTGGCGCGGATGGTGGGGATGGTGTTTTCGGCCAAGGCCTCGCGGTTCTGCCAGGCCTGCTCCAGCACGCGCGACGGCGCCGGCAGCATGGTCGGGGCGATGCCGCCATAGCGGGCGTAGAGCTCCCATGCGGTGAGGAGCAAGGCGAAAGCGAGGGCGGCGGGGGTGATTCTGGTGAGGGCGATGGTGACGGCCGATCTCCCCCCTCGAGGGGGAGATGTCGCCGGAGGCGACAGAGGGGGTCGCCGCGCGTGAAGCGCCGACGTCGCCTGCGGCCGCAGAGGAGGTTGGCGCTCCACGGGCTGAGACCCCCTCTGGCCTGCCCGTCCTCCGCAGCAGCTGCGCTGCAGCTGCGGAGGGTGGACCGGCCATCTCCCCCTCGAGGGGGGAGATTCGCCCGCGTCGCGGCTTTCGCCAATCGCCGAAGGCGCCTCTCTCCCTTGTTGCAAGGGATCAGTGGGGGCGTCTCCCCCACGCGATGGGTTATTATACCAAACAGCCACGACAAATCCTCGACGAATGAATGGCGCCTACGCGGCTCAAACCGCGGTCGGGCTATTCGCCGAAATCGTTATGTCGAGGGTCACATGCCCGGCGCCTGGGCCGAAGCGGCAGAAGGCTTCGTTCAGCGTGGCAAAGATCGCGCCGGCATCGCCGCGCAATTTGGTGCAGAAATGTTTCGAGCGCTCGTAGACGCCGGACTGTTTCAGGAAATCGATGCAGCCGTAGATCTCGTCCATGTGGTCGCCAGTGCCCATCACATAGAGCGAGAACTGCGCCGCCGCAGGCTGCCCGGTCGAGGGCGTCGCCTGCACGGCGCGGATTGCGGCCACCTTGCGCTCGTCGAGCGGGATCGTCGGCCCGCCGATCTCGTCGGAGCGGCAGATCGGATCGTCGGGCTCGCCGGGGCAGCCGCGCGAGATCGCCGCCGAGAGCACGCAATGCCTGCCGCTCCCGGCCGCCGCCACGAACAGGTCGCGCATGGCCGGGAACAGCACTTCCGGCGGTCCGACCAGCAAGGTCGAGATGTCGTCGGTCTCGATCCTGAGCCTGCCGCGGTAAGGATCGAGCGCGCCGAGCGCGCCAAGGATGACGCCGACGAAATCGTCGGTCATGGGATAAAGAGAAATCTGTGCGCCGGAAAACATGGCCCGCCTCGCTCCGCTGGTATTATCCAGATCAGCTTTAGGGTCCGAAGGCTTGCCGCCCCCATCTCAGCCCCGACCGTACGGAGCACCCCTGTGGATGAGCGGGTTAAAGCACTGTTCGCGGCATTGGGGAAGCGATTTTTGGAGGCATCGCGAGAAAGTGTCTGGGCCAGCGCCCTATGGTGCGACACTGGCGATTGGCGAATCTCCCTCCTTGAGGGGGAGATGGCCGGCAGGCCAGAGGGGGTCGCCGCGCGTGGAAGCGTCGACTTTCTCTTCCGCCCCAAATGGCGTCGCGTCAGGACGAAGCGACCCCCTCTGTCGCCTTCGGCGACATCTCCCCTCAAGGGGGGAGATTACTGAGCTCATCATTATAAGATTTTCACCATTTTCTTATAACACTCTTGAAATCCAATTCGATAGCGCGCAGTTATAAGAAAATTGTGGAATTCTTATAACACATGGACCACCCCGGGGAGCGCGCCATGAAAACCATCGATCTCGCCTATCGCACCCTCTATGCCGAACTGGTTCAGCGCAGCCTCGACGCTTCGTTCGAGAGCGACTTTTCAACGGCGGGCAATTTCGTCCGCGTCCCCGTCAAGGGCCGCGACTACTGGTATTTCGAGGAGACTCGCCCGGTAAAGACCAGGCGCTATGTCGGCCCGGCCGAGGACCCGGAGATCGCCAAACGGGTCGCGGCGTTCAAGCAGATCAAGGGCGACCTGAGGAGCCGCCGCAAGCTGGTCGCCACCCTTGTCCGCGACGCCGGCCTGACGGCGCCGGACATTTTCACCGGCGACGTGGTCGAGGCGCTGGAAAAGGCCGGGCTCTTCCGCCTGCGCGCGGTTCTGGTCGGCACCGTCGCCTTCCAGACCTATGCCGGGCATCTCGGTGTGCGGCTGCCCGGTGCTGCGCTGCAGACGGGCGATGCTGATTTTGCCCAGTTCCATTCGGTCTCGGCCGAGGTCGAGGACAGCCTGCCGCCGGTCATCGATGTGCTCAAGGCGGTCGATCCGACATTCCGCGAAATCCCGCACCGGACGGATGCCGGGCGCACGACGCAGTTCGAGAACGCTTCCCGCTACAAAGTCGAATTCCTCACGCCGAACCGGGGCAGCGACGACCATGCGGATCGCGCAAGCCCGATGCCGTCGCTGGGGGGTGCCTCGGCGCAGCCCTTGCGCTTCCTCGACTTTCTCATTCGCGACCCCGTCAGGACGGTGCTGTTGCACCGTTCCGGCGTGCCTGTGCTGGTGCCGGCGCCGGAACGCTACGCCGTCCACAAGCTGATCGTCGCGGCGCGCCGCGAGCGGAGCGCCGCCGCCAAGCGGGAGAAGGACCTGCACCAGGCAAGCCTGCTGGTGGAGGCGCTGCGGGAAACGCGCCGGCAGGATGATCTCGCCTTCGCCTTCGCCGAAGCCTGGGCGCGCGGCGACAGCTGGCGCGACGCGCTGCGGAAGGGATTGCATCTGCTCGGGCCCGATCGGCATGAAATGGTTGAGCTGATTCTGGGAAAAGCGCTCGATGAAGCGCACATAGATCTCGAAGGCTTTACGATGCGACTCAAATAAAAGGGAGCAATCGTCCAAATTGTACGAGCAGGCTTTGACAACTATTCGTACATAAGGTACGATTTCCCCTTCTTTGAGGGGGACGTCCTTTGAACACCGCGAACCATGCCGCCTTCGCCGACCTCTCCCGCCCGCTTCTGTCGCCATTGCCGCTCAAAGAGCGCGAACGCCTGGCCGGTGCGTGGCGCATGGCCAGCCAGGACATTGCCGACGACATCCGCTTCATCCGCCAATATCTGAAGGTGATCGCCGAAAAAGACGAGCGTCTGTCGACGGGCACGCTGGTCCACGGACGCGCCTATGTCGAAGCCTGCGCGGCCTGGCTGCCGCAGACGATGGCGCGCTATCTCAGCAACCTCAGGCTGATCAGCGAATGCGAGAGCGCGATGACCGCCGCCGGGGTTCGCTTTGCGCGCTCGAGCGACGCATGGGATGAGGCATAAAGCATGTCACGTGAAAACGGATTCACGCGACATGATTTACGTCTTTTGATCTTAAGCATGTCTTTGTCCCGAAACCCGCTGCGCACTTTCGGGAGACATGCTTTAGGCGCGGTAAGCCAGAGGTGCCTGTGCGAAGGAACGGGATAAGGGCAGCCGCCCGAAAAACACCGCCCTGGCGCCCCGTTGCAACCCTTGGGCCGCGTCCTGGAAAATGCATCGTTTCACACAATTGCCAATTGGTGGACGCAGACGGGCGGCCGGTAGTTTAATTCGCTTCAGGCGAAGGAGGGCGTAGCCGCATACCAGGGAGGAATTCGTTTGATGGACCAGCAAATCGACATCGGAATACACCCCGACGATCAGCCTTACGAAGTCACCTCATTCGCCAGAAAGCATGGGCTGACGATCCCGGTCGCGGACGCGGTCCTGTTCGCCAAGGGTCCGTCGCGGGCCGCTTGCGACACGGCAGCACATGCCTTCCTCTGCGCGGTTGCCCATTACGCCAGGAAGCAAGCGGCACGCTAACACGTCTTGCCAGGCAACCCCTATTCGCCAAGCCTTCATCGTGCCACGGCGCGGTGAAGGCTTGCAGAAGCCCATCTCTGTTCCTACCAGCTGAACTGCAGCCCCGCATTGCCGCCGACCTGGCTGCCGGCGAAGGCGATGCCGAGCGTGCCGGTCAGCCGGCCGCCATGGGCAAAGCCTTCGCTCAGCACCGCGGCGCCCGTGATGCCGAAAGCGTTGGCGTCGCCGGCATTGCCCCAGTTGACGCGCACACCGAAATGCTCGCCCTGGACCAGATCGGGCGCGGCAAGGGCAGCCGAGATCGAGGCGTTCTCAAAGGCGCGCGTGATGCGATTGTCGATATCGTCCACTTCTTTTGCCAGAGCGGTCTTGCCGGTGAGTGTGGTGGTTCCGCCCTCGCCGTCATCGACTTGCCGTTTGGTCACGCCGGTGTCGGCATTGATGCAGGTGTCGGTACCGGGGCTATAGTAATATCGCGCTCCGTATATGGAACAGACTCGGACATATTCGACTGCCGCCTGGGATGGTGCCGCGACGAACGTCATCACGCCGAGAATTGCCGACGCAAGAAGATATCTGAACATGGTTGCCCCCAGCCGCTCTTACCAGGTGAGCTGCAGGCCGGCGTTGCCGCCGACCGTCTTGCCGGAGAAGGCAACGCCCGCGGCGCCCGCCAGCCGGCCGGCGCCGCCAGGCATGAAGCCTTCGCCGAGCACCGCCGCGCCAGTGACGCCCATGGCGTTGGATTGACCGGCGTTGCCCCAGTTGACGCGTATGCCGAAATGCTCGCCCTGCACCAGATCCGGGCTGGTCAGCGCCGAAGCCACCGAAGCGCCTTCGAAGGCGCGCTGGACGCGGCCGTCGATGTCGTCGACCTTGCTCGCCAGCGCGGTCTTTCCGTTGACCACGCCATTTTCGGTCGCGCGACGCGTCTCGCCGGTGTTGGCATTGATGCAGGTATCGGTGCCGGGGCTGTAATAGTATTGCGCGCCATAGGCCGAGCACACCTTGACATACTCGACTGGTGCCGCCAGGGCCGGCACTGACAGGCTGCTTGCCGCAATCACAAACGCTAATGGAATGACGTGGTTGATGCGCTGCATGCTTGTGCCCCAAAGCTCGCGTAAATGAAACCTCTGCGCGAAAGGCGCATCCGGGACGGCACTCTGTCAACGGCGCGATCAGTCTAATACCTGACTTTCACTGGGGTCATTCAGATGAGTGCGCGACTGTTGCAGCGACGCCACATCGAAAGACTCGATCTATCCAGTAGAGATCTGGTGTGCAAAGCTTATAATTAACGTTTGCTAATTTTAATCGCTCTAATATTCTGGCGATGCCGCATGCCAAAGTCGGGGTCAGGCCATCTCACCCGCGATCACAAATTCTTCGTATCGTCAGGTGTGCCGCTGCAGAGGGCGAGGCGGATGGCGCCACGGTCATGCACGGGAGGTAAGTCCCCTAAGGCTCGAACTTTTCCGGAACGCCATAAAACTGGACGCCGAGCCGTTCCCTTCTCCGCCAACGCGCCACCGCCTGGTAGATGGTCCCGTCGGCCGGAACCTTCAGAAGAAAGCGATCCGGCACCAGGCTTTCGGCAGGCACAAGCAATTCGGCGCCCCTTTCATGCTGGTTGCGAACCGAGCAATTTATCGTGGGGTCCGTCATGATGGTGGCCGTCTTGAAAACGGTCTCGCGCTGGTGAAGGCGACGCTCTTTCCTGGGTTCACTCGGTTCCATGGCGGTGTCCACCTGGCCAGACTAAAGCCTGTCGTGAAAAAGGATTCACGCGACAGGCTTTAGGTCCTTGATTTTGAGCATGTCTTTGTCCCGAGACATGCTCTAAGTCATGATCCAGGTTCGTGCCGGAAGCCTGAATCCCGGCGACGAAGCCGACCTTGAAAAGACGCGCAGTTTCCAATTTGTCCGTGGTCGAGGTCGCGACCTTCTCAGCCCTTGGCTTTTTGCTTGGCGGACGCCTTGGCCTTGGCCGGCTTTTCCGCCTTGGCCGCCTTTGGCTTGTCCGCCTTGGCGGTGGCCGCCTTCCCCGCAGCCTTGGTTTTCGGCTTCTTCTCGCCGTCGACCTCTGCCGTCGCCTGCTCCCAATGCTCCATATGCGCGCCTTCCGGACGGCCAGCCTGTTCCCAGATCTCGTGCGCGCGCCGGCG
Organism: Mesorhizobium sp. B1-1-8; assembly: GCF_006442795.2. Taxonomy (NCBI): domain Bacteria; kingdom Pseudomonadati; phylum Pseudomonadota; class Alphaproteobacteria; order Hyphomicrobiales; family Phyllobacteriaceae; genus Mesorhizobium; species Mesorhizobium sp. B1-1-8. The sequence continues at coordinate 4,437,753 of NZ_CP083956.1, forward strand.
AATGCGTTCCTGCCTGTCGTCCGTCACTGTCGTCTCCTTGAATCGGGACCGTTCCCCGGCGGAAACATTAGCCGAATTTTCAAGCGCCGTCTTGCACGGAGACGTGACGGGCGTCCCGCTTTTCGCGCGAATGCCTTCAATGTCGGTCGGAAAGAACCGTGATGCCAAGATAGGCTGCCTTCTTGGCAATCAGCCCAGCCAGATCGGCGTCGGAACGATCGGTCCCCGTCCGCTGGCGCAGCAGCGCGATCGCCTCTTTCATCGACAGGAGGCCCGCACTGCGCTCGGTCAGCAGCTTGTCGACCTGTTGGGCAATGCTGGGTGATTCGACATGGGGGTGGTGCATGGCAACGACTCCTTTCCTAGGAGCCGACATCCTCCCGCCGAGGACGGCGGGAGGATCGGGGCTCATCGGCACGCTGGCGTCACTCGATAACCTGGACGACTCTGCGCGTGCCTGGATCGATCAGCACGGTGTGGTCGTTGACGACAGCATACCGATACCGAACGTCCGGCACCTGCTGCAGCTCAACCGTATCCGGCACCGTCGAGCCTACACCAAGCTCGAGGCCGAGAACGTTGACCGAGGCGATCGGGTGCTTGTGGACGTATTCCTTGACGACGGTCTGCTGCTCGGGGGTCACGATCACCTCGTCCGCAGCTGCGAAGCCGACGCCGGCAGCCAGGGCGAGACCGGCGACAGCAGGAATGAGAATGCGTTTCATCATAAGTCTCCTGTTGCGTTGGCGAGCTCCGCACTGCCTCCGCGCAAGGCGAAAACACCGGCAAGTCGAACATAGGAGCTCCGCAAGCAAACGCCCCCGGTTAAGTCTTGTTCCGCCAGCATGGACTAATTCATCCGATCCGCCGGTTCGACGGGAACCCTGGCGGCGACTTCGCATTGAAAGGTTTTGACGACTCAAGGGCTTGATCATGAATGAAATTCTTCTCAGGAGCGACGTGCCGCTTCGCGCCCCGGTGGCAATTGCTGTCGGCGCCGGCTTCAAGCGCGAGATCGCCTCGCTGACCGCCATGCAGAACTTCCTCAAGGAGTGGGCAGCCGGCAATGCGCGGGAGAAAAGACGGGCGGCCATGCGCGCCTGCGAGGCGGCGCGGGCCGGGCAAATGGAGCTCGATGAAGCACGCCAGGCCTTCCTCGGCTTCGCCGAGAAGGCCGGGATCCTGTGGACCGGCGTCGATCCGGTCGCGGCGCTGCGTGAAGCGAAGATCAGTCGCGCCAGAGTTCGGCGCGACAGCCAGGCGCACCCGCAGAGAAAAGCCCCACGCTTTGGCCGTCGTTGAAGGCGTGACGAGTAGCCGCCGCGCCGCACGGGATCAGTCGATCAGGGAGCTGGGAACAGCTGCCGTCACCAAGGACAGCGCTCGTTTAGCAGCCGCCTTTCATAGGCTTTTTCATCTTGAACCCGCTGCCCGTTTTCAGCCCCACTACGCGCAACCAGCCGCTGTCAATCTGCGGACCGCACGACAAGGTTGCCGGCGTCGGCCGCGGCAGATATGCCACCAGCCGTCGCCGCGGCGGCGGAGCGCCGGGCAATCAGGCAGAAATCGGGGACGGGACGGCTGTCAGTTCAGCGACGATTCGCCCAGCGTCTCGGTGAGGAAGGACGCGGCGATCAGATCGTCCGCGTCGATGCGTAGGGAGCCCTCGCCGTCCCCCATGATGGCCGCGACCTTCTGAAAAGTCTTTATCTCGTGTTCGGTAATGCTGGCGTTCCGCATCCTGGCTCTCAGATCGGCGACACGCATCCCGAGCGAACGGGATGTTCCGATTTCTCTGTTCGACATTTTGGTCAGTCCTCCTCCCCCGTGCCCGTTTCGCCGCCGCCCGATCCGCACTGCCCATAGCTTGTGTCGTATATGAGGCAACGCGAATACAGAGCCGCCAACGCACTGTAGAACGGAAGGTTCCGTCAATTCGTGGTAAATATTGGGTTAACGGCCCGCCGCTCGTCGGAGCGACGGGCCAGTCCGACATCACTGAAGGATCTTGACGATCTTGCGTGTGCCGGGATCGACGATGACCGTCTGGTTATCGACGACGACATAGCGGTATTTGACGTTCGGCACTTCGTGCAGCTCGACCGTATCGGGAAGGACACTGCCGATGCTGAGCTGGACGCCCGGTACCTTTACCGAGGCCAGCGGCTGCTTTTGCACATATTCGCGGATAACCGTTTCCTGCTCGGGCTGGATGACGACATCCTGGGCGGCGGCGGCGCCGACGCCGGCGAGAAGCAGGAACCCTGCCGCGGCAGTGGCGAGGTGCATTTTCATTGATCGTCTCCTTTCGTGGGTGTTCGCCTCCTCCGCTGCGCCTGCGATTCTCCACAGCCGGTCGGCAATGGCCCTAACGCCATTGGCCAAGGCTTGTTCCTGAAAAATTCAGCAGCGGCGCTTGCGCCAAAGAATTTCGGAACAATGGCTTCCAGCCCGGGTTAGTCCAGCGAAGGGACAGACTTTCCGAGGAGAAATCAGATGAAACATCTTCTGATCACAAGCATGATCGCGCTGGGCGTCAGTTGCGGCGCCGCGATGGCGCAGACCGAATCAGCGCAACCGAGCGGTGGCGACAATTGTGCCGCCGGCCAGACCGACTGCCAGAAGGGCGGCAAGGCCGGGCAGGCCCAGGGCCAGATGAAGTCTCAGACCGAGCAGAATGCCCAAGGCAAAGCTGGTGCCAAGACCAATGAGCAGGCTCAGGGCAAAACGCAGATGAAGACCAATGAGCAGGCGCAAGGTCAGGCTGGCACCAAGACCGAGGAGCAGGCTCAGGGTACGGCCAAGTGCCAGACCGGCATGGCCAATTGCCCGAAGGGCGCCAAGACGAACGAACAGGCCCAGGGCAAGACCAAGATGAAGACCAATGAGCAGGCCCAGGGCAAGACCGGCACCAGCACCGAGCAGAACGCCCAGGGCACCACCAAGATGCAGACCCAGCAGAATGCTCAGGGCAAGACGGGCACCAGCACCCAGCAGAATGCTCAGAGCAACACCAACGTCCAGACCGACCAGAACAAGACGGCCTCGATCAACAACGTGACCGTCGAGCAGAAAACGCAGGTCACGCAGATCATCCGCGAGACCAGGGTCGAGCCTGTGACGAATGTCGATTTCGACATTTCGGTCGGCATCGAGGTGCCGCGGCATAAGGTGCGCCTGCATCGGCTGCCGGCCCGCATCGTCAAGATCGTCCCGGCCTACGAAAATTATGAGTATTTCGTGCTGGCGGATGGACGCATCGTCATCGTCGATCCGGACACCTACAAGATCGTGCTGGTCCTGACCTGATCCGGACGGCATCTCGAGAAACGGCTCGCTGCGCTTCGCACGGCGAGCCCTTTTTTGCCCTCGATTCGAGTTTCTTCATGTTTGGCGCCTTGTTCGCGCGACATGTTTTAGCCGACAAGGATCCCTACTGCTGAAGGCAAAGACGGTTCCCGGAAGCCAGCGCGCTTCATGCATGCTGCGTTCCATCAACTTTTCCCCAATTGATACGACAATATGGAACGGGATGCCGTTTTGCTGGTTCCTGAAGCAGAGGTCTCCTCGACCAAAGGTCCTCGCGCCATGGGCCGAAAGACCGATGGAAGGACGGCCGCCGGCAGACCTTGTTGATGCTTGCGATCCAGCCGGAAAAAGTGCATGGGTCGAGGCGGGTAGAGAAATGGGCGAGATCGCCACGACCAGGTCGTCGCGGCGCTCGGTTGGGCAAATGTATTTTCCGCAATTTCTTGTGGGAATGACGGCAACGCTACTGGTGATCCTCGGCTGGACTTATGCATCCACCGGATCGCTCGGGCAGTCGCTGGGCTGGACGTTCCTCGCAGGCGTGATACTGCAGGCAGGTTACTTCGCGGCGGTGTTGTGGCTCATCCGCAGTCAAGGCCGCGCGACGGACGAGGCGAAAGCCGACAGCGGCGTCGCGCCGGCCAAGCTGCCAGGCCCGTTCGAGCGGGACGGCATCATCCAGTCGCTCATTTCGCGGCTGTTCCCGAGGCTGCCTTAAGCCGGCGGTTTATCCGCTGCCGGGCGGCCCGTGTGGCCACCCGGTTCGGACCAAACCGTCAGCGGGCCGCGGCAGGCGTTGCCGAGCGCACCGTTTCCGAAGACGAGAACACCACGAAGGCAAAGACCAGCACGGCGGCGGCAACGATCAACGAGCCGACCGCCACGACCGGTTCGGCCTCGGGATGGGCCTGCGCCAGCATCCAGTAGAGCGCCGGCAGCATGATGACGATGCCGAGCGTATAGAGGCCGTAGTGGATCATGGCGACACGGCGCTCGGCCTTGGCCGGATTGAGCGCGTAGTAGCCGCCGAAGATGGCGCTGGTGACCCAGCCGAGAAGGTTAATGTGGGCATGCGCCGGGAAGGCGCCGTGATCGCCCGAAATCGCCATCTGCAGCCCGGCCGCCACGCCCAGGACGAGAAAGACGATCGCCGTCTTGAAGAAAAGTTCCGCTACCCGTGGCATCTTGTTGTCCTCCCAATGCCGTTAAACCCGACTCCGTTAAGTCTACACGCCGAAGGGCAAGTTGGCCAAGGAGTGATTTTTGCACAGGGTCTTTGGGAAGCCCTTCGGATGACGGCAGCCGCCTTCCGGCCCGGGAAACAGGGCACTCAGTCTTAAAGCATGTCTTTGCCCGAGACCGCTGCACACTTTCGGAGAGTCATGCTTCAGTTGTGTGATTTTCTCACGGCCGCGAGGTTTCTTATGGCCCGGGAACGCGGCGGCTAATCTCTTCGCCCGGTTCACGAGTGGTTGTCTGCTTGAGAAACAGCCTGGCGTATTCTGCCCAATCGGAAGCTGAGACCCCGCGCTCGCGAGCGCATTTTTGGAAGACCTCGCGCAAAGCGTCGAGATCGAAGGCCGAAGGCCACTCCGCTTCATCCATCGCCGTCTCTACCCCAGAGGCTAGCAAGGCCATTCCATATGCCCGGTAAGTTCGTGCCTTCAAGACCAAGGCCTTGACTTCTTTTGGGTGCAAACACGGATCGGGGGTTTGCTTCGCGCAAAACAATGCCGCCGAGCCAAAGGCCCGGCGGCATCTCGGTTCACCCTCTGGCGGCGATCGCCCTTACGGCGTCGTCATCGTTGCGGCTTGCTGGTCGATCTTGCCGGAGAGGACATCCTTGGCCCAGCCGGTGACGTCGGCGTCGACCGGCTTGTTGGCCATGTCCTGCAGGGCGGCGTCGAGCGAGGCATCATCGGGCGCAGGCGCATTGTCAACCGCGGTCTGGGCGTCCGCGGCCGCTTGGGTATCATCGGCGATTGCCGTGTTCTGCGCGTCGATCTGCGCCTGGACGTCGGCGATCTGCGCGTCGAGAGCCGCCTGCTGTTCGGGCGTGAAGCCGGTTGTGTCAGTCGCATTGAGGTTGTCGAGCTGCGTGGTGAGGTCGGCGAGCGTGGCCTGGTCGGCGGCCAGCTTGGCGTTCGCCGCATCAAGCTTGGCCTGCGCGTTCTGGGCTACGGCTGCCTGCGTCACGTAGGCCTGAATGCCAGCGAATTTCTTACTCTTGGAGTTCATGTAGGCGTTGATGTTGCGCTGCAGCGAGTTCAGCCGGCCGAGCTTGGAATGGATGTTCTTGTCCTTGGGCGTCGCGGCCGTGGTCGTGTCATCGGTGGTGGAATCGTCGGTGGCGACGTCGTCCGTCGCGGCCTTCGCCTGGCCCGGAGCCGACGCCGACTTGCCGTGCGAGGCGCTGCTGTTGCCCTTGCCGCCGCCATTGCCGTTGCCGTTAGCACCGCTGCTGCCGTTGCCGCCGCCATTTCCGTTGCCGCCGCCATGGCTGCCGCCATTGCCGTGGCCGCCTCCATTGCCGCCGGCCGCGGCCAGCGCGGGCGCGGCCGCGAGCGCTAGAACCGCAAGTGAAGCCAGAAGTGTCGTTCGCATTGTCATCATGTTTCTCCGCAGGTGAATCGCCAGCACTGCCCAACCGCTAGGCCGCGTCTTATGAGAATTCCCTAACGGCTTGGAGTAACTTTTAGTCAAAATCAGTCGCGACAAGGGAGTGATCGGAGTAATACCTCCATCTCAGAGCCAGCGTATGTGTTAACTCACTGAAATTAATGGATAATATTTGGTCGAAGCCAAGGTCGGCCCTCTGGAACAATGAAGGCCCATACACTGTCGGACTATAGGCCTAGCGCCATGCAGCTTGCCTTGCTTGCCTTCGCTGAAGGGCTTGAGTTCCTTGTTTATGTGGGGTTTTTCGCGGATGACGTTGTACCCGTTTTTTGCGCGCCAGGCACTAACGCCGTCAGGTTCGTCCCGAGGCGCGCTGGCAGTTTTGATTTTGGGATTTCCCCGGGCTGACGTCGGTATATACTGTTATATACTGTCGGCATATACTGTTATATACTGGCGACAGATTCCCCTAGCTGCTGATCAGCGGCACCGCCACGGTCGTCGAGTATTTGATCGGGAAGGCGCTGAAATAGGGGAAATCGATGACGAAGGCGTAGCTGGCGTTGACATGCGCCATTTTGAAGCCGCCGCTCGCCGGATCGGTGGTGATCGTGACGTTGACGTTCTTCAGGCCGAGCGCCTGCAGTTTTTGCGTCGCGATCACCTGGATCTGGGATTGGGTCAGCGTGTTGTTGAGCTGCAGTGAGCGCGCGGACTGCTCCAGCGCATAGCGGACGCTGGAGGCGGAATTCATCGACCAGCCAAAGGCGAAAATGCCGAACAGCAGCATGATGAGGAAAGGCACGACCAGCGCGAATTCCAACGCCGCCCCGCCCGAAGTGTTGCCGGCAAACGCCTTTGGCTTTCGCATAAAGCCGCCGCGCACCTTTCCTGGAATTGCTTTAGCGGACACGGATCACCTGCTGATGCCCGATCGCTTTGTTGCCTGGAAAGACACCGAAGGTGAAAGGCGGGGTCCAGGTGGCGGAGGCCTGGATCTGGATATAGGTCGATCGCACCTTCGGCGCGCTGCACAAGGCCCAGGTCGCGGCATCGACCACGGTCGTGTCGCATTTATAGATCCGGCTCAGCGTGACCTTGCCGTCAGCCGGCCGGTTGTTCCAGCTCGAGACCGCCATGGCCTGGGTCGCGGTGTCGTCGGTTGCCCCGGCCATCACCAGATTTGCCGCCGTCTTCACACCGGCCCGCATCGCCAGCGAGCCGGTGACGTAGGACCAGCCATCGGCGATGCCGAAGAGCGCGGTGCACAGTACCGGCAGCACAAGCGCCAATTCCACCGCGGCGGCGCCGGAGCGGTTCTTGCGGAAGCGGATCGCTGCCGGCCCCATGCCGCTACTCGACGACCGCAACCGACGGCGCCGCCGGGATGTCGTTCATGCCAAGGCTCTTGCAGTCCTGGTTGATGGTGGAATTGCCCGACCACTGGATGGTGTCGGCAACGACCTGGGTGCAGCCGTTCTTGCCCGAGAAATTGCCGAGATAGTCGACCTCCTGCCTGGGGAAGTAGATCGCGCCGGTCAGCAAGGAGTTTGCGGTGCCGTTGAAGTTGCTTTTTGCGCTAGCGCCGGTCCTGTCGCCGTAGAACAGCACGCCGGAATAGGTGCCCGAGGTCGGCGCGCTCAGATTCACGGTGGCGTTGCCGTTCATGCTCACCGTCGAGCTGCCGGCCATGAAGATGGTTACGCCGTTGGTGCAGGGTGCGGCGCAGGTGATGACCGCGCCGGCGTTGATCTTCAAATTGCCCTGCACGACATAAGTGCCGGTAGAAAGCGCGACATTGCCGTTGAGGTTCATGCCACTGCAATAGGTCCCGGCCAGGATTGTTTGCGTCGTCTTGTTGCCGTTAATGCTCCTGCACGGGTTGGTGGCGGCGGGCGCCGGCAGGCTGGAGAACGGATCCGACGCCGGCAGAGCCTGGGTGATCGGGGACTTGCAGACCGTGGTCACCGGGTTGCTCAGCGAAACGCCGCCGGCCGAGATCAGGCAGTCGGCCTGGAGCCCGGCCGAGCCCTGCACCTTGATGGCATCCGCGGCGGTCGAATTCGACATGACCGAGCAGCCGGTCAGCTTGACGCTGGTGCTGCCGGAAAACAGCGCTGCCTGCGAGGCCGACTGATTGAGCGCGAGCACGCATGCCTTTGAGGCGTCGGTGATGAGCGCCACTGCCCTCGCCTTTTCGGGAACTTGGCCCCGAACGAAGATCGAGGTGAAGATCCGGTCAAGCTTCTTGGTGAGGATCACCTCGACCGCCTTGTTGGCCGTGTTCGGTCCGGAGGTGGGCGGTGTGTGGACGATGATGGTGCCGGTGCCCAGCCCGTTCGAGGCAGCCGACTGGGTGGCCGCCGTCGTAATTGCCGCGGTGTTGGATCCGGCGATCTTCTCCAACGCTCCCGCATAGGCGGCCGCGTCCGCCGTCGCCTGCAGCTTCAAGCTGGAATAGTACCAGTAGGACGTCTCGACACCGAGCCCTGCGCCGCCGACGACAATGGGCAAGGTGAAAGCGAAGATGATCGCGACGTTGCCGCTCTCGCCGCTTCGCGAACGACGGGACAGGAAGTTTCTGAAGATTCGATCGAATGTGGCCATGGCCGAGCGCGCCCAAGCTATCCCGACCATTACGTGAACCACTAGTCGATAAACGAATGGCTAATTTTTTCGCTCGACTTATGCCGGTCAGACCCCAGAGCGCTGTTTCGCCCTTTTGCTGACGAACACTCTAAGACTTAAGGCCCAACTTATGTCAGACTTATGGCGTAAGCTGCGGAGAAGTTTGTCATTTTAGCGTCTGCTGCATTTTATCTTTTTCGGAAATCGGTCGTTGAGACGGCTGGGATACCTCTCTGTGATTTCTCGGTGATTTCGGGCGAGGGTGCTCCCATGATTGGACGGTTCTGGGCTTCGAAGCGCGGCAATTTCGCGCTGGCGACCGCGGTCGCCATGGTGCCGCTGATGCTCGCGGTGGCCGGAGCCGTCGACGTGATCGGCACGAGCGACGATGCGGCGCAACTGCAGAACTCGCTGGACGCGGCCGGGCTCGCGGTGGGCACGAAATACCAGCCGGGGATGTCGGCCGGCGACGTGCGCCAGCTCGGCCTGACTATCTTCGCGGCCGATATGAGCGCCGCCGACACCGGGGAATATTCGGGCGCCGTCGACGCCTTCCAGGCAACGGCCGGCGGCGATCCGAGCGCCTATATGATTTCGTTGTCGTCCAGCATCAGCCGCCCTGCTTTCGTCAGTGGCGCGCCCGCCTGGCGAGCGTTCCGCTCCGCCGCCATCAAGGTCAAGCCCGGGGCGCAGGCGTGTGTGCTCGCGCTTGATCCGCACGTCGATGACGCGGTCGACCTGCAGGGCTCGACCAACGTCGCGATGAAGGGCTGCGTGATCGCCGCCAACTCGGACGCGGCCGACGCCGTCAACCGGGGCGGCTCGGCGATAGTCAGCGCCGGCTGCGTGTCGACGGTCGGCGGGACCTCGGGGATCATGCCGCCGAACGCCACACTTTCCTGCGGCGCGCCGCTCACCAACCAGTATGCGTCCTTCGATCCGCTGGCCAACATCACCCCGCCCGCCTATGGGCTCTGCCAGTCGATGCCCAACGGCAAGACCGTCACGCTCTCGCCCGGCACCTATTGCGACAAGACGTGGTCGGGAAAGATCACGCTCAATCCGGGCATCTACGTCCTGCGCAACGTCACCATAAAGCCTGGCGGCAACGGCAGCCTGGCAGGCCCGGGCGTGACGATCTTTCTGATGGAAAACTCGCAGCTTTACGTCAACGCCAATGAGACGGTGAACCTCTCGCCCACGACCAGCGGCCCCTATGCTGGCATCACCATCTTCCAGGACCGCGGCAACACGCAAGCGCTGACGCTGAACGGCGGATCCGGCTCCATGGTGAGCGGCTTCATCTACGCCCCCGACGCGGCCATCACCTATGCCGGCAACTCGGATATGAACGCGCAAGGCAGTTGCCTGCGGCTGGTCGGCAAAACAGTGAAGATGACGGGAAACTCGGCCGTGAAGGCGGATTGTACGGCCGAACTCGGCAATCGCGAGATGTATGCCGGCAGGATGATAACCCTGGTGAAGTAGCGCCAAATCTCCCTAGAGGGAGACCGTAACTCACCCCACGATATCCGCGCCCGGCTGCTCGTCGAAGAGCACTGCGCAGCCGCGCTCCAGCGCCACCTGACTCAGCGCGTTCGCTGCCGCTTCATCCGACGAGACGAAATCGCCCGTCAGCACGCGCAATTCCTCCACGGCCTGGGACATGGAGATGAGCCGGCCCGCGGCGCGGTCGCTCGCGCAGGCGTCGACGATGCAGAGAAGATCAATGAGTTCGAAGCTGCTATCCATGGCGGCCTCCGCCCGAAGCATCCCTTCGATCATTCAACGGCGCGACCGGCATGCGGGTTCCGCTCACGATTGCGGCCTCGGCGGGGCGAGCTTGAGATCGAACCGGGGTGGCAGGCAGGGCTCGAAGCAGATCCTGCGCACGGATCCAGTTGTGGCGGGATCGACCGGAAGGAGGATGACCATCTGCGCGCGGCCATGGTCCGGCCAGAGCGGCCTTCCGAAAACGAGGAAGATGCCGCCGACCAATCCTGCCAGGAGCAGGAAGGCAAACGCGTTCGCGATCATCTCGCCAGGTTGCATGCGAAACTCCTAGAGCCGGATGATTTCAGGTCGAATCGACCTGAAATCTGAATCCGTCTCTAAATCGAAGAGATGGAGCATGATGTCGTCCGAAAACCGCTTCACACTTTTCGGCATCATGCTCCAGGAGCGCCCGCCACATCGCAGGAAATGGCGGGCACCCGATGCAACCGCCGATGAAGGGACTTTGCTCGACGGCCTGTTAGCCAATGTTTTGCGAGAACCCTGGTTTCTTGAAAATCCGGCTTTCAGGCCTCTGCGCCGCGACGGTGAGACTTCAGTCCTACCGAAGCCATAGACCGTGGCCCGGCGACGGCGACTGACCGCAACCAACTGCCCGGAACCTCGTTGATCAACCGGCTACTCCAACTTGCCCGCGCTTCGGCGCGGGTTTTTCTTTGCCGTTTCGGCAGCGGCGTTACATTAGCAATTTCTTACAAATTGGCGTATGACTCCGATGGCGGTCGCCGACGATCGCGGCGTCGGGCACCGTGCGGAAACATGGGAGGATGGCATGGCCGAAGCTGCAATGAACGTCACGAAACTGGAAGCCAAATCGCATGACAATCCAGACGAGGTGCGCTCGCCCGCCAAGACGCGCGTCGAGGTGGTGCGGCTGCCGGGCTACACGCTTGGGCGGATGAACATGGAACCGGGCTGGCGATGGTCCGAATGCGTGAAGCCGGTGGTCAAGACCGACAGCTGCCAGGTCTCGCATGTCGGCTATGTCGTGTCCGGCACAATCACCGTCAAAATGAATGACGGAACACAAAGGACCTTCAGTCAGGGCATGTCCTACACGATCCCGCCCGGCCACGACGCCTGGGTGGAAGGCAAGGCACCGTTCCAGTGCATCGAAGTGCTCAGCGCCGAGCAATACGCCAAGCCGGCATAGGCCAGTCGCGGCTGATGGCGGCTGTAAGTTGCACCGGCCAAGGTCGACCAGGGCGAGCCTCACCTTGATCCTCTTCGCAGGTGCAACCGCGGCCCCATTCGATTGAATGAAGCGGCTCATTCGTTTGCATGATGACACTGAAAACGGCTCAATGTGGCCTTGACACCAGACTGCTTTTGTTCTCACTCTGTTCCCTAAATCCGCCCGTTCCAACAGAGAAATCTAATGCTGCAACGCGGCAGGGCAGACCGGATGGAGACGGGAGCGCGGGATGCTCGGGATGAACGCCGCTTCGAATGCCGCGACCATCCTGCATGCCGATCTCGACGCCTTCTATGCCTCGGTCGAGCAGCTGCTCGACCCGTCGCTGCGCGGCAAGCCGATCGCCGTCGGCGGCGGCGTCGTGCTGGCCGCTTCCTATGAAGCGAAAGTCTTCGGTGTGCGCGGCGGCATGCCCGGCCGCAAGGCGCGCGAGCTTTGCCCAGGGCTGATCTTCGTCGGCGGCCATTTCGGCGACTATCAGCGGCTTGGCGATGCGGCGATCAAAGTGCTCGACGATTTCACCCCGCTGGTCGAGCGCATCTCGATCGACGAGGCTTTTGCCGATGTCGCCGGCTGCACGCATCTGTTTGGACCGCCGGAGCAGATCGCAAGAACCATCCGGACCCGCGTCAAGGCCGAGCTTGGCCTGCCGATCTCGATCGGTGTGGCGCGGACAAAACATCTGGCCAAGATCGCCTCGCAGGTGGCGAAACCAGACGGGCTGGTGGTGGTCGAGCCCGGCACCGAGCTCGATTTCCTGCACGATTTGCCGGTGTCGCTGATGTGGGGCGTTGGCCCGGCGACCAAGGCGAGGCTGGCCGAGATCGGCGTCGAGACAATCGGTCAATTGGCGCGCACGCATAGCGGCGCGCTGGAGCGGCTGATCGGCCATGCCGCCGGGCAGAAGCTGGCCGCGCTCGCCTGGAACCGCGACCCGCGCCGGCTGGAGACGCATCGCCGCGCGCATTCGGCCGGCGCGCAGTCGGCACTTGGCCGCAAGCCCGCGCTGGCGCGCGTCTTCGTGCCGACGCTCTTGCATCTCGCCGACCGGGTGGCGAGCCGTCTGCGCGCCAAGGCGCGGCCCGGCCGCACGGTGACGGTGCGGGTGCGCTTCGCCGACATGCGCGCGGTCTCCCGTGCGATCACGCTGGAGCAGCCGATCCAGGCCACGACGATGCTGGCCGAGATCGCCGGGGAGCTGGTGCGCGGCGTGCTCGCCGCACATCCGGGCGAGCGGGAAATCTCGCTGCTGGCGATCTCCGTTTCGCATCTGGAAGAACACGCCGAGCTGCAGCTCGAACTGCCGCTCGGGCTCGCCGACGAGAAGCTGAAGCCCGGCAGCCGCAAAGGCCTCGCCCGCGTCGGCGCCGACCGCGCCATCGACAAGATCCGCCAGCGTTTTGGGAAGCAGGCCGTCGGCTACGGCACGGTGGCGCTGGAAGCAGCGCGCTCAGTGCCGGATGCGTTCAGAGAGCTGGCGGAAAAGGAGCTGTGAGGCGGCCATTCTGCCCCTCAGAGGAAGAGATTGGTGATGTTCCGCGATTCCACCGCTTGCCAGAGTGGCCGCGCTGCGCTGGATTGCGCGGCGGAGCAGCCGCGGCTCAAGCGATCGGAGCGACCCATGGCCAGTGAGACGGTTTCGGCGATGCGGCTCAACCGGCTGCGCGAGATCGTCTTCGACTATGCGGGGGCGCGCGGCCTCGGCGACGTCATTTCGAACATGTCGGGCATCGCCATCGACCGCGAATTCGCCTGGACCGTCTCCGACGAAGGCCGGACCTTCGAATGCCTGGCCATCACCGGCGCCAACTTTGTGCTCGATGCGCAATATAGGCTGGACGATTTCTTCCCCGGCCTGCCGGCCGGCAACGAGGCCGACCTGGAATCGGTCGATGTTTTCGGCGGCAGGCTGTGGCTCTGCGGCTCGCATTGCCGCGTCAGGCGCGAGCCGAAACTTGCCGGCACGCTCGATTCCGGCTTCAAGCGCCGCCCGAGCCGGCATCTGCTCGGCTCGATCGAGCTCGGCGGCTCCGGCAGGCCGAAACGCGGCACCGGACGGGCGCTGCCCTATACCGGCGCGGACTGCCTGCGGCGCAGGTTGCGCGAAAACCCGTACCTCTCCGGCTTCCTCAACCTGCCGAGCAAGGAGAACGGGCTCGACATCGAAGGCCTGACGCTGCTGCCGAAACGGCTGCTGCTCGGCTTGCGCGGCCCGGTCATCGACAGCCACGCGATCGTCGTCTCGCTGCCGCGCAAGGCTGCCCTGCTGCCCGCCGACGGCGGGCCGCATCTGCACCTGCTCGACCTCAAGGGCCTCGGCGTGCGCGACCTGGCGCGCGACGGCGAGACGGTGCTGTTGCTGGCCGGCCCGGTCACGGGAGCGGACGGGCCGTTTCGCCTGCACCGCTGGCGTCCGTCCGACGCGGGCCGGGTCGAGACCGCCGAATTGCTTTACGAATGGCCAATGAGCCATGACCATCCGGAGGGACTCTGCCCATTCGCGATCGATGGCCGGCCGGGTATCCTCGTCGTCTATGACCGCGGTCATGAGGGGCAGCGCCGCTCCGGCACCCAGACCACGGCCGACTGGTTCGCATGATGCCGCAGCCGGACACAAACGGAACCGCGATTGAGGCGAGCGAAGCAGCGCCGGTGGATGGTTTCAGGGCCGAGCGCTACGATCTTGGCCTTTGCCTGTCGGGCGGCGGCTACCGTGCCATGCTGTTCCATGCCGGTGTGCTTTGCCGGCTGAACGAAACCGGCCTACTCGAAAAACTCGACATGGTGAGCTCGGTCTCGGGCGGCTCGATCGCCGCCGGCCTTCTGGCGGTGATTTGGCCGCGCTTCACGTTCGTCGACGGTGTCGCTACCAATTTCGATATCTATCTCAGTAAGCTATTGGCATTCTCGCAGGTGTTCCTCGATGCGCCGTCGATCTTCAAGGGATTGGCGAACCCGTTTTCGAGCGCGGCGCGCGAAGTCGCCGCCTGCTACGAGCGCCATCTCTTCGACGGCAAGCGCCCGATGCTGAAGGACCTGCCCGAGAGCCCCTGGTTCGTGTTCTGCGCCAGCAATCTCGCCACCGGCTCGCTCTTCAGAATGTCGCGGCGCTACATCGCCGACTACCGGATCGGCGTCGCCTATCATGCCGAACTGCCGGTCGCGACAGCTATCGCCGCATCCTCGGCTTTCCCGCCATTCCTGTCGCCGCTCAGACTCGACCTGACAAAATTCGCGTGGCGCAACGACAATCTCGATATGAGCGTCGGGCTGCCGGTTGCACCCGGCCGCGCCGTGCTCACCGACGGCGGCGTCTATGACAATCACGGCATCGAGCCGGCGCTGAAACGCTGCCGCTGGCTGCTGGTCAGCGACGCCGGCGCGCCGTGGCGGGCGTCCACGTCCGGCTACTGGAACTGGTTTTCGCAGCTGAAGCGGGTGGCCGACACCACCGACAATCAGGTCCGCTCGCTACGCCGCCGCGACCTCATCGCCCGCTTCCAGGCCGCCAAGGACGCCGACGATCACGGCTTGCCTAAGGACGCGGCGCGGCCCGACTATGCCGCCGTCCGCGGCGTCTACTGGTCGATCGCCAGCAAGCCGGACGCGGTCGAGCCAACTTTCGTGCAGACCGCCGGCACCGCCCCCGCCGACATCGCCACCTCGCTGCATTTCCTCGGCCCTGAGGAAACCGTCGATCTGGTGAACTGGGGTTACTGCGCCGCAGACCAGGCCTTGCGCGGCAGGTATCAACCGCCGCCTGTGGCTGGCAAGGGCGTGCCACTCAAAACTGGCGATGTCAAACCCGGCCGCTGTGCGAAAGTGTCGAAGGCGGTGATGAGCGTGTTCAAGATTTGAGAGCCGGCGTGCGAACTGCTGATTTCCTCCTCGAGGGGGAGACGTCGCCGAAGGCGACAGAGGGGGTCGCCGCGCGTGGAGCGCCAACCTTCTCCTCGCAGGAGGTCGAGCCCGGTCGGACCGACCCCCTCTGGCCGCTCCGCGGCCATCTACCCCTCACGGGGGGAGATCACCGGCGCTTGGTACAATCGGAACCGGTTCGCGCCTTTCCGGCTCCATGCTAACAGAGGCGCTTTCAACCCTAACCAGGATGGGCAGCGAGATGGCGGCAGACAAGGTAGCTCTGGTGACGGCGGGCGGCAGCGGCATGGGGGCGGCGGCGGCGAAGCGGCTGGCTGCCGACGGCTTCAAGGTCGGCGTGCTCTCCTCTTCCGGCAAGGGCGAGGCGCTGGGCAAGGAGCTCGGCGGCTTCGGCGTCACTGGCTCCAACCAGTCGAACGACGATCTGAAGCGCCTCACCGACGGCGCGCTCGAGCGCTGGGGCCGCATCGACGTTTTGGTCAACAGCGCCGGACACGGCCCGCGCGCGCAAATCATCGAGATAAGCGACGAGGACTGGCACAAGGGCATCGACACCTATTTCCTCAACGTGGTGCGCCCGACCCGGCTGGTGACACCGGTGATGCAGAAACAAAAGTCAGGCGCCGTCATCAACATTTCGACGGCATGGGCGTTCGAGCCGAGTGCCGCCTTCCCGACCTCGGCGGTGGCGCGGGCCGGTCTTGCCGCCTTCACCAAGATCTTCGCCGACACCTATGCGGCAGACAACATCCGCATGAACAACGTGCTGCCGGGCTGGATCGACAGCCTGCCGAAGGTCGAGGAGCGCCGCGAGAGCGTGCCGATGAAGCGCTACGGCACATCCGAAGAGATCGCCGCGACGATTTCGTTTCTGGCCTCGGACGGCGCCGCCTATATTACCGGTCAGAACATCCGCGTCGACGGCGGCATTACGCGATCGCTGTAAGCGACGCGGCCGCGAGGCCGCCCGACGGAGCCGGCCGACCAGGCGGCGGGCGCGCGGCTGACGGCGCTCGAACCGCATTTTCGCGGCTGGTCGGCGGCGGTTGGGCTGGCGCCGGACATCATCGATGATGTCAGTGACGCCATGCGGATGGCTTGCCTGCCGGAATAGCTGGCGGGCGGCTGTGGCGAACCAAACGCATCTTTCGAAGCAGCCTGTTGAGCAATTTTTATAAAAATTTTCTACAAAGTTAAACCAGGCATTTCAGCTTGGTTGCGTTAGCATTCTCTTAATACTCTTATTCACCCGTATCGCCGCCTGAACGCATAATACTCTATACTTCTAATATTTGGAACGATAACATGCGTTCCAACGTTCAAGCGGAAGCGGTCGCTGGAACACGCGTCGAATGATTTAGCCGGCTAGGCACCACGAGGAGTATTTGTCCGATGAGCTTCTTCGTCAACGCCGTAGGCGTTCCTCTTCCCTATAGCGGCGCTTCCAACCATTGGTTCTCGGCTTCAGGATCCGGACCGGACTTGTACGGCAGCGCCGGGAACGATTCCTTCTACGGAGCATCCGGTGTCAATGTCACCATGCACGGTGGCTCGGGCGATGATATCTATTACCTCTATGGGGCGGGCAACAAGGTGGCCGAGGCCGCCGGGCAAGGCATCGACACGATCAGCACATGGATGAACTACAAGCTCCCGGACAATGTCGAGAACCTCGTCGTCACCAACGCCAATAACTATGCTTTCGGAAATGCGTTGGACAACATCATCACCGCCAAGGCCGGCCACCAGACGCTGGACGGCGGCCCGGGAAACGATGTTCTGATCGATGGCGGCGGCGGTTATGACACTTTCATCGTTTCGCGCGGCCACGGAAGCGACTTGATCGCGAATTTTGCCGCGACTGACACCGTCCGCCTCAATGGCTACGGGTTCACTTCGTTCGACGCCGTCCACTCAGCCATGGTCCAGGCCGGACAGAATGTGCTGTTGAACCTTGGATCCGGCGAGATCCTGGAATTCAAGGACACGACTATCGACAAGCTGCAGCCCAGCCAGTTCGAGCTGCCAATCGACATGTCCGGGATGAAGCTATCCTTCAGCGACGAATTCAACACGCTGAGCCTTCACAACAGCCAAGGCGGCACCTGGGATTCCAATTTCTGGTGGGGAGCGCCGAACGGAAGCACGCTCACCGCCAACAGCGAACAGCAATGGTACATCGATACCAATTACGGCCCGACCAGTTCGGTCCATCCGTTCAGCGTCAATAATGGCGTTCTCACCATAACCGCGCAGCAGGCAACGGCGGACATCAAGCCCTACATCAACAATTACGAATACACCTCCGGCATCCTGACCACGCATGATTCATTCTCGCAGACCTACGGCTACTTCGAAATGCGCGCCGACCTGCCCGAGACGGCCGGCACATGGCCGGCCTTCTGGCTGCTGCCTGAGGACGGCTCGTGGCCGCCGGAACTGGACGTCGTGGAAATGCGCGGCCAGGAGCCGAACCGGCTCGACATGACGGCGCATACCAACGAGACGGGGCAGCACACCAAGATCGCGTCCTCGGTGAACGTTTCCGATACCGCCGGCTTCCACACCTATGGCCTGCTGTGGACGCCGGACCAGCTGGTCTGGACCTATGACGGCGTCGAGGTCGCCCACGCGGCGACGCCGTCCGACATGCACAAGCCGATGTACATGCTGGTCGATCTCGCGGTCGGCGGTTATGCAGGCTCGCCGCCCGACCATCTCGCCACGCCGGCCGTGATGAAGATAGACTATATCCACGCTTACACGCTGGGCACTGTGCAGGCGAATCCCCTGACCATGACCAGCAGCACTAGCAGCAGCACCGCCACGCACAGCATCGCCACGCACAGCTTTGCCGACAGCACGCTGCACCACGGTTCCGAGTTTGGGGGCCACGCGTAAGATTCAGGCGACCGGTTCGATGTTTCGGGACAATGCAGCGGATCATGCAGCCTCGGCGGAGATAACTGGGCCGTCGAACCTGCGGGCGATCTTCCTTCGCGCCATCGCCGATGTCGGCATCTTCTCGCTGCTGATCAACATCCTGCTTCTGGTGATCCCGCTCTACCTGCTGCAGGTTTATGACCGCGTGCTGCCATCCTCCAGCGTCGAGACGCTTGTCTATTTGTCGGCCATCGCGGTTCTCGCGCTCGCCTTCCTCGGCTTGCTCGACGCGCTGCGCGCCATCTATACGCAGCGCGTCGCGGCCACTATCGACAGGAAGCTTGGCACGAGCACATTCGCCCTTTCGCTGGCGCCCAAATATGCCGGCGGCCTGTCGCCGCTGCGCGACCTCGCCTCGGTCTGCGCCTTCGTCAGGTCGCGCGGCGTGGCGGTGCTGTTCGACCTGCCCTTCGCTCCGGTCTTCCTCGCCTTGCTCTACTTCATCCATCCCGTCCTGTTCTGGGTGACGCTGGTGGGCGCCGTGCTGCTCACTGTGCTCGTGGTGGCCAACCAGCTTGCCATCGGCAGGAACGATGCGCTGTCGGCGGAGCGTTCGGCACTCGCCAGCCTGGCGGAACAGACCTTCGCCCGCAATGCCGAAACGCTGCGCGCCATGGGCATGGTGCAGAACGCCGCCGGCGTGTGGGGGCGGCATGTCAGGGAAGCGCTCACCCTTTATGATTGCTCCTCGACGGCCAATGCGATCTTCAGCGGAGCATCGCGGGCGCTGCGCATGGTGCTGCAACTGGCGATCCTCGGCGCCGGCGCATGGCTGGTGCTGCAGGGGCAGATGACGGCCGGCATGATCTTCGCTTCCTCGCTGGTGTCGTCGCGCGCGCTACAGCCGCTCGACCAGCTGATCGGGTCCTGGCGGCAGATCGTCGACGCCGGGCGGGCGTGGAAACGTCTGCGGGGCGCGCTTTCGGCACATCCGGCAAACGTACGGAAGCTGACCTTGCCGGATCCATCCGGCGCGATTTCGGTAGAAGACCTCTTCTTCATCGCGCCCAACGCCCAGCCCGGCACCGAACCCATCCTAAAGCGGCTTAACTTCGCCGTCGGCGCCGGCGAAGCGCTGGCAATCGTCGGGCCGAGCGGCGCCGGCAAATCGACGCTGGCGCGGCTGCTTGTGGGCGCCGCCCAGCCGAGCGGCGGATCGGTCAGGATCGACGGCGCCGACCTCAGGAGCTGGGACGAAAACCAGCTCGGAAAGCGGATCGGCTACCTGGCGCAGGACGTGGAGCTTTTTCCCGGATCGATCGCGGAAAATGTCGCCCGCTTCGACGCGCAAGCGGACGACGCTTCGATCATCGAGGCCGCGAGGCGCGCCGAGGCGCATGAGCTGATCCTGGCGCGGCGCGACGGCTATCAGACCATGATCGGTCCGTCGGACCGGACACTGTCGGGCGGCGAGCGCCAGAGGATCGGCCTGGCGCGCGCCTTCTACGGCAATCCGAAAGTCCTCGTTCTGGACGAACCCAACGCCCATCTCGACGGCACCGGCGAAGCGGCGCTCGAAGCGGTGCTTTCAGCCGCGCGAGCCGCGGGCGTCACGGTGATCGTGATCACGCATCGGCCTTCAATCGCGGCCGCCTGCGATCGCGTGATGCTTTTGCGCGGGGGCGTGATCGAAGCCTTCGGTCCAAGCGGCGACGTGTTGCGACAGTCTGTCGTCGACAAGGGCGCCGGCAAAGGCGTTCCCGCGCAGCAGAGCACGGTGGTGACAGGCTCGTTCGCCCCGACGATCCGCGCCCACGGCGTCCGGTTCGGATCGTAGATGATGACCATCGAGAGCGTTGTCTTTGACGGCCAGCCACGCACCGACTTCCGGCGCGTGGCGCTGGCCGGGTATGCGGCAATCGCAATCTTCGCGGGCTGCTTTGGCTATTGGGCGACGAGCGCGCCGCTGTCCGGCGCGGTGATCACGCAAGGCACGATCTCGGCGACCGGCGGCAACATCCTGATCCAGCAGCCCGAGGGCGGCATCATCAAGCAACTGCTCGTCCATGAAGGCGACCGCGTGCGGCAGGGCGAGGACCTGATACTCCTTGACCCGACGGCCGCGCAGGCCAACCTCAACCGGCTGACGAGGCAGTCGATCGCGCTGAAGGCAAGTGCGGCACGGCTGGAGGCGGAACGCGATGGGTTGGACAGGCTTGCGCCGATCACCGAGCCAGCACCCGCGCCGTTCCAGCACGATTTCGAGACGCTGGTCAGAGAACAGCAGAAGGAGTTCGACGCCAAGCTCGCACGGTTCCGGTCGGAACAGTCGATCATGACGCAGCGGGTCGCCATGCATCGCGAGTCGGTCGTCGGCTTGAACGCCCAGAAACTAGCCATCCAGCAACAGGCAGACGTCGTGAAGAAGGAGCTCGGCATCAAAACCAGCCTCCTGGACAAGGGCCTCACCAACCGCAGCGAATACTCGCAGCTTTTGCGCAGCGAGGCCGATCTCGTCGGCCAGGCCGGCGCGCTGGAGGCAAATCTCGCCGCGGCCAATTCCCAGATCGTCGAGGCGCAGGTGCAAGTCGAACGCCTGAGCACGCAACGCGTCGAGGAAGCGCTGACCAAGCTCGACGAGGTCCGCACCAATCTCGCCGACATCGAGGAGCAGATACGGGCGGCCGAAGCGGTGCTTGGGCGCACAACGATCAGGGCGCCGGCCGCCGGCATCGTGGTGTCGTCGACCTATAATTCGAAGGGGAGCGTGATCGCGCCAGGCGAGAAGATCATGGAGATCCTGCCCACGGCAGCGGGCCTCAACGTCGATGCAAGGCTGCGGCCGAAAGACGTCGATCAGGTCCGCGTCGGGCAGCCGGCAAAACTCAGACTGTCCGCGCTGAACATGCGCCTGACGCCCGAGGTCTCAGCCACCGTGACGCAGATTTCGGCCGACAGGCTGATCGACCAGGCCACGCACGAACCCTATTTCCGCGCCAAGCTGAAGATTGCCGACACCCTGCCGCCGGGCATGAAGGCGGAGCAGCTTTATCCGGGAACGCCGGTCGAGGCGTTCATCAACACCGGCGACCGCACATTCCTCGACTACCTGGCGCGGCCGATGCTCGACTCCTTCGCGCGAGCATTCACGGAGCGGTAGGCGTTGCAGCCGCAATTCATCACGGCGGGATTGCGAACACGCCGATCGCCGCTGGCCGAATCGAATTTGGGCCAGCGCCTGTGGACATCGCCGGCCCAATCACCCAATCTTGCCCCGGGAACAATAAGCGCTTCAAAAACAGCGCGCCGGTGCGCATGAAAAATCGATGGACATTGTATGATCCACGGCTGGCCTGGTTGCTGATCGCACCGGTGCTTTTGCTGCTGATCTTCTTCCTGGTGCTGCCGATCGCGGTGATGGCGGCCTATACGTTCTTTACCTTCGTCACCGCCGGCGTCGAAACCAGCGCGCTGACCACCGCCAACTGGCACGAATTCCTCACCGACAGCTATTATCACGGCTTCCTTCTGAAGACGCTGAGGGTCGGCGCCATCACCGCCCTGCTCTGCGGCGTGCTCGGCTATTTTCCGGCCTATTTCATCTGGGCGACGAGCTTCAGGCACAAGTGGCTGCTCCTGCTTTTGCTGATCGTGCCGTTCTGGATCAGCTTCACCATCCGCACCTTTTCCTGGATCAACATCCTGGGCGAACAGGGCGTCATCAACGTTGCGCTGCTGAAACTGGGCATCATCAACGAGCCGTTGCCGATGCTCTACAACGAAGGCGCGGTCATCCTCGGGCTGCTGCACTTCCTGCTGCCTTACATGATCCTCAATGTCTATGTCAGCCTCGAGGGTATCGACCGCACACTGATCGCGGCGGCCCGCTCGATGGGCTGCACCAGCGCGCAGGCGTTCCGGGAAGTCACGCTGCCGCTGTCGCTGCCCGGCCTCGCGGCGGGCCTGCTGCTCTGCTTCGTGCTGGCCGCCGGCAGCTATGTGACGCCGCAGCTGCTCGGTTCCGGGCGCGACGCGCTGTTCGGCAATTTGATCTACGACACCATCATGGGTGAACTGAACTGGCCGATGGGCGCCACGCTGTCGATCGTGCTGTTCGTCGTGCTCGGCTTCTTCGCCGCCATCTATACCCGCTACATGGGCATGTCGCAGATCGTCAAAGGGTTGGGTGGATGACGTCGCGGCGGCGGAAAGAGGAAGGCCGATGGGCCTGGCGGATGACCGGCTTCGTCACGGTCTGCGTCTATATCTTCATGTTCGCGCCGATCGTGGCGACGGTGATCCTGTCGTTCAACGCCTCGATGTTCGGCGGCTTCCCGATGACGGGCTTCAGCCTGCAATGGTACGGCAAGCTGATGGCCAATGACGCGGTGCTGGCCGCCTTCCAGACCTCGCTGTGGATCGCATTGGTCACCGCCGCCGTCACCACGGCAATAGGCGTCGTCACGGCGTTTGCGCTGGTGCGCTTCGAGTTCCCCGGCAAACAGGCGCTGAGCACGCTGGTGATCCTGCCGGCGCTGGTGCCGGAGACCATCCTCGGCGTCGGCCTGCTGGTGCTGATCAAGGCAATCGACCAGCCGAGGACGATGCTGCTCCTGGTGCTCGGTCATATCATGCTCGCCGTGCCCTATGTGGTGCTGATCGCGCAGGCGCGCATGGTCGGCATCCGGCGCGTCTATGAGGAGGCGGCGCTTTCGCTCGGCGCCTCGCGCTTTGCCTCCTTCCGCGAGATCACGCTGCCGCTGCTCATCCCCGCCGTCGTCGGCGGCGCGCTGCTCGCCTTCACCATCTCGTTCGACAACACGTCGGCCAGCCTGTTCTGGCGGCCGGCCGGCGTCGAGACCATGCCTACCCAGATCCTTTCGATGCTCAAGATCTCGATCAGTCCGGAGATCAACGCGCTCGGCACCGTGATGATCCTGGTGACCGTCGGCATCCCGCTGCTCGGCGGTCTTATCCTGCAGAGCCTGACCAGATTGAAACGACGTGGCGAACCAAAGGAGGAAGCGAAATGAAACTTACCACCACCAAGCGGCTCGAACGGCTGCACGACCGCTACATGAATGGCGGCCTCAGCCGCCGCACTTTCCTGACGCTGACAGCGGCGGCGGCCGCCTCGGCCGGCCTCGACATGCCGTGGATGCGGCAGGCGCTCGCGGCGGTCGAGCAGGTCCGCTTCGACGGCTGGGGCGGCACGGTGCAGGACGCGATCGACAAATATGCCTTCCAGCCCTACACGGCCAAGACCAAGATCAAGGTGGTCCAGGGCACGTTCGGCGACGAGGACGAGATCATCACCAAGATCAAGACCGCGAAGCCCGGCGACTACCAGGTCGTGCATTCGTCCGGCGTCAACTACTACATCAAATATGTGAACGGCGGCCTGACTTCGGAGATCAACGAGGCCAACATTCCCAACATGGTGAATGTGCTGCAGCCGATGATCGAGCCGTTCCGCAAGCTGACGCCAAAACTCTCGGCCGTGCCCTATGACTACGGCACCACAGGCATCGCCTACAACACCAAGGTGATCTCGCCGGAGGAGGCGAAGGAAAAGGGTGCGGGCCTGCTGCTCGACAAGAAATATGCCGGCAAGGTCGGCGGCTATGACGACATGACCACACGCGTCTGGTACGCTGCTTTGGCCACCGGACAGGACCCCAACAACCTCAAGGACATGGACACGATCTGGGCCAAGGTGCGCGAGACACGCGACCTCGCCAAGAAGTTCTGGAGTTCCGGGGCGGAGCTGATGGACCTGCTTTCCAAAGGTGAGATCGTGGTGACTGATGCCTGGTCGGGCCGCGTCGCCGCCTTGCAGGACCAGGGTCATCCGATCGGCTATCTCGATCCGGCGGGTTCCTATGCCTGGATGGAGGACATGCTGATCCTGAAAGGCTCGCCGATGGCCGAGTGTGAAGAACTCGTCAACTTCATGCTCGATCCGGCGACCGCGATCGCGGTGGCAGAAGGTCAGAGCTATCCGCCGTCGCTCGACCCGACCAAAGTCAAGCTCACCGAGAAGATCGAGAAGCTGCCGGCTTTCGACAAGACCGGCACGATGAAGGCGCTGACCTTCGCCGATCCGACCTACTGGGCGACCAACGAGGACGCCTGGACCAAGCAGTGGAACAGGATCTCGAAAGGTGCCTGACAGCCACGACCTTTCCGAAGCACCCCGGCCGGCAGTGGCCGGGGTGGCAAAAGCTGGCGCCGGCGGACCTGTCTCAAGCAAAGGCGCGGAGACGAGCCAGCCGGCGGTCGAGTTCCGCAACATCGACATTGCCTATGGCAAGTTCGTCGCGGTGCGGGATTTCTCGCTCTCGATCCGCAAGGGCAGCTTCGTCACCTTGCTGGGACCTTCGGGCTGCGGCAAGACCACGATCCTGCGCTCCATAGCCGGGCTGGTCGACATATCGAGCGGGCAGATCATGATCGACGGGCGTCGGGTCGACGACATTCCGATCTACAAGCGCAACATCGGGCTGGTCTTCCAGAGCTACGCGCTGTTCCCCCACAAGACCGTATTCGACAACGTCGCCTTCGGCCTGAAATACCGCAACGTGCCCAAGCCCGAGATCGCGCGAAGGGTCGGCCAGGCGCTCGACATGGTGCGGCTGCCGGGCAGCGAGAAGAAACTGCCCTCGCAACTGTCGGGCGGGCAGCAGCAGCGCATCGCGCTCGCCCGCGCCATCGTCTTCGAGCCGCAGGTGCTGCTGCTGGACGAGCCGCTGTCGGCGCTCGACGCCAATATGCGCGAAGAAATGCGCGTGGAGATCAAGAAGATCCAGAGGGAGACCGGGATCACCGCCATCTTCGTGACGCACGACCAGGAAGAAGCGCTCTCCATGTCGGATCGCATCGTTGTGATGAACGCGGGATCGGCCGAGCAAATCGGCGCGCCGCAAGAAGTCTACGATGCGCCGGCCACCGCCTTCGTCGCCGATTTCCTCGGCAAGGCCAACATGCTTGCCGGCACAGTGAGCCGTTCTGAGGCACCGACTTCCGTCATGCTTGCCGCCGGCCAGACGGTGAATGTGATTTCTCCGAGGCCGCTTGCGAGCGGCAGCAAAGTCACTGTCGTGGTCCGGCCCCAGAAACTGTCTGTGGGCGCGGCGGGGACTTCCAATCGGCTGTCCGGCCGCGTCGTCTCGACCTCGTATCTGGGCGGAAGCGCCATCTACGAAGTCGACATCGGCGGCAGCTCGAGTATCCGTGCCAACGCCCCGATCAATGGCCAGATCCTGCGTGAAGGGGAGTCCGTCGACCTCGGCTTCGATGCGGATGACTGCGTTCTTCTTGATGACGGCGGGCAACGGATTTCGTAGGACCCTGCGGCCGCGCGTCGACGCGACAAAGCGCCTGCGTCGGCATTAAATGCTGAATGACGCGGGAACAATCCTATCGTGCTTGTGTGATCGACAAGCTAACCGGAACCACGCTCATGACCCTTACCAATCGAGACATCGTCGAGCTTACGGAATGGCGGCGCAAGCTGCACCGGCAGCCTGAGATTTCCAATGAGGAGGAGAAGACGGCGAAAGAGGTTGTCGACTTCCTTGCCGATACGGGGCCGGACAAGGTGCTGACCGGGCTCGGCGGTCATGGCGTGGCGGCGGTTTATGATAGCGGCAAAGCGGGGCCGACAGTGCTGTTCCGCTCGGAGCTCGACGCGCTGCCGATCGAGGAGCTTTCGGATGTCGAGCATTCATCGCAGGTGCCGGGCACGTCGCATATGTGCGGCCATGACGGACACACCGCGATCCTTGCCGCGCTTGGCCGCCAGCTCGGGCGCGAAAGGCCGGCAAGCGGCCGCGTCGTGCTGATGTTCCAGCCGGCGGAAGAAACCGGCAATGGCGCTGCCGGCGTCGTCGCCGATCCGCGCTTCGGCGAGATCGCGCCGGATTTCGCCTTCTCTTTGCACAATCTGCCGGGCGTGCCGTTCGGCGAGGTGCGCCTCAAGCCCGGCGTGGTCAACTGCGCCTCACGCGGCATGCGCATCACTCTGGAAGGCAAGACCGCGCATTCGTCCATGCCCGAAACCGGCGTCTCGCCGATGCCGGCGGTGAGCGCGCTGATGCCTGCCCTGCCCGCGCTTGGCCGCGGCACTTTCGCCGACGACGATTTCGGCATGGTGACCGTCACCCACGCCAGAATGGGCGAAGCGGTGTTCGGCATCGCGCCGGCGCATGCCGAGGTCTGGGCGACGCTGCGCACCCGCCGCGACGAGCGCATGGCCGAACTGGTCGCGGCCGCGGAAGCGCTGGCGGGCAAGATCGCGGCCGAGCACCGGCTTGCCGTCCGCTTCGACTACCACGAGATCTTCGTCGCCAGCGTCAACGCCCCGGAGGCAGTGAAGCATCTCAACCGGGCGCTCGACGAGGAAGGCGTGGCGCGCAGCGAGGAGGCCCTGCCGATGCGTGCCTCCGAGGATTTCGGCATTTTCGGCCATAAAGCCAGGTCGGCGATGTTCTTCCTCGGCGCCGGCGAGCGTATCCCTGCCCTGCACAATCCCGACTATGACTTTCCGGACGATCTGATCCCGATCGGGTCAAGGATTTTCATGCGCACGGCGCGTAATCTGCTGGGATGAACAGTTGGACCTAACGCGAAACGCCATGCACGTATTGCTGCCTTGGAAGTCTGTGCTAAATGCTCGCAACAATGACGATTTGTCGCTATATTGAAAACCATGACAAAAGCCCAGATCAAACAGGAGCCAACCGGCAAGTGGGCGGTACGAGACTCACGTAGCGGCCGCTATGTTGAGGTGCGTGGTGCCGACTCGATGAAGTCATCGCAGTTACCTCTGAAAAAGGGCGTTGACCTCACCAAGCCGATTGCCAAGCAGGCCCTTAAAGGCGGTTCGGACAAGGTGCGTAAGCCCCCGGTGAAGAACTGATCCTTGCCAGGGACCCTCCTTGACACGCACACGCTTTATTGGCTCGTAACGGCAGCGGACATACTTTCAGAAGAAGCTCTCATTGCGATCGCTGAATGCCAAGCAGCAGGAACGCTGTACGTGTCACCGATCACAGCGTGGGAATTGACGATCGCATCCCGCAAGCCAGCCCATAGGCATCCGCCGAACCTCGGCGCCGGAACACCGTCAAAATGGTTTTCGGCGGCGGTGGCGGCCACGGGGGCGAAGATCGTTCCTATCAAGCAACGAATCGCGTGCGAGGCGGCCGCAGTGGTGGCCGATACCGGGCACAAGGATCCTGGCGATTGCTATCTGATCGCTACAGCACGCATAAAAAGGGTCCCGATAATCACGCGTGACACGATCATGCAAGGGCTCGCGTCGCCCGATTATCTCCAAGTCATTATTTGTTAGGATGAGGTGCGCAATGCGGTCGCCGGCAAGCGCACCAAGGTCGGCGCGCTTCCGGTCGCAGCGGCATCTATCCGCCGGATTATTGGTTGATTTCGGGCTCGACGAGCTTTGCGAGATTGCGCAGCGATTCCTGCCAGCCGAGATAGCAGGCTTCGGCCGGAATGGCGTCCGGAATGCCGGCCTGCGTGATCTCCAGCTCCGTGCCAACGGAGACTTTCTTCAACGTCACGGTCACCTGCATCTCGCCGGGCAAATTGGGGTCGTCGAACTTGTCGGTGTAGCGCAGGCGCTCACCGGGAACGAGCTCGATATAGTCGCCGCCGAAGGAATGACTGTCGCCGGTGGTGAAATTGCGGAAGGACATCTTGTGCGATCCGCCGACCTTTGCTTCCAGATGATGGACCGTGCAGGTGAAGCCGTTCGGCGGCAGCCATTTGGCCAGCGCATCGGCCTCGGTGAAGGCGCGGTAGACTTTTTCCGGGCTGGTCGTCAGAACGCGGTGCAGACGGACGGTGCTGGGCATATCGTTTTTCTCCGTTGTGATTGCCGTTTACGCCCCAAGGACGAACGATGGTCGGCCAATCCGACACAGGGTCTCCGAATATGATCTCCAGCGCTTCTGCGGACCAGCATTTCTTCGCGCGGGACGCCCTGGTGGTGGCGCGCGAGATGATAGGCGCAACGCTCGGGCTCGACGGCGCCGGCGGCATTATCGTCGAGACCGAAGCCTATCGTCCTGACGATCCGGCATCCCATGCTTTTCGCGGACCAACCCCGCGCAACGCGCCTATGTACGGCGCGCCAGGCAGCGCCTATATCTATCGCTCGCATGGCCTGCACTGGTGCCTGAACGCCGTCTGCCTGCCGGGCAGCGCCGTACTGATCCGGGCGCTGCAGCCGCAATTCGGCATCGCTACGATGCAGGCCAAGCGCGGCACCAATGACGACAGGCTGCTCTGCTCGGGCCCAGGGCGGCTGTGCCAGGCGCTCGGCATCGACGGCTCGCATAACCGGCTGCTGCTCGCCGAGCCGCCTTTCGAATTTTCCTTTTCCGGGACCGGTCCAGCCGCGATCGTTACGGGACGCCGGATCGGGCTGACCAAGGGCGTTGAATCGCAGTGGCGGTTTGGGCTTGGCGGCTCGCGCTATCTGAGCCGCAAGTTTTAAGCCGGGGAACGCCTCGGGCGCTACCTTGCTTGCGGGAAAAAGCCTTCTGTGTACTGTGCCCCAAACATTAGGAAAGGCTTGGGGATGAGAATTGCGATGGTCGCCGCCTTGGCCGCGACAGTGGCTGGATGTGTGACGTCTCCGGTCGACTATGCGGCATCGCTTTCGCAGCAGGACCCGAAATGGGCGACGCCGCAATGCCAGCAAGCCCGCATGGCGGCTTCGGACTATGCCGCTCGCGAAAAAGAGCACCCCGGCTGGGGCTTCGGCGTCTTGCTTGGCCCGTACAGCCTGGGGCTCGAAGCAGCCATCAAAGAGCACGAGCAGAAGCAGCGAAAGCTGTTCGCTCGCGAGGTGCACTTGCAGTGCTCAAGTCTGCCACTGCCTAAGAAGTTGGAAAGCGATCCCCGTGACGCGATCGCAAATCAGACTAAATATCCATAGACGTCATGGCTGCCATTTTTTGAGCAGCGGACCTTCGCTCCCGTAGACCGGGTCCTGCTCCGGGAGGCCTATCTTCGGGATGGTGCGCAACGCGGCGTCGTGCTGCTCCGCGGTGGTGCACAGATCATAAGTTCCGAAGGGCGGATAGGCGACGACGACGAGAAGATCGGCGGATGAGGACAGGCGCTGGTGGCCGGTGCCAGCCGGCAGGATCGCCACGTCGCCGGCCTCGACCGTCAGCACCTCGCCCTTGTCGCCGCCGAAGCGCACCTCGGCCGTGCCGCGTGCAATGCCGAGCACCTCATGGATGCGCGAATGGTAGTGGACGTAAGCATAGATGCCGTTGCGCCAGCTGCTGCCCCAGCCGTTCGCCTTGAAGAGCCCTTCGAACACGGAAGCCGGATCGAGATTGTCAGGCAGCGTCACGGCTCCGCGATAGACGATCATCGGCCAACGCGGATGGTTGGGCACCAGGCCGTCATCGGCGAAGCGGAAAGTGAGCGGTTGGCTCTGCCTGACAAGTTTCTCCACCTTTTGCGCTCCCTTGGCATCAGCACCTGCTCAACGGCCTTCTTCGGATTTTGGTTGCGCGCTATCTTCATGCAGATCGCCGGGCATTCGTCCGCAGCTGCCGACGCGAAGTCCCGTCTGATTTCCCGGAGGGTCAAATGACTGCCATCCGCTTTTCGACAATCGGCCTTTTCGCGGCCACACTGCTGTCGGCATTCGCCTTCATCGCTGTCGACAGCGCTGCGGCGGAGGACCTCTACAAACTGTGCCGCCAGCTGAAAAACGACGACACGATCCGTCCTTATTCGCACGAGCTTCACGATGGAACGGTCAAGGCGTTCAAAAAGCTCTTTCCGGATGCCAACGGCACGTTGAGCGAGTCCGAGTTGCAGGCAGAGGCCAATTATCGCTGCATGAACGGCAAGGTCCTGGTCTGCTTCGTCGGCGCCAACCTGCCCTGCGCGAAAATGAACGCCTCCCGCGACAATCCCGGCGCGGATGCGTTTTGCAAGGCCAATCCGAATAACGAAGTCGTGCCGGCGGCGGCGACGGGACACGACGCCGTCTATGCCTACAAGTGCCGGAACGGCAAGGCGGTGATCACCGGCAATCCGTGGAAGCTCGACAAGCGTGGTTTTGGCAAGACACTGTGGGCCGAAGTGCCTGAGCATTGAGGCTGGCGGCGAGATGCCGGCCAGAGGAGCCCGCCGGCTTCGCATTCCCTGTCTGGCCGCAGCCAGACTCGTAACTCACAAGGCCGCGATCGCGAGAAGCCAGGCCAATATGTCGAGCAACAGGAAAACCAGAGCGATCTGCAACGCCAGCCGCAGCCGCTGGATAACGCGCCAGTTGCCGGCCATATCTGCCTTGATGCGAAGCGCAAGCGCGCGCTGCATGGCCGCCATCGTCGTCGGCCTGTCGCCGTCGACATATTGATGGAGCAGCTCTTCCGGATCGAAGCGGAATGTGTATTTGTGGTAGGGCCAAAGCATGAAGACGATCAGCCCGCCGATGGCGAAAAGCAACGCCACCGCGATCCAGTCCCAAAGCCCAAGCCCATCGGAAAGCGCCCTGCCGCCGAGCAACGAGTTTGCGAATGCGGTGGCAAAGATAAGGCTGCCGGCGCGCGTGTTCATGTTCTCGACAACGTTCTGCTGATGCGTGAGACCTCGCACCGCTTCCTGGTAGATGAACGCAAGGCGAGGATCGTCGCCGGCAGCACCGCCCGGGTCCGTTGCGTTGCTTTCGTCTGTGCCCGGAAGTTCGGCCATAAGGTATCCCTAGCGCGCGTCGGTGATGCGCTACTTTAGCTCAAGTCCCGCATTGCAAAAACGCCTTGGGCCGCGCCCGCCAAATTGACAGGACAAACACACCGGTATAAGTTCGCGTTAGTGGTGACTAACGCGAACTATTGGACAGCGCTCGGAGATCCGACGAGGCGCACGATCTTCGAACTGCTGGTCGAACAACCTTGTTCGGTCGGCGGACTTGCACGTGCGTTGCCTGTAACACGGCCGGCGGTATCTCAGCACTTGAAGGTACTCAAGGACGCCGGGCTCGTGGCCGACACGCGCTCCGGCAAGGAACGCATCTACCGTATCGATCCGGACGGGCTGGCCAGCCTGCGCGCGGAGATCGACCGGTTCTGGAACAAGACCCTGGCGGGCTACAAATTGGCCGTCGAGCAACCAGCGAAGGACCAGAGATGACAAAGCATTCAGCACCCGCGCCCGTGAGGCACTCCGTCGTTGTCGAGGCGCCTATTGCACATGCCTTCAAGGTCTTCACCCAGGACTTCGGCAGCTTCAAGCCTCGCGAGCACAATCTGCTCGCGGTGCCGATCTCGGAGACAATCTTCGAACCCCGCGTTGGCGGTCATGTCTATGATCGTGGCGTCGACGGCAGCGAGTGCCATTGGGCTCGCGTGCTGGCCTACGATCCGCCCAACAGGCTGCTGCTGAGCTGGGATATCAGTCCTCGGTGGCAGGTGGAAGCCGACCCGAACAGGACCAGCGAATGGGAAGTTCGCTTCACGGCCGAGACAGAGAACCGAACCCGGGTCGAAATCGAGCACCGGAATCTCGAACGGCATGGCGAAGGCTGGGAGGGCGTGCGCGGTGGCGTCGACAGCGATCAGGGATGGCCGTTGTACCTTCAGCGGTTCCACGACCTTTTCCCCCACCGCGTGGCCTGACAGCCGTGCGGTGAACCGGCGGCCGCCGGGATTGTCATCCCGGTCCCGACGCGGCATTTTCGCGATAGCTGACCCCGCTTGCCCGCAGCACCCAGCGGCGGCCGTCGCTGCGGAAATCGGTGAGGCTGAGCGGCTCGAGGTCGATCTTCCAGACCGAGGACAGCGGCGCGCCAAGCACATGCACGATCGCCGCGCGGATGACACCGGCATGGGTCACCGCGATGGTATGGCCGGGCTGGGTGAGGAGATCGTCCATTAGGGCGACGCCGCGCCGGGCGACATCGGCGAGCGCTTCGCCGCCATGGGGAGCCGCATCGGGGTCTGAGAACCAGGCGGCGATGCCCTCGGGATCTTGTGCCTGCGCCGCTTCGAAACTTTTGCCCGCCCATCGGCCGAAATCCTGATCGGCGAGCCGCGGCTCGAGCGAGGCTTCGAGGCCAAGCGCCTCGGCGGTCTGCCGCGCCCGCAATGCCGGGCTCGTCCAGACGCGATCGGCTCGGCGCAGCGCGGGTGCTATGGCGCCGGCGCGGGCGAGCGCCTGCGGCTCCAGCGGCTCGTCCTGCGCAAAGCGACCCCTGCGCGTGGCGAGCGTTGCGCCGCTCGAGATCATCGTCAGGCGTGCGAGCATGAAAAACCGCTTCTGTGGCCAAGCCGGATTGTGCGTACATTCTCGTGCTGGCCGTCACAAGCGTTTGGCCGTCTGTGATGCATTTCACGGACGTGGTGGGCTGAATGTCGGAAGCGAAACACACACGACACAAATATGTCGGATTATTTGTACTCAAATGATATTCGCGACGTTATCGTTGCGTTGCAGGCGAGCCGGATGTGGAGAGAGGCATGGCGACGGCGAAGCTTCATGGTGTTGAAATCGTCAGGGGCCAGAAGTGGACGGTGCGCGTCACTGCCTATGGCACCACGCTGACCTTTCCCTTCGAAGCCGAGCAATATGCGCGCTCCTACGCCGATGGCCAGGCCTTCCGGCTTGGCGTCGAGGTGGTCGAGCTGAAAGACTGCGCCTGAGAGATCGTCGGCATCCCCGATATTGACGATCGCGCGGTCGGAGGGTCGCTCGAAGCTGTAACTGGCGGGATTGCTCGATAAAATCATTGAGCTGCTAAGGAAGCTCGACCTGCGGATTTCGATGCCGCGACGAGCCAGGCCAAACCGCAGGCCAACGCGACGTTGACCAAGGCAAGCCCTGAAAGAACTCCCAGCAGGCCGTTGGCGCCGGTACGCTCCAGCAGCAACGCGCCGACTGACGGCGCTGCCGCCTGGGCAATGAGGCTCGGCATGGCGAGACGACCCATCAGCTTGGCGTAGCCTGATGGCCCGAACAGGGCGAGCGGAAGGGTTCCGCGGGCGATCGATTCCAGGCCGATGCCGGCGCCGTAAAAGCCAAGCGCGACCGGAATGATCGGCAGGCCCGCCCAGAGGATGGATACGCCGATTGCCGCGAATGTCACGGACGCGAATTTGGTCCAGATCGGATGGTGGTAACGCGCCACGATCATTTCAATCGTCCTGGCGGAGACCTGGAAAGGACCGACGAGCGCACCTAGTCCGACGGCGGCGGCAAGCGCCATGCCTCCGCCCTGCAGGATCGACAGCAAATGCACCGACAATGTCGAGGAGATCACCGCTGCAAGCGTGAGCGTGGTGGCCAGAACGGCCATCGTTCCGAACTTGAGATTGTTCTTCCCAACGGGTGCTGCCGGATCTGTTCGGGCAGGTTTGACGGCCTGCGCTTCGGTGGCTCCAGGCAAAACGAAAAGATACAGGGGAAGCGCGATCAGCAGCTGAACGGCGGCATAGGACAGACAAGCGCCACGCCACCCGACCTCGATCATCAGGAAGGCCGAGATGGGCCAGCAGACGGTGCTGGCAAAGCCGCCGAAGAGCGTGAGCGTGGTGATGGCGGAACGCGCGCCATGTCCGTAGAGGCGGCCAAGCGTGGCGAAAGCCGCGTCATACAGACCGGCGCCCATTCCAAAGCCGATGACCAACCAGGCGACAATGTAGGCGGCGAGATTCGGCGCTGCCGCGAGACCGATCTGGCCAAGGCCAAGCGCAACGGCGCTGAAGGCCAGGACATGGCGGCCGCCCCGACGCTCGATCGACGAACCCACGCGTGGCGAGATCAGGCCGGCGACCAGCAGCCCAAGCGAAAGGCCGCCTACCACCCAACCCAGCGGCCAGCCGGTGTCGGCCGCCACCCGAGGCGCAATGACCGCCGGCAGGTAGTAGGACGATCCCCAGGCCATAATCTGGGTGACGCCAAGCGCTGAAACGAGGACGTGGCGATTGCGGGCGACAGGCGCGGGAGCTTCCAATCAAACCTGCCCCGGCGGGTAGACGACTTTCTCGCCGTCGTCCTTGACGAACTCGCGCACCGGCCTGTCGAGCAGATCAAGGACGGCTTCGGAGGGGCGGCAGAGCCGCGTGCCTTTGGGTGTTTCAACGATCGGCCGGTTGATCAGGATCGGCTGTGCCATCATGAAGTCCAGCAGCTCGTCGTCCGACCATTTGGCATTGCCGAGATCGAGTTCGGCATAGGGCGTTCCTTTCTCGCGCAGCAGGCCGCGCACCGGAATCCCTATCGCGGCGATCAGCTCTTTCAGGCGCTCGCGGCTCGGCGGCGTCTTCAGATATTCAATGACCACAGGCTCCTCGCCGCTGGCGCGGACCATCGCCAGCGTGTTGCGCGAGGTGCCGCAATCCGGGTTGTGATAGATGGTGATCGTCATGACTCCGCCTTCGCCGGCACAGATTGTTGAATGGGCTGCGGCCGCAGCAACCAGCCCATCAGCACCAGGGCGATAAGCGCGCCGAGCAATTCGGCGACGATGAAGCCCGGCAGATCGACCGGCCTGATGCCGGAAAACGTGTTCGTGAGCGCCCGCGCCACAGCGACGGCCGGATTGGCGAAAGACGTGGATGCTGTGAACCAGTAGGCGGCGGTGATGTAGAGGCCGACCAGCCACGGCACGGCTCTTTGCTCGAAGCGGATGCCCGAGAGAATGACGGCGACGAGGCCGAACGTTGCGACGATCTCCGAGAACCATTGCGACGGCCCGGTGCGGAGCTTGGTGGCTATTTCGAGAACCGGCAGCGCAAACATCAGATGC
Organism: Mesorhizobium sp. B1-1-8; assembly: GCF_006442795.2. NCBI lineage: Bacteria > Pseudomonadati > Pseudomonadota > Alphaproteobacteria > Hyphomicrobiales > Phyllobacteriaceae > Mesorhizobium > Mesorhizobium sp. B1-1-8. The sequence goes on from NZ_CP083956.1 coordinate 4,472,858, forward strand.
GCGGCAATGGTGCCGACAACGCCTCCGACGAACTGCGCGACCAAATAGGCGGGAAGGTCGCGCATCGGCAGCGTCCGGTTCAGGCAGAAGACGAGCGAGACTGCCGGATTGAAATGCGCGCCGGAGATCGGCCCAAGGATGGTGATGAGCACTACCAGCATCGCGCCTGTGGCCATGGTGTTGCCGAGCAGCGCGAGCGCGGTGTCACGCGTGAGCGTCTCGGCCATGATGCCGGAACCGACCACCGTCGCGACCAGCAGGCAGGTGCCCAAGGCCTCGGCAACGGCTCGTCGCCGCAGATCGAAGGATACCATCGCCACCGCCTATAACAGCCGCGCCATAAGCGTGGCGGTCGACGGGCATAGCGAGGCGGCTTGCCGGGTGGCGAGGATGTCGGCCGGCGCGCTTTGCCGCGCGATCGGTTCGAACCCCAGCCTTGCGAAGAACGGCGCTGCATCCGTCGTCAGCAAGTAGGCGTGGCGGGCGCCATCCGCGCGCGCCTGTTCAAACAGCAGGCTGACGGCGCGCCGCCCAAGCCCTTTGCCCCGCGCCTCAGGCATGATGACGATCGAGCGTAGCAGCACGTCGTCGCCGCAGCGTTCGAGACCGCCGAACCCGACCGTCTCGCCTCCATCGGCGAAGCGGAAGAAGGCGCCGCCTGGCTCGCCAAGATCATCCGACGGCAGGGCCGCCAAATCGAGCGCTGCACACAGTTCCTGGGCGCCGGCGGCGATCCGCTCCATAATCATTGCCGGGCCTCCGGCGCACAGCAGGCGGCAAGCGCCGGCGCGCAGATCTCCGGCCGGCCCGAGCAGCAATCTTGCATGAGGAACCTGATCAGGCCTGACAGCGCGTCATATTCGGCGCTGTAGACGATCGATCGCGCGTCCCGCCGCGTGGCGACGAGGCCGGCGCGCTCCAGTTCCTTCAAGTGAAAGCTGACGTTGGAGGGCGACACCTCGACCTGTTCTGCAAGCGAACCGGCCGCGATGCCGTCCGGCCCGGCAATGACCAGCAGTCTCAAGAGACGCAGCCGGGTTTCCTGCGACAGCGCGCCAAAGGCGATCAGGGCTTGACGTCCGTCCACGTTTCAATGATCCTTGAAATGTTGAAATGAGGAATAGCCGACGTGCTTGCTCCTGACAATCAAAAAATCGCCGATCCCGTGCCGGTGGACCCGATCGACCTGACGATCGGCGATCTGCTTGATGCGCTGGCCGACCACAAGGATAAACCGCTGGTGTTTTGCTATGACGGCCAGGCGGTGAAGCCGGGATACCATGTGACGGAGGTCAAAGCCGGGCAGTTCTCGGCGCTCGACTGCGGCGGCAATCCGGAATCCTGGCCGGAAATCTTCGTCCAGCTCTGGGATGTGGACGAAGGCGGGCCTGTGCACATGCCAGCCGGCAAATTCGCCGCTATCATCAGCAAGGTTGCCGATCACGTCGCCCTCGACCGGTCGGCCAGGCTGACCTTCGAGGTCAGCGACGGCATCCGCCCGATGGAGCTTCACCGGGCGAACCAGCCGGTCCTCGTCGGCGACCGGATCGAGGTCGAGCTGTCGCCGCGGCCGGCCAGCTGCAAGCCGCGCGACCGCTGGCTGGAGGAACAGAAGGCGGCAAACGCGTCATGTTGTGCGCCCGACAACGGCAAGGCTTGCTGCGGTTGAACCGGATTATCCCGACGCCAACGACACCACCGCAACGACCCAGCGCAAAGCGCTGACAGCGGGTTTAGATTAGCAATCCCTTGTATTTCTCTCAAATCGGGATCATTCTTGGCAAGATACGCAGTAGGTGGGTGTGAGGGCAAAGCGTCATGGACTATGCAGTCTGCTATGACCACAGCGGTGTCGTGTTGGCGGGGTCGATCTTCCTCGACATCACAGCGGTCTTGCTGATCGTGGCGTCATTGGCCGCCGCACGCCTGATCTCGACATCGCGCGCGGATACCATCGGACGGCTTCAGATCGCTTAATGGCTTGAGGTCATTCCTAAGGCACCTCCCGAAACCGCTGCACATTTTCGGGAGACATGCTTCTAGCCATCGTCAGCGATCGTTCGTATTTCACTGAACAGCGCCGAGCAGTCGATCTCGTCACAGAACGGCGCTTGAGGATCGAGCACCAGCCACGACCCATGCGTGCGAAGATCCTTCAGCCTGGCGTTCTTTTCGGCGCGCGCCTGACGCTCCGCCTCGGTGAGCACGGCCGCAGCCGTTCTTTCGACCCTGTTATGATGAAAACCTCTCGACATCGCGTCACACAAACGCAATCCCCTGTTCCGCGTTCCGTCGGACCGAGGCTCCGACGCAAAGAAATGCGCCGGCGGCGGAGCCCATAGATGGTTCTGAGTGATCGGCCGGCAACTGCGATGACGCGGGGACATTAACCTTCCCCAGGGGAACGGACCAAGGTCGGTGTCGCAATCGCCGCGCCGCGCCTATACTCTCCCCTGCGGGTAGGGTGAACGGTAAGGATGCCGAGGGAATATTTGAAGCGATTCCTAGAGGGCTGGAGCCAGCTGTCGCTGGCGATCCAATTCCTCATCGTCGGCGGTATCGGGCTTCTGGCGGTGATGCTCGTGGTCGGCCTGTGGGTGACATCGCAGATCCGGCAAGGCGTGATGCACAACTCCGCCACCACCACCGCGCTCTATGTCGACAGCGTGATCGCACCGCTGCTGCCGGACATGCGCAAGAGCCGCGAGCTCGACGACACCGTCAAGCGGGCGCTCGACGAGACGCTCGGTCAGGGCGCGCTCGGCAAAAAGCTGGTGTCATTCAAGCTGTGGCGGCGCGACGGCATGGTGCTCTATGCCTCGGATTCGGCGCTGATCGGCAAGACCTTCCCGCCGAACCACAATCTCACCTCCGCCTTTGCCGGCAATGTCGTGGCCGAATACAACGACCTCAGCGACGACCCCGAAGCCAACGAGGAAAAATCGCTGCGTACGCCACTGTTCGAGATCTACAATCCGGTGCGCGAGCCGTGGTCCGGCCAGGTGGTGGCGGTGTCGGAATTCTATGAGATCGCCGACGATTTCCAGGACACGCTGAACTCGGCGCTCCGATGGACCTGGCTGGTGGTGGCGGGCGCTACCGCGGCAGCACTCGCGCTTTTGTCGGGCATCGTCTTTCGCGGCAGCCGCACCATCGTCACGCAGCGCGCCGCACTCCAGGCCAAAGTCGCTGAGCTGCAGACGGCGCTGGCGCAGAATTCGTCGCTGCGCCAGCGCGTGCAGCGCGCCTCACGGCGCGCCACGGCCATCAACGAACGCTATCTGAGGCGCATCGGCGCCGACCTGCATGACGGGCCGGCGCAGCTGGTGGCGCTGGCCGCGCTCAGGATGGACAGCCCGGCGCTGGTCGACCCTGCCATTCCGAGCGAATTGCGCGAGGCCGAAATCGCCGGCATCCACAAGACGCTGGGCGAAGCGATGCGCGAGATCCGTGGCATCTGCAACGGGCTGGTGCTGCCGCAGATCGAAACCCAGGCCGTGGCCGATATCCTGCGTCTGGCGGTGGCCGAGCATCAGCGGCGCACCTCGACCGAGGTGGCGCTCACAATCCCTTCCCGCTTGCCGGAACTCGGCACTTCGGAGAAGATCAGCATATACCGTTTCGTGCAAGAAGGGCTGAACAATGCCTACCGGCACGGCAAGGGCAAGGATCAGGCGGTGCGGGGCGGGGTCAAGAACGGCAAGCTGGCGGTCGAGGTCATCGATGGCGGACCGGGTTTCGATCCCGCCCGCAGCGAAGGGCTCGGCCTCGCGGGCTTAAGGGAACGCATCGAAAGCATAGGCGGTCAGTTCGAGACGCTGTCGGGCCCGGAAGGCACGAGACTGATCATCACTCTGTCTGTCGAGGAGCAGCCATGAACGTACCCACCGCCCCCATTCGCATTGCCATCGTCGACGACCATCCGTTGTTTCGCGAGGGCGTGGCGCGCAGCCTCGGCGAGATCGGCGGCTTCGAGCTGGTGGGCGAAGGCGCCAGCTCCGAGGAAGCGCAGCACCTCGCCCGCGCAAACGCGCCCGATATCCTGCTGCTCGACATCAGCATGCCGGGCGGCGGCCTCAATGCGCTCGCCAGCATCCTGGCCATGCTGCCCGAGCAGAAGGTGGTGATGCTGACCGTCTCGGAAACCAATGCCGATATCGCTCAGGCGCTGAAGACCGGCGCGCGCGGCTATGTGCTGAAGGGCGTCGGCTCCAAGTCGCTGGCCGAGATCCTGCGCGATGTCGCGGCCGGCCAGAGCTATGTCTCGCCGAGCCTGTCGGCAAGGCTGCTCTCGGACCTGTTGCAGCCCGCCGGCCGCAAACCCGACCCACTCAGCCAGCTCACCGGCCGCGAGGCCGAGATCCTGAAGCTGGTCGGGGAAGGCCTCAGCAACAAGGAAGTCGCGGCGCGGCTGTCGCTGCAGGAAAAGACGGTCAAGCACCACATGACCAGGGTGCTGGCCAAGCTCAACGTGCGCAATCGCACGGAGGCGGCGCTGTTGATGCATGAGGCGAAAGAGAGGAATTAATGAGTAGTGAGTAGTGAGTAGTGAGTAGTGAATGGTGAATGGTGAATGGTGAGCCGATGGCACCTCGCCGCTGTGATTCGCTGAATATACTTACTTACCCACTATTCACCATTCACCATTCACCATTCACTACTTACTACTCACTACTCACTCACTATTCCCCAAAAGCAAATCACCCCCGTCTCCGGAGACGGGGGTGACATGCGAGGGAACGGGAAAAGGGGGTAGCTTCTTCGTTCCCTCACAAGCTCATCAGGCGAGCCAGGTCCTCGTCTGTCGCTTGGCGCTCGACTATGGTGCGGCCTTGCGCATCCGTCATTTCGAAGCGGCCGTTCTCGACCTTCTCCTTCATGCCGTTGCGGTGGACGACCGTGATCCGGTTGCCGTCGACCTCGAGGGTGTCGCCGGTCGCCGTATTGGTGTAGCTGTTCTTGTTGCCGGGATTTGTGTTGCCCTTGCCGTTGTTGTTGCCAGGACCGGCATTGCTGTTGCCGGCACCGGCATTGCTGTTACCGTTGCCGCCGGCGTTGTTTCCGCCATTGCCATTGCCGTTCCCATTGCCATTGCCGCCGTTGCCGTTGCCATTGCCGGCATGAGCCTTGGCCACCACGATGGTGGCCGAACCGTCGGTTGTGAATTGATAGGGCGCGATGGCCAGCGCCAGCGCCGCCGTGGCGCTCAGCGCAAACCGGAAAATCCCGAGGGACGGCGCGGCGCTCACGCTCTATTCGGGAACGACCGCCGGCGTATCGTCGCCATTGTCGTCGTTCTCGCCCTGATCGTTATTGTCGCCCTGGTCGTCGCCGGCATCATGGCTCTCACTATCGTCGCCATGATCGTCGCTGTTGTCGTCACCGCCGTCGTGGTCGGCACCGTCGTGGCCGCCATCGTCGCCGTCGTGGTCGCCACCGTCACCGCCCCCGTCGCCGCCATCGTGGCCGCCGTCGCCGCCCCCACCTCCGCCGCCGTCGCCGTCGCCGCCCCCACCTCCGCCGCCGTCGCCGCCTCCACCACCCTCGCTTTCGGCATGGGCGGCAGCGGGAACGAGCTTGGCACCGTCGAGCGTCAGGTGATACGGCGCGATGGTCAGCGCCAGCGCCGTCGAGGCACGCAACATGAGCCAGGCGAGCCGGTTGAAGGGAAGTTTGTGCATCTGTTTCTCCAAGTACCGGCTCCGCCCTCGGCCCCGCCGAAGTTCCGCTCGCGGCGTGGCCGGGGCGGAACCGGGTGTTGCGGGCAGCAGAATCGACGCATCCGCCGGGCCATGGAAGCGGCCCACGACCCATGCCATGGCCGGTCGGACTTTTTTGCCGCCGGCGCGGGACCATTGTCGCAACCGGCTTCAAAGCCGCAGCTGCCGCGGCGTTAACCAAATCGCTTGGAAATCGGCCGGCAATTCTTTATGACTGGAGCGAGCGAGAACCACGCGGGCGCGCAACGAACCGCGGCACGTTACGGCAACGGCCTCCTCCGGACGTCAAAAGAAATACCGTAACACTTTGATTGAGCTCATGGATTCTTGCCCCGGCTTTGGGGCCATGCGCCAAGGGCTGCCCCCCGGCAACCGTCCCCAAGGGCCCAAAAAAGTACCCCCGCCGAAAGGCGGGGGCAAGGTGAGCAGCGGGAGTTCTGTCATATGTCGATCAGGACCGAAGAAACGAAGCAAAAGGTGGCAACCTGATTTTGCAGCGCCGGCCTTTGGTCCCTTAGTTGATCAAATTCAGATAGAACCTCGCTCTCACAAACTTTTCAGACGATCGAGATCTGCCGCGGTGGCGTTGCGCTCGACGATGGTGCGGCCAAATTTGTCCTCCATCCTGAAGCGGCCGTTCTCGATCTTCTCCTTCATTCCGTTGCGGTGCGTCACCTGGATGCCGCTGGCGCTGACCTCGACCTTGTCGCCCGTCGCGGCGTTCACGTGATCGTCGACATCGGCGGCGCTGCCTGGGGTACTGCTGCTAGGGCTGCTCGTTCCACCGCTGTTGCTGCTGCTATTTCCGTTTCCGTTGCCGTTATTACCGCTGTTTCCGTTGCCGTTGCCGTTGTTGCCGCCGCCGTTTCCGTTACCGTTGTTACCGCCGCCGCCGTTACCGTTACCGCCGCCGTTCCCACCGTTACCGCCGCCGTTGCCGCCTTTGCCGGCATAGGCCTTGGCGGCGACGGGGCCGTCGACGGAGAGATGATAGGGCACGAAAATCAGCGCCAGCGCCGTAAGCGCCCGCAAGACAAACCTGCAGCCCATGCGCGATACGCGCATCCCATTCTCCCAAGGCCAGCCTTCCGGCCGATCGGCCGAACTACCCCACCGGCATTGTCGCAGCATCCAGCATCTCCAATCGGCGCGTTGTGCGGAAGTGGCCCACGACCCTTGTCTTGTTTGTCCGGACCTTTTTCAGGCTGATATCAGACCTAAGTCCTAATTCAACCACCGGATGTGGTCTGACGCGGCTGTTCACCTCGCCCGACCTGGCCCTGTGCCGGCGACGGCATGGGTTGCCTGGCCGTCACAGCCGTGCCGAAGGCGGCGGCGATGACGGCGGCAATGCCCATGCATTGCAGGAGGGTCAGGCTCTCATGCAGGAACAGGAGGCCGGCCAGCGCGCCGAGCGCCGGCTCCAGGCAGACGAGCATGCCATAGACTTTCGCCGGAATCCTGGTCAGCACCATCATCTCCAGCCAGAAGGGCAGCGCGCTGGAGAACAGGCCGACGATGGCCGCGACCGCCAGCACATGCGGATCGAGGAGATGAGGTCGGGCGGCGGAAAGGCCGAACGGCAGCGCAATCACTGCGGCGATCGCCATGCCATAGGCGGAGGTGTGGGCGCCGAGCGCGGCGCCGGCCTTCTGCGCGAAGATGATGTAGAGCGCCCAACAGCCGCCGGCGGCAAGCGCCAGCAGCACGCCGACCGGATCGAGCCCGCGGCTGACGTCGGCGAAGGGCGAGAGCGCCATGATGCCGGCGACGGCAAGCGCCACCCAGACGAGATCGAGCAGGCGCCTCGACCCCAGCGTCGCGACGAAAAGCGGGCCGGTGAATTCGAGCGCCACGCAAATGCCCAGCGGAACGCGCTCGATCGCGGCGTAGAAAAGCAGGTTCATGACCGAGACGGTGACGCCATAGGCGAAGAGCCAGGGCAGCACCGCGCGCGATGGTTTTACCCGCCAGGGCCTGAGCACCGCCGCCAGCATCAGCGCGCCGGCAACCAGCCTCAACATCGTCGTGCCCTGGGCGCCGACGATCGGAAACAGGCTTTTCGCAAAGACCGCACCCACCTGCACCGAGAGCATGGCGGCGAGCAGCCCGAAGATTGGCAGCGGCGCTGCTTCTCGGGCAGGGCTGGCGGCCGACGCTGCCATGCATTCTCCTCCATGCCCGCTTCGCGCCCCGCACGCGGGATCGACAGGCCTTAGGGCGAACCACGTGGCCCTGTCGTGAGGCAGAGAGAGCCGGTCGGCTGGGACAGGAAGCTTATCGCTTCTCTCCTCGATCCGATCTGCCTGCCGCAACCCGAGCCGGCCTGCGGCGGCAAGGTTGCTGCGATGCACAAAACATTGAAATAAAATCCGTTTTTAAGGTGCACTACAGTATCAATACTATATTCTATACGAACTTAAATGTTCTCGAAATATATAATTTTATATACCCTCTAGGGTTGCATTGAGTTCTTGCGGCGCAGTCCACCAGTGAATGCTCATCAAAGTTCAGACCAAAGGCCCACATACTATAGGACTACAGCCTCTCTTCTGGAAAAATGCCCTGAAATTTCCGCAGGTTCTATCTGTCGGATCACAGCTTTGTTTCAAACGTGTAAGCATTTTGTGTTGCGTCGCAGCATTCCGCGTTTCAGTTTTTAAGTGTTTGTGAATATACGGGGGAGTTGGGTTTTTCGCTGACCGTACCGATTTCGAGCCCGCCCCTGCGGCTGACGTCGTCGGCGCCGCCGCGAATTCGTCCCGATCTTTGAAGAGAGCCGTACTGGCAACTATGCTTGCATGAACTTTTCACCAACCTTGCGGAGAAAACGAAGTCCCCGATGATGCAGGACAACGCCACAGTAGGCGTCGTGGTGCCGATGTTCAACGCCGAGCGAACCATTCGCTCTACCCTGGTCAGCATCTGCCGGCAGAACTACCAGGCACTGGACATTATTGTGGTCGACGATGGATCCACGGACAAGTCCGCATCAATCGTGGCCTCCTGTGCCGATAGGGATCGGCGTATACGCCTCATAAGGCAGTCAAATGGCGGTGTTGCGCACGCTCGCAATCGCGGTGCGGCTTCTACTGACGCGGAGTTTCTAGCGTTTGTCGACGCGGATGATCTTTGGGCCCCATCCAAAATCGCACTGCAGTTGCGCGCGTTGCAGGAAGGTGGCTCTTCGGCAGGTCTTGCATATTGTTGGTTTGCGCATATCGACGAGGACGGACGGGTATTCTCGCTGCACAATCAACCCGATGCCCAAGGTCACGTACTCCAGCGCATGTGCAGACAAAATTTTGTCGGTAACGGAAGTTCAATGCTTGTACGCCGCTCGGCATTCGAGCGAGCGGGACAATTCGATCCGTCCTTGCGGGCCAGGAGCGCGCAAGGCTGCGAGGATCTTCTGATGTGCCTCAGAATAGCGGAAAATTACGAGTTCCGCGTCGTGCCTCAGCACCTTGTGGGTTACCGGATGACGGACGTCAGCATGTCGAGCGATGTCATGCAGATGCTTCGTTCCTGTGAAATTGTCCTTGCCGAATTCCGTGAAAAATATCCGCAATTCGGGAGCGATCTCGATGCCCATCTGGTCGACATGATCCATTGGCTTGCCACAAGAGCTTTGATTGAGGGGCGGTTTTTCGCGGCTTGCGACCTGTTGAAGAAGTCCGTCTTCCTGGACCCGCGCACGGCGATTTCTCGTCTGCCGGACATGGTAAACGCATACTGCCGGGCCAGGCTGGTTCCTCGCTGGATCAAGGTTCGAGTGAAGCGGATGCTAAACAAAGACGCCGAGTTTCGGCCCTTCTACGCAGAGAGCATCTGGTGAACAGGAGCGCGTCCCTGTTCGTGCGATTGCGGCGGCTTTTCCGCCTGTCGGCAGCGCCAGCGTGGGCTGGGCCGATCATAGTGGGGCTTGGGTTGGTTGCAGCGGTTTTGGAGGGTGCCGGTCTCGTCCTGTTCATCCCTTTGCTGCAGAGCCTGGGAGCCTCGCCACCTCAACCCGGCAGATGGCAGCCGATATTTGACCGGCTCCTGGCGCCCATTCCGCAGCATCGCCTAACCGCGTTCTTGGTCGGAGCGCTGTGCGTCAGCATTGTTCTCAAAAATGCGGTCCATCTCGTCAACACCTGGGTGACCAGATATGTGGACGGCCTCGTTGCCCATCGGTTGCGATCCAAGGTTTTTGATCAGACGATAAGTTCGTGCATCGACTACCGAGTTGAAAGCAGACGGTCGGACATCATCACAACAATTGCCAATAATACCTGGAAGGTCAGCCAGGGGCTGAGCCTCGCCTATCGGCTGATGATCTGCTTTTGCACCTTCATCGTCTTCGTTGTGTTGATGCTCTTGATCTCGGTTCGATTGACCTTTTTCTCGATGATTTTTCTGCTCTTCGGTGCAATGGCCATTCGTCTGGCCACGCGACGCGCTGACGAGACCGGTAAGGCCGTGGTCGAGGAAAACAAGCAGTTCGGCCTCAGGATGTGGGAAAGCATCAATTCACTGCAGTTGATCCGCGCCTTCGCGCAGGAAGACTACGAGCATCATCGGTTCGTTCAGACATCGGACAGGGTGCGGCGTCGTCTCTTGAGACTCGACATGCTTTGGGCGACCCCCGGGCCAGTCTCGGAGGTATCGATCACGATTCTGATCGGCGCACTTGTTCTCATTGCGGAATCCGCAAGCATAGGAATTGCTGCGCTGGCCGCTTTTCTGTCGCTCCTGTATCGCCTCCAGGGTCCCACACGGGAATTGCTGCAATCGAAGATTGCGCTGGATGGGCTTGCCGGCGCGATAGACGATGTGGACGACTTCTTGCGTACGACGCAAACGCCCTTTCTCGACCAAGGCGATCTGCCTGCACCGGCACCCAGGACAGCAGTCGAATTTCGCAGCGTCTCCTTTCGTTATGCTCCCGATCAGCCGTTGGCACTGCAGGATGTCTCTTTCAGCATTCCGGCCGGCAAGACTACAGCGATCGTTGGAGAATCGGGTGCGGGCAAGACGACACTCATGGCGCTGCTCTTTCGCTTCATGGACCCTACGTCAGGGGAAGTGGTCGCCGACGGTGTGCCGCTTGCTGATTTCGAGTTGCGCAGTTGGCGCAAGCGGCTGTCGTTAATGTCTCAGGAAGTGTATCTCTTCAACGATACCATCACGGCAAATATTGCCTATGGCGATTTCGATACCAGTCAGGACGACCTGCGCCAAGCGGCCCGAATTGCAAAGGCGGACGATTTCATCCGCTCGCTTCCGGATGGTTATGAGACGCAGATCGGCGACCAGGGAATGCGCCTGTCGGGTGGCCAGAGGCAGCGGATTGCACTTGCCCGGACTATTCTTCGCAACCCCGACATTCTCCTGTTGGACGAAGCTACGAATGCGCTCGACTTTGAGACGGAACAGGCGTTCCAGATCGCGCTCGAGCAGTACTCGCACAACCGCACTGTGGTGGTCATTGCCCACCGCCTGTCGACTGTCCAGGCGGCCGACCAGATCATCGTGATGTCCAAAGGACGGGTGATCGAAGTCGGATCGCCGGATCAGCTCCTGAAGCGACCGGGTCATTTTTCGAAGCTGCACGAGTTTCAACACGGACGCGTTGCCATGGGCGCGAATTGAGGCGATGGGCTACAAAATTGTCGACGTCGAGCTGTCAAATCCGCTGGCCCCGATTGAGCTTGCCCCACAGCAGGATGGTGTTGGTCTCATTGCCCGCTGGCAAAACCGGCTTGTCGGATTTGAGATGATCGCGCTACCCGCCGCTGCGGTCCTTTCAGCTGAGAGACTGAGATCCATTGCCGATGAGCGCTTTGCCGACCGCATTCTCGTTGCGAAAATGGAAGAGGAATTGCTGCGACGAAGGCCGGTTACGAAAACGGCGTTGCCGAACCTCTCCATCGCGATCTGTACGAAAGACCGTGCCGCGCGTCTTTCCCGGCTGCTGGCCTCAATCGACGTCATCCGTTCGAAATCCGCATTTCCGTTCGTCGAAATCATTGTTGTGGACAATGCATCGGTCGATCCGGCTACGCGCGAGGCGGTCGAGCGCTTCAAAGACATTTGCTATGTTTTCGAGCCGAGGGCCGGGCTTGATTTTGCCCGAAACGCAGCTCTTCGCTCGGCCACGGGTAATCTGATTGCCTATCTGGACGATGACGTGGTCGTTGATCGCAACTGGCTTGAGGGGCTTGCCAAAGTTTGCCGGGACAATCCCGGTGCTGGCGGCTTTACAGGTCTGGTGCTGCCGTTTCGTCTCGACACGGAGGCGCAAATCTTTTTCGAACAAAGGGGCGGATTTGGCCGCGGCTTTGACCGCAATGAATTCCACAACACTCGATTCGACAATCCGCTGCACCCGGTAGGATCCGGCATTCTCGGCGCTGGCTGCAACATGGCTTTCGACCGCACATTGCTCATTTCGCTCGGTGGTTTCGACGAAGCGCTCGACACCGGAGCCCCGCTGCCTGGCGGTGGCGATCTCGACATTTTCTATCGCGTGCTGCGTTCAGGCCGGCCCATAGTCTATGAACCGGAGTACGCCGTTTACCACGAACATCGCGAGACGATTGACCAGTTGCGGCGGCAATATTGGACATGGGGCCTTGGCATGATGGCCTTCCTTGTCAAAAGCCGTCGGACCGATGGGGAGCTCAGGGCACGGCACCGCGCCATGGTTCGATGGTGGTTTTTCGATCGGCTGAAAGCGCTGGCGCGGGCGGCGCGAAGGCTGCAAGGTCGTGATTTCCGTTTCGGCATTGCCGAGTTATGGGGTGGGATCTATGGCCTTGCCGGTGAATATGATCGCTCGCGTGTCCGCGTGCAGACGATCCGGGAGCAGAACCAGTGAATCGCGATGCCTTCCGTGTCAGGCATATCGATCTCGGCTCTACTGGTGCGGACGCCGATGCGGGCGATATTCCTTCACTGTCGATCTTCTGGTGGAAGGACTTGCCGCTGGGAATGCGAGCGTCTCTGCCTGACGAACTACCGTACACGGAGGCACGCTTGCGGCAGTTTGCAGCGGAATTTTCGGCCGCGCAATTGGCTGCCCGCAGCACCGCCCTTGGCGCTCCCTTACGGGCGACATATGAAGGGTGGCCAAAGTCTGCGCTCTCCTTGGCTGCGGCACTCGGTGCCAGGGATCTTGTCGACTGCCTTGATGAGCTTGCAACTGCTTCGTCGGCGTCCGCACAGGACATCTCGGTGGTAATCTGCACGCGTGATCGTGGCCCCGCGCTGGCCGAGTGTCTTCACAGCGTTGCGAGGCAACGCAGCGCCCCCGGCGAAGTCATCGTCGTCGACAATTCCAGCGATGCCAACGCACGGCCGGTATGTGCCCAATTTCCCGACATCCGTTATGTTCACGAGCCACGCCCCGGACTAAGCATCGCTCGAACCACCGGCATTCGCGCGAGCCGTCAAGATATTATCGCATTCACCGATGACGACGTCGAAGTCCACCGTGACTGGACCGCCGAAATCGCGCGCGCCTTTTCAGAATGGGACGTCGAGGCACTGACCGGCCTGGTGCTGCCAGCCCGGCTCGATACGACCGCGCAACGCCGCTTCCAGTTCGACATGGGCGGTTTTGGCACTACCTTTGTGCCGCTTATCTTCGACCAACGCTTCTTCGAAGAGACCCGGCCAAGCGGAGCGCATGTCTGGAAAATCGGCGCCGGGGCCAACATGGCCTTTCGGCGATCTGCCTTCGATCGGGTAGGCTCGTTTGACGAGCGCCTCGGCGCCGGTGCTGCCGGATGTTCGGAAGATTCGGAGCTATGGTACCGGCTTCTGGCGACAGGAGGGGCTTGCCTTTATGAACCGCGGGCCGTGGTCTTCCATCATCATCGCCGCGACTGGCCGGGCTTTAGGCGGCAGATAAAGGCCTACATGAAGGGCCACGTCGCAGCCCTGGTCGCGCAATACGACAATTTCGGGGACCGCGGAAACATAGACCGTATCTGGAAACAACTGCCCGCATATTTCGTAAGAACATTCGTCAAGGCAGTTTTCGAAGGCCCCCCCGGCCGGATCGGAATCCTGGCGGCAGAAATCGAAGGCTGGATTGCGGGCCTTCAATTTCTCTTGCGTTCCAGCTGGCGAAGACGGCGAACATCAATTGGCTGAGGAACGAACCTGATGATTCGTAAGGCGCCACTTGGCCCGTTTCTTTCTCGAAATCCCTTTCCCAACGGCCTCACCGACGGTTTGTTCTACCGCGAGAAGATGCGCGCCATTCATCGCGTTGCGCCCACGGAAATCGATGGGTCTGGACGGATACTGGAGATTGGCGGCGGCCGCAGCGGATTGGCAAGTATCCTCTACCCGAACGCGGACATCGTCACCCTAGACCTCGATCCCGAGTTGGGCAATCACCAGCCAGAGTGGGCGAGGTCGACCTTCGTCTGTGGCGATGCTTGTGACCTGCCCTTCGCGGACGACAGTTTCGACGTGGCGACGCTGTTTGACGTGCTTGAGCATATCGAGGACGACCGCCGCGCTGCGCAAGAGGCCTTGAGGGTCGTGCGGCCGGGCGGATATGTTCTTGTCTCGACGCCGCATGCCGATTGGCATTACCCGTATTTCCGCGTCATGAAGCCCTATTGTCCGCATGAAAACGAGCTGATGCACGAATGGGGCCACGTGCGGCGTGGCTACCGTGATCCGGAACTGGCCATGCTCTTCGACAGGCCGCCGGAGCGTCAGGCCACGTTCATCAACCCGCTAACGGCCTTCTTTCACGATATCGCATTTTCTCGCCTGGGACGCCGCCGCCGCAAGGTTCTTTACGCACTTGCGGCCCCCATAACAGCCATCGGCTACGCGCTGCACCAGCGCTCGACGCGCGGTACTGAGACGGCCTTCTCCTGGCGCAAATGAATGATCGTCAACAACTCTCCCTGGTCGTCGCCCTCTTTCCGTGGGGTGATGTTGTGGAAGAGTTTCTCGATCCGATAGGCTTGCATCTCAAGGAGTTCGTCGAGCAGATGACCGGCGGCTGGCTGTTCGGCTATGTCGCCGCCCTCCAACTCGCCGGGCACAGGCCGATCATTGTTTGCGCCTCCGAGCACGCTTCGCGGATAGAGTGCTATCATCATGGAGGGACGGGCGCGCCGATTTGGGTCGTTCCCGGGAGACGTGCGCGCCAAGGCCGGTCCGCGGCAGCCCACAGTCTGCGACGCTGGTCCACGACACCGCTTTCCGCCTTCCAGAAGGTCCTCGCCCAGTCGCAATGCGACGTGATCCTCGCTCAAGAATATGAATATCCTCGGTTTGATGTGCTTGCCTGGCTGGCATGCCGTATGAGCATTCCGCTTTACGCGACGTTCCAGGGCGGGGACCGGACGCTCTCCTGGATAGAGGTGCCCGCCCGGCAGGCGTCACTTCGTGCCTGTAGCGGCCTGATCGTCGCATCGGCCGCCGAGCGTGAACGTCTCGCCAAAGCCTACCCGCGCATTGCGCTCAAGATTGCAAATATCGCCAACCCGATCGATTCTGGGGAATGGAAAGCGATCGGGCGCCAGGAAGCAAGGCAGGGTCTCGGATTGTCGCGCGAGGCTTTCGTCGTCGTCAATCATGGACGCATCGACATCCGGCGCAAAGGGCTCGATGTGCTCTTGAAAGCCTGGTCCTTCTTTTCCCGCGACGCGTCGTCCGAACTGGTTATCATCGGCTCTGGTCAAGATCGGGACGTATTCGCCAAGCTGTTGAGCGAGGCCGACTTGCCGAATGCAAGATGGCTTTCCAATTATACCACGGATCGGTCCCTGATTCGGCATTGGCTTTCAGCGGCAGATGCCTATGTCACGGCCTCCCGCATTGAAGGCATGCCTGTCGCACCACTGGAGGCGATGGCTTGCAACCTTCCGATCGTCGCCACCGACGCACAGGGCCTGCCTGACATTTTGGCAAATGGCGAGGCATCCGGCGGTCTGATTGTCCGAAAGGATCAGCCGGCAGAAATTGCACACGCGCTGAAGAAACTGAAGGATGACCCGGGCATGCGGGACCGCCTCGGCCAGGCGGCGCGAAAACGGATAGAGGAAAACTTCTCGCTCGGCGCAGTTGCCGGCTCTCTCGATCGCTTGTTGACCGCACGGTAGGGCGTCCGCAATAGTCTAGTGGTCACGATCGGCTGCGATACCAAGCCAGTGCCGTCTCAACGATCCGGTCGATTCCGGATTGCTCGGGCGCCCAGCCGAGTTCCCGGTACGCCTTGCCGGCCGCGGCTACGAGCGCTGGCGGGTCACCTGCCCTGCGCGGGCCGTAGGCCACCGGAAGGCGCGATCCCGAAGCCCGGTTCACCGCATCGACCAATTCCTTCACTGTCGTTCCGGTTCCGGTCCCGAGATTGTACACGACGACACCCTTGTCGCGGAGAAGCCTCTCCCCTGCCAAGACGTGAGCACGCGCGAGATCGGTAACATGGACATAATCCCGTACCGCAGTTCCATCGCGGGTATCGAAGTCGGTGCCGTTGACGGTAAAAATCCGGCCCGGCCTGACCGCCGCCTCGATAGCGAGCGGTATGACGTGTGTTTCCGGTTCATGCCGTTCACCGATCTCGCCGTCGGGATCGCATCCGGCCGCGTTGAAATACCGGAGTACGACCGCGTTCAGGCCATGGGCATACGACAGATTGTCCACCATCCGTTCTATGATGAATTTCGACCATCCATAGGGATTGATGGGCGCCTGCGGATGCATTTCGTCAATCGGCGAGCGAACCGGAACGCCATAAGATGCGCAGGTGCTGGAAAAGATCAGCTTGTCGACGCCGGCCTTCAGCATTTCCTCGAACAAAACCAGCGACCCGAAACTGTTGTTTCGGTAATAGAGTTCCGGGTGTTCGACCGACTCGCCCACATAAGCATAGGCGGCGAAATGCGCCACCACATCAGGCCGATATTGTCGCAGCGCCGCCGACACGGCTGCGGCGTCGGAAATGTCGCCCTCGACGATCGGCCCCCATTTGACCGCGTCGCGCCAACCGCGCGAGAGATTGTCATACGCAATGACCGACCAACCGGATTCGGCGAACGCCTTGCAACAGTGTGATCCGATATAGCCGGCTCCGCCGGTGACCAGGACTGTCTTCATTCGGCAGCGGCGGACCGTAAATGCCCCGACGAAACCAAGCCTTCGAAATGAGCAATTGTCTTGGCAAGACCATCGCGCAACGCGGTTCTTGGCCTCCAATTGAACTCATGCAAGGCACTCCCGATATCGGGTTGTCGCTGCTTTGGGTCGTCAATTGGCAACGGCATAAATGTAATCGTCGACCGGCTTCCAGTGAGTTCGATCACGAGATTGGCGAGTTCGAGCATTGTAAATTCGACCGGATTGCCAAGATTGATCGGACCGGTAACATCATCAGCAGTCTGCATCATGCGAACCAGACCGTCGATGAGATCGTCGACATAGCAAAACGAACGTGTTTGCTGGCCCGTGCCGTACACCGTTATCGGCTCGTTCTGCAGCGCTTGCACGATGAAATTGGAAATGACGCGGCCGTCGTCCGGACGCATCCTCGGGCCGTATGTGTTGAAGATGCGCGCGACTTTGATCCGCAGCCGGTGCTGTCGCCAATAGTCAAAAAACAGGGTTTCGGCACATCTTTTGCCTTCGTCGTAACAGGAACGGGGTCCTATCGGATTTACCCTACCCCAATAGACCTCGGTCTGCGGATGAATTTCAGGGTCGCCGTAAACTTCCGAGGTAGACGCTTGAAGAATTTTTGCGCGAACGCGCTTGGCCAGCCCCAGCATGTTGATGGCCCCATGGACGCTGGTCTTGGTCGTCTGGACCGGATCGAACTGGTAGTGAACGGGGCTCGCGGGGCAGGCAAGGTTGTAGATCTCGTCAACCTCCACGTAGAGTGGAAACGTGATATCGTGGCGAATGATCTCGAAGGACCTGTTGTCGAGCAAATGCGAGACGTTTCTTCGGCTTCCGGTGAAAAAATTGTCGACACATATAACTTCGTGACCGTCACCAAGCAATCGCTCGCACAAGAACGACCCCAGAAAACCCGCGCCCCCAGTCACCAGAATTCGTTTCGCCTGCTGCATTTTAGAGATCCAGCTAGTTTAGGGATGTCTAAACTAGCCTAGCAGTTGGGCGATTTACCAGTGGGCTGCTTTCAATTTACATTACCGACAAGACATCGTTGCGAAATGCGCCCGCGCCATGGTGTCTTCCGGCGCCGGCGCCCCTGCGCGACGGAGATTGCGCCGGCGCTTCACGCGAGGCGACCCCCTCTGTCGCCTTCGGCGACATCTCCCCCTCGAGAGGGGAGATTTGGCGCTATCCCGCCATCGCCAGCGGCGTTGCGCTCTTGTTGGGGATCTGGATGTCGATTTCCAGCGTCGACATGGTGGCGCCGCGGTCCATCGACACCTGCAGATAGTCCTGATCAATCTGCACATGCCTGGCGATGACCGCCATGATCTCCTCGCGCAACACGGAGACGAGATCGGGCTGGCCGCGGCTCTGGCGCTCATAGGCGAGCAGCAGCTGCAGCCGCTCGCGCGCCACCGGCGCGCTGGTGCGCCGCTTGAAGAGGTCGAAAATAGTCATGCAGCCCTCCTTCCGAGCAGACGGTCGAGAAAACCCTTGCGCTCGAAGGGGACGACCACCGGCAGGTCCTCGCCCTCCAGCCGCCGCGCCGCCTCGAGATAGGCTTTCGCCGCGGCATTGACCGGTTCCGACAGCGTCACCGGCGCGCCGAGGTTTGAGGCCCTGAGCACATCCTGGCTTTCCGGGATGATGCCGAGCAGCGGCACCGACAGGATCTCCAGCACATCGTCGATCGACAGCATCTCGCCGCGCGCGGCGCGCGCCGCGTCATAGCGCGTGACCAGCACGTGCTTCTGGATCTGCTCGCCCTGCTCGGCCTTCATGGTGCGGGCATCGAGCAGGCCGATGATGCGATCGGAATCGCGCACCGAGCTCACTTCCGGGTTGGTGACGATGACCGCCTCGTCGGCGAAGCGCATGGCGAGCTGGGCGCCGCGCTCGATGCCGGCCGGGCTGTCGCAGAACACATAGTCGAAGACCGAGCGCAGCCTCGCGATCACCTCGGCGACGCCGTCCTCGGTCAGCGCATCCTTGTCGCGCGTCTGCGAGGCCGGCAGCAGGAACAGCGTCTCGACACGCTTGTCGCGGATCAGCGCCTGCGAAAGTTTCGCGGAGCCCTGGATGACATTGACGAGGTCGAACACGACGCGGCGCTCGGCGCCCAAGATGAGGTCGAGGTTTCTCAGGCCGACGTCGAAATCGACCAGCGCCACCTTCTTGCCGGTCTTGGCAACCGCGGCACCCAGCGCCGCCGTCGAGGTCGTCTTGCCGACGCCCCCTTTGCCCGAGGTGACCACCACTACCTTGCCCATCTATCCGGCCTCCATTGTTGTTGCCCGTGCTGGCGCACGGTCTTTTGAGCTGCCTGTAATCCCACGCGAACCCGGTCCGAACCTTGCGACGTCAATTCAGCGGCACGACCGAGAGCACATCATTGTCGAGGAAGGCCTGCACGGCCTTGCCGCGCGACACACCTTCCATCTCTTCCGCAGTCGTGTACCAGCCATCGATGGCGATGAGTTCGGCCTCGTTCTTGCGGCAGAAGATGCGGGCCGAAATGTTGCCCTCGGAGCCGGCGATCGCACGGCCGCGCAGCGTGCCATAGACATGGATCGAGCCGGCCGCGACGATTTCGGAACCGGACGCGACCGAACCCAAAATGATCACATCGCCATGCGGGTGGAAGATCGACTGGCCGGAGCGCAAAGGCGCCTTGATCATCAGCGTGCCGGCCTGGAAAGCGTCGGGCCTATGTTCTTCGGCCTCAACCGCCCTCGCCTGCCTGTGTTCGGTTCCGGCTTCGTCAGCCACCCTCGCCGGCTTGCCGCGAGAGGCCTTGGCCGGTTCGGGGTTCGCCGGTTCGACTTCGGCAAGCTCCTCGATATCAGCCGCCTTCGCCACGTCAGCCTCGTCGCGCCGTGCCTTGCGACCGGGCTTGGCGAGCAACCCTTCGGTCGTCGCCTCCTTGGCGCCGGTGAGCAGCGGCGGCAGTTCGGGGCCAAGCGTAGCGCCTTCGAGCTCGATGGCGTAGACGCGGATGCCGCGCGTGCCGAGCACGCCGACCAGTGCCGCGATCTCCTCCGCGCCGGGCTTGAGGGTGTTCAGATCGAGCACCACCGGGCGGCCGGCGAAATAGCCCGGCGAATTGCCGATCCAGTGATCCAGCCCCTCCAGCCAGTCGGCAATCGGCGCTTCGGGGGTGAGCGTGAAAGCCACGAAAGAGCGGGCGCGGAAGCGTATGGATTTGTTCTGCAATGGGGCGGCGAAGGTCACGGGCCAGCGATTCCTTACTGATGGGTAAACGCTAGCGAGAGTATGGTTAACGAATGGTTAATTTTGGCGATGGGGCACGTTAACAACTGGCATGGCTAAGTTTTTGTGGCGAGGCAGACACAGTCGAAGACCCGAGCAGACGGGTCGAGCATATATGGAGCTCCAAAATACGAGAAATGCCCCACCAGTCCGCCGGTCGGCCTAGCTCAACCCCCGCATCGCTGGGCCATTGAGGACAGCTCCGTCCGGCGAGAATTGCGAGCCGTGGCAGGGGCAATCCCAGCATTGCTCGGTCGAATTCCAGTGCACGATGCAGCCGAGATGCGTGCAACTGGCCGAATGCCGGTGCAGTTTGCCGTCGCGGTCGCGGCACACGGCGAACCTGCTCAAGCCGTCCTGAAGGATGCCGCCTTCGCCGGGCTTGAGGTCACTGGGCGACTTGACCTCACCGGGGAGCAAGTAGCCGGCAAGGTTCTTCACCGTTGTAAGGTTCTCATTGACGTAGTGCGCGAGCGCGGCGGGTGGCGTCCGGTCGGGGGCATAGACGGCTTCCCAGGGGTTCGATCCGTCCACAATCAGATCCCGGATCAGCAGTCCGGCCAATGCACCATGCGTCATGCCCTGGCCGGAATCGCCGGTGGCCATGAAGATGTTGCCGTTGCCGGGGCTTCGGCCGATGAAGCCGCAATAATCGATGGTTTCGAGGATCTGACCGGACCACCGCGCGCTTTCTCCGCCAAGATCGGGCACCAATGCCCTGATCCATGCTTCGAGCGCGGCAAAACGTGCGTCGCCGTCATCCGCTTCGCCCGATTTGTGATCGCGGCCGCCGGCAATGAGACAATCCGTCTTGCCGCCGCCGGGATTGAGCCGGACATAATAATAGGGATCGTCCATGTCCCAGTAGAGCGCATCCGGGAGGGTTCCCCTGACGATGTCGAAAGCCATCGCATAGGTGCGGTAGGGCGCCATCTTGCTATGGATCTTGAGCCATGTGTTGATCGGGGAATTGGTGGCAAACACCGCGTTCGAAGCCGTGACGGCGGAGCCGCCGTCGCATTTCAGGCGAATCTGCGCGCCCTCCTCGATCTCGACGACGGCGCTGTCGGCGAATGCCTTGCCGCCTCGCTTCTCGAAATCGGCCAACAGCGCGCGCAAATACTTCAGCGGGTGGAAGGTGGCCTGGTCGGGATAGCGCAGGACGGGCGCTGATTCATGGCCCTTGAGGGGCACGCCCTTGCCATGCTCGGCCTCGGCGCCGATCTTTGCCGCTGCCGCATATTCCTTGTTGCATTCTTTGGCGGCCTGCTTCTCGTCCATCCATGCGGCCGGGAAAAGGAAGCCGTTCAGCCGCCGGAAATCGCAGTCGATCTCCAGCCTGGCAGCGTGCCATTCGATGCGGTTGACGGCAGCTTGCTGGCTCTCCTGAAATCCGCGCGCCAGAGCCTCGCCGCGCATGTCGATCAGCGCGCTCAAGCCATCGTCGCAGATCGGCGCCAGATGGGCGGTCGTGCGCGATGTCATGCCCCCGAGCAACGGGCCGCGATCCACGAGCACCACCTTGCGTCCTGCCAGCGCCAGTTCATAGGCAATCGAAACCCCGGCGATGCCGGCTCCAACGACCGCCACGTCGCAATGCTCGTCCTGCTCGAGGCGGGGAGCGCTGGGCAGGCTGGCGTCGAGCGTCCAAACCGATCTGGTCGCCTCGCTGCTGACGTTCATCGCTTGCCCCCTTGAGACGATATGCGATGGTCGGCGACCAATGCTGCACAGCGCGGGTTGTAGGTCATCGTGACCGGTTCCATCCTCGCGGCTAGGTGCTCTTGATCGTACCGTTCATCCCGTTCGGATAAAAGCCGCCCTTGCTCACACCCGATTGATCGGTCAGATATACGATGCGCAATACCTCCTGCGGCGTCCTTGTGAAGGCGATCGCATCCGGCGTCGAAGGAACGAAGTTGGCCTTGCCGTCGACGTCAATGCCCTGATCTTTGTCATCGGGCCCGTCGATCTTGTCGCGTGCGTCGGAAATCGCATTGGCCGCTTTCCAGGCCTTCTCGCCCATGCGATAGAGCGACGATCGCGCCATCCCCATGTGGTAGGCCTCGACCGCGAGAATTCCAGCCGCGGCAGCCAGGAATTCCTTGTTCTTCAGGACGGTTGCCGCACCGGCGTAGGCGGTGACGCCGACATCCTCGAACAGCATGCCGCCAAGTACGAAGTTCATCTGGTTGCCGAAGGGGTCGAAGTCGGCACCGAGCCCGGCCGCCTTGGCGACCGCGGCAAAGCCGGCATCAAAATCGATCGCCGGCCGGTCCACCGCATTCGACGCCAGTGTCTTGCGGTAGAACCTGACATGGGCAAGTTCATTTTCCGCGACTTCCTGCAAAAATTCACCCAGCGCTGGCGTTTCGAAGGAAACCTTTTTGCCGCCGACGACGTCGCCGGGCTTCGAACCGGCATCTGAATCGTCGATGCCTTTTCCTGTGGTGCCCCGGAGGTAGTATTCGGCCTCCATATATTCCAGGTTCAGCGCGAAGCGGAAAATGTCTTCATCCTTTATGTCATCCTGTGCGAAAGCAGGCGAAACGGGGGCAACGCCGGCCGCTGAAGCGAGCGTCGCTCCGAGACCAATTTGCAATGCGCCGCGGCGAGAAACATGAAGTGAAGGCGTGACACGGATCATAGCTTCCTCCCGATGCCCGCCATGAACCGGTGTGGCCTCAAACAAGCGGGCCATCCCGCCAAACTCCGCTAAACGCAGAATGTTCCTGAACTGCAGGTACGGTTATGGATCCGGGGAGTTCATCGGTGTGCCGGCGTGACTCCCGGGCTGCGGTTCCTCTATAGGACGCGCTTCTTCTCCGCCGCCGTATCCGCTAATGCCCTCCCCTCCTCCCTCCGCGCCGCTCTTCCCACCATCTGGGACGCCGTCGGGAGATGCCCTCATCCTGATCTCCGTGTCGGTCACCTCGATGTCAGGTGGCGACCACGAGGGAGCGATGCTCAAAGGGCGGTGCAGCCCGCCGAAGTCCAAGGGCGTGTGAAGTTCCTAATATACGAAGCGATGCGCGCCGAGCACCCTCCAGCCCGGCTAACTTTCCATTCTCTCCAAGGCAAGGAAACGGGCATGGGCTTCAATCAGAAAGGCAGCAAGCGGGCAGCCAGGGCAAGCGCAACAATCGGCGCGCTGCTGCTTGGAGGATGCATGACAGGCCCGCTAAGCGGCCCGACGAGCGCCGGAAACGAATGGCTTACAAAGGTGAACGCCCCCGAGATCGTCAACGCGATGGGAGTAAAAGGCATGATGCCGGCGACCATCGACTGCCGATTCGACAACGCCACGCCGGGCAATGTGGCCTACGGCGTCAAATTCACCTGGAAGCGGGCGCCAAGAAAAGCCCGCTGGCACTGGGAGATCGGCGACCCGGACTCGCCTGCGAGCAAGGAAGTCAAAGCCAGCAGAGCCGGTCTTCACCGGGTGTTTGCGAAGAACGTGCAGGAGCCGGTTAGCGGGCAGAAGGTTGGATGCTCGATCTGGACGAATTGATGTGATGGCGGGTGGCCACTGCCTTGCCAGCGCGCCTGAGGGCATCGTCGCAGCCTTAGCGTCTGCTCAATGCCGCTTGAAATACTGCACCTCTTTCTCATGCTTCTCCGCCGCCTCTCGCGTATCGAACGTCCCAAGGTTGCGGCGCTTGCCGGTCTTTTCGTCGACCTTGCGTGAATAGAGGCGGTATTTTCCGTCCTTGAGTTTCCTGATCATCGGTCTCTCCCTAAGCGCTCGCGAACTGATTCAGCCGCGGCGCTCAAGCTGTTGTTCGCATGTCGTTTCCCAAATGCGCGGCGCTTGTGGGCGACATGCGTTGGCGAAAACGAGCCCGGGTTTCACCGGGCCGCTGTTCAGTCGCGGTGCTCGGGCATGGCTTTCAGTTGGTCCTTGGTCCAGCTGGTGACGGCGTGGACGTCGCCGTCCTCGTCGCGCATGAAATCGAGCTGGCTCGCGGCGACGGCCACCGGCTTGGCGCCGAGGCCGAGGAAGCCGCCGACATCGATGACGACTTGGCTGCCATGCAGGTGATCGACCGAACCGATCTTCTCGTCCCGAGGCCCATAGATCGTGGCGCCTTCGAGGATGTCGGGGGTCAGCTCAGCATTGGTCAGCCGGACGTGGTTGGTGTGATCCATAAGTTTGGTCTCCTTCGGCTTACGAAGGATGAACCGGCAACGCGGCCAAGAGTTCCGACAAGACAGGACGGACAAAGCAGTGCGGATTGTGTCACGATAGCAGCGCACCGCCGGCCTGCCGGGCAGGCCGGGAGAACGCCAGATCTGCTTGTTTGACGCAATTCCGGACGGAACTGTTTCACACTTTTCCTGGAATTGCCTATGACTTTGACGCTAGCGGCGCGAATGCGATGTCGCCAATGTCTCTTCCGGGTTCGCTGCAGCCGAGCGCTGGTCGTGGGGCCGGGACGGCCTCCTGGCCGGCTTGGGCGCGGCTTTGGCGGCCGGCAGCTTGCCAGGCTCGCCCTTGGCGGCCTGCATCTTGGCGATCAGGTAATCGGCGCGATTGGTCCGGTAGTCTTCTTTTTGCGTTGGCATCTCGACCTCCCAGAGCAGTTCATCGTTTCAACGAAAACGCACACCCGCTCAATTGTCTTTGGCTGGACGCAATTCCGGAGGGGAAACAATTCATACTTTTCCAGGAATTGCGTTAACCGGGATAAACGCGGCTCGCGCCAATTCGTTCCGGGCCTCGGCCTGGTGCCTGTGCCGGTTGTTTGGCGTCGCAGCAGATTATTGTGGTAAGATTGCCGCTGCGCGGCGTCCGGAGCAACGCAACGATTTTCCCGCCGCAAATTCCGCAAAGGCAGGAGGGTTCATGAGCGTAAGGGGACGATATTTCCGCAGCCTGGTGGCTGCCGTCTTTGCCGGGGTCTTCTGGGTGGATGCCGCCCTGGCGCAGTCGGGCGAGGCAGGCTGCAGGTTCGAGCCGGTCGAAGGCCGACAGATCCTGAGATGCCAGCAAGGCCTTACCATCATCGTCGAAGGCGGCGCCAGCTTCACGCTGGAGGACCGCGACCGCAACGGCAATGCGGACGCGGTGAGATTGCGGCGCAAGGCGCTGCTGATCGAGGCGCCCGCTGGCGGGGTCCAAGGCGGCTTCGTGGTCGTCACGCCGCAGGCGATCGCCGCGGTGCGGGGGACAAAATGGGCGATCGACGCCGGCCAGGGCAAAACGTCGGTTTTCGTGATCAGAGGCCGCGTCGCCGTGCAAAGGCCGGTGTCGTCTGCCGGCGTCGTGCTTGCGCCGGGCGAAGGCGTCGACGTGGAAAGAGGAACAGGGGCACTGACCGTCAAGCGCTGGCCGGCCAAGCGCGTTTCGGCACTGATGGCCCGTTTCGGCCAGTGAGCCGCAATTGAGCCGGCGATCGCTACCGACGCTGATTGCGCTCGTTCTGGCGGGTCTCTGGGGCGCCGGCCTGGGCTTGGCGCATTGGCGCGGCAATCTGTCGTTTCTGGATCGCGTCGAAGCGACGATGACCGATCTTCGAACACTGGCTCGAGGAACGCAAACGCCGCCGGATTTGATCACCATCGTCGCTATAGACGACGAAACGGTGCAAGACGAGGGCAGCTATCCCCTCAGCCGCGCCACCCTTGCGCGGCTTGTCGACAAGATTGCGAGCTTTCGTCCGAAAGCCGTTGCGCTCGACGTGCTGCTGGTCGATCCCATGGCCAAGGACAGCGACGCCGCACTCGCACGTTCGCTCAGCAGAAGTGCAAGCGTCATCGCCGCCGCGGCCGTCTACCGCGGAGGCAGCCAATCGGTCGTTGCCGAAGGCGAAGGCCCCCTGACCCGCGTGCCGGACGCCGAGCGGTTCCTGTGGCCGCTCAAACCGTTCTCGGATGCCGCCGCCGTCGGCGTCGTCAATGTGATCACCGACCGCACTGGAACGCCTCGGTTCGTGCCGTTGCTGTTTCGCTCCGCAGACCGGCTGGAAGCGGCTTTCTCGCTGCGCGTTGCCGCCACGGCAGCGAGGCAGGATCCGGAATTTGCGCCCGATCGCCTGTCACTGGGCGGTCGCTCGATCCGGACCGACATCGGCAGCATCCTGCCCCTGACATTTTATGGCCCGCGCGGCACCATCCGCACGATCAGCGCCGCGACGGTACTGCGCGGCCAGCTCGATCCGGGCATCATCCGGGACCGGATTGTCGTTGTCGGGGCGACCGCGACCGGCACCGGCGACGTCTTCCCGACACCGTTCGATCCCGTGCTGCCGGGCGTGGAAGTCATGTCGACGGCGATCGCCCACCTGACAGCCGGCGACGCAATCGTGCGGGATCGGCACGTTCGCCTCGCGGATGCCTGCCTTGCCGTGGTGCTGCCGATGATCCTCGTCGGCTTGCTGGCATGGCGGCGAAACGCCATCGGCCTCGCCGCGATCGTCGGCGTGGTGCTGGTCTGGTCAGCGGTCAACATGACAGCTTTCTCGCATCATATCTGGCTGAGCGCCGCACTGCCGATGGCCGCCGCCGTTCCGCCGGCGCTTCTGTTCGGGGCCGCGCAGCTTTGGCTGGGCCGGAGCCGAGCCCAATATTTCGCCACGCAAAGCGAATTGCTTCAACGCGTTCAAGCCCCGGGCCTGGAGGCGTGGCTGGCCAAGCACAGCGATTTCCTGCTGGAACCTGTGCGGGCAGACGCCGCCGTCATCTTCATCGACCTGTCCCGCTTCACCGGGCTGAGCGAAACATTGGGACCCGACGCCACACGCGACATCTTGAACAGTTTTCATGTGCTGGTGGACGAAGAAGTGACAGGTTGCGGCGGTATCGTCACCAGTTTCATGGGTGACGGCGCCATGATCGTGTTCGGTCTGCCGGAGCCAGCGGTGGATGACGCCTTCAATGCCGCCCGCTGTTGCGTCGGACTGTCCAGCCGCACCAACGGCTGGCTCGCCTCGTTGCCTGCAGCGGCCGCATCCCGGCTCGGCTTCAAGATCGGAGCGCATTATGGGACGATCGTGGCATCGAGGCTCGGCGGCGAAGGCCGGCAGCACATCACGGCCATAGGCGACACGGTCAACGTCGCCAGCCGCTTGATGGCGATCGCAGCCGACCGCAATGTTGAAGTCGCGGTCAGCGACAAGATGCTGCAAGTCGCCGGCCGCGACTGCGCGCTGTTCAAATCCGGTGCGCTGAAAGGGCCCGCGGAAACACATATCCGCGGGCGATCCGGCTCGCTGACAATCTGGCTCTGGCGGAGCGAGTAGATTTCCGGATGTTTCCGGCCTGGCTAAAGCATGTGTGCGTAAAAAAGGAATCACGCGACATGCTTTAGGTCTTTGGTTTTAAGCATGTCTTTGTCCCGAAACCGCTGCACACTTTCGGGAGACCCGCTCTAAATTCGCTGTCTCGCCTTGAGACTGCGCGCTGCCTGCTCGATCGCGGCGCGGTCGTTGCCCAGCCTGTCGATCAGCTCCTGCGCCTCGTCGCCCGATATACCGGTGCGCATCGCGAGATCCTCGACCGTGAGCACGTCCGAACCCGCGATCTCGCGGGTCTCAGGCATGGCATCGCCCGCCGTCAGCGGCAGCGCCGCCTCGCGGTCGATCTCCATCTCCGCCTGGTGCCAGTGCCGCTCGTGGTCGCCATCCCGGCCGCCTTCGCGCTGCCAGATCTCATATGCACGCTGCTCGATTTTGTCGTGCCGTTCGTCGCCCATTTTGGAGTCCTCCGTTGGGGTATCCCTTGAACGCCGCGCGCATCCGAACGATCCAAGAAATCCGCGAGATCGGTGGTGTGGCGATGGATTGGTTTATCACTCCGCCTTGGCAGGCCGATGAATGCCAATAACGCAGGTAGCGGCCTGGGCAAGCTTGGGCTCCTCGCCCCGCCAAAGGCGGGCGAGGAAGCTAATCGCGGAGGCCTCTACTCGCACTGGCGGCGGGGGCCGCCGTCATAGGGCTGGTAGGTGTTGTCTTCCTGCCGGTAGGAGCGGTAGCGGCTGAAGCAGGAGCCGACGTGGTCGGCGGAAAGCCGGGAGCCATCGGCCGAAGCCTGTTCCTCCGGCACGGCCAACGGCCCGCCATAAGTCGTCGCATAGCCGTCCACCGTGGTGGTGTAGCTTTCCGTTTCGGCCTGATCGGCGGCCTGGCGCGCGCCGGTCGACGCGGTGCGGTCTGCACCAGCGTCGAAATAGGGCGAGATGCAGGGGCGTATTTCGCCGCTATAGGAGCGGTAGCTGTTTTCTTCCGGCCGGTAGCTGCGGTAGCGGCTCGCGCACCATTCGACATGGGCGGCGGGCAGTTCGGCCGAGGTCGCGTTTTCCGGCGCAGGCTGGGCCGCCGAGGCCGCACCGGCCTCGCCAGACTGGGAAGGCGCAGCCTGCGCTGCCTGCGGGGCGGCAGCTTGCGCCGTGGCGACGACGCCCTCGGCGGCGGTGTTCAAGCCGGCGTCCCCAGCAGCATTCGCGCCGGCAGAAGCAGCGGCCGACGCCTGCCGGGCCGGGATACGCTGGAGATTCTGTGTCGCCGGGTCCACCCGCTGAGCGTCCTTCGTCCAAAGTTCGGAAACGCCGATGGCAGGCGTTGCCTGGCGCACCGGCTTTGCGGCAAGCAGCCAGGTGGCAAAGGCCAGTCCGCAGGCAAAAACTGCAAGGGTCAGCACGAAGCCGCCGACAAGTCCCAACAACGCTTTCACGCCGCGCTCCTTCAGTCCCTGCTGATAGAATGCCGGGCGCTGGCTCCGGTTCCCGCCGGAGAGAGCAATGTTGCGGGCCGGGCCTGGCGGCGGACGCAGAAGCCCCGCAGGTTCCGGGAGAAACCTGCGGGGGTCGAGGATCGCTACTAAGGTACTCAAGACGATCCGGAAGGATCGAGGGCAGTGTCGCACTTCGCGCCATCCGTCACATCGTGCGAATGGAGGAAAAAAGCAGGCAAATCGTTCGTTCATATGGTGCCTCGGCGACCGGCCGGACCGATGCTGGGTTTAGCCGGCGGCCGCCCAACGCCCGCCGGTTAGGCCCGGTGGCCAGCAGGTTGCCCCCAACAGGCCTCCGGGCCGCCAAAAAAGGTCCAGCGGAGGCCAGGCTTTCAGAAGTCGGCCACCACCTCGATATACGTCCTCACCTTTCCATCCTGCGCACGGATGCGCCACGTCTCGCCTTCGCGGCCCTCGACATGGCAGGGCCCGAGCGGAACCTTGCCGCCGCCGTCGGGGAGGTCGATGACGTAGGTCGGGTTGCAGATGCCGGAGAGCCGCGCCCTGAGCGCCGCGACGAGCGCCTGGCCTTCGGCGATGGTGGTGCGGCGATGCGCCATGCCGCGCGCGAGGTCGCCATGGTGAAGGTAATAGGGTTTTGCGCCGAGCCTATACATCAGCTCGCGGCAAAGCTCCTCAAGCACCTCGACATTGTCGTTGATGCCCTTGAGCAAAACACTCTGGTTGAGGAGCACGAATCCCGCCTGCCGCAGCGTCCGGCAGGCCGCCTCGGCGGCTGGCGTAATCTCGCGCGGGTGGTTGAAGTGGGTGACCACCGTGACCATCAGCCGGCCCTGCAATGCGCCGATCAGGCCCGCTGTAACGCGTGAGGGCAACGCCACCGGCACGCGGGTGTGGATGCGCAACAGCCGCACATGCGCGATCGCCTCGATGCGCGCGCGGATTTCGCCGAGCGCCTTGTCGGGCAGCGACAGCGGGTCGCCGCCGGTCAGGATCACCTCGCGTATCCCGGGATGCGCGGCGATATAGGCGAAGGCCGGCTCGAGCGCTTCGCTTGTGTAGCCACGACCGATCGCGGTCAGCGATTCTTTTCTGAAGCAGAAGCGGCAATAGACCGCGCAATGATAGGTCGGGAACAGCAGTACCCGGTCGGCATGGCGATGCGTCAGCCTCGGCACCGGGCTGTAGGCGTGGTCGCCGATCGGATCGTCGAGCTCGCCCTCGGTAACGGTGAGTTCGTCCGGCGACGGGATGACCTGGGCGCGGATCGGATCTTGCGGATCGTTCCAGTCGATCAGGTCGAGATAGGGTTTGGGGATGCGAACCTTGTGGTTGGCGGCGGCCTGCTCAGCCGCGGCGCGTTCGGCAGCCGAGAGCGGCAGCGAAGCGAGATCGCGGACGTGGCGGACGCCGGCGCGGATGTCGTCCTGCCAGGCGGTGTCGGGAGCCGGCGTGGCGGGTTGTTGGAGATGTGTGGTCATCGGGGTCTCGGCAGGGAATTTGCGCGGGGTATCGGCCGGATGGACGGTAGGGTCAACCGCCATGGTTGACGCAGACCTATCGCAACTTCTGTAATGCCGCCTCCGATCATCCCGCCCTAAATATCTGCGTAAATCTCCAGCACATTCCCATCAGGATCGCGGAAGAAAAGCGTGCGATGGCCCCAGGGCTGATCGGTCGGCTCCTTCTCGATGGCGACGCCGTGCTCGCGCAACGCCTGGGCGCATTCGTCGACCTCGGCCGGCGCGACACGGAAGGCCAGTTGCAGCGATAGCGCGCCTTGCGGTGGCGGCGCATCGTCGAACATCACGCCACGCTCGGTCAGCGCCAAAAGGCAGGAGCCGACCTGGTAGGCGATCCAGCCTTCGCCCAGGCTCGAATGGACGGGAAAGTTCATGACGCCTTCATAGAAGCGCCGCATTCGCCGCATGTCGCGGGCGAAGATGATGGTGTAGTCGATATTCCTGATCTTTTTCAGCGCGTTCATCCGAAATCCTCTTGTAGCTGGCCGCGCCGGGTGCGGCGGTATTGCTGATGCGCTGCGAAAATTATACCGGTAGTCAGGTGGTACAAGATGAGCGGCGCTGCTGGTAGCGGCGCTACCCCTTTCAAAGGACATGGCATGCTGGAACGGGCGACGGCCGACGCGGAAAGACGCAAGGAACTCGGCCGCTTCCTGCGCGCCATGCGCGAGCGGGTCGCGCCAGCGAAGCATGGCCTCAGCACCGGCACGCGCAGGCGCGCCGCAGGCCTGCTGCGCGAGGAGGTGGCGCTGCTCGCCGGCATCAGCGCCACCTGGTACACCTGGCTCGAACAGGGACGCGAGGCCAACCCGTCCGCGCAGGTGCTCAAGGCGCTGGCCGATGCGCTGATGCTGCTGCCGGTCGAGCGCGAGCATCTGTTCAAGCTGGCGAAGCCGGAATGGCTGCCGGCGCCACGCGAAAGCCCCTCGCCCGATCCGCGCATTGCCAGCCTGCTTACAGCACTCTGCCCGAACCCGGCCTATGCACTCGACCGCATTTGGGATTTCGTCGCCTGGAATGATCCAGCCGCGGCGCTGTTCGGCGGCTTCGACCCGGACGATCCGGCCAGGCGCAACCTTCTCTGGCGGCTGTTCCTCGATCCTGCCTGGCGGGCGCTGTTCGCCGACTGGGAGCTGGTGGCGCGCTCGGCGATCGCGCAGTTCCGCGCCGCGACGGTGGCTTACGCTGCTGCCGCCGACGTCCGCGCCGTGCTCGATCCACTCAAGGCGCTCAGCCCGGACTTTGCGCGGCAGTGGGCCGAGATGCGCGTGGAAGAGGCACCGATCTGGTCGAAGGCGCTGGTCGGTCCGTCGGGCGAGGTCACCACCTACGATTATTTCATGCTGACGCCGGCGGGTGCAGGCAAGGAGATGACGATCAGCTTTTACCGGAGGGCGAGCGAGCGTAAGTCTGATCTTGCTTTCAAACTTCCGCCGCGCTTTGTCTGCTAGACAGAACCGAAGGCGGAGATTCCATCATGCGGTTAATCTGGACGTTTCTCTTCGCGCTGGCGAGCAGCACTGTTTTCGCGGCCTCCCCGGAGGACGACTATATCGCCGCGCGCGACAAGGCGATTGCGGCTATCGCGGCGCAGGAAAGCGCAAACACGGACATCGAAACGATCGACGCGCAGAACGAGAAGGCTTTGGCCGACCTGCAGCAGCGTCTTGCCGCCATTCTCGGCCCGCTCGCAGTCAAGGATTTTCCGGCGACCGGCGCGATCAATATCGAAAGCCTCAACGCCTCCGATATCGGCTTCGGCATGCTCGACGGCTTGCGATATTCCCAGAGCGAGAACGGCCCGAGCATCGTGGCATCGACGCGCGGGCTCACCGAACGCTGGCTGAAGTCCAAGGCCGCCGAGGCGGAGGCGGATTTAAGACTGCCCACCGGCATTGGCGAGGCGCTGAAGCTCGATAATTTCTACACCCAGGCGATCGGCAGCGACGCCGCCTTCCTGGGCACGCTCGACTTTGCGCTGAAGAAACCCGAAGGCGCCGATATCGCCGTTGCCCGGCTCGGCGGCTGGACGCAGGATATCGGGCCGATCTACGACCAGCATGTCGTCGTCACCGTGGTCAAGGGCGATCGCGTGTTGATCGCCGAGGCGACTGCGTCACCCGCCGTGCCGAAGATCGCCGCCTGCGATTCGATCTGGGCGGCCGCCGACGCCGCCGCGCAGAAAGCCCAGCAGGCAGATCAGGGCTCGGACCAGGACGATTCCAGCGACACCGATGCCGCCAACGCTGTCTGGGAAAAGGGCGACGCCGATTATCGCGCCTGCATGGGCCAGCGCCTGCCCAGCGACCCGGCCTTCCCGGCGCTGCTCAAACAGGCGCAGGGGCTTGCCGACAGCATGGTGAGCAAATAGGTCGCGACGCTGAAGCTTACCGATCTCCCAAGTGGGCGACGGCACTTTCAACGCTGGACAGCACTGCCCGTCGGCAGGGATCAGCTTCTCAAACCTGGCGCTTCCTGGCCGGTGCGCTCGACATATTCCGTATAACCGCCGCCATAGGTGTGGACGCCGTCCGGCGTCAGCTCCAGCACGCGGTTCGACAGAGCGGCGAGAAAATGGCGGTCGTGCGAGACGAACAGCATCGTGCCTTCGTATTGCGACAGTGCTGCGATCAGCATTTCCTTGGTCGCCATGTCCAAGTGGTTGGTCGGCTCATCGAGCACAAGGAGGTTGGGCGGGTCGAACAGCATCAGCGCCATCACCAGCCGCGCCTTCTCGCCGCCTGACAGCACGCGGCATTTCTTCTCGATCTCATCGCCGGAAAAGCCGAAGCAGCCGGCAAGGGCGCGCAGGGGCGCCTGGCCGGCCTGCGGGAAATTATCCTCAAGCGTCTGGAAGACGGTGCGCTCGCCATCGAGCAGTTCCATGGCGTGCTGGGCGAAATAGCCCATCTTGACGCTCGGACCCCGCGCCACCGAGCCCTGGTCCGGCTCGGAGGCGCCGGCGACCAGCTTCAAAAGTGTCGACTTGCCGGCGCCGTTGACGCCCATCACGCACCAGCGCTCGCGCCGGCGCACCTGGAAGTCGAGACCTGAATAGATGGTGCGGCTGCCATAGGCCTTGTGGATGTTCTTCAAGGTCGCCACGTCCTCGCCGCAGCGCGGCGCCGGCTGGAATTCGAAGTTCACGACCTGACGCCGTTTCGGCGGCTCGACGCGGTCGATCTTGTCGAGCTTCTTCACCCGGCTCTGCACCTGCGCCGCGTGGGAAGCGCGCGCCTTGAAGCGCTCGATGAAGGCGATCTCCTTGGCCAGCATTGCCTGCTGGCGCTCGAACTGCGCCTGCAGCTGCTTGTCGGCCAGCGCGCGCTGCTGCTGGTAGAATTCGTAGTCCCCGGAATAGGAGGTAAGCTGACCGGCGTCGATCTCGATGATCTTGTTGACGATGCGGTTCATGAACTCGCGGTCGTGCGAGGTCATCAGCAGCGCGCCGTCATAGTTTTTCAGGAACTGCTCCAGCCAGATCAGGCTTTCGAGGTCGAGATGGTTGCTCGGCTCGTCGAGTAGCATGACGTCGGGCCGCATCAGGAGGATGCGGGCAAGCGCAACGCGCATCTTCCAGCCGCCGGAGAGTTTAGCGACGTCGCCGTCCATCATCTCCTGGGAGAAGCCGAGGCCGTCCAGCACCTCGCGGGCGCGGCCATCCAGCGCATAGCCGTCGAGCTCCTCGAAGCGATGCTGCGCCTCGCCATAACGCTCGATGATCTCGTCCATCTCGTCGGCGCGGTCGGGGTCGGCCATGGCGGCTTCGAGCTTGCGCATCTCGGCTGCAACCGCGCTCACCGGGCCGGCGCCCTCCATCACTTCGGCGACGGCGCTCATGCCATCCATGTCGCCGACATCCTGGCTGAAATAGCCGATGGTGACGCCGCGCTCGACGGAGACCTGACCTTCGTCCGGCTGCTCCTTGCCGATAATCATGCGGAACAGCGTCGTCTTGCCGGCGCCGTTGGGACCGACAAGGCCGACCTTCTCGCCCTTCTGCAAGGCGGCAGAGGCCTCGATGAAGACGATCTGCCGGCCGTTCTGCTTGCCGATATTTTCGAGACGGATCATGGGTCGATAACGGAGTAGGGGAGTAGGGGAGTAGGGGAGTAGGGGAGTAGGGGAGTAGGGGAGTAGGGGAGTAGGGGAGTAGGGGAGTAGGGGAGTAGGGGAGTAGGGCCAATATGGTAACTGGACGGATAAGGAAAGCCCCATATCAAGCTTTGCCGCAACCGTGACGCCTTTTCCCTACTCCCCTACTCCCTTACTGCCCTACTCCCCTACTTTCCGTCGTGGAAAATGATCCCCACCGTGTGACGCCGGCCCGAACGCAACCGGCTGACGCCATGGCGCAGGTTGACGCGGTAATGGCCCCTGGTGCCCTGCACGGGCCGATTGTGCACGGCGAAGATCACCGCGTCGCCCCTTTTCAGCGGCACCACCTCGGCGCGGCTTTGCATGCGCGGGCGCTGCTCGGTCAGGACGAATTCGCCGCCCTCGAAATCCTCGCCGGGCTCGGACAGAAGGATCGCCACCTGCAAGGGGAAGGCAAGCGCGCCATAAAGGTCCTGGTGCAGGCAGTTGAAGTCGCCGGGGCCGTATTGCAGCAGCAGCGGCGTCGGCTTCGTCTGCCCCTCGTCATGGCAACGCTTCAGGAAGGCGGCGTGATCGGCGGGGTAGCGCTGCGCCACGTCCATGCGCTCGTTCCAGTCATTGGCGACGGCGGCGAGTTGCGGATAGAGCGCGGTACGCAGGCCGTCGATCAGATCCGGCAGCGGGTAGCGGAAATAGCGGTACTCGCCCTTGCCGAAGCCATGGCGCGCCATCACGACATGGCTACGGAAATGCTCCTCATGCGGATAGAGGCCGGCGATCTCGGCGCATTCCTCGGGCGTAAACAGGCCGGGCATGACGGCGCAGCCGTGGCTGTTCAGTTCGGACACCAGGGCGCGCCAATCCTGAGCGGCGACGCGAGCTTCCGCGGAGCGGCCGGCACGTCGGGCGCTGATTGAGTGGATGGTCATCGTTGCCTCCTTTGTCGATATCAAAGTGGGGCGAACGAGATGTGGCAGCCACCCGATTCCTGCGGAGAGGTGGTGAAGTTGCCCCCTACGGGGAGATCAGCTCCCCTCCGCTTCGCCAATCTTCACCTCTGGCGCCGATAAACTTCCAGCTCAGGATCCAGATCCACCTTCACCGCATTGGTGAACACGCAGGTCGCCACCATGATGCCGGCGAAGGCGACAAGATTGACCAGTTGCGTCTCGTCATAGCGTGCCTTGAGGGCTGTCCAAATCTCATCTGGAACGGCGTTGGCGTCTGCGGCTACTGCCTTGCCAAAGGCGATCAACAGCGCCTCGTCGATGCTGGGCTTGATCTCCTCCGGCTTGAGGCCACTGTCGATGAGCGCGCGGCGGAAGAAAGTGACCGGAATCTCGGCGCGGCAGGTTTCGGAAATCGCCAACGACAGCAGCCAGATGGCACGGTCGTCGAGCGCCGGTTGCAGCAGATCGCGCAGCGTGAACCATTCGGCATAGATGCGGTGCGCGGCCGGCGAATGCAGCAGGATGCGCTTCATGTTGGTCATGCGGCCGCGCAGCGCGAGTTCGCGGTCGTGCTCGGCGCGGATTTCTTCAGATGCCTTCGCGTAGTCGATCGGGGAAAGCTGCGGCATCGCCCTCACCCAAGCATGGCGTGCAGTTCGGGCGAGGTGCGCAGCGTGTTTGAGACAGTGCAGATGTCCTCGGCATCTTTAACGATCCGCTGCTTGGTCGCCTCGTCGAGATCGCCGGCAATATCCAGCCTGATGATGAACTTCTCGACGCGCGACGGCTCGTCCTTCGCCTTCTCGCCGCTGACTTGGGCGCGCACTTCGCCGAGCTGAGCCGTGACGCCTAGGCGCGTGGCGGCGATGCGGGCGCTCAGCACCATGCAGGCGGCTAGAGAGGCGTAAAGCAGGTCGAGCGGGTTAAAGCCCGGCATGCTGACCGCAGTCACCACATCCACCGTGCCGCCGGTCGGCGTGGTGACGACCGGCAAGCCGCCCGGCGGCAGGACGGCCAGCGCGCCGGTTGTCCTCGTCCTGACTTTCAGTTCGCTCATCGCATGGCCTCCGATCTGGAGGCCATTGATAGCGGACGGGAATTGAGAAGCACAACCGGCGAGGTTCGGCGCGGCGATGGCAAATTAACGTCGCCCTACGAAAGGCCCCCTCTCCGTCCGCTTCGCGGACACCTCTCCCCCGCCTTGGCGAGGGCGAGGAACCCAAGTTCTGCAACGCTACTTCGTCAGATCAAGCGCTGCCGTCAGATCGCCCATCGGCGGCTGGTCGTTGTTGCGCAGCGCCTTGTCGCGGGCGACGATACCGGGCAGCACCGGCAGGTCGTAGCGGGCGGTGATGAAGCGCAAGATCGACATCGTGTCATACTGCGTGTGGTCGACCATGCCCATCTTCGCATAGGGCGAGATGATGACGGCCGGGACGCGGTTGCCCGGGCCCCAGCGGTCGGCTTTGGGCGGCGCGACATGATCCCAGAAGCCGCCATTCTCGTCATAGGTGATGACGACCAGCATATGCGCCCATTGCGGGCTCTTTTCCAGATGCGCGACAAGATCGGCCAGATGCTGGTCGCCGCTGCTGACATCGGCATAGCCGGCATGTTCGTTGAGGTTGCCTTGCGGCTTGTAGAAGGTGACCGCCGGCAGCTTGCCGTCGTCGATCGCCTTGATGAACTCCGTGCCGCCGAGACCGCCGTCACGCAGATGCTCGGCGCGCGCGGCCGTGCCCGGCGCATAAGCGGCGAAATAGTTGAAGGGCTGGTGATGGAACTGGAAGTTCGGCACCGGCTTGTCGTTCTTGCCGTCGAGTGCCGCCCGCCCGGCGCCGGAATACCAGGCCCAGTCGATGCCCTTCAGCGTCAGAAGATCGCCGATGGTGATGTCGTGCTGCGGCGGTAGCGTGGTCGGTTGCGCCGGGTCGGCGAGCGCCTTGTCGCCGCCCTCGGCCGGCTTGTTGGCGCTCGGCTGGTAAGGCGGCTGCATGGTGTTGACGGCATGGAAGTCGGGCGTGATGGCGCCGTCATTGACGAATTTCGGCACGCCGCCCAGGGCCGAGGGCGGCGAATTGCCGGCCACCTTCAGCGTCACGCCGTCGGGCTCGACGACGGCGATCTGGTCCTTGACCGGACTGGTGTCGGCGTTGGGGTAGACCGGCACGCAGGCACAGGCGAGCATGAAATGGTTGAGGAAGGAGCCGCCGAAGGCGCCCTGGAAGAAATTGTCGGCGAGCACGTATTTCTTGGCGATGTTCCACATCGGCAGGATCGAGCCGTCGTAATGGCCCATCACCAGGCCGCCGGAATCGGCCCAGGCAACGAACTTGTCGTTCTTGCCGCCGTCGATCTGCATCTGCTCCTGGTAGAAACGATGCCAGAGATCATGGGTGACGACGCCGGTGTTCTCGTTGAAACCCTTGGGATCGTCGATGGCGAAGACGGCGTTGGCGAGATGCGCGGTCTGGGCTTCCGTCACGGCCGGCGTCACGCCCTTGCCGGTCAGCCCGCCCCAGACCGGCGGCAGTTCGGTCAGCGGCTTGCCGTCGCGGTCGAGCTGGCGGGCCTGGTCGGCCGAGACGTTGCTCAGGCCATTGGCGCCGGGGAAGCCGCCATAGAGGTTATCGAAGCTGCGGTTCTCGGCATAGATGACGACGACGGTGTCGATCTTGTCGTAGCCGGGAGGGGCCGCCTGGGCGGCAGTGGCGAGCGATGCCAGCGCCGTCGAGGCGAGGCAAAGGGAGAGAAAGGACCTGATCATGAAGATGCCTCGTGGCTGGGGAATGGCTGGAGGAACCTGGGAACGCTAGGGCGGGCGGTTGTCAGCTTTGTGACAGGGGGAGTGGAGATAAATGTTCAGAGCAGATGCTGAAGCCGCTGACAGGTCGTCCCCACTCTAGCCGGCAGGACAGAGGGTGTGAAGGATCGCCACGCAGGCATGCGTGCAAAGGCTCAAATGGTCATCAATCCGTAGCAATGCGCGCCTACGCCGATGCAAAACGGACCGGCCTGCCATGACCCGATGGAAATCCGCCACGCTTGCGACACTCGCCAGTCTTGCGGTCGTCTGGCCCGCCGACGGGCTGCCGGCAGGCGGTGTAAACCCCGGGCCGCTATCGCGAGCCGAGGCGTTCGCGCGGGCCGACGCGCTGACGGCGCTCGGCCGGCATATGTTCTTCGATCCGGCGTTGTCGGCCTCGGGCAAACAGTCCTGCTCGTCCTGCCATGATCCCAACCATGCCTTTGGCCCGGCATCCGCCTCGCCGGTCGAGATGGGCGGGCCGAAGCTCGACCGGCCCGGCCTGCGTGCCGTGCCGTCGCTGCGCTACCTGCAGGCCGCTCCCGCCTTCACCGAGCATTTTTATGATTCCGAGGACGAGGGCGACGAGAGCGTCGACAATGGCCCGACGGGCGGGCTGACCTGGGACGGCCGCGCCGACCACGGCAAGGACCAGGCCAGTATCCCGCTGCTGTCGCCTTTCGAGATGGGCAACAAGGATGAAGCCGCCGTGGTCTCGGCGCTGCGCAAGGCGCCCTATGCCGAAGCCTTCAAGGCGGCGTTCGGCGCCGACATCTTCGATCATCCGGAGGATGCGTTCGACGCCGCGGTCGAGGCGCTCGGCACCTTCGAGCAGAGCAGCGCCGATTTCTATCCCTATTCCAGCCGCTACGACGCTTTCCTCGCCGGCAAGGCGCAGCTTACCGCGCAGGAGCAGCGCGGCCGCACGCTGTTCGAGGACGAAACCAAGGGCAATTGCGCCAGCTGCCATCTGAGCGAGCCCGCCAATGACGGCGAGCCGCCGCAATTCACCGATTTCGGCCTGATCGCGATCGCCGTGCCGCGCAATCCCGCGATCCAGGCCAATGCCGATCCCAACTATGTCGATCTTGGCCTGTGCGGCCCGCTGCGCACCGACTTCAAGGGCCGCGGCAAATATTGCGGCCTGTTCAAAACGCCGACGCTGCGCAACGTCGCCTTACGCAAGAGCTTCTTCCACAACGGCCGCTTCCACACGCTGCGCGAGGCTGTCGCCTTCTACGCCAGCCGCGACACCGATCCCGGCCGCTGGTATCCGAAGAACGCCGACGGCACCATCCGCAAATATGACGATTTGCCCAAGGCTTACTGGCCGAACCTCAACACCGATCCGCCCTTCAACGGCAAGAAACCCGGCGACAGGCCGGCACTGACCGACGCCGAGATCGACGACATCGTCGCCTTCCTCGGCACGCTGACGGATGCCGACCAGGCGGGGCAGTAGCTCCTCCACGCCGGCCGGAAACCACTCCCGAACAAGCGATTGGCAGCACGCTGACGGTCGACTGAGGCTGCGCGTTCCCACCGCCGGCTCGCATAGCGACATACCAAATATCCATCAAGCCAGTCTCCTCATGAGCTCTGGACGTCTGAAGCGGGCGCCATATGTGGGCTTGGTTACAGGGCCGCCAAACGGCGACCGCTATATTAGTTGCTCTTCACAGATGGAGGGCTCGCATGAGGTTCGTCACGGTGCAGGAGCCGCCTCATGACAGCTGGACGGTGTTCGATACAGGCAACAACTTGCCCGCCGAATATGCCGGCCGCGTGCTCATCGGACTGACTTCGCGCGAAGCCCACTGGTTCGCGGCCGCAGCCAATGATCAAGCCGCGTGGCCGGAGGGCAATCCGTCCGGCGCGCAGCGGGACCTGGCCGGGCAGAACTTGGTCGATCCGCCAGGAAAAAGCCCACGCGAACAAATGCTTGAGGTGGCGCGCTGCCGGATCGATTCAACCTTCGGCTCTCGCGGCAAACATCCCCTCACCCCGCCCGCGCGTAGCGGTTGACCACCATGCCGCTGGCATAGGCCTTGGAGCCAAGGAGCTTCAGCCGGGCGAAGCCGCCCTGATCGAAGATGCGGCGGCCGGCGCCGAGCACCGCCGGATTGACGAACAGCTGGAACTCGTCGACCAGCCCGGCGTTGATCAGCGCCGAGGCGAAGCCGGCGCCACCGAACACGGCGATGTCGCCGCCCTCGCCGGCCTTCAAGGCGTTGACTTCGCGCGGCAGGTCGCCGCTCGCCACCCTGGTGCGCTCCCAGCGCGAAGCCTTAAGCTTGTCGCTCAGCACCACTTTCTGCACTTCGACGATCCGCTGGGCAAAGGCATAGAAGCGATCTGTCGGGTACTTTTTCGCGGCATTGCCCCAGTGGCTGAGGTAGCCCTCCTCGGCCATCTTGCGGCTGAGCAGAATGGTATCGATGGTTTTAAAGACGGCATTGAAGTCCTGCTTCAATTCGTCGTCCCAGGCGCTGTCGTCGCCCCAATCCCAGAGCTGCCAGCGCTGAGCCCCGTCGGCGCTGACAAAGCCGTCGACCGACATCTGCATTTGAAGGATGAGCTTTTTCATCTTGGGTCTCCTCTCGGCTAACGATTTACTTTCTAAACCATTTGACCCGGCAAGAAGAATGATGTCAATAGTAAAGTGATTTAAAAATGGAACCATTCTATGTCGACCAAGGGAAAATCCGGCTGCCCGGTCAATCTGTCGCTGGAATTGCTCGGCGACCGCTGGACGCTGCTGATCATCCGCGACCTGGTCTTCGCCGGGAAAAAGCATTTTCGCGAATTCCTGCAGTCCGACGAAGGCATCTCGTCGCGCACGCTGGCCGAGCGGCTGCAGACGCTCGTCGACGAAGGCATCCTTACCCGCAGCGACGACCCGAGCCACGGACTGAAGGCGATCTACCGGCTGACCGAGGCCGGCATCGACCTGCTGCCGGTGCTTGCCACGCTCGGCGCCTGGGGCAGTAAATATCGCGAAGCCGACGACGATCTCGCGCGGATCGCCAATGAGCTCGCGGCAGGCGGCGAGCGGGCGCTGCAGCGCATGAAAAAGAAGCTAAGGGCGGAGCATATCGGCTAGCATGGACGCTGGGCGACGCTTCCGTCGCCGGCTCTCTAGGGCGAAGGATCGCGGCGTTGCAGGCCTTCCCTGTCAGGAGATTTCACCGTCCCGTTTCCGCCTGCGCCTCCCTGCGCTAGGCTAGCGCCAGCCGCAACAGGATCATCCGTCATGATTGTCCAGGCCTGCATCAACGGCGCGCGCCCCGCCGATTTCCACCCTGCCCTGCCGCTCGATGCGCAGGCCATGGCGCGCGATGGCACGGCTTCGATCGCGGCCGGTGCTGCCGAACTGCATGTCCATGCGCGCGGCGCCGACCGACAGGAGAGCCTCGCGCCGGAAGCGATGGACCGGACGGTGCACGCCCTGCGCCGCGCTTGCCCGGGCACGCTGGTCGGCGTTTCCACCGGCGCCTGGATCGAGAAGGACGACAGGCGCACGCTCGCCGCCATCGCCGGCTGGCGCGAATTGCCGGACTATGCATCGGTCAATCTCAGCGAGGCCGCTGCGCCCGAGGTGATGGAGGTCCTGCGCGGCCGCGGCGTCGGCGTCGAGGCCGGGCTCGCCTCGATCGGCGATGCGCTCAGGCTGGCCGGCCTCGACCATGGCGGTCGGGTGCTGCGCGTGCTGATCGAGATATCCGAGCAGGAACTGGACGAGGCGTTCGCCCTAGCCGACGGCATCGAGCAAGTGCTGGAGCGCGCCGGCATCAGGCGTCCGGTCCTGCTGCACGGCGAAAACGCCACCGTGTGGCCCTTCGTCGAACGGGCGGCGGCGCGGCGTTTTTCAACCCGCGTAGGGCTGGAGGACGGCAAGGAACTGCCGGATGGGAGCGTGGCGGCGGACAATGCCGCGCTGGTCGCGGCCGCGGTGGGGATTTATCGCCGGGCTTAGTTCCTCGCCCCCGCGAATGTGGCTCCGGCGGACGCGAGGAAACGCGCTACTGCGTGTCCGCGTTGGCCCGCAGCTCCGCGCGCTTCTCGTCCGAGACCACAGCAAGATCGAGCACTTTCTGCAAACCCGCCGCGTGCCGGAAGGTCGGCTCGGTCTGCATGCCGCTGCCGACGGCATCGACGAAGCGCTGGTAGTTGGTCGGCGCCGTGCCGGCGTCGAGCACTTCCCATCTGGCGTTCTCGACATTTTCGCCGACGCAGGCCTTCAGCGCCGAGCCATCGAGATTGTGCACTACCTCGATGCCGCCCTTGTCGCCATAGATGCGCAGCCTGAGCTCGTTGATGTGGCCGGTCGCCCAGCGGCTGGCATGCACCACGCCGAAGGCGCCGTTGGCGAAATCGAGCGTCATGGCGAAGCTGTCATTGGCATCGAGCTCATATTCGCCGATGCGGTTGCCCGGCGCCTTGTCGAAGGCGCGCAGCCGGCAGAAAACATGGTCGATGTCGAGCGCGGCGCCATAGCTGGCAAAATCGAGGATGTGGATGCCGACATCGCCGAGCACGCCGTTCGAGCCATGGCCGCGCGACAGCCGCCACAGCCATTTCGGATCGCTGCGCCAGTCGCCCCAGAACTTCGACACCAACCAGCTCTGCAGGTAGGAGGCCTCGACATGGCGCACCGTGCCGATCTCGCCGGCCTGCACCATCTGACGCGCCCTCTGCAGCGCGGCCACGTTGCGATAGGTGAGGTT
Organism: Mesorhizobium sp. B1-1-8; assembly: GCF_006442795.2. Classification (NCBI taxonomy): domain Bacteria; kingdom Pseudomonadati; phylum Pseudomonadota; class Alphaproteobacteria; order Hyphomicrobiales; family Phyllobacteriaceae; genus Mesorhizobium; species Mesorhizobium sp. B1-1-8. The sequence goes on from NZ_CP083956.1 coordinate 4,515,782, forward strand.
GACCATGTTGACGACGCCGGCGGCTTCCGCGGCATCGGCCATCTCGCTTGCCTTGCCGAAATTCTCGGCCAGCGGCTTTTCGCAGAGCACCGGCTTGCCGGCGGCGACCAAAGCCATGGTGGTCGGGTGGTGGATACGGTCGGGCGTGACATTGGCGACCGCGTCGAAACCGCCCCAGTCGAGCGCCGCTTCCAGCGAGGTGAAGCGTTGCGGGATCTTGTAGGCGTCGGCGTATTCGCCGACGCGCGCCGGATCGACGTCGACGGCGCCGACAATGTCGACGCTCTCGATGGCGCCGAAGCGGCGGGCATGCTCCTGCGCCATCCAGCCGGTACCCAGTATCAAAAGCCGCATCTTATGCTCCAAGCGAATTGGTTCGATTCAATAATATGCCATGTTGTCTAAGCGTTATTTTGGCGCAATTCCAGACGGAATGCTTTTAGCGGAAGCCGGCCTCGCCCGGCTCATGCAGCTTGCCGCCGCGCTCGACGATCGGCTCCAGCGCCTTGTCGACCGGCACGTTCGGCGCCTCGAGGATGGCGGGCTTCGAGCCTTGCGGGTTATGGGCCCATTTCACCGCGTTGCGCAGCACTTGTTGCACGGTGGCGTCATGATAGGTCGGATAGGTTTCGTGGCCGGGCCGGAAATAGAAGACGTTGCCGGCGCCGCGCCGGTAGGTGAGCCCGGAGCGGAAAACCTCGCCGCCCTGGAACCACGAGATAAAGACCGTTTCCAGCGGCTCGGGCACGGCGAACTGCTCGCCATACATCTCCTCGTATTCGATCTCGAAGAACTCGCCGATGCCTTCGGCGATCGGGTGGCTAGGGCTCGTCACCCACAGCCGCTCGCGCTCGCCGGCTTCGCGCCATTTCAGCGTGCAGGGCGTGCCCATCAGCCGCTTGAAGATTTTCGAGAAATGGCCGGAGTGGAGCACGATCAGCCCCATGCCTTCGAAGACGCGGCGGGCGACACGCTCGACCACTTCGTCGGCCACCGCGCCGTGATCTTTGTGGCCCCACCAGACCAGCACGTCGGTTTCGGCAAGGCGGGATTCGGGCAGGCCGTGCTCGGGCTGCTCCAGCGTCGCGATCGAGGCGGAGATCGCGTTGTCGGCGGCGAGCGCGTTGGCGATGGTGGCGTGCATGCCTTCGGGATAGATTGAGGCGACCACCTTGTTGGTCCGCTCATGAATGTTCTCGCCCCAGACGACAGCGCGTATTGTCATGATATCCTCGTGATGATTGAGAGCCGGAGCCGCCCCGCCGTCATACATAGAGCCTTCGGTGCGTATTGAAAGCGGTTTTGCGGGTGGTTTGGCGAATGCTTCGCAGCACCGTCGCAGCAGCGGCAGCCCTTTGAGATGTCCGGCAGGACAGAGGGATACCTCGCGCCGGCATCAGATCGAAGACCGACCTTCAAACAAAGACATAGGCCCGTATTCTCCCACCCCGATTCAACCTCCACCCATTGGCAATAGCCGCATCCCGTGCACAATGGGCCATGGGCGAGGTGCTGACAGGGGTGGCGATCTTTGTCTGTCTGGCCGGGGCGGCGCTGGTCAGCCTGGTGATCTACGATCGTTTCCCCGAGCATCACCGCCAGGAAGACACCAACGCCGTGGTGCGGCTGGCAGCCAACTTGTTCGTGGTGATGTCTTCGCTTGTGCTGGGCCTGATGATCAATTCGGCCAAGAACACGTTCGAAACCATCGACCACAACGTCCATTCTTTCGCCACGCAACTGATCATTCTTGATCGTGCGCTCAGGCAATACGGGCCGGAGACGGCGCCGGCGCGCGCGTCGCTCAACGCCTATCTGCAGCGGCTGGTTGACGCCACCTCGCCGGTCCAGAAGACGCCGGCGGTCGCTAACAGGCTCTCGGAGCTTCTGCTCAACAAGGTCGGCGACGAGCTGGCGGAACTGACGCCGCCCGAGGCCAAGCACGCGGCGGCGCTGCAGGGCGCTATGCAGCAGCTGCAGAGAGTGATCGAGCAGCGGTGGGTGCTGGTCGAACAGTCCGACGGCATCATCCCGGTGCCGCTGATCGCGCTGCTGGTCGCCTGGCTGACGCTGATCTTCGCCAGCTTCGGCTTCCGGGCACCGCGCAACGGCACGGTTGTCGGCACCTTCATCGTCTCGGGCGCGCTGGCCGCCTCGGCGATTTATCTGATCCTTGACATGGATACGCCCTTCTCCGGTCCGATCCAGGTCTCGCCGGCGCCGCTGCAAAGGGCGCTGGCGGAACTGAAGCAGTGAGATCAATGCGCGCGGCGACCCAACTCGCCGAGCAGGAATCTCGCCGCCACCTCGGCGCCGTCGCTGCGGACCTTGGCGGCGACCGCGGTTGCGCGGGCGCGGGTTTCAGGGGCCAGCGCCGTCTCCAGCGCCGCCGACAATGATTGCGCGGTCGGCGTCGGGCCGTCATGCGCGGCGCCTATGCCAAGGGCTGCAACGCGGCCGGCCCAATAGGGTTGATCGCCGATCTGCGGCACCACCACCTGCGGCGCCCCTGCCCGCGCGACGGCAATTGTCGTGCCGGCGCCGCCATGGTGTATGGCAGTGGCCATGCGGCGAAACAACGCCTGCTGGTTGACTTCGCCGACAGCAAAACAATCGTCCCAGTCGTCGATCGGCACGAGTTCGGCCCAGCCACGGGCGATGACGATGCGCCGGCCGTGGGCGCGGATCGCCTCGATGGCCGCGCGCGCCGCCTCCTTGGCGACGGCGATGGAGCCGAAGCCGGCATAAACCGGCGGTGCCCCGGCAGCGAGGAACGCTTCCAGCGCCGCCGGAAGCGGCCGCTCGTCCGGCAGGATCAAGGCGCCGGTCTGCACGGCCTCGATCAGGTCCGAAGGTTGCCAGGGACCCAGCGTCGGGTCGCAGGCAAGCAGCACGGGATCGCCGAAGACATAGCCGCGAACATTGTCCAGCGGCGGCAAGCCGAGCGATGCGCGATGGCCATTGATCGCGCCGCCGAACAGGGCGTTCTTGGTCGCGATGTCGAAGTCCCACAGTGCGCGGTTGTCGGTCACATCAGGCGGAAGCGGATAGCCGGGATATTGATGCGGCCGGTTGTGCGCCGACGGCAGCCAGATCGGGCAGAACGTGCCCAGCATGTAGCGGATGCCCTTTTGCTCGGCGACCAGCCGCGCCGCGGCGCAAGACGGAAACAGGCCGAACGCCACCACGGCGTCGCAGCCATCGGCGGCGGTCGTTAGCACATCGTATTGGCGCGCGACAATCTCGGCCGCCTGGGTGGAGATCAGCTTGGCCACGTCCTCCGGCGACGACACAGATCTTCGCCGCACCATCTCCTTGGCCCATTCGCGCACTGACGCGAAGGCGGGCACCAGCGGCACGCCGGCACGGGCAAAAAGTGCGGCGAACTCCTCGTCGCCCGGCGCGCCTACCCGTACCTCGACGCCGAGCGCCTGCAACGCTGCGCCCAGCGCCGCCAATGGCTCGACGTCGCCGCGCGAGCCGTAAGTCGACAGCAAAATCCGCATTCGGAAGCTCCCTTTCCTTAAAAATGAGGCCAAGGGCAGCGTTCATACGGCATGGGCGGGGTCTTGCCGCAAGTCCGGGGCGCGCCATATATACTTTCCGGGAGGGGACGTTTTCACCGCGCGTTTCCCTGAGGTTTGCTAGGCCGCAGCCATGCTGAGCCAAAATGCGCGCTGGTCAGGCCGGCGCCCGCGGCACCGGGAGCGGTCTGTTCGGATCGAAGGCAGCGGCAACCGGCAGACCCAATGCTGCCGGATCGAGGGGTCAGCCCGAGCGGCCTTCCTGGGCGACCTGGGTAAGCGGCTTGGTCAGCCGCGGCACCACGATAAGGCGCTTGACCTTGCCATTCTTGTAGGCCGACAGGAAACGGTGATAGTCCCTGAAGACGACGCAGCCGTTGGACTCGGCACGGCCGCCGCGCAGCATGTAGGTGTGGGCAAGCAGGCCGTTGCGGCCATATTTGTTGCTGCCGCTGGCGGGCGTCAGGCGGATCGCCTCGACGCCGTGGAAGCGCGATTCCCGCAGCGACAGATTGTAGGTGTCGGGCGGCGTCGGACCGGTGTTCTTGCGGTTGACGAAGCGCGGCTGGTCGACCATCGAGCCGAGCCCCGAATGCGCTTCGAGCTTCGAGCCGTCCGGCATGTAGACCGTCTTGGCCGAGATGTCATAGACGGCCACGCCATTGCCCATCGACGGCCCGCTGAACAGGTTCCTGAAGGCATTGCCGAGGCCGCCACGCTCCGGCGTGTCCGGTTTGGCATAGGCGAGCATCTCGGAAGACTGCGCCTTGCCGCGCTTGGCAGGTTTGGATCCCTGCACGCCCGGAAGGGCATCCTGCACCACGGAGCTTCGCGGCGGGGCCGGCGCCTGCGGGCCCGATGCCGTGTCGATGGCTGCCGGCTGCGGCTTGGCCTTTGCGGTCTGCGGCTTGACCGGCTCAGGCCTCGCGGCAGCGGCGGGCGTGTCGGTCCGAGGCGCCTCGACCGCGCGGTCGAGCGTCGTGCGCGGCCTCAGGCCAGGCACGGCGATGCTGTCGGGCAATCCATCCTGCGGGGGCAGCGACGCGACCTGGTATTCGTCCTGCCCGGGATTGTCATCCGAAGCGTCGGCCGTCGCATCAGGCGCATCGCCATTGGCGAGCGCGACCGTAGTCGGCATGTCGAGCGTTTGTTCCGGCAGCACATTGGCGAGCGCCAGCGCCAGTTCGGACGCCTGCCGCACCTCGGCCGGATCGGAGCCGAAGCGCGCTTCGGCCGGGCTGTCGGCAATCGTGCCGCCGAAGCGGCTCGCCGCCGGCAGGCTGGCAAGCAGCACAGGCGCGTTTTCGGCGCGGGCAAAGGCGGCGGCGAGTTTTTGCGGCGAAAGCTGCGCTCGCTTGACCACGGCCTCGAAGCCGTCCGCGGCTGCCGCAGCGGAGGCCACCAGCACTAGCTTTTCGTGCGCGACGCTGTCCGGCATTGGCGGCTTCAGGCGCGCGGCCTTGCCAGCGTGAGTCAAGCTCTCATGCGCGAAGCTTGAGGCGAGGCCGAGGCAGCCGGCGTCGCAGCCGCCGGTGAGCGATCCCGTGCGGTAGGTTCTTGCCACCGCAAGCCGCGGCGCCAGGGAATTGGCGAGCTTGCGGCGCTGGTCGGCAAGCGCGATGTTGCGCGGCGCCAGCAGGTTTTGCGGCAAACCGTTGGATGCGGCGGTGAGTGAGGTGCCGACCGAATAGAGACCGGCCATGGTGGCGGCGGACCATAGGACAAGGGCGGCACCGATGGCCGGCACCACCACCCAGCGCGGGCCGGGTTGCCTCGAAGTCGAACCTTGATGTGGAGCGTCGCCCCGATACTTGAAACGCAAAAACGCCATACGACCACTCTCAATCGGCATGCCGGCTTGCGGGCCTTGCATCCGTCACGATTACAGTTCGCCTGGTGCCCCCAGCACCCTCTGCGTCTGTTGCCGATTGATTCAAAAGATGGACAAAGTTGGTTAACCAATCCCTCCACCAATCGCCGATTTGGCGACGGTCCATACGAAAAAAGAGCCTTCCATGGTCTGCGCCACGGTAAAAATGCTCTTCCTCACCCGCTTTGCTGCCCGTTTTTCCAGCCACTGTCAAGAAAGCGTGAAGGCCGGGAACCGCAGCATCCCTGGCCGCGTAGAGAGCGATTAGGGTCAAAATGCGACCACGCGACGAGCGCTGAAACTAGCCAACAGGAAAAGTTATGAGCCAACGGCGAGCCGCTGGGACAGCGAGCGTGCGTCATACGGGCAGGAATGCCCCCAGAAAAAGTCACCCCCAGCGGGCGGGATCGACTGAAAAATCTCTTGCTACAACGGCCGCTCTCAAGCTGCTGCAGCCACGATGTTCTCACGTCGCGGGCCGCTCCAGCTAATCAGGCTGTAGCGTTCGCAACGTCATTCACCTGGTGCCTTGCTGCGCCGCTCCGGGAACGATCAGCGCTCCCTGGTCGGGCTCCGAAAATTTGAAGCCGATAAAAAACACGATGATGATGAGGACGCAGATTACCAGCACCGTGACGAGCGTCCTTCCCGGCTTTTCGGCTGGCGGTCTGTCTTCCATGGCAATTCGCCTCGGACCTTAAACTCGGCGACAAAGCGGGGGTTCCCAACGCCACGCCGACCCCGGCAACGGACTGGCCGAAACCACGTCAGGACGCGGCTTTTGGCGGAATGTTCCTAACCAATACGGTGCGGGCCTGCCTTCCGAATTCCCAGCAGCCTATTTACGTCTGTGCTAATATAAACGATCACGCACTTTCGTGCGTAGCCAACATATTGGGAGGATGCGATGAAAACCATGAATCGCAGGTCTGCAATTGCTCTCAGCATGACGGCCGCCGCGGTCACGCCCTTGTTCACCCTGGCGGCATCCGCAAAGACCAAGAAATACGGTCCGAAGGAGGGTAAGGAGATAGCGCCCGGCGTCAGAGTGGTTGAGGTCGGCACCGGCAATTCCGATATTCCCGCCTATAAGAGCATTTCGATTGTCGACGTGGTCTTCCAGCCCGGAGCGCACGCGCCCGCAACGGTGATGGACAACGACATGGTATGCACGATTACGTCGGGCGCTTTCACGATCAAGAAAAAGGACAAGGAATTCAAGCTCAACGAAGGCGACATGTACACCTGCTCCAAGGGCAAGACCGACGAGGCGACGAATACAAGCAAGGAGGTGGGCGTGCATCGCATCGCGGTCTTGATACCTGCCTAGGCGGCCGGCATCCGGCCGGACGATCGGTTTGCCATCGCCAGTCCAGCCGAGGCTTGAGACAAATTCACGCCGCAGACGATACGCGAGGCGCGCCTCAGCCAAAGCCAGGGACCAACCTCGTCTTGCCGCTGAGTTGCGCACCCAAAGTCAGCGCTCGCGGGACGTTGCGGAGAGCCGTTTCCATCAAGGTGGCGCCGCCGGGGCCAAGAGCCAGCCGGGCGATGGCGGCCGCGACGTGGACGCGCGTCGAGAACAATCCCGTCCAGGCAGCCTTGTAGCGCCTGCCGGCGGCTTCGCGTCCCGCCTCCCCGCTCCGCGCGCCGGCGAGCTCCGAAGCCAGCAGCCAGCCGGACTGGAGCGCCATCGAGATGCCCTCGGCGATGATCGGGTGCGACTCGCCGGCCGCATTGCCGACGCGGAATATGTCCTTTTCGTAGCAGGAGCGGATGCCGGGCCGGATCGGGCCGGCGGCAAGCCAGGCATCGTCGAGGCAAGCCCCTTCCAGGGCATCGTTCACGCCCCGGCACGAAGCCATCAGATGATGCTGGACCGCCTCCGCCGCCGATACATGATTTTGGCGCTTGCGGGCGAGATTCCTACGCAGCCGGGCGAGCATGTCGCGCCTTATGCAGCACGAGATGGACATGCGACCGTGATCGGCGAAGACCATGCCGCCGTAGCCGCCGGGAAACGTCAGCAGAGGCATCAGGTCCGGCGCCAGCGATGACCCGGTGAAGTGCGCCTTGAAGCCGAGCAGGTCCGAGGAGCGGTTCGTCTTTTCGAGCTGGCTGGGCAGCGGTCCGGGTTCCCAGGAACCGTGCGCGGCGACGACCACCGGCGCCCGCAATATCGACGCTTGGTCCCGCGACGTCTCGTCCCGTGCCTGAATTCGCACCGCCTGCACTTCGCCGTCCCGATCGATGGCGACGGCCCGCCAGGGCTGAAAGAGCTCGGCGCCTGCCTTTTCCGCCGCCTTAAGCAGCAGAAAGTCCAGGACGTCCCGGCCCAGTGCCCGGCCGAAACCATCTTTCGCCGCGGCTCCATGTTTTACGCCCGGCATCGGCGCCTCGACGCTTGTGTTGCCGGAAAAGAAGCCGACACGGCGGATTTCGGGTCCGGCATCGGCGCGCCATGCCTCGCCGATCCCGAGCCGGTCCAGAAGCGCCAGATTGCTTGCGGAGATGTATTCGCCGCATACCTTGCGGCGCGGGAATATGGTCTTTTCCACGATCGCCACGGCCCACCCGCTGCGGGCCAGCGCCAGCGCCAGCGACGTGCCTGCCGGACCGGCGCCGATGACGATCGCATCGTGGGTGGATGACCGCCTCATGGCTCATCCCAACCGGCGCCGGCGCCGACGAAGACATGGGAGAACGGACCGGCGCGCCGCTCCTCGAGCGGCCTGCCGCCGGCGGCGCGCCAGAGGTCGGAAAGCTCGCTGCCGCGAAAGCCGGCGCGCACGCTCTGGGTCGCGTCATGCCGTGTCACGTCATTGGCGCCGATCGCCGGCAGAAGACGGGTCGCGGCGAGCGCGAATCCTGCCCTCAGCGGTTCAGCCGCAAACAGCAACGGAGCCTTCCGGGCCAGCAGCGGAAACAGGCGCAGCAGTTCGGCGTCGTCGAAATGATGCAGGAACAGATTGACCGTGATCGCATCGAATTGTTCGCCGCCGGGCGTTTGCGCCCACTCGAAGACATCGGCGGTGATGGTTTCGAGCTTCCATCCCAGCATGCCGAAATCCGCGGAGAGCCCGGTGGTGACGAGGCCGACGCGATCGAGCATCGTCAGTTCGACATCATGCCAGTCTGCTGCCATGCGCCGCGCCACCTTGAGCATGAAGGTGCCGTCGCCGGCGCCGATCTCCAGGATGCGGCCGGGCGGCTGCGGCACGAATTTCTTCAGCAGCGACGCCATGATCGGCGCCTGGAACATCAGCGCGTTGATGCGGCGCAGATCGCGGCGCGAGGCGAGCCCGCGCGGATCGTCGGCCGCAAGCCCGTCGAGGATTTCAGGAACGAGACTGCGATGGTCGAGCGCGTTCATGACACGGTTCGAAAGAGCATGGTTTCGGCCGTCAGCCCGGGTCCGAACGACATGCCGCAACCGAGCTGCCCGGACGGCGCCTTCAGCATCTCTTTCATCACGAACATAACGGTCGCCGACGACATGTTGCCGTATCGGCGCAGCACCTCACGCGACGACGCCATCGCGCCGGGCGCCAGTTTCAGCGCCCTTTCGACCGCATCGAGAACCGAACGTCCGCCGGGGTGCACGGCCCACAGGTCGATCGCCTCCGGTGGCCGGTCGCCGAGGATGGCGTCCCGGTTGCACCGCAATGCGTCGTGGACCGCCGCCGGGACCTGGCCGGAAAGAACCATATCGAAGCCGTGGTCGCCAATATCCCAGGTCATCAGGTCTCGCCCATCCTCCGCGACGGTGCAGTGAAAACTGTCGAGCTCGATGCCCGGCGGCCCGGCGGTGACAAGTGCCGCCGCGCAGCCGTCGCCCCAGAGGCAGAAGGAGAGCAGCTTTTCCAGCTCGGTGGTTTCCCTCAGATGTAAGGTACAGACTTCGATATTGACCAAAAGGACCCTCGCCCGCGGGTCGGAGCGGACGATGTGGCGGGCCAGCTTGAGGCCGTTGATGGCCGCGTAGCAGCCCATGAAGCCGACCATCGTGCGTTCGATGCCGTCCGGCAGTCCGCAGCGCTGAACCAGGTCCAGATCGATGCCCGGTGCGGAAAAACCGGTGCAGGAGGTGACGATGAGATGGGTGATGCGCGATGCCTCGTCGCCAAGATGCAGTCCGTCGACGCCCTTCTGCGCCAGGACGGGCGCGGCTTCGCAAAACATCGCCATTCGCGCGGCCGTTCCGGGAAATGCGCCGCGGATGAAAGTCCCGGCAAGATCTACGGCCGGGCCTTCAGGATCGAGGGCAGGCGCAAAGCAGGAATAGCGGTTCTCGATGCCGGCAAGGCCGGCCATGCGCTCGAAGATGCTGCGGCGATTGGCGGCCAGCATGGAGGCCGCGAAACGCAGATAGAATTGATGAACTTCGTGTTCCGGAACCGCGGTCGCGATCCGGTTGATGTAGGCTTTGGCGGGCATATTCCGTCTCCCGGGCGTCGGACACGGTCGAACCGTGGCGCTGCGGTCGGAGGATTTTGGCGCCACGCGCCGGTCGCGGACACCTAACGTGTAACGTCGGCTGTTGGAAAACGTTTCCGAAAGCCGGTTTCTTCCCACGATATGGCCGGTCAGCCGACGTCGATGATGATCATCAGCCCGCCGCCGCCCTTCTGCTCGACATTGTTGTTGGTCGTGTGATGCGGGATATGGCAGTGGATCAGCCATTTGCCGGGCCGCTGCGCCTTCCAGATGACGTCATAGCGCTGGCCCGGCCCGACATTGATCGTATCGGCAAGATAGCGGGCCGAGGCGGGGATCGTCTCGCCATCGCGGGCAACGACCTCGAACGGCCCGCCGTGGACATGCATCGGGTGGATAAAACCGTTGTTGGTGCCGATGAACCGCACCTTCAGGGTTTCGCCGACCTTCATGTGGATCGTCTCGGTTGAGGGGTAGGCCCTACCGTTGATGGTGAAGAAATTCGGCATGCCGCCGTCCATCGGCATCGAAGGATAGGTCAGGCCTTCCCGCACCAGCCATTCCTGAAGCTGGATGACATAGTCGTGGTCGGCAGCGACCTCGTCGGCGGGGTTGGCGGGATCGATGATCAGTGCGCCGTATAGTCCGAGCGCCTGGGTGCGGTCCGGCCTGGCGTGCGGGTGGTAGAAATAAGTGCCGTGCTGGGTGGCCGTGAACTCGTAGGAATAGGTCTGCCCCGGCTCGATCGGCGCCTGGGTGATCTCCGCCGGCCCGTCCATCTGGTTGGGCAGGATCAGGCCATGCCAATGCACCGTGGTTTCCTCCGGTAAGCCGTTGGTGACGTTGATGCGGACACGGTCGCCCTGACGGATATGGATGCGCGGACCCGGAATTTGGCCGTTATAGGCATAGGCGTCCACGGCGACGTCCGGCAGGATGTGCCAGCGGACGACCGAAGGCCTGAGCTCGAACACCTTGACCCCGTTCTCCATGCGGTAAGGCAAGTCCTGGTCGCCCTTTGCGGCGAGGCCATAAGAGGCGCTGACGAGGCGCGGATCGGTCGCCGCCATGTCGCGCATGGCGTCGGCCGGGGTGTCGCGATCCATGATCATGCCACGCGGCATGATCACCCCGCCGACGTCGCGGGCCGAGAGCGTCAGGTTCAGCCAGTTGGCCGGGGCGCCCATACCCAGCCCCAGCGCGACTAGCGACACCAACGAGAGCACTGCGATCTGCGGCGTGGTTGCGTCCGAGCGCATGCGATGGCCGGCACCGCCTCTGCCGCCATGGGAGGCCGAACCGGGATCTCGCCTATGATGGCCGCGCGCGTCGGCCTGCTGCATCTGCATCCGCGCGTGTTGCTTCCTGTCCTGCAGGCGATCGGTCATCAGGCCATGCTTCAGCCCGCGCGCGACGAGCCAGACATTGGCGGGATAGGCAAGCGCAAAGCCGGCGATGACGCCGATCGACATCACCCCCCAGAACAGCAGCTCCGTCGGCTCCATGGCGCGCATATCGCGCCCCATCATCAGGAAGCTCATGACCGGCGCCATGCCGGCCATCATGAAATTCATGGAGATGAATTCGGGTAGGAAGCTCTTGCGCACATTCTCCCAATAGGTGCCGCCCATCATCGATTTCATGAACAGCGACTGGAAGATGAACAGGCCGAAGGCAAAACCGGCCAGATATTCGACGATGAGGTCGAGCCACATCGGCAGGCCAAGCGTCGCGGTGATGACGGCGGCGAGAATGATGCCGGTCGCATCGCCGGCGACGCAATGAATTGTCGAGCCGACCCCCTGCTTCCAGAGCGGGCTGGTGAAGGCCTCGTGCTCGCCCGGGCGCGGCTCCTTGTCGGCCAGCACGTAAAGCAGCAGGCCGAGCGGGCCCATATAGAGCGTCACCAGGATGAAGCCCCATTTCATCACCACCGGCTCGGGATTATTGCGGTACTGGTCGAAGCCGACATAGAGGGTCGAGGCCGCGGCAAGCGCGAACCAGACGACAAGAAAATAGTCGATCGGTTGGATGAACATGGACCCGGTCTCTGTTCGATGAAACGGCTGGTTGCATCCCCTGCGGATGAACGCGGCCGCCGCCACTACGATCCATCCGCCGAGAACGAATTGCCGCCTGATAACGATGGGAAGGTCTTGATGTCGCAGCGGCAGGCAATCACCGGCTTGGGACTTGCAAAGGCCGCGCTTTGCGATCAGCCTGACGAAATGATGGCTCGGCTTTCGCCAAAACATCTTCTGGTCATGCTGCTCGCGGTCTTCCTGACCACGGGTTTCAGTCTGTCCGCCGCGCAGGCCAGCGTCATGTCAGTCCGCATGACGGGCGTCATGGTCATGCCTGCCGATACGGGCATGGGCAAAATGGCCGAGTCAGACATGAAGGGCGATTGCAACGCCTGCCTCAAGGACGCGGGCGACAAAGGCGGCCCTATGCAATGCCCGACGGTCTGCATCGCGCCAGCGCTTGCCGTGCTGCCGCAAGATTTCGGGATAGTTCCGGTTCCCTCCGTGCAGCAGCCGTCGACCTTACCCGCTCCGCTCATGCACGGGCGAAGTTCCCTGCCTGATCCATACCCACCCAGAAGAAGCGCCTGACGCCGTTTCAGCCGTAACACGGCTGATCCCCGGCGCCTGATCGCCTGCGCGCATGGTTGCGTCGCGGGTGCGCATAGCAATCCAGGTCGATGCCGGCATCGATCGAGATCGCAAAGGGTTTGAAGGGTGAATTACGATTTCAAATACCACCTATCGCGCCGAGGCTTTCTCGCCGCGGCGACAGGGCTTGCCGTATACGCTTCATTGCGTCCCGTCGTGGCCTCCGTCGACGAGCGCAGCATCAAGGTCGCGCCCAGTCAGGCGCGACTCACCGGACAGGACGGCCCTGCAACCGCTGTCTGGACCTACAATGGCGCCCTCCCCGGTCCAGCGCTGCGGCTCAGGCAAGGTCAGCCGGTCCGCATCACCGTCGAAAATGGGTTGGATGAGGACACGACGGTCCACTGGCATGGCATCCGCCTGCCGAACGCCATGGATGGCGTGCCGGGTCTGACCCAGTCGCCCATAAAGCCGGGCGAAAGCTTCGTCTACGAATTCACGCCGCCAGACGCGGGCACCTTCTGGTACCATCCGCATGCGGACAGCCTCGTGCAGCTTGGCCGTGGACTGGCCGGGCCGCTCATCGTCGATGAACGTGAGCCCGTCGCAGTCGATCGCGACCTTCTCTGGCTGCTGCAGGACTGGCGGCTCACCAAAGACCGCCAGATCGCGGGCGGCTTCGGCAGCATGATGGATGCCTCGATGTCCGGTCGCGTCGGCAATATGGTCACCATCAACGGGCAGGCGCCGAAGGACCAGAGCGTAAGGGCCGGCGAGCGCGTCAGGTTCCGGCTCGCCAACGCCTCGCTTGCCCGCATGATGGCGCTTCGCTTCGAAGGCCATCGGCCGGTCGTGCTGGCTATCGATGGCCAACCCTGCGAGCCGCATGAGCCCGAGGGCGGCCGTCTGGTACTGGCGCCGGCTATGCGCATCGACGTTGCGATCGACATGCAGGGCGATCCCGGCAGCGGGCATGATGTGATTGACGATTTCTACGACGGCCTTGCCTACCGGCTTACCACGCTCGCCTACGACAAGCCGCCGCCGCTCAGGGCGCATCCACTCCAAGCGCCTCTTGCCCTGCCGCGGAATCCGCTGCCCGCGCCGGACCTGCCGAACGCCGTGCGGCAGGAGATCGTCCTGCAGGGCGGCATGATGGGCGGCGGCAAGCTCGCCGGTGTCGGCGGGATGATGGGCATGTCCGGCATGATGGGCATGACGATGCCCGGCATGAACGGCGCGGCCGCCTGGGCGATCAACGGCATGTCGATGACCGGCGACGGTCATGCCGGCATGGCGCCGCAATTCACGCTCGAACGGGGCGCGACCTGCCATCTTACCATGCGCAACGAAACCGCGTGGTGGCATCCGATGCATGTCCACGGCTTTAGCCTGTCGGTGCTTTCCCGCAATGGCTCCCCGGTGCCGCACCGGCAATGGCAGGACACGGCGCTGCTCGCGCCCAAGGACGTGATCGAATGCGCCTTCGTTGCCGACAATCCCGGTGACTGGATGCTGCACTGCCATGTCGCCGATCACCAGATGTCCGGTTTGATGACCGTGTTCCGCGTGACCTGATTCAATCCAACCCATCAACCAAGGAGAACTGCAAAATGAAACTGACCTACGCGCTGACCGCCCTTGGCGTTGCAATCGCAACGCCGCTGCCGGCACTTGCCGCGACAATCGAGGCGGTGATGTACAAGAATCCGCAATGCAGCTGCTGCGAGGCCTATGCAGCCTATCTCGAGCAGAACGGCTTCAAGGTCGACATCAAGCCGGTCAACAATCTCTCGCAGATCAGCAGCGATGCCGGCGTGCCGGCCGACCTCGAAGGCTGCCACACATTGATGGTCGACGGCTACGTGGTTGACGGACTGGTGCCGGTTGACATTGTCAAGAAGCTGCTCATGGAACGTCCCGCCATCACGGGCATCACGCTCGCCGGCATGCCTGCCGGCGCACCCGGCATGGGCGGCCAGAAGGACGGAACCTGGACGGTCTATGCCTTCACCAAAGACGGCAAGGCGCCGACCGTCTATGCGACGGAATGAGCGCCATGACCGCAAGGAAACTGGCCGTGGCCCTTTCGGCGATATTGCTGATATTGCTTGCGGCCTCGCTGCCCGCAGCGGCGGCGGAAGCGCCGCAGAACTTCGCCGTTCTCGACACGCCTGCCGCGCTGCCGGAGATCAAATTCGCGGACGCCGCCGGCCAGCCGAAAACGCTCGCCGGCTATTCCGGCAAGGTGGTGCTGCTCAACATCTGGGCGACGTGGTGCGGGCCCTGCCGCAAGGAAATGCCGACGCTCGACCGGCTGCAGGCCAAGCTCGGCGGACCGGACTTCGAGGTCGTTGCGCTGTCGATGGACCGGAAAGGCCCCGAGGCCGTGAAGAAATTCTTCATCGAGACAAGCATCACGCACCTTGCGCTGAACATCGACACCTCGGCCCAAGCGATGTTCACGCTCGGCGCCGTCGGTCTGCCGATGACGCTGCTGATCGACCGCGACGGCAAGGAGATCGGCCGGCTGATCGGCCCGGCCGAATGGGATGCCCCCGACATGGTCGACTTCATCCGCAGCCGCATCGCCGTAAAATGAGAAAGGAAATGACCGATGCGTGCCCGAACTGAGAGCGAGCCGGCAGCTGGTTGTGCTTCATCGGCGCGGCGCATGGGTCCGCTGCGCTGGTTGGTTGCGCTGACGGCGCTAGCCGTTGGCTTGGCGCATGGCGCGCTGGCGCATTCGCTGGATGAGGTCGACGCCATGCTGCGGAACGACGAGAGGTATTTCCAGCCAATCGACAAGCCCGTGCCGGACTTCACGCTGCGCGCTGCCGATGGGCGCATCGTGCGGCCGGCCGATCTCACCGGCAAGGTCGTCGTGCTCCATTTCATCTACACCTCGTGCCCGGACGTTTGCCCTCTGCATGCCGAAAAGATCGCCGAGGTCCAAAAGATGGTGAACTCGACTCCGATGAAGGATCGGGTCGTCTTCATCAGCATAACCACCGACCCGCGGAAAGACACGTCCGATGCGCTCAAGGCCTACGGGCCGACGCATGGGCTAAACCCGGTCAACTGGCTGTTCCTGACCACTGCCCCGGACCAGCCGGAGGATACGACCCGCAAGCTGGCGGAAGCCTTCGGCCACAAGTTCACCCTCACCGATGACGGTTACCAGATGCACGGCATCGTCACCCATGTGATCGACAAGGAAGGCCGCTGGCGGGCGAATTTCCACGGGCTGGACTTCCAGCCCATCAACCTCGTCACCTTCGTCAACGCGCTCACCAACGATGTCGAACATCCGCATGCCGATCCGAAGGAAGGCTGGCTCGCGAAATTGAAGAACTTTCTTTGATCCATTCATTGGCGGCGCAGATGCAGGGCCGCCCCAAGCTAAGGAGAGGCAAATGATCATGGGAGCAAAACAGGTAAGCTATTGCGGCGGCATCGTCCGCATGCTGCTGCTTGCTGGCCTGACGGGGTGGTTCTTACTCAATCCCGGCATTCAGGGCGCTGGGAGATCAGCGCTCGCAGCCGGCGAAATGTCCCAGGACCAGTTCGACCAGCGGATCCATGACTATATCCTGGCGCATCCTGAGGTTCTCGTGCAGGCGCTGCAGAGCCTGGACGAGCGTCAGCGTCAAGCGGAGGCGGCCGAGGCCAGGAAGGTGCTCAAGGCGCGTGCGGACGACATCTTCCACGACAAGCAGAGCCCGGTGGGTGGCAACGCCGAGGGAAACGTTACCCTGGTCGAATTCTTTGACTATAATTGCCCCTATTGCCGAATGATGGCGCCCGTCATGGATCAGGCCGTGGCCGACGATGCGCAGCTCAGAATCGTCTACAAGGAATTTCCCATCCTAGGCCCCGATTCCGTGTTCGCGGCCAAGGCGGCGCTCGCCGCCGACAAGCAAGGCAAATACGCGGCGTTTCACAAGGCGCTCTATGCGGCAAAGACAAGGGTAACCGAGGCGGTCGTGCTCAAGACCGCCGCCGAGGCCGGACTGGACGTCGAACGGATGAAGGCCGATATGCGACAGCCCGACATCCAGACTTCGATCGACCGCAACGCGGAACTGGCCCAGGCGCTGCGGATCACCGGGACGCCGGGCTTCGTCGCGGGCGATCAGATTTTTCCCGGCGCGACCGATCTTGCGACCCTGAAGACATTCGTCAATCAAGCGAGGGCCGGCAAATGACCAGCACCCCAAACCGGCGCACGGTTGTTCTCGGCGTGTTCGGCGTCGCCACGGCCGCAGGCCTTTTCGAGCGGCAGGAGCCGGCAATCGCAGCCGAGGATCCGGAATTAGCAAAGCGTTTTAAGGAGCTCAGCGAGAGCGGCAACAGCACCTGTTCGGCCAGGTTCACAGACTCGATCGCGACCATGCCGGCGATGGCTCGCATCAAGGGTTCGTGTTGCAGCCCGATGGAACTGAAGCGCTATGGAGAGCAGGTGCGAGGGCTTGCCAAGTACCGCGCCATCCCGATGATCCCCGGCGATCCGTATGACATTGCGGCTGCGATAGCGCAGCAGATGATGCCGTATTACGATCTGAAGCTCACCGGAGATGAGCAGAAGGCCTATGACTACGCGATGGCCAATTCGGAGGAGAAAGGTCCCTGCTGCTGCCCTTGCTGGCGCTGGAAGGTGTATGGCGGATTGGCGAAATACCTAATCCACGAGCATGCTTTCGACGGCAAGCAGATCGTGGATGTGTGGAACCTCTCCGACGGCTGCGGCGGGGGGATGTGAGAGTTGCCCGCGCATCTGAGCTTCCCGGCCGACGACCTCAATTCTTCAGGTCCTTGACGGCGTTCGGTCGCGAGGCAGTTACCATCGCGTCTGCGATAGGCATCGCGAGACTTCCCGGCAGTAAAAGAGGATGATCGCCGTGATGGATGGTGGCACATGGATGATGGGCGGCATGGCGCTCATCTGGGTTCTGGCGGTGATCGTCCTTCTGCTATCGATTGCTGCGCTCGTCAAATACCTGCGAAGCTGAGTGATGGTTCATGCCGGCCTTGACCTTTCTGAAGATCGCCGTCGTGACGACGAGGGTGCTGGCCTGCTCGCTGATGCTTGCGTGTTCGCCGGCGGCCGCAACCGATGCCATCGTGGCAGCCCGTCAGGCGTCGATGAAGAAAATGGCCGCGGCGGCACGGACGATCGCCGAGATGTTCGATGGCAAGCGGGCCTATGACGCCGCCGGTTTCAAGTTGGCGGCAGCGACGCTCAGCGCCCGCACCGGCCCAGCCTTGATCACCGAATTCCCCGAGGGTTCGCTGGGTGCGCCTTCCGGCGCCAGACCGGAGATCGACCAAGCGCGGCCGGAATTCGAGGCTCTTGCCCGCCATATAGGCCGGCTCGCCGATTCGCTCGCCGCCAAGGCCGAGGAGGCGCCGGCCGAAATCACCAGCGACATGCGCATGGGCACCGGCATTCCGATGGACGGCGGCAGCCTGCTCGGCAAGCGGCCGAATGCGCCGCAGGCCGATCCCGCGAAACTTCCGGCCGAGCACCTCCTGCATCTGATCCTGCAGGACTGTACGAGCTGCCATTCGAAGTTCCGGCAGAAGGTCGAGTGAGGCCGCCGCCTCGTCAGGCCTTCACGTGGCGGCGCACGACGCGCCACTCATGCCAGATCAGCACCATGACGACGGCATCGAAGACGGTGAGGACCAGCAGGCCGATGGAGTGCGTGTAGGAGTAGCGGTAGACCTGGTAGATCATGAAGGCGCCGAGCGCGGCAAGCGAGGCCGGATAAGACCACAGCTTGCCGCGCAGCAGGCCGATGACCAGAAGCAGCTTAATCAGGCCGTGGCTGAGCAGGTAGAAGGCATAGAACTCCTTGCTTGCCACCGAGAATTGGCTCGCCGCCTGCGACAGATAGCCAGCTATCAAATCATTTGGGTCTTCGATCAACTCCTCCTGGGTGAGGGTGTTGACGAAGGAGGCAATGGCGTCGGTGGTGGCGACATAGAGCAGGAGGCCGCCGAGGCATTCGATCAGCGCATGCGCGCCCTTCAGCCAGACGCTGATCTCGAAAAGCTGGTGGATGCGGCGCTCGTCAGCGGGATTCAAAATCAACCTCATGATAAACCAAGGAAATCAGGCCGGATGGACGCAGCTCTAACCCATTGGATCAATACAGCGGCCGGTGCCAGTCCGCTTCTTGATAGGGCAATGATCGCGATCTCACAAACCGGCGTTCCATTGATGGTGCTGGCAGTCGCGCTGCAATGGTGGTCCAGAACCGACCGCCACCATGTGCGCCATGCCTGCCTGTCGGCCGGGCTCTCCTTCCTGCTTGGGTTGGCAATCAATCAGGTTCTCCTGCTCGTCGTCCACCGGATCAGGCCCTATGATGCCGGCGTCACGCACCTGTTGATCGCGCCCAGCGCCGACTGGTCGTTTCCGTCGGACCACGCGACGGCCAGCATGGCGGTCGCCGCCGCCTTTGCCATGCAGGCCCTGCCGCGCCGCACGTTGGCGTTGTTCGCCATGGCTTTGCTGATCTGCTGGTCCAGGCTCCATACAGGCATCCACTATGCCGGCGATGTCGCCGGCGGAGCGCTCACCGGCTTCGCGGCAGCCGCGGCGGTGCGGCTCGGCTATCGCGAGAATTCCAGGCTGGATGCCATCGCGACGAGGATTTTCTAGACGCCACATCCTGCGTGGCGCCGCCAAAGCGATCGTGATCGACAGCGCGCATCACAAAAATGACTCGCTGGCGAGGCATATGCTAGGATTTAACGGACAAAGCAGGGTTGATCGTTATGGATGCCAGCGAACTGCAGGCCATAGGCGATACGCTGATGCGCCTCGTCTCCCCGGACATGACACCGAAGGAACTGGTCAAGGCCGTCCGCAAGGTGCATCCGAGGGCCTCGAAGAAGGACATCGCCCGCGCGGCCTTCCACGCCATCATCGCCAATGCCGACCAGGATCTCGGCAAATCGCGAAATCTGCAGGCCTTCGCGCTGGCCGAGCGGACACAACAGGCGGAATAGCGCACGCAATTATCCTTCGAATTGCGCCGCCCGCATTGTCGGAAAATTAATCAGCGATTCCTAATATAACGGTTCAATCGAGGGGGAATCCATGACCAAGAACCTCGGCAACGCCAAACCCCATTCGCCAGCGAGGGAATTATCGCCCTCGCTGATAAGCAAGGTTACGCCGGCGCTGTTTCCGCTGGTGGTCGCGGCGCTCGGCTATCTTATCGGCAAGCAGTTCTTCGGGTTTTAGCTGGCCAACACCGACCTTCACCGGCCACCAGGCCGTGTTCGAGACGATCGAGCGGCGCGAACCGGGAAGTGGCCGGGGGCGATGCGCGAGCACCTGGAAAACGCCCGCCGCAAGTTCGACGCGGGCCAGCCGAAACAGGATTAGGAACAGAGCCCTTTGCCCCCTGCTTTGGTCCTAGGGCCTAGGTCGTCCTTGCCCTCGCATTAGCGCAAGCGCATGTTTGCTGCAGCCGGCAGGCTCGCAAACTCCGGTCAGGCCCGGCCGCCGAACCCAATTACACCCCCCCAGGCTGCCGGGCCGCCGGTGTGGCGCCTGTAGACCGCGGCCTGTTATCCTTCGCGATATCGAAGTCAAACTTCTGCGAGACGTGGCCTCTCGTATGAAGCAGGCCGGGCCGCGCGCTATGCTGTAGATTTTCTTCTTCTGAACCCGAAAATATACCGAATGCCTAGCTATGGGTCTCGTACTAAACGCCCACGGCCAGGTCTTTACCGCAACTCACCGTGCGCTAAATCATATTACTATCCTAAGATCCAATTCTTTGACCGAAGGACTGGAGCTGTACATGGTGACGAGCGAACCAGATAGTGTCCGGGTAAAACCAATCAACGGACAGTGGATCGTGCGCATCGTCGATGGCGGCAAGCTGACGCAGCAGTTGTTTGACGTTCACATGGAAGCCGAGAGCTTCGCCGAGGCGGAACGTCAGCGGCTGGGGTTGCCCGGCGAGCCGCCGGCCGACGAGCCGGCCGGGGCGATGCGGCGGAGGCGCTGAGCCCAGGCTTGCGAGAGTGACTGCCCTGGGGTTGGCGCGCGTCGCACCCCCTCGGACATACCTGGCGCCGAGCTGCCGCGCCCTATGCCGCCTCGCGCCTCAGCGCCTGGGCCATGCAGTGGATGCCGCCGCCGGTCTTGGAGATCTCGCTCATGTCGACAGCGGCGACCTCGAAGCCGCGCGCCTTGAGCTGGCCAATCAGCGATCGGCTCGAGGTCGGCGCGATCACCCTGTCCTTGCCGAGCGACATGAAATTGCAGCCGAGCGCCATCGTGTCCTGGAAGGGCACGTCGATGATCTCATGGCCCTTGCCTTTCAGCCAGTCGACGATGCCGGGCTCGGTGCAGGCGAGGCAGACCGCGGTGAGCTTTTCGGCGATCGGCACCACCATCAGATCGATATGGACGTAATATTCGTCGATGAAGGCGATGCGCGTTTCCCAGCCTTCCTTGTCGAACCAGGCCTGCACCTGGCGGGCGCCTTCCTCCTGCGTGCGGGCGCCGCCGCAGCCGATCAACACCACGCCCTCCTCGATGACGTTGAAGTCGCCGCCCTCGAAAGTGCCGGCAGTGACCATGTCGTAGATCGGAATGCCGAGCTTTTCATAGGTGCGGATGGCGGCATAATTCTCGCCGCGCCGCCACCAATTGGCCATGGCGGTGATGATGGCGCCGTAAGGCGTCATGACGCTGGAGTCACGCGAATAGACCTGCATCGGCAGTTCCGGCGTCGGCTCGTGCCAGTGGATGTTGACGCCGAAATGCTCGTAGGCCGCGACGAGGTCCTTATGCTGCGCCTGCGCGATCTGGATGTTGCAGGGCGCTTCGCGCAGATGCTTTCTGGACAGCGAGCTGGTCGACAGGTGGCGCAGGAAATTGGGCGAGCCGAGAAGCACGTCGGTCAGCCTGTCGGTCTCATTGGCGAAGCCCCAGGCGGTCAGCGGCCTGGTGCCGCCGGCGGGATTGCGGCGCTGCAGCGAGAACGGTTCGGCGACAATGCGGTCATGGGCGGTCATGGGGTTCTCCTCTTTGTTGGTCAGTCATGGGGTGCCGGCAGACGGTATCCACCAGTCGCGGCCGCGGGGCGTGCTGACATATTCCGGCCAGCGAAAATTGATCGGCGGATTGTAGTCGCAAAGCGGCGCAATCCAGGTCGAGCCGCCGATGCTGCCGCCGGTGCGGGCGACAAACTCGTCCATCGCCGCGTCGCGCGCGGCCTTGTCCTCGAGCAGGCGCAGCGCGGTGAGCGCCACCGTCTTAGAAGCGCAGGTCACCATCGGGTCGATGGTGGCGGGGATGCCGCCGAGCGCGTTCATCGCCCAGGAAGGATAGGCGTGGCCGTTGGCGGAGCGCAGCGCCGGGCGGGCAACGTAGAAGCGCGACGTCGGCGCGTGCCAGCTCATGTCGGTGTAGTCGTCGGATGTGGAGTTCATCTGCGACGGCGGCAGGTCGCGGCGCAGGATCGCCTCGGCCTCCTGCGGCGCGATCAGCCGCTCCAACTCGTCGATGAACGGGTTCTCGGTCGCCTCGCCGCCGGCATTGACCTGGACCTCGCGGGCGATCGCCCTCGCCTCCTCACCCCATTGTGGCGCACCGACAGTGGAAAGTGCCTGATAGGTGATGTCGGCCATGGCATGGTTGGCGAGGCCCGGCCGCGACTTCGACACCCAGTGGCGCTCGTAACGGCAGCCGCTCATCTTCGCCGCCGCTTCCGCGTTGCGGTCGAGCACGGCGGTGACCTGCTCGGCCATGGCGATGGTCGGCACGCGGATCATGTACTGGATTTCGGACAAGCCGGCCGGCAGGTTGTCGGCTGTCGCTTGGCCCGCGGTCAGGATCGCCTCGCTGATCGACCAGCCGCCCTGATGCGTCAGCATGGAGTCGCGCAGCGCCTTGGAGGCCATATACATCATCATCAGCGCGTCGTTGGCGCCCGGCGCCCTGACCGCCGAATGCGCCTGCGGGATCGGCGCGCCATCGCTTGCGCGAACCCAATTTTCCGGTTCGTCGCACACAAAGCGGTAGATCATCGCATAGGCCGCGCCGCAATGGGTGTCCCAGCGCACCGTGTTGCAGAGCGGCAGCATGTAGAAGGGATGGAAGGAGATCATGCCGGCAAGGCCGTCATAATAGCCCTTGGCGGCGTGGATCGGCTTCGAGCCCCTCACCTTCTCGGCCGGCTCGCCGGTGAAGCGCAATGTGCCCTTGATGCCGTGCTCCAGCATCGCCGCCTTGGTGGCCAAAAGTCCGCCGAGGCTGCCGATGCCAAGGCCCGAATGCGGATCGGTGTGGCCGCCGGCCTCGACTCCGAAACCGGCGCGCGGCCGCTTCAGCGTCGCCGCATCCTGGCAGTTGCCCGGCACGGCATCGTACTCGGCATACATGCCGATGGTCGGGCCGTCGCCATTGGTCCAGTGAGCACAGAAGGCCGTCGGCATGCCGCCCGAGCCTTCCTCGACCGAAAATCCCTCGCGCTTCAGCCTGTCGACATACCACGCCGCCGACTGGTACTCGCGCCAGGCGGTTTCGCCAAAGTCGAAGATGGTGCGTGTCCATGCCGAGAGCAGCGGCTGGATGCTGTCGATGCAGGCGAGCGCGGTTTCCTGCGCCGAAGTCGTCACCGGTTTTTCCATGGCTTAAAGAAAGCAGTGAAGCGGCTCATCAAAAAGTGATATGTTTTCCCGGTTCGTGCAAATTCGGTTCACCTGAGGCCTCTTGCGAATACCTTCCACGCAGGCGCTGCGCGCTCTCGACAGTTTCGCCCGTCACGGCAGCGTCTGGCGCGCCGCCGACGAGCTTCATCTCACCCGCAGCGCCGTCTCGCATCAGCTGAGGCTGCTCGAGCGCGACCTCGGCTTCGATCTCCTGCAGCGCATCGGCAAGGGCGTGGCGCTGACGCCGCGTGGCCAGCGCTACGCGGCCGACGTCAGGAAAGCGCTGACCGTGCTGGGCGATGCGGTGACGCAGGGCGGCGGCGCCGGCGTCGGCGGCTCCTTCGCCATCTCCTGTCCGCCGGGCTTCGCCTCGATGTTCCTGTGCACCCATATCGGCGAGTTCCAGCAGATGTATCCGGACGTGGCGCTCTCCGTGCTGACGCCGCGGCGGCTCGACGATGTCAGCAATCCGGAGGCCGACGCCTTCATCGCCTTCGGCGTCGGCAATTGGCCGAACCGGGCGGTGGAACTGCTGTGCGAAGTCTCCTTCACGCCGCTCTGCAGCCCGACGCTGCTCAACAAGGTGGGTGGATTTTCCAAACCAGCCGACGTGCTGCGCGCCAATCTGCTGCATCTCAGCGACACCGAGGACTGGGCGCGCTGGCTGGCGTTGTCCAAGGTGGAAAATCCCGACACCGAAGGCGGCATCTTCTTTTCCGACATGAACCTCGTCTTTTCGGCGGCGATAGCCGGCCAGGGAATTGCGCTCGGCGACGAACTGACTGGACGACGGGCGCTGAGCGAGGGCCGGCTGGTCAAGCCGTTCGAAGCAACCGTGCCCTCGCCGCGCGCCTATTTCCTGGTCTTCGAGCATGCCAAGGCTAACCACCCGGTGCTCAATGCCTTCAGCGACTGGCTGAGGGCGAAGCTGTCGGAGAATAGGCTGGCGACGTATTGATGCGGGGCTAATCTCCCCACTTGAGGGGGAGATGGCCGCGAAGCGGCCAGAGGGGGTCGGTCCGACTGGTCTCAGCCTCCTGCTGCAGATGGATGTTGGCGCTCCACGCGAGGCGCCCCCCTCTGTCGCCTTCGGCGACATCTCCCCCTCAAGGGGGGAGATTTGGCACCACACGTGAATCAAATTTGCCGATCAGACGAAAACTATTCGGTTGCGGTGAGCCGCAGCGGTGCCTACGATTTGGCGTGACGGTGAGGACAAAGGCAGGATGCAGCAACCCGGCCGGGCGGCAGAGATCAAGGCGAACGGGATCGGCAAGAGCTTCGGCTCGTTCCGGGCGCTGGACAATCTGACGCTCGATATCGGCCGCGGCGAGTTCCTGACGCTGCTCGGCCCTTCCGGTTCGGGCAAGACCACCTTCCTGATGATCCTCGCCGGCTTCGTGCAGCCGAGCGAAGGCCGGCTGTTCAGCGACGGCGCCGACATCACCAACCGTCCCGCCGAGCAGCGCGCCGCCGGCATGGTGTTCCAGGGCTATGCGCTGTTCCCGCATATGAGTGTAGAGCAAAACATCGCCTTCCCGCTCAAGGTGCGTAAGAAATCAACGGCCGAGATCAAGCGCGGCGTTGCCGAGATGATCGAGCGCGTCGGGCTCAAGGGCCATGAGAAAAAACTGCCGGCGCAGCTTTCCGGCGGACAGCAGCAGCGCGTAGCGTTGGCGCGCGCGCTGGTGTTCGAACCGGGCGTGCTGTTGCTCGACGAGCCGTTCTCGGCGCTCGACAAGAGCCTGCGCGGCCAGATGCAGGCCGAGATGAAGCGGCTGCATCAGGAGACAGGGACCACCTTCGTCTTCGTCACCCACGACCAGAGCGAGGCGCTGGCGCTGTCGTCGCGCGTCGCCATCTTCAACCACGGCAAGCTTCTGCAAGTCGGCAGGCCGGACGAGGTCTATGACCGGCCTGCCAACCGCTTCGTCGCCGAGTTCCTGGGCGAGATCAACATGCTGCCGCTGAAGGGCGTCAAGTCCGCCGACGACGGCGCCACCGCGCTCTGCGAGGATCGCGCCATCACACTGCGCGGCAATGCGGACGCCGTGAACGGCAACGCCATCCTGGCAATCCGGCCGGAGCACATGTCGATCGCGCGCGAGGCGGCGGCCGGCGAGAACGGCATTGCCGCGACTGCGGTCGGCTCGACCTATCTGGGCGCCGCGACCAAGCTCGACCTCACCACGCGCCAGGGTGCCAAGGTCACCGTCTCGGTGCCGAACGAGGTCGCGGCCGCGGCACTCAGCAAGGGCAATTCCGTCTGGCTGACCTGGCCGGCGGAAAAGGGTTTCCTCCTTCCGGACGGAGGACAGTAAGCACCGCCGCCGCGGCCTGAATTGGCCGCATCGGCCTCCGGTTCAAATCAACGACAACAAGGGGAACTGACATGAACGATACGAAGAAACAGACCATCGAATCCCTCGCCGAGCGGACCAAGCGCGGCGAGATTTCGCGCCGCCAGTTCGCACAGCTTGCGGGCCTCGTGCTCGCCGGCACGCCGATGCTTTTGCGTTCGACCGGCGCTTTCGCCGAGACCAAAGGGCTGGTGCTGGTGAACTGGGGCGGCGACGCCATTACCGCTTACGATGCCGCCTACGGCCAGCCCTTCACCAAGGACACCGGCATCCCGGTGAAGATGGACGGCTCGGGCCCGACCGAGGGCGCGATCGCCGCGCAGTTCAAGAGCGGCGCGCCGACCTGGGACCTGGTCGACGTCGACCCGTTCTCTGCCATCACGCTCGGCGGCCAGGGCATGCTCGAGCCCATCGATTATTCGATCGTCGACAAGAAGAAGATGCGGCCGGGTTTCGGCTGGGAATATGCGGCGTCCACCTACTTCTTTTCCTATGTGATCGCCTACGATTCGCAGAAATTCGGGTCCAATGCGCCGACCGGCATGGCCGACTTCTTCGACGTGAAAAAATTCCCCGGCAAGCGCTCGCTCTACAAATGGGGCGTGTCGAGCTGGGAAGCCGCCCTTCTCGCCGACGGCGTGGCACCTGCCTCGCTCTATCCGCTCGACCTCAAGCGCGCGCATGACAAGATCGCCGCCTTCAAGGAAAACGTCGTCTCCTATTGGGGCGGCGGCGCCGAGAGCCAGAGTGTGCTGCTCAACGGCGAAGCTTCCATGGCGATCGTCTGGTCGACGCGCGCCTCGCTGATCGAGCAGGACTCCGGCGGCCAGATCAAGTTCATCTGGGACCAGGGCCTGATCTCGCCCGGTGCGCTGGCGGTGCTCAAGAACAATCCCGGCGGCAAGGAAGCGGCGATGAAGTTCATCGCCAGCACCCAGGACCCGCAGAAGGAACTGGTGATGTTCGACAAGCTCGGCCAGGGTCCGGCCAATCCGGCCGCCGACGCGCTGATCCCGGCCGACAAGAAGCGCGTCAATCCGGTCGACCCGGAAAACATGAAGAAGCAGATCCCGCTCGACATGGATTGGTACGCCAAGAACTACGGCGCCGCGCTGGACGAATACACCAAGATCATCTCCGCCTGACCGGGCGGAGGACTCTTAGACTGATGAGAGACACCCTCTCCGACAGGATGGGCGCGGCGCTGTTGATGGCGCCGCTGCTCCTGTTCCTTGTCCTTGCCTATGCCTGGCCCTTCCTCGGCGTGGTGAAGTGGAGTTTTACCCTCCCCACGCCCGGCCTCGGCCAGTATCACGCTCTCCTCACCGACGACCTTGTGCAGTCGGTGTTCATCCGCACGCTGCGCATCGCGGCGATCGTCACGGTTGTCTCGGTCACCGCTGCCTATGCCATCACCGTGGTGTGGGTGCGCGGCAGCCCGGTGCAGCGCATTCTCGCCGAATTCTGCATCCTGGTGCCGTTCTGGATCTCGGTGCTGACGCGCGCCTTCGGCTGGGTGGCGCTGCTTTCCAACCGCGGCCTGATCAACACCTGGCTGCAATCGATCGGCTTCATTTCCGAGCCGCTGACGTTGGTGCGCAACGAGTTCGGCGTCATCGTCGGCATGTCGCATTTCCTTATACCCTTCGCGGTATTCCCGCTGGCCTCGGCCATGCGCAGCCTGGACGAGCGCGTGCTGCTTGCGGCGCGCGGGCTGGGCTCCAGCCGCATGCGCACCTTCTGGACGGTGTTCGTGCCGATGACGCGCTCCGGCATCATCGGCTCGGCGCTTATCGTTTTCGTCTTCTCGCTCGGCTTCTTCATCACACCGGCGATCCTCGGCGGCGGCCGCAGCGTGATGATCGCCGAGCTGATCTACCTGCGCATCTTCCAGAGTCCCGACTGGGGCCTGGGCGCGGCGATCAGCGTCGTGCTGGTGGTGTTCGTCGGCGCGCTGATGGCGCTGCTGTTCCGCTATGTGCGGCCGAAGCAGCTGGTGTAGCGCCATGCCAACCTACCGTCCCGGCCCAGTCTCGCTGATCCTCGCCGTCCTGGTGGCGCTGTTCCTGCTGCTGCCGCTGCTGGCGGTCGTCCCGGTATCGCTGACGCCGAGCCGGATGCTGGCGATGCCGACGGGTGAACTGTCGCTGCGCCACTACCGCTCGCTGATCGAGGATCCGCGCTGGATCCAATCGATCCTGCTGTCGATCAGGATCGGCATCGTCAGCAGCGCCCTTTCGACCGTGCTGGCGCTGTCGTTCAGCCTGGGCGTGTGGATGTTCCAGCCGCGCTTCACCGCCGCGCTCGTCGGCTTCGTGCTGCTGCCGATGGTGGTGCCGCCGGTGGTGTCGGCGGTGACGCTCTATTTCCTGCTGACCTCGATCTCCGGCATCTCGTCCTTTTTCGGCTACGACACCTGGCTCGGTGTTGCCATGGCGCATTCGGTAATGACCGTGCCTTTCGCCACGGTGCTGATCCTGGTCTCGCTCAGCCAGCTCGACCGCCGCATCGACCTTGCCGCGCGCGGGCTCGGCGCCGGCGTATGGGAGCGCGCTACGCGCATCATCATGCCCAACATCAAGTTCGGCATCGTCACCGCGGCGCTCCTCTCCTTCGTGCTGTCCTGGGAGGAGATCGGCGTCACACTGTTCATCACCTCGGTCAACGCCATCACGCTGCCGAGGCTGATGTGGATGGGGCTGCGCGACAACATCGATCCGGCGATCGCCGCCCTTTCGGTGATCCTGATCATCATCACCGTGCTGGTGCTGGCGGCACGCAGCGTGATTACGCGGCGCCCCGTGCCGTAAGCTCGGCCTGAAAAGAAAAGGCCCGCCGGGAGCGGCGGGCCTCGTGCGAGGCCAAAGTGGACGTTTCGGCCGTCACGTGATCCGGGGGGTGGATCGGCAGCGAATTTAGCCAATCGCGGCCACGCTGGCGATTTACAAATCCGTAAAGTTCGGTCCCATCGGCCGGAGCGCCCATCGACCAAAGCGTTGCGTTTTCCCTGGCTTGCGGGCGTCGGCGGCATCGTCCGTGCCGCGTCCATCAACCAAACGTGATGAGGCATATCGGCCGGTACCGGCACGATAGCGATCGGCCCGTCCCACAGCCGCCAAGTTCGGGCAAACCAGAGCATGTCTCCCGAAAGTGTGCAGCGGTTTCGAAAGACATGCCAGAAATCAAGACCTAAGGCATATCGCGTGAATCTTCTTCACGCGACATGCCTTAGCCGGCGCGATTCCCGGGAAGCATCCTGGCCAAGATCGCGTCGCGGCGAACGAAGTGGTGATAGAGCGCCGCCAGGGCATGTAGGCCAGCCGCGATCAGTATGCCATTGGCGCACAGGGAATGAAGCTCGCGAATGGTCCGGGCGGTCGCCCGGTCCGGGGCGAACGGGGCCGGGATCGTAAAGAGGCCGAAGAAGCTTAGCGCGTCGCCCCTGAACCAGGTCAGAAGGATGCCGAGGATGGGAATCGCGATCAGCAGCGCATAGAGGATGAAGTGGCCCGCCTTCGCAGCCGCCCGTTCCAAACCGGTCATCCCCGGCGGAAAGTTCGGTGCGCCCCTGATGCCGCGCAGCGTAACCCGCCAAAGGACGAGTGCGGCCAGCAGAAGGCCGAAGGAAATATGCAGTCGCCAGATGGCGTCCACTGTTGGATCACCGCGCGGCAACAAGTCTTCGCCATAGGTCAGCGCGTATAGCAAAATAACAAGCGCAAAGAGCGCCCAATGCAACAATTTCTGGCTGGAGGTATAGGTGCTGATAACGGCCATTCCGAGCGGCTCCATTTGGCAGGCGCCTCTGTCTCCAGTGCATTCCTGGCGGAGTTGTGGCCGCTAAGTTACGAATTCGTAAGTCAGATTATGGATCTTTCATGTTTCGGCCGATCGGCCAGCCGATACTCCGGGCGCCGCCGTGCGGGCCCGTTTGCAACTGTTGGAATTTCGCGCCTGTCGAGGCGCCGCGGCAGGCGAAGGCCCCCCGGCCTCGCCTGTGTCGCGGCCGGCCGCTTCAGGCGGCCTCTGGACGGCGCATTCTCTCGACGAGAGCCTGCCGCGCCGGCCCGGCAAGTGGCTTGTCCATGTCCAGCAGGCCGTCGAGCAGAGCGAGAAGTTCGCGCGCCGCGGACGACTTGCAGGAGTAGTAGACCATCTGACGGTCGCGGCGGGTGTCGACCAGGCCAAACCTGCGCAGTTTGGCCAGGTGTTGCGAAAGCGCTGACTGGCTGAGCTCAACCTTGTCGGCGAGCGTGCCGACGGACAGTTCACCCTCGGCCAGATAGTTCATGATGAGCAGACGCTTCTCGTTG
The DNA here is from genome assembly GCF_006442795.2 of Mesorhizobium sp. B1-1-8. NCBI lineage: Bacteria > Pseudomonadati > Pseudomonadota > Alphaproteobacteria > Hyphomicrobiales > Phyllobacteriaceae > Mesorhizobium > Mesorhizobium sp. B1-1-8. Next base: position 4,545,587 of record NZ_CP083956.1, read on the forward strand.
CCCATCACCGCAAGAAAGGCCGCAGCGCTTTCTGCGTTGGCAGTAAGTTTCTTCGTCACCATTGGTTTCCCCATGTTCATGCTCCTCCGAGCGCCAGGGGGCAGTGGCATCGGAGTTCTCAGAGCGTTTGGCGGGCCGGCCCCGACATGGAATCGGAACCTGCTCTGTTTCTTTGTTCGACCGAAATCCCTCCGTAACCCGGTTGCCACCACGTCGGGATTTTGGCCTCGGACAGCTGCGCCGCGTTGTTGCGCAGCGTAAGCCGGCGCAGACTCGGAATAATTCCGCGCCGCTAATGAGTATCAGTGCCGCGCTGTTTCAGCAAGAATATAACGAGGCCGGCAAGCAAGCGGCGAAGTTGCGGGCCAGAGGCATGGAGACCTGTCAGCCAAGGTGCTGGCGAAACGCGCATCGTCACGACTTTCGCAAGGACTCACGTTCGAACCCGAAGCCGTGCTAATATTAGCCGGATTACAAGGGGGACATAAGGGCTCGAGGAGGAACCCATGTCCATCGCGTCGATTGCACGAAACACGTTCACGCCGGAGGAAACGGCCAGACTCGGCCGCGTTTTTGAGGCCGGCCGCGTCGCCGGCGAAACCGAAGAGCAGAAGGAAGCGCGGGCCTCCCGCATCATCGCGAACTATATGGCCGGCATCACCGACGAGGCGGAACTGCTCGAACTATCCCGCAAGCCGCTTGGGCGATAGCGCCGGGGCAGGCATGTTGCCGAAGCCACGGGTTTTTGCTCACATCCTGTTGAAATATTGCGATGAAACCTCCCGGGCAGTTGCGCGTTTCTGACCCAACGCATTCAGGGGTTTCGCGATGGTCCAGGGATGGTTCTCCAAGCCGGTCGAGGTCGCTGTCGGCATAGCAGGCTCGATTCGTCATGTCTCCAACGCGCAGCAGGCCGTCGAGCTGCTGACCGGCCAATGGCGCGGCGCCGGCAGCGCGCTGCATGGCGCGGCCGTGCGCAGCTGTCGCCGGGCGATGAGCGGCGATGTCCCGGCCGACAATGCCAGGGACGCCTTCGTCAGCGCCGCGCGCGAGGCGCATGTGCTGGTGGAATGAGCTGAACACTTCGATCTTTGATGCCCCGAACAAATCCATCGACGTGACGTCAGTCGCTGCGATATCCGCTGGACATGGCAGGCCCGCTAGCGCCTCTGCGAGCACTGGGGCGGCCTTTTTTGCATCATCAAAAGAGCCCCAAAAATCTTCGGAACCTAATCGGCGATCGATGGTTAATGCGCGGGGTTCCGCAGCGGACCCGCATCGCATCGGGCGCCAGCCGGCGCCGATTGCTTGCTCAAAAAACGACCATAAGAATGGAGGACGTAATGAATGACGTCTGGTTTTCCGAACCGGTCGTAATCGATTTCCAACCAAACGGAAGCCGCAAGGTGTCAAGCTGCTTCGAAGCCATGGAATGCCTGGACCAACGCTGGCCCCGACGGGCACGCGACCGTGCCTGGCGGTCGGCCACCCGCGTTTGCCGCGACGCGCTCGACGGCCTGAGAAGCCCGGTCGAGGCGCGCAAGACATTGCGCAAGGCGGCGAAAGCCGCAGGCCTGCTTGGCTAGGGCAATTGCGGGAGAAGCTGAAACGGCTTTTTTCGCCCGGAATTGCGTGAAAATGAGGACTTAGACGGTTCATCGTTCCCTAAAACGGTGAGCCAGTTTGGCTTGCACCCCATGGTGCCCCGACTAAAGGATGCCATGCCAGGCGCGCCCCGGTTTTCCATTGCCGAGGCGGGCTTGAATTTTGACCAAGCCCGCGCCAAGCGGCGGCCGGCGCATACTCTAGAGGGCATTCATAACGCATCTAGCGGGTTACATGAAAACGCCGGCCGCCGGGGCTTTGGGTGCCTGTTGGGTTCAGGCATCTTCATTTCGGCGAGTCGGGCGCCAGCCCTCAAGGCGAAGGCCGCACCATGGTGAACGGGCAGTTACTATCCACAGGCTGTCGCCTGCCCGGCCCGCCGGAGCAATTCCAGGAAAGGTGAAACGGTTTTCCGTCCGGAATGCGTCAAGACAAGACAGAGCGGGGCATCGTTTCCGTGAAACCCGCTCTGGCATCCAATCAGCCAAACCCGCCAAGCACTTCCGGGAACTGGACGGCCATCGCCCCGTCATCGGCATGCTTGGCATAGATCCGGTGCATCTTGTCGCCGTCATAGCGGGCGCGGCGACGGTGAACGTCCCTGCCGAAGAGGCCGGCGACGGCGTCGAACCGGCGGAGGAAGCGCTTCATCACGCCGCGTTCGAACGGTACGCGCTGCTCAAACGGTTTGCCCCACGGCGTACCCTTGGCCAGATCGCGCCAGACGCTGAGCGCTTCGAGCTCAACCCCGACCTGATTGCCCCACGGCTTGCCGCCTGCGAAATGCCTGGCCCAGGCCTGCGAGAAGCGAAACTCCCTCGTGCCAAGCGATTGCAGGTTCCAGTTCGGGTGCATCGTCTGCCATTTGCGCTCGAAGACGACGTTGAGCGCATTCTGGTCGTTCATCTGCCCGTCGACGGCGAGTTTACGCGCCTGCTTCAACAGATCCTGCTCGCGCACCGGCGGCATGTTGAAGACGATGATGCCGGCGTTGAAATAAGGCGCTCCCGGCTGCATCGACATGTCTTTCCGATAGCCTGGCCGGAAATACATGTAATCGTCATGCGCCGCCAACAGCGGCGCGTGGATCGGCTGGTCTACCAGGCCGGCGATGTCGCGATTGAACAGGACGTCGCAGTCGATATGCGCGATGCGGTCATAGGCGGCAAACTCGGGAAACAGATCGGCGAAGAGCCGGATGAAGGTTGCAGCGCTTCCCGGCCGAAAGCGGTAGCCGGAGCCGGCCATAAAGGCCGTCACGTCGACGATCCGGATGCGATCATCCAGCAAGCGCCCGGCAACGGCGATATCGCTCTCGCTCGCCCCGATATGCATGATGAAGCCTGGCGTTACTTGTCGCGAAACATCCAGAATCCGGCGCGCCGCCAGGCAGGCATATGGAAAGTATTTCGCATCCGCGGCCAGGAAGAAACAAGACTTCATCATTTCTGCTGTCTATTGCACCCTATGTCGTCGCGGTGCCTGCCACAAAACGCCTTTCGATGAAAGCCTCGATGCGGCCGGTGAGTGTGCCGGCCTCGCTTTTGACCTTCTCGTCGTCCCACTGCCACCACTGGATTGCCAGCAGCTTTGCGACGACGTCTTCAGAAAATCGGTATCGAATCACCTTGGCCGGAGAGCCGACGACGATCGCATAGGGCGGCACGTCCTTCGTCACCACGGCCCCGGCGCCGACGACCGCGCCGTCACCGATCGCCACCCCTGGCAACATGATGGCGCCGTGGCCGATCCAGACGTCGTTGCCAACGGTGACGCCGCCCGGCCTGCCGCCATTGTCGACAGGCTCGGGCTGCTTCAGTATCCGGCTGTGGATAGGAAACGAAGTGGCGCTGCCGGTCAGGTGGTGGCGGGTGCACATGAAAAGCACGTAGATAGTCGAAACAAGAAGCGATGGGCAGGTTCCTGGTTTGACAATCACGCTAGAGATAGTGGAAGCGGGCATCTATTGTGCTAGAGAGCATATGCTTGGCAGTCAACAAGAAACCTAGTCACCAGTGTCTACCTCGCTATGTGCTTGCAGTAATTAGGCCCCGCGCCTCAGAGACCATTGTACTCAGATACTCTAAGCCAAGTTCCGCAATGTGCTGCGGTGTCGGATCAGTAATGGCTTTGCCCTTGTGTTCGATCGGAACGTCACAGTAGTCGCCAAACATCTGATTTGTGACGATCCGCAAAACAATATTGGGGCCGCGAAGCGTCGCGTCTGCGATCTGCCCAATAGGCTCGTTAGTAGCCGGATCGACCTTCTGGACCCTCAAAGGAATCTCTTTGCCGAAATGCTCCGGCAAAAAACCTAACGGCTTACCATCAATCGTGGGGACGTTCCTATGAGTGATATGTTCTATACCATGCTGATCGCTATTTCGGGCAAAATGGAGATACTTGAGTAAAGGATCGGTTTTTCGCTCGCGTTTCTTTCGACCAAACCATGCCTCGCTCTTACCGACACCTTTTGCGCCCTGCTCCAGCTTGGAATATACGGTGCCTGCTGCAACTATGAATTCACCCCACGCGAGCTCTGCTTCTTCATAGTTAGTGGCATGCTGTAGTCTCGCGCAGCTTTGCTGAGCTAAGGCAAGTTTGTTCTGAGCTAAATCAACGGCAACAGGCTTCACCTGCTCCTCCAATGGGATGTCACAGCTATAATCCTATCTGGCATTTTTTACACAACAACACAGCCCCGTTAGCGTCTTCGACCAAACTCCCAAAGGAAATCCCATGATCAACCAATGCGCGCCGGCGCAATCGCAGCCGCACGGGGCTTGAATGGCCGCAAGCTGCTTTCGGTGCAAGCAACGGCGAAACTTGAAGGCAGTTTCGATGCGATCAAGGTTCCCAATTTGCCTAACCAATCAGACGAGTTAGTAATTCAGACGATAGCCAATTGGAATCATTGATAGAAAATCGAGCGACCCGAGACATAGGTGACGATTTGTACCGGACACATGGGTAACACTTTTGGCTTTTGGCCGGAGGTGTTGATGCCGTGGAGAGAGTGTTCGGTGATGGAGGAACGTCTACGTTTTGTCGCCCGCCTTCTGGATGGCGAAGGCATGAGCGAAGTGTGTCGGGAGTTCGGGATTTCCCGCAAGACCGGCTACAAGATCTTCGGCCGCTATAGGGAGGAAGGGCTCGAAGCCCTATGCGACCGCTCGCGCCGGCCGGTCCGCTAGCCAACCAGCTGCCCGACCCGGTCGAGCGGCTGGTCGTCGAGGCCAAGCGCGACAAGCCGCATTGGGGCGCCCGCAAGATCAGAGAGCTCCTGGTGCGCAAGCTGGCCGGGGACGTGCGTATTCCCGCCAAGAGCACGGTGCACGCGGTGCTCGACCGTCACGGCCTTGTGAGCCAGGCCCGCAAGAGGAACCGGGCGAACAAGGCCGAGGGCACGCCGCTCTCGCAGGCTGTCCAGCCCAATGACCTGTGGTGCGCCGACTTCAAGGGCGAGTTCAAGCTCGGCGACGGCCGCTACTGTTACCCCCTGACGGTCACCGATCAGGCCTCGCGCTACCTGCTTCTCGCCGAAGCGCTTGAAGCGACAAAGGAAGCTCCGGTCATCGAGGCCTTCGTCCGGCTCTTCAAGGAACGCGGCCTGCCGCATGCCATCCGCTCCGACAACGGCGTCCCCTTCGCTTCCCCCAACGGCCTCTACAACCTCTCGAGGCTCTCCGTCTGGTGGCTGCGGCTGGGGATCGCGATCGAGCGCATCAGGCCCGGTCATCCGCAGCAGAACGGCCGCCACGAGCGCATGCACCGCACCTTGAAGCAGGAGACCACGCGGCCGCCGGGCATGAATGCCCTCCAGCAGCAGGCCAGGTTCGACGCTTTCATCAGCGAATTCAATGAGGAACGGCCCCACGAAGCCATCGCCATGAAGGTGCCGGCCGAACTCTATAGCCCCTCGTCACGGCCCTATGATGGCCTGCCGGAGCTGACCTACCCCTTCCATGACAAGGACACCATGGTCACCGCCTGCGGCCGCATCTGCATGATGAGGAAGAAGATCAACGTCTCGACCGTGCTCGCCGGTCAGAGGCTCGGAATCAAGGAAGTCGACGACGGCATTTGGCTCGTCAGCTTCATGCATTATGATCTGGGATATATCGACCTGGAGCAGAGGACCTTGCAGACCATCGACAATCCGTTCGGCACGAGATTGTCACCCATGTCTTAGGTACGAACTGTTACCTATGTCTCCGGGCCGTACAAATGGAACTTGGCGATCCCGGCAGGATTCGAACCTGCGACCATCGGCTTAGAAGGCCGGTGCTCTATCCAGCTGAGCTACGGGACCGCTGGCCGGCCATGCCGGCTGATGTGATGTCCGCCAAGTAGCGCCCGGGCGCGTCGGTCAATGCGTCCAGGGCGTCCGGCGGTCATAGCGGAAATTGTCCGAATAGGAAATCTGCCGGCGCTTGGTTTCCTTGGGCTCCTCGACGCGGAAGGCGATACCCTGCTTCTCGGCATAGGCGACCGCCTCTTCCCTGGTGTCGAAGGTCAGCCTGATCTGGCTCAGCATGTCGCCCGAGGTGGTGTAGCCCATCAACGGGTCGATCTTCTTGCGCTGGGCGGGATCGAACTCCAGCACCCAATGGCCGGTCTTGGCCTTGCCGGACTGCATCGCGGTTTTGGCTGGGCTGAAAATACGCGCGGACATGACCACCTCGTTGCTGCCCCGCGGCCGAAGCCGGCGGGCACCCCTTCACCGGCGCCTGCCCTCCAAAACCCGCTTGCGGGCTGCGGAGGCTCGCGCCAACTCGTCAATACTGTGCAACCGCGCCGGCGGCAAGACCGCAAGCGGCCAAGCAAGCGGACGGGCGGACCGGACGAGCGGAACCTCGCATCGGCCCGGACATTAACTGGAAGTCAGGCGATCAGCCGGCCGCTTTCGTCTTTGCTTACGGCTTGCAAGGCGGCCGAGCACGCTTCCCGGTGAAGCGTCGCCATCCATCGTCACCAAGCCTGGACAGTCCGCCATGACCAAGACAGCCGAAAACCCCATCTTCCAGCTCGCCGTCCTTGTCGGCAGCCTGCGCGCCCAATCCTTCAGCCGCAAGATCGCCAAGGCGCTGGCCGCCCGCGCGCCGGATTCGCTGCGTTGCCGCTTCATCGAGATCGGCGATTTGCCCCTTTATAACGAAGATCTGGACGGCGATACGCCACCCGCCGCCTGGTCGGCGTTCCGCGCCGCAATCAGGGAGTGCGACGCGGTGCTGTTCGTGACGCCGGAATACAACCGCTCGATCCCAGGCGGCCTGAAGAACGCGCTCGATGTCGGCTCGCGTCCTTATGGCAAGAACGTCTTCAAAGGCCTGCCCGCCGGCGTCGTCAGCGTCAGCCCGAGCAAGATCGGCGCCTTAGGGTCCAACCAGGCGCTCAGGCAGACTTTCGTCTTCCTCGATATGCCGGTGATGCAGCAGCCGGAGGCCTATATCGGCAATGTCGCCGACCTGCTCGACGACAATGGCGCGGTGAAGAACAGCGACACCGCCGCCTTCCTGGAAAATTTCATGGGCGCGCTGGAGATATGGATCCGAACCGTGCGGCCGGGCGGCTCCTCCTTCGACGCCTTCATGAAGCAGCGCGAGAAGATCGCCGAAGATTATGTCAATGGCGATGCGACGTCGCTGAAGGCGATCGTCACGCATGCGGACCCGGCGACTTTCTTCTCGCCGCGCGGCGATCACCTGGAAGGCGCCGAGGTGGTTGCCGGCCGCTACGAGCGCGACGCCGCCAGCTTCCATGAAGGCGGCAGCACCGATCTGGAAGTGCTGCAGGCCTCGGCAAGCGGCGAACTGGCGTTCTGGACCGGGCTGCAGCATGCCAAGGCGCGCATGGGCAGGAACGGCCAGCCAGCCGAGATGACCTTGCGGGTGACGGAGGTGTTCCGGCTGGAGGACGGCGGCTTCAAGCTGGTGCATCGTCACGCCGATCCGGCGAACGGCTGACAACACCGGCTTTCCCTGACCGCGACACAATGCCGGGGCCTTTGCAACCTCTGCGTCTTCCCAATGCCTTGCGAGCGGCATATGTCGGATACAGTGTCGTGACATCTGGGGCCATGACATGTGTGGGGGCCATGACATTGGGCCGCGACATCTGAGGCCATGACGGCGACAAAGACAAAAATGGGCATGGAAGCGGAAATCGCGCCGGGCTGGACCGGCGAGCCGGCGGTTCTCGACGGCGCGATCGTGATTGGCGCTGGCGCCGCCGGGCTCAGCGCCGCGCATGCGCTGATCAAGGCCGGCATCGCCACCGAGGTCCTGGAGCGGGAACAGCGGCTGGCCGAACCCTGGCACCGCCGCCACGACAATTTGCATCTCAACACGCATCGCGAACTGTCGTCGCTGCCGGGCGTTTCCTTTCCAGCCGGCACGCCCGCTTTTCCACACCGAACCGCCGTCATCCGCCTCTTCAACGACTTCGCCGAGACGCACCGATTGCCGATCACCTTTGGCGCCGCCGTTGAGGACGTCGAGTTTCGCGGCGACCACTGGCTGGTGCGGACAAGCGCCGGGCCGCGCGCCGCGCGCCATGTGGTGATTGCCACCGGCCGCGACCGCCAGCCTTTCATTCCGGCATGGAACGGCATGAAGGATTTTTCAGGCCGGATCATCCATTCGGCCGATTTCGGCCGGGCGAACGACTATGTCGGGAAAAAGGTGCTGGTGGTCGGCGCCGGAAATTCCGGCTTCGACGCGCTCAATCATCTTTCCCGGGCCGAGACCGGGCAGATCTGGCTTTCGGCGCGCAACGGCCCCTCGCTGCTGCCCAAGCGCATAGGCAAGATCGCGGTGCACCGTTTGTCGCCGCTGATGGCGAGCCTGCCGGTCCGACTGGCCGATTGGGCGATGGCGGCAACGCAGCGCCTGGTCTTCGGCGATCTCAGGAAGTACGGCCTGCCCGCGCCCCCGTCGGGCGGCGCCAGCCGCCTCGGCTCGGACTACACCGCGATCGCCGCAGACGACGGCGCGGTCGACGCGATCAAGGCAGGCCGCATCGTCGTCGTGCCGCAAGTCCGGGAATTCAGCCCTGACGGCGTCATCCTGGACAACGGCCAAGCGATTTCGCCCGACATCGTGATCGCCGCGACCGGCTACCGCACCGGGCTGGAGACGATGCTGGGCAAGCTCGGCGTGCTCGACGCCAGGGGCGTGCCGCTGTTCAACGGCGCCGCCGGCGACCCGAAGCTGCCCGGCCTCTGGTTCACCGGCATGCGGCCGAGCATCCGCGGCTGCTTCGCCAATGCCCGCATCCAGGCTGCCGCGATCGCCAGCAAAATTGCCAGGCAGAAGCGGTAGAGCCGCCTAGACCGTTTCATCGTTTCACGGAAACGCTGAACCGCTCTATCTCTTTGTTTTGACGCAATTCCGAACGGAAAACCGCTTCACACTTTTCCTAGTCTTTGAATCGTCGGCACGCCGATTTTCTCGTTTCACGGGTTGCCTTTCGCCACTCGGAACCCTATACGCCGCGAGGCGTCGGAGTGTAGCGCAGCCTGGTAGCGCATCTGGTTTGGGACCAGAGGGTCGGGAGTTCGAATCTCTCCACTCCGACCAATCTTTCTCTGTACGGCCCGGAGACATAGGTAACAGTTCGTACCTAAGACATGGGTGACAATCTCGTGCCGAACGGATTGTCGATGGTCTGCAAGGTCCTCTGCTCCAGGTCGACATATCCCAGATCATAATGCATGAAGCTGACGAGCCAAATGCCGTCGTCGACTTCCTTGATTCCGAGCCTCTGACCGGCGAGCACGGTCGAGACGTTGATCTTCTTCCTCATCATGCAGATGCGGCCGCAGGCGGTGACCATGGTGTCCTTGTCATGGAAGGGATAGGTCAGCTCCGGCAGGCCATCATAGGGCCGTGACGAGGGGCTATAGAGTTCGGCCGGCACCTTCATGGCGATGGCTTCGTGGGGCCGTTCCTCATTGAATTCGCTGATGAAAGCGTCGAACCTGGCCTGCTGCTGGAGGGCATTCATGCCCGGCGGCCGCGTGGTCTCCTGCTTCAAGGTGCGGTGCATGCGCTCGTGGCGGCCGTTCTGCTGCGGATGACCGGGCCTGATGCGCTCGATCGCGATCCCCAGCCGCAGCCACCAGACGGAGAGCCTCGAGAGGTTGTAGAGGCCGTTGGGGGAGCGAAGGGGACGCCGTTGTCGGAGCGGATGGCATGCGGCAGGCCGCGTTCCTTGAAGAGCCGGACGAAGGCCTCGATGACCGGAGCTTCCTTTGTCGCTTCAAGCGCTTCGGCGAGAAGCAGGTAGCGCGAGGCCTGATCGGTGACCGTCAGGGGGTAACAGTAGCGGCCGTCGCCGAGCTTGAACTCGCCCTTGAAGTCGGCGCACCACAGGTCATTGGGCTGGACAGCCTGCGAGAGCGGCGTGCCCTCGGCCTTGTTCGCCCGGTTCCTCTTGCGGGCCTGGCTCACAAGGCCGTGACGGTCGAGCACCGCGTGCACCGTGCTCTTGGCGGGAATACGCACGTCCCCGGCCAGCTTGCGCACCAGGAGCTCTCTGATCTTGCGGGCGCCCCAATGCGGCTTGTCGCGCTTGGGCCTCGACGATCAGCCGCTCGACCGGGTCGGGCAGCTGGTTGGCGTAGCGGACCGGCCGGCGCGAGCGGTCGCATAGGGCTTCGAGCCCTTCCTCCCTATAGCGGCCGAAGATCTTGTAGCCGGTCTTGCGGGAAATCCCGAACTCCCGACACACTTCGCTCATGCCTTCGCCATCCAGAAGGCGGGCGACAAAACGTAGACGTTCCTCCATCACCGAACACTCTCTCCACGGCATCAACACCTCCGGCCAAAAGCCAAAAGTGTTACCCATGTGTCCGGTACAAATCGTCACCTATGTCTCGGGTCGCTCACTCGATCACCTGCAAGCTGGGCGGATTTCCTCGCGATATCGATAGCGGCGAGCAACGGCGCTGCACGCCCTTGACGTTGGCCCAGAAGGCAAGTCATCTTGAAGCATTGGTCATGGCGTGGGGCTGCGCCAACAGAATGAACACGTCCTACCCTGGCGAAGGGGCAACAGCGGTTGAGATACTTCGGCTCGCAAGCGAGTTCAGAAGTGCTGCCGACCGCCTGAAGGACAGTGGGCGCAAGGGCAAGCCACTTTCACTGGTGCCGTGCCGCTTCAATGCCCTTCATGCCATTGAGCTTTACCTCAACGCACACCTGTTGCTCGTCGGCGCCGATGCCAAGTCTATTCGAAGTCTGCAGCATGACTTTGCGGCACGCGCTGCAAAGGCAACCGCCTCGGGTTTGGTCTTGCGGAGGCGCACTGCGGAGCACTTGGCTGGATTGACAGGTAGCCGGGAGTATCTGGTGACGCGGTACGGTCCGGAGTTGATCACCACCCTGCCGCAGATCACCAGATTGATGGCGACCTTGGACGAGATCGCTGAAAAAGTAACTGGTTTGGCAAGCAAGCCGCCAAAGGCCGTTCATCCTGCATGACCACAGGCCGCGCCCAGGCAAGCGCGGTATATCTCAGAGCGCACTTTCGATGTCGATCCTCGGAAAATCGTCGACGGCATGAAGCAGCCGGCAGCCATGGTCCTTTGCCATCCATAGGCGAAACGGTCGCCGAAATTGGGCGCCAATTGTCATTTCAATACGGTCCGGAAAGAACGGTAAACTCGCCGGGCGAGAACCCCAACACTCTCAAAGCCCGGCGAGCCTACAACCCGATCTGGAACGCGACCGGGGCCGGGATCAACCGGCATACCGGGATATGCAAGGCGGATGCCAGTGGGATGGTCCCGAAATGGGACAGTGCCCGGCTAAAGCGTAGCTTTCACCGCTTTCGGACGTTCGAGGCCAGTATCTGTTCCAGTACCTGGACGTCTTGATCTGTCACGCCGGCGCGGCTTGCGATGGCGCACAGCAACGAGCCAAGCTTCGCGCATTGCTCCGACCGAACAGCATCTTCAAGAATGGCACGGATTTCTGCTTCCATGCTGCGATTGTGCGCGGCGGCTCGCACGCGCAAAGCGCGCTGCGTTTCTTCCAATAAACTTCGAACGGCGATGGCCGGCATGTTCCTTCCGCGCGTTCTCAGCGATAACACCCCGAGCGGCCTCAAGGCTACGACGCACGCGTTAGATATCGAACTCGCCCTGCCCTTCGTCCATAGCGCTGACGGTTTCGGCGGCGAGCGCGCGGGTGATTGGGGTCTTGCGCTCCAGCGCTGCCCTATCGAGTCGTGCGACAACACGCATGGCGGTGGCCAGCGAGCGCTCGATGCGCCTGACCAGATATTGAACGACATGCGGCTCGACCTCGACCTGGCGGTCGGCGAAGAGTTTCGTGATGACGCCGGCCAGAAGCAGGTCGTCCGGCTCATGGATCTCGACCGTCGCCGCCGCCTTCAGCCGCGAGATGAGATCGGGGAGCGCCACCCGCCAGGCGGCGGGAAAGCGCCGTGCCGTCAACAGAAGCGTCGAGCCGACGGCGCGAACAGCGTTGATCAGGTGGAACAGGCCCGCTTCGTCGATCGGCTCCTTGTCGATGTCGTCGATGAGCGCCGGGCTGGCGCCGAGGCCGGCGATGTGGGCGCCGATGCTGCCGGCATCGATGGCGACCGCATGTGCCTTCGCCAGCCAGATCCGGCCGAGATGCGTCTTGCCCGACCCTGCCGGGCCGGCCAGCACGACCACGGGCGAGGGCCAGTCCGGCCAGCGATCGACCAGTGCCGCGGCCTGGGCGTTGGCGCCGGAGACGACGAGCTCGTCGCGCGAATAGCCTGTGCCGTGACCGAGATCGAGCGGCAGCTGGCGCGGCGGATCGGTTTGCTGGGCGGCCATCTCAGCCACGCGTGCTGTGACCACCGCCGCGGTTCGCGGGCAGCGGGCGCACTGGCTCGGTGGCGTGGCCCTTGTAGAGCGGCGATTCGAGGTAGCGGGCAATGGCAAAGCGTACCAGCACGGCGATCGCGGCGGAGGCCGGTACCGCGATCAGCAGTCCGACAAAGCCGAAAAGCGCGCCGAAGGCAAACAATGAGAACATCAGCCACACCGGATGCAGGCCGACGCTTTTGCCGACCAGCCTCGGCTGCAGGATGTTGCCCTCGATGAACTGGCCGACGAAGAACACGCAGGCCACCGCCACGACCATGGTCCAGTCCGGCCAGAACTGGACGAAGGCGACGCCGATGGCGAGCACCAGCCCGGTCAGCGAGCCGACATAGGGGATGAAGGAGATCAGCCCGGCGAAGAAGCCGATGAGGATGGCGAAATTCAATCCTGTGAAGGAAAGACCGGTGGCGTACATGACGCCAAGCACCAGGCACAGCGTGCCTTGGCCGCGCACGAAGCCGGCGGTGGCAGTGTTGATGTCGCGGGCGAGCGCGCGCACCGTCTCGACATAGTCGCGCGGCACCCAGCTGTCGACGATGGCCACCATGCGATCCCAGTCGAGCAGCATGTAGAAGGCAACGACCGGGGTGACGACGAAGAGGCTAACCACCGAGACCAGCGCCACGCCCGAGCTCCAGATCGAGGTGAAGACGGTGGTCAACAGGCCAAAGCCGGTGGTGAGCAATGAATTCAGCCCCTCGCGCAGGCTGCCGGCGTTGACGCCGAAGCGCTGCTCCAGCCATTTCGGGTCGAAGCTGGTGAGCAGCGACTGCAGGCGGGTCAGGTATTCGGGCAGCTTGCGGGCGAAATCGGCCATCTGCGTCGCCAGCACCGGCACCAGGATGACGAAGGCCAGCACCACCACCACGATGAAGGCAATCAGGATGACCACCGTGGCCATCAGCCTGGAGAGGCCGAGCCGCTGCAGCCGATCGGCGACCGGATCGAGGAAATAGGCCAGCACCATGCCGGCGACGAAAGGCAGAAGGATGCCGGAGAAGAGGTAGAGGAACAGCGCCAGCAGGACGGCCGTGCCCAGCCAGAAGAATATCTGGCGGCGGAACGCGGCGGAGGCCGCGGTCTGCGCGACCGCGATTTCGGCCGCCGCAACAATGGCCGCGTCGTCAGGTGCCTTGTCGTCAGGTGCCCGTCGTGGAGCCTTCGCCATTGCCGCTCATATGCCTCAGCCAGGTCACGAGATAGGCTGCGGCCGAAGCCACGGTCAAGGCCCCGGACAGCAATATGAGCGCCGGCCTGGCCTGACCGAGATGGACGGCGAAGGCAAGTTCGCCCAGCACGAGCGCCGCCAGCACGATCTGCACGGCAGTGTTGGCCTTCGACACAAAGAGCGGCTTCATTTCGACCGGATGCGCCATGACGCTGGACAAAAGCACGGCGCAGACGATCAGCGCGTCACGCGAGACCATGGTCACCACCAGCCACAGCGGCAGCTCGCGGGCGAATCCGAGCACTACGAACACCGAAACCAGCAAAAGCTTGTCGGCGATCGGGTCGAGATAGGCGCCGAGGCGCGAGGACTGGTTCCAGCGGCGGGCGATGAAGCCGTCGACGCCGTCGGAAACGCCGGCGATGACGAAGCCGGCAAAGGCCCAGTCCCACCGCGTGTCGAGCATCGCCAGCACCACGGCGGGCACCAGCAGCAGCCGCATGATGGTGATCATGTTGGGGATGGTCACGTGATATCCCGTCGTGGCCTTTGTTGGGAAATAGATGACGGAGATGGGAGGGGCGCGCAAGGGAGGAGCTGCCGATCTCCCCCCTTGAGGGCCCTCGAGGGGGGAGATGGCCGGCAGGCCAGAGGGGGTCATCTCACATAAATCGCCGACGCCGTCCGCCGCAAGCCGCTGGCGCTCCACGCGAGGCGCCCCCCTCTGTCGCCTTCGGCGACATCTCCCCCTCAAGGGGGGAGATTGGCTCTCACGCGCCTTGCTCCTCGAAATCATTCATGCGAAGAGCCCGCAAGGGAAACAGGAACGAGCCGGATATGAGCAAGGGCGATACGGCCAAGCGCAAGAACGGGCTCACCTATGCGCAAGCGGGCGTCGATATCGATGCCGGCAACCTGATGGTCGAGAAGATCAAGCCGCTGGTGCGCGCTACGCGCCGGTCGGGCGCCGACGGCGAGATCGGCGGCTTCGGCGGCCTGTTCGATCTCAAGGCCGCCGGCTTCACCGACCCGGTGCTGGTCGCCGCCAATGACGGCGTCGGCACCAAGCTGAAGATCGCCATCGAGGCGGGAAAACACGACACGATCGGCATCGACCTTGTCGCCATGTGCGTCAACGACATCGTCGTGCAGGGCGCCGAGCCGCTGTTCTTCCTCGACTATTTCGCTACCGGCAAGCTCGACCCCGACCAGGGGGCGGCGATCGTTGGCGGCATCGCGCAGGGCTGCCGGCAGGCCGGCTGCGCGCTGATCGGCGGCGAGACGGCCGAAATGCCCGGCATGTACCAGGACAAGGATTACGACCTCGCCGGTTTTGCCGTGGGCGCCGCCGAACGCGGCCAGTTGCTGCCCACCGACGATATCGTCGAGGGCGACGTGCTTTTGGGCCTTGCCTCCTCGGGCCTGCATTCCAACGGCTTTTCGCTGGTGCGCCGCATCGTTGCGACGAGCGGCCTTGCCTGGAACGACCCGGCGCCATTCAACGATGAGTTGAGCCTTGCCGAGGCGCTGCTCGAGCCGACGCGCATTTATGTCAAATCGATCCTGAAAGCGATCCGCAACACGCATGGCATCAAGGCGCTCGCTCACATTACCGGCGGCGGTTTTCCGGAAAACATTCCGCGTGTGCTGCCGAAGGATTTCTCCGCCGAGCTCGACCTCGAGGCGATCGACGTGCCGCCGGTTTTCTCGTGGCTGGCCAGGACCGGCGGCGTCGCGCCGGACGAGATGATGCGCACCTTCAACTGCGGCATCGGCATGATCCTGGCGGTCGCCTCCGGCCAGGCGGCGCAGGTGGCGGCCGTGCTGCAGGAGGCCGGCGAGACGGCGACGCCGGTCGGCCGCATCGTGCCGCGCCGCGACGCCGGCGTCATCTATCGGGGTTCGATCGGCCTATGATCAAGAAACGCACCGTCGTCCTGATCTCGGGACGCGGCTCCAACATGACCGCGCTGATCGCGGCCGCCGCCGACCCGGCCTATCCTGCCGCGATCGTCGGTGTCATCTCCGATCGCGCGAACGCCGCCGGCCTCGGCATCGCCCAGGCGCATGGCATCGCCACCAAGGTCATCCAGCGTTCCGACCACGCCGGCAAGGACGCGCATGACGGCGCGATCGAGGCCGCACTCGCCGGCTTCGGCGCCGAGATCGTGGCGCTCGCCGGCTATCTGCGCATCCTGGGCCGAGGCCTGGTGGAGAAATGGCAGGGGCGCATGCTCAACATCCATCCTGCCCTGCTGCCTGCCTTCAAGGGGCTGGACACGCATGCCCGGGCGTTGCGCGCCGGCGTTCGCATCCACGGCTGCTCGGTGCATTTCGTCACGCCCGAAATGGATGACGGGCCGATCATCGCCCAGGCCGCCGTGCCGGTGATGGTCGGCGACAATGAGGATACGCTCGCCGCACGGGTGCTGAAAGCCGAGCACCGGCTCTACCCGCTGGCGCTGGGGTTGGTCGCGGAAGGCAAGGCTCGCATGGAAAAGGGTCACACCGTGCTCGCCCATTTCGCCGACGACGCCGATAACGCCAGCTCGGTGGTGATGGCGCCAGACCCGCTGCGCGAAGAGCGCGACCTCGAGCAGTTGGCGCGGATCACGCCTTGAAGACACCTCAGCGGAAATGACAGCATGACGCTTATCCCGGGACCGCTGAACCAGGCTCTTCGCCAAGCCGAAGCAGAGCGGCTACGCAAATCTTGGATAGAAGGGCTGGAAAGCGGCCCGTTCGTGGAATTCAACATCGAAGAGATCAAGCTGAGAGCCCATGTGTGTTTGGGCAGCAACCCTGGTCCTGAACAATGCCGATGAGACAATTGCTTGTGCTGCGTCACGCCAAGTCGAGCCGGGACGATCCCAAGCTCGATGATTTCGACCGCCCTCTCGCCCGTCGCGGGCTGAAGACGGCGCCGCTGATGGGGCGCGAGCTTGCCCGGCGCGGCTGGCTGCCGGATCTGGCGCTGGTCTCGCCGGCGCTGCGCACGCGCGACACTTGGCGGCTGGTCTCAGCGGAGCTGCCGAAGCATGTGCCGGCGGAATTCGCCGAACAGCTCTACGAGGCGGCGGCCGCCGCCATCCTGGCGCGCGTGCGGCAGGCAAATGCCACCAGCCTGCTGGTGATCGGCCACAATCCCGGTCTGCAGCATTTCGCGCTACGGCTGGCCGGCGCCGGATCGGATGCGGACGTATTCCGGAAAATCGAAGCGAAGTTCCCGACGGCGGCACTCGCCCGTTTCACCGTGGAACAGGATTGGGCGAACCTCGACTTCGGCGACGCCCGGCTGACGCATTGCATCAGGCCGAAGGATTTAGCTGCGTAATCTCCCCCCTTGAGGGGGAGATGTCGCCAAAGGCGACAGAGGGGGTCGCCGCGCGTGAAGCGCCGACCTCTATTGCAGCAAGAGGTCGAGCCCGGTCGGCCCGACCCCCTCTGGCCGCGACGCGGCCATCTCCCCCTTAAGGGCGGAGATTACCCGCCGCCTTCGTGATCTACGGAAAGTTCAATTGCCCCAGATGCCCTGGCCGGACTCCGGCCAGCCCTGCGACGGAGCCGCCGATCCCGTCGTCATGCCGGTGTCGACATTGGCGGCAGGCTTGGCCATCTCGTGCTTGCGGATCGAGGCAGTGACGCCGCGGTCGGCGCCGGCGGTCGGCTGGTTGGCATTGTCGGCGCCGTAGTGGTCGCTGCCGGCGAAGGCAGTACCCATGGCGATAAACATGGCGGCAGTGGTGAGAGCGATCCTGGTCATTTCAGAAGGTCCTGTGCTGAGGGTTGAATTTTTTCGAGAAAGGTCGCTTAGCGTCAGCGGCCCCAGAGGCTGTCGTTGTTGTGCCGGGCGATGATGTCGGCGGCGGTCTCGCTGGATCCGGTCGTCGCCACCGTCTGATGCTGCGCGCTTGCCTGCGCATGGATCGAAGCGGTGGAGGCCTGGTCGACGCTAGCGGTCGGCTGGTTGGCGCCGTCGGCGCCAAAATGATCGCTGCCGGCAGAGGCGCTGCTCATGGCAGCGACGAGCATGGCGGCCGCGACGAATGCGATCCTGGTCATTTCAATATTCCTTGTCCTGTCGATCGCGGCGCCCTGGGAGGATGGCCCCGCTGCCGACAAGACCCGGAACGGCCCGACTTTATTCCCGGGCAAAATTTGTTCTTGGACGGTTCTGGCGGAGCGCGGGCGGGCTCCCCCGCCGAAAAAATACAACTCTGACAAAGACATAGAGAGAGAACTTCTGGCCGGGTGATTCACGCCGGCCGGCAGCCGGCTCTATAAAAACAGAGCGGCGGGACAAGCCCGCCGCTTTGAGGTCTTTTGGAGATGGCGCCGGTCAGTGGTTCCCGAACAGGTCGCGGTCGCTGCCCTGGACAACCGGGTTCTGGACATTCGCATCCGACTTCTTGATCGAAGCCGTGAACGAGGTATCGGCCGAAGCGGCCGGCCGGTTCGCGTTGGCCGAGCCGTAATTGTCGGAGCCGGCGAAAGCGGCGCAGGTGGCAACGAGAAGAGCGGCGGCGGTAAGGGCGATCTTGGTCATCTCAATACTCCTGATCTGGAATTGATGGTTTTGTGTTCGGGACAGGAGCCGGACTAGCGGCCCCAGATGCCCTGGCCAGACTGCGGCTGGTTCGAGTCGCCGGTGATCTTGAGATCGTGCTGCTCAATTTTGCGAATCGAGCCAGTGATGCTGTGGTCGACGTTGCGCGAAGACTGGGTGACAGTCGGCTGGTTGACGTTGTCAGAACCGTAGTGGTCGCTGGCGGCGAAAGCGCTGCCCGTTGCGATAAGGAAGGCAGCAGCGGCAAGAGCCATCTTGTTCATCTTGGGTACTCCGTATTTAATCCTGTCCGTCAAGTGGCGTGCCTTGGGAGGAATCGCGTCGCCCGGACCACTCCGAAATGGGTCTGGCCTGTTGCCGTTTCCAATCACAAAAATGTGCCAATCGAACCCATCAGTTCGATCTTGAAATCGCGTGAACAGCGTCGCTATCACACTCTTTTTTATTAGATATCAAGATGTTATCGCTACTGCTGTGCATCTCGGCGGTCCGGTTGGGCGAGCCGGCGTTCACCGAGACGACACGATCAGTCAACATAAGTTGAACCGAACGGTTCGGTTTGATTACCAAAAGGCAATGTTGGCGGACCGATCAGGCGGATCAAAGGCCGGCATGAATGATCCCCGGAAAAGGCGAGTCCGAACAAGCGGCTGGAACGTCGCCTTGCCGAACTGATTTTATCCGGCGGTATTCGTCCTCAGCATCATGCCGGCGATCTCCTTGACCAGCTTGGCGGCGACGAGCGCGGTGACGTTGGAGATGTCCTGGCGCGGATTGTATTCGACGACATCGGCGGCCACGATCGGCTGGTCGATCGACTGGATCAGGCCGACTACCTGCCGGGTCGATAGCCCGCCCGGCTCGCGGTGTGAAACGCCGGGCGCGAAGGCGGGATCGAGGGCGTCGAGATCCATCGATATGTAGACCGGCGTGTTGAGATCGAGCCGCAAACCCTCATTGAAATGACGTGCCTCAACAACCTCGACGCCGAAGCGCCTGACCTGGTCGCGAAGGTCGTCATTGAGGGTGCGCAGCCCGACCTGGATGAGCCGATCGGCCAGGCGCTCCTCCATGATGCGCGCGAAGGACGATGTGTGCGAGCGCTGGTTGTCCTGGTAGGCGTCATAGAGGTCTGGATGCGCGTCGATTTGCAGGATGGTCAGGCTCGGATGGCGGCGGCGCACCGCACGCAGGATGGGCCATGCGATGGCATGATCGCCTCCGAGAGAGATCAGCGGATGGCCGGCATCCAGCGCGCGGCCGACCTCGCTTTCGATCCGCTCCCATGGGTCGCCCGGCTGGCTGAAGTCTATATCGCCGTGGTCGAGGAAGCGATCCGACAGGTCGAAGCCGGTTTCCGACCACGAACTGTGGGCGTCGCTGCGGAGTTCGCGCCGGATCAGCGGCGGCGCGTCGGCCGGCCCGCGCAGCCAGGACGAGTTCTCGTCATGCGGAATGCCCAGAAGCGAAACCTTGGCCACCACAGCCTCCCATGTCGCGGCAGACGGATGCCCCTATAGACGCCGGAACTGGCGGTTGCGACGACAGGCGCTTGGGCCAGATGACGAGGCCAGCGCTTAGCCAGCAGCCCTGCGCAGCCAGACCTTGTTGTCGTGGAAGGCAGCGCCACCATAGGGCGCCGGCGCATCCGAGCCGGTCAGCACGTTGATACCCTCGCCGCGCTCATGCGCGCTGTTCGGCCAGATGCCTTCGGCCACCACGACACCGCGCTTGACGCCGCCGAAAAGCCTGGCGTGCAGCACCAGGTCGCCACGCCGGTTGCCGACCTCGACACGGCCGCCATCCTCGATGCCGAGCGCCGCCGCATCATCCGGGTGCAGCAACAGCTCCGGTCTGCCCTCCTTGGCCTTCGACACCGGCGTCTCGGCAAAGGTGGAGTTCAAAAAATTGCGCGCCGGTGAGGTCGTCAGCCGGAACGGATGCTCGTCATCCGCGACCTCGATCAGTTCGACATGGTCGGGGAATTCCGGCAACCGCTCCACCGGTCCGAAAAGGCCCATGCTTTTCGGCGGTCGGTTGGGTGCGGCCTGGCCGGTCCAATTGGCGCGGAAGTGAAACTTCCCATCGGCATGGCCGAAGCCGCTGATGAAATGCGCGGCGTCGAAATCGGGCTGCAGGTCCACCCACTTTTCTTCCCTCAGGCTGTCGAAGCTGCCCAGTCCGCGCTTGCCCAGAATGATGTCGATGTGTTCCTTCTCGGTCAGGCCGAAGCCCGGCCGATCGGCGACGCCGAGCCGCTTGCCGAGTTCCTCAATGACGTAGTGATTGGTGCGCGGCCCTTCCGGCGGCTCGATCAGCTTCGGCCCAAGCGTGATGTGCTGGTTGCCGCCGCCCTTGTAGATGTCGTCATGCTCCAAAAACATCGTTGCCGGCAGCACGACATCGGCAAGTTTTGCGGTATCGGTCATGAACTGCTCGTGCACGCAGGTGAACAGGTCGTCGCGCAGGAATCCCGGCTTCACCAGCCGCTGCTCGGGCGCGACATTTGCCGGATTGGTGTTCTGGATCAGCATCGCCGTCACCGGCGGACCGCCATAGAGTGCGTCCACCGCGCCGGTCAGCACCGGGCCGATGCGCGAATGGTCGAGATAGCGGATGCTCGGATCGCGCATAGCGGTGCCTTCGAGCACGTCCTGGTTGAGCTTGAAGATGCCGGAGTTGGAGTGGAAGGCGCCGCCGCCCTCATATTGCCAGCAACCGGTAACGGCGGCGATGCATGAGGCGGCATGCATGTTGACCGAGCCGTTGCGCTGGCGGGCAAAGCCGTAGCCGAGGCGGAAGTAGGTCTTCTTCGTCGTGCCGACCAGATGCGCGAAAGCCTCGATCTCGGCGATGCCGAGCCCGGTGATGGCGGCCGCCCATTCCGGTGTTTTGCTCCGAAGATGCTCCTCCAGCCCGCGCGGATCGTCGGTGTATGTTTCGAGATAGGCGCGGTCGGCCATGTCGTCCCTGAACAGCACATGCATGACCGCGCAGGCGAGCGCGCCGTCGGTGCCGGGCCTCAAGACAAGACCGAGATCGGCCTGCTTCATGGTGGCGTTGTCGTAGATGTCGATAACGACGATCTTCGCGCCGCGCTCCTTGCGCGCCCGCATCGCATGGGTCATGACATTGACCTGAGTGACCACGGCGTTGGTGCCCCAGATCACCACGCAATCGGATCTCGCCATCTCGCGCGGATCTGGACCGCGCAAGGCGCCCGCCCCCATCATCCAGCCGGTCCAGGCGAGATTGGTGCAGATCGAACCGAAGAAGCCGGAGTATTTCTTGGCGTGCCGCAGGCGGTGGATGCCGTCGCGCTGCACCAGACCCATCGTGCCGGCGTAGTAGTAGGGCCAGACGGTCTGCGAGCCGTATTTCTCCTCGGCGCGGTCGAACTTTTCCGCGACGAGGTCGAGCGCCGCCTCCCAGCTCGCCTCCTTCCAGGCGCCCTCGCCCTTGGCGCCTCCGCGCACCAGCGGCTTCAGCAGGCGGTCGGGGTGATGGACCCGGTCGGCATAGCGCGCGACCTTGGCGCAGACGACGCCCGACGTGTAACTGTTCGCCTTGGCGCCGTGGACGCGACCGATACGGTTGGCGTCGAGCAACTCGACCTCGAGCGCGCAGGTCGACGGGCAATCATGCGGGCAGGCCGAATGGCCGATGCGGAGCTTGGCATGCTGGTTCATGTGGGCGTGTGTAGCGGGTTTTGGGGGCGGCGTGTAGGGCCAGATGTGGCTCCCCTTCTCCCCTTGTGGGAGAAGGTGGCCGAGCGAAGCTCGGTCGGATGAGGGGTGTTGGAAGGATCGCTGCGGTGAAGATTAAGCGCTTGAAAGCACGTTATTTTTCCGCGCGGCGTTCCTTCGCGCACCCCTCATCCGTCTCGGCGCTGCGCGCCGATCCACCTTCTCCCACAAGGGGAGAAGGAAGAAGCGCGCTCACTCCGCAATCCCTTCCTCATACTCCGCCGACATCGTCAGCCACTTGTCCTCGTTGAGGGCAAGTGTGTGCGCCAGTTGCGAGCGCTCCTTGGCGAGCCGCGTGGCCGTCGAGGGGTCCTTCTCGTAGACGGCCGGATTGGCAAGCTCGTCCTCGATGGCGTCGATGCGCTTGCGCATGCGGTCCATCAGCGCTTCGGTGGCGCGGATTTCCTTGGCCAGCGGCTCGAGCGCGGCGCGGCGCTGGGCCGCCTCGCGGCGGCGGTCGGCCTTGGACGTCTTGTCCGCCTCCTTCTGCTCGCGTCGATTGGAAGAAACGCCGGTGACCAGCGTCTTGTAGTCCTCGAGGTCGCCGTCATAGGGATTGACCGCGCCGTCCTTGACCAGCCACAGCCGGTCGGCCGTCGCTTCGAGCAGATGACGGTCGTGCGAGATCAGGATCACCGCGCCCGGAAAATCGTTGAGCGCGTGGATCAGCGATTCGCGGCTGTCGATGTCGAGATGGTTGGTCGGCTCGTCGAGGATGAACAGGTTCGGCCCCTCGAAGGCCGACAGACCCATCAACAGCCGCGCCTTCTCGCCGCCGGACAGATCCTTGGCGGCGGTGTTCATCTTCTCGGTGGTAAGCCCGAACTGGGCGACGCGGCCGCGTACCTTCGATTCCGGCGCTTCCGGCATCAGCCGGCGGACATGCTCGTAGGCGTTCTCCTCGGGCCGCAGGTCGTCGAGCTGATGCTGGGCGAAGATCGCCACTTTCAGCCCAGGCGCCACCGTCATGGTGCCTGTCTCGGCCTTCAGGCGGCCGGCGAGCAGTTTGGCGAAGGTCGACTTGCCGTTGCCGTTGGCGCCGAGCAGCGCGATGCGGTCATCGGCATCGATGCGCAAGGTCATCTTCTTCAGGATCGGCTCACCGGGCGAATAACCGACACTGACGTTGTTGAGCGCAACGATCGGCGATGCCACCGTCTTCACCGGCTCCGGAAACGAGAATGGCCGCACCGTGTCGTTCACGATCGCCGCGATCGGCTTCATTTTTTCCAGCGCCTTGATGCGCGACTGCGCCTGCCTGGCCTTGGAGGCCTTGGCGCGGAAGCGCTCGACGAAGGATTCCATATGCTTGCGGGCGGCTTCCTGCTTGATGCGGCCCTTCTCCTGCAACTCGCGCTGTTCCGTCAGCTGGCGCTCGAACTGATCGTAACCGCCGCGCCAGAAGGTCAGCTTTTTCTGATCGAGATGGACGATCGAGTTGACGGCGCGGTTGAGCAGGTCGCGATCGTGCGAGATCAGCAGCACCGTGTGGGGATATTTCGAGACATAGTTCTCCAGCCACAGCGTGCCTTCGAGATCGAGATAATTGGTAGGCTCATCGAGCAGCAAAAGGTCCGGCTCGGAAAACAGCACGGCGGCAAGCGCCACGCGCATGCGCCAGCCGCCGGAAAAGGACGAGGCGGGCCGGCGCTGCGCTGCATCGTCGAAACCGAGGCCGGCAAGGATGGTGGCGGCGCGCGACTCCGCCGAATGCGCATCGATGTCGGCCAGCCGCATATGGATCTCGGCGATGCGGTGCGGATCGGCGGCGGTTTTTTCCTCCTCGATCAGCGCCGAACGCTCGACATCGGCCTTGAGCACTATGTCGATCAGCGGCTCCTCGGTACCCGGCGCTTCCTGCGCCACCTGGCCGATGCGGGTGTTTTTGGGCAGGCTGATCGAGCCGGTCTCGGACGGAAAGTCGCCGGTGATCGCCTTGAACAAAGTCGTCTTGCCGGTGCCGTTGCGACCGACGAGACCGGCCTTGGTGCCGGCCGGCAAGGTCAGCGAGGCGCGATCAAGAAGCAGGCGCCCCGCCATGCGCAGCGAAAGGTCGTTGATGATAAGCATAAGCGGGCTTTTGCACGGGAGATCGGCGCTTCGCAAGAGCCAGAATCGAGGGAACCAGATGGGTCCCGGGGCGTTTGGGGCCGGTGATCCGCTATTTCGCCCTCGCCTTCATCTTCTTCCACGTCGCTACGACAGCCGCGCTGGCTACGCAGGTGGTGCTGTTTGCCGAAACCGAGCCAAGGGCCATGCCCGCCTTGGCGATCCCGGCGCAAATAGCGGGTCCCGAGCGCAACGACGACAATGTGACGCTATCAGGCGCACGCGGCAACGTCCGTCGCTACCCAGAGGTTTTGACGCGCTGCGTCGAAGTTCCCTCGACAAATGCTCCGTCACCGTGAACGTCGCTTGTTCCAGCTTGCCGGCCACCCGTGGCGATGATCATTCCCTTGGGGAACCTCAGGCCGACAAAGCAAGACAACCGCAAGTTCCTCTTTGGCTTATATTAAGGCCGCCGGCGCCGATATCATCAAAAAGGCCGTCAAAATCTTTTGTGCCAGGCGTGATGCTTACCGAAATTGATTTTATTTTTGGCGCGATCCTGCAAATTTATGAAGGCGTCGTGAGTCGCGCGTGAGCGCCAACAATACTTGACTGGGGCAGGAGCTCACGATGGATGGGGCGGCCAATGATCTGCGCATGCTGAGATATGTCGCGCAGATCACGCGCAAGCTGGCGAAAATGCTTTCGCGCACACGCTACCAGATGCTTGTCTATTTTCTGGAGATGACCGCTGTCGAGGCGGATAGCCTAGCCGCCGGGCAGGGCCGCAGCGGCGTGGAAGCGCATGACCCGCCCCGCGACTGAAAGGTGGATGTCCGGCAGACCAAGTGTGTTCACGCAATTCCGGACGAAAAACCGCTACGCACCTTCCCGGAATTGCCATGGACGCGGCGCGTCTTTAATCCGCCGATGATGCCGTCCAAGATGGCGAGGCATCTCATTCGTCGCGCCTCGACGAGCAGCCGATCGTCATGCTCGACGACAGCGCGCTCGAAATTGTCGAGCACGTCGAGCGCAGCACGCAGATCGACGGCCGGCATGCTTGCCGAGAACAGGGCGCGTCGCGCCTTGACCCCCCTCGCCGGCATCGGCGGAAGACTGGTTGGCCACCCTGCGACGCAATGCATCGAGCGCAGCCAAGCAGTCGGCCGACGGCATGGCGTCGGCCGTTGCAGGTAGCATGGCCTCAGGCCTCAGGCCTTGGCTTTGCGCCTTGCCTTGCCGGAATCCGCAGCCGGCTTGCGGCCGAGGCCGGAAGACTTGGCCAGCGCCGAACGCGTTGCCGAGTAGCTGGGCGCCACCATCGGATAGTCGGCCGGCAGGCCCCATTTGGCGCGGTATTCGTCCGGCGTCAGGCCATGATCGGTCGAGAGGTGACGTTTCAGCGACTTGAACTTCTTTCCGTCCTCAAGGCAGACGATGTGATCGGGAAACACCGATCGCTTCGGGTTGACGGCCGGCGCCTGCGCCACCGCCTCCTTGACAGCGCCCTCGCCGGCCAGCTTGCGCACCGATGCGCTGACGCTGGCGATCAGATCAGGCAGGCCCGAGGCCGGAAGCGGATTGTTGCCTACGTAAGCCGAGACAATGTCGGCGGTCAGTTCGATTGCAGTCTTGTCGTCGATATTGGACAATTTTTTCACCCTCTGCTGGCTTTGAAGTCGCCAGCTCTTTTGGAAGACTTCTGTCTAGGTATCGATTTGGACCTGTCCCCCAACGGACCGTCCAGAGTCAGTAAATACACGAGACTCAATACCGACGGATGTTTTTCACCGCGCGTAGTGGCTGCGCAAGTTAGGAATTCTAATACTTGGAAGCAACCCCATTACAGCATCCGGCGCCTTGTTCGGACGCGCAAATCGGCACCGCAGCACTTCTACTTAGGGTTTAATCCTTCCCAAATCGAAGTTTAGCGGCTGAAACCGACAATAACGCCCGGGCTTCAGCGTTCCGACGGCTGATCATGCCCGATTCGCCGCCCCCACGGCGAGTCGTCCTTTGCGGCGGAGTCTTGCTGCAGATCGGCCGGGCGTTTGTCGGCCAGGATGTCGAGGACCCGCTTCCAGCGCGCGCAGCGGCCGAAATCCCTTTGCTCGATAGCCTTCTCGGCCTTCATGGCGGCATAGAGCGGCGCCTCGGCGCCGAATTCCTTCACCAGCCAATGCGCCTCCTGTCTGGCGCGGCGTTCGTCCTCGTCAAGCATGGTCCTCAGGCCTCCGAACGTTCGATGCCGACCGCAATGCAGCTGCCGATAACGAGGACGGCGCCGGCAATGGCCGTCATCGACAGGCTCTCGCCCGACAGCGCCAGCAAAAGCGTTGAGGCGATCGGCGTCAGATAGGCGACGACCGCGAGCCTGCCGCCCTGGTCGAGCTTCAACGCCCGCGACCAGAAATAGTAACCGAGCCCCATCGGCCCGGCGCCGAGATAAAGGCCGAGCAGAAGGTCCGTGCCGGCCGGGACGGAGGCGCCGACATACAGGCTCCAGGCAAAGGTAAGCGCAACGCCGATCAGCGCCGAAGGCAGCAACAGGCGGTCCGGCGACACGGCAAGGCGGCCGACGGCGATCGAATAGAGAGCCATGCACATCGCGGAGCCGAAAGCGGCGGCATAGCCGGCAAGGCTACCCCCGGACCAGGCGTGCGCCCGCCCGCCCGAAATCACCAGCGCCACGCCGACGAAGCCGAGCGCGGCGGCAAGCCCCAAAAGCAGTGGCCGTCGCGGCCGCCCGAGCACGATGACCGCGGCGGCGACCATCAGCGGCCAGGTATAGGCGACGAGATTAGCCTCGATGACCGGCACCGAGGCGAAGGCCAGATATTGCAGCACCATGGTGCCGACCAGGCCGATAAAGCCGACGGCGAACGGCCCCAGCGTCGCGGCAAGGCCTGCCGGCCACGGCAACGCGGTCGGGGCGGCGCCGCCGGCCAGCCGGATCAACGCGAAAACCAGGGCGGCGCCGCAGAACTGCAGGAACTGCACCTGCGACACCGGATGATTTGCAAGCAGCGTCTTGCCGACCAGGGCGTTGGTCGCCCACAACGCCACCGCGCCCAAGGCGAAGGCCAGCGGCGCCGCCGACGCGGTGCCGGATGGGGCTTCCGGTCTTTCTGCCATAACCGGCGCGAGGCTCAGCGCGGACGGTGGCTGGCGCCCGGCGGGGTCATGGCTCACTACCACGACTCCCTTGCTCCGCCCGAGACAGGCTCCGCCGCGGGCTGCGGCATCGGGTGCTCCTGCTCGTGGCGGCGATACGCGGGCAACTGGTTCGTCCAGACGTCTTCGGCCAGTTCGTCCACCCAGGCGCGATCCTGGTCGTTGTCGGCGGCGAGGTAGAACATACGGTTGTCGTCGACATAAGGCTTGGTCGCCGAGCGCTGGTTGAGCACCAGGGTGACGCGCGAGCCGAGCTGGATGGGGGCGGTGCGATGGAGCACGCCGATGAACTGGCCGAGCGTGGCATAGTTCATCTTGTGGTCGATGCGCATGACCTTGTTGCGCGGCAAATCACGGCCGGATTCGAGAATGGAGCGGCCGGTCTCAGAATCGTCGCAATAGATCTCAAGATGGCCGCCGATCAGAGGGTCGCTGATCGACAGCGGGATGAGTTCGGTCACCGGAACGCCATCGCAGTGCCATTCGACGGCGCCGTCCTTGGGGTTCATGAAGGTAACGGTCGAGCCGACGATCGACAGCGGATAGGGTTCAAGCTTGGTGCCCATCATGTCGGAAAGCCGCTCCAGGCGCAGCTTGTCGTGCAGCAGCTCCTTGATTTCGGGAATGAAACGGTCGGCGCCGGTGATGAAGGTAAGATCAAGATGCTTGTGCACGGCATGGCTGGCCTTGAGCTTGAGCGCGGCCTCCTCGATGGCGGCAAGCAGCGCCGGATCGTAGCCGTGACGATACTGGGCGACGCCGAAGCTCGACACTTTCCAAGCCGTGTCGTGACCAATGATGGCCTCCCGGTTCATTGCACAGCGCAGTTCGGGAATTGTATGGGCGTTCATTCTACTTCTCCGAGATGGGGGCAACACTTGGTAAACAGTCGATTAATTAGCTACCCCTTGTAAATTTAGGAATGCTGGTGCTAGCGTAAGGTCAGCTTAAGGTCGAAACCCGGTGCGTCTGCTCAGTCAGGTCAACCTGAACTCGCTCAAAATTGTCGAGAGTGCCGCCCGGCACCGTAATTTCACGCGCGCCGGCGAAGAGCAGTTCATCACCGCTTCCGCCGTCAGCCAGCGGGTGAAGAGCCTGGAGGACCAGCTGCGCTTCAAAATCTTCCAGCGCGGCGGCAATGCGGTGTCGCTGACGCCGGAGGGCGAGACCTATGTGGCCCGGGTGCGCGAGGCGCTGGAGCGCATCGTGGCGGCGAGCATGGAGGCCACCGGCCAGTCGCAGGCGCATGTCTTGAAGATCTGCGTGCTGCCGACATTCGCGGCGCGCTGGCTGTTTCCGCGTCTGTCGGTCTTCCAGCAGCGTTATCCCGACATCGAGATGCGGGTGTCGACCTCCTATGCCACGCATGAATTGTCGGCTTGCGAATACGATCTCGAGATCCGTTATGGCGACGGCAATTTCCCCGGCCTCAGTTCGGAGCTTCTGTTCAAGGAAGATCTGACGCCGGTGTGCAGCCGCAAGCTGTTCCACGAAGTGCTGGGCGACACGCCGCTGTCCAGGGTGACGCCGGAGGATCTGAGGCATTTCACCCTGCTCCACTCCGACACCTGCACCCAGAACTGGCAGTCGTGGCTGGGCTTTGCCGGCGCCAGCTTCGTGCTCGGCGAGACGAAAAGCATCTATTTCGATTCCTGCATGATGTCCTACGAAGCGGCCAATTCAGGCATGGGCTTCGCGGTGGCCAACCGTGCCTATATGGCAAGCGACATCCGCGCCGAGCGGCTGGTGGCGCCGTTCGCCGTCCACCACCCCAACACCGCCGGCTGGTATTTCGTACACCCGATCAAGACGCTCGGCGCGCGCAAGGTGGAGCTGTTCAAGCAGTGGATCCTGACCGAGGCGGCGTTGACCCAGCGCCAGCTGGATCTGGAGATCGCCGGCATGCCGGTAAAGCGCTCGGCGATGGCCTGAGGCCACGTTCGATAGGATGCACTGCCTGGATTTTGGTCAGCGCCGTAGGCCGCAAAGCGAAAACGGGAGCGCTTGCAAGAAGCTTTTTCGTCTTGCTTGAGATGCGCAGGTCCAACGGACAACAGGACTTAACATGGGTTAACAGGCGATCGCCGAACCTTGCAGAATTTCCGGTTTTTTCTGGTGGATTTCGTGCGGTTGTTCAAAACGCCGTCATGACGCAACGGCAAGACTCGGTTATGGTCCTTTGTGCGGCGGGCCTGAGTACCCGCTTGGCCGGCGCTCCAGCTTCCTCCCAAGCAGCGCCGGCCTTCTTCTTTCAAAGGCCAGCGCGGCTTGGAAGCTTGTACTGAGCAACCCTGATCTCGGCTAGCCCGGGGGGTTCCAGCCGAAAGCGTTACTGCTTCGGCGGCGTTCCGGGCTGATCGCCGCCCGTCGTCGATTTCGGCACCGGGTTCTTGTCGACCTGCGGGTTCTGGTCAACGGTGCCGCCCGGCGCCTTGGTTGGCGGCACGCTGTTGTCGCAGGCAGCGAGCGTGAGCCCTGCCGCAACGGCCAGCAGCATCGGAAGCTTCATCATGACGACCTCCTCTCGTTCGCCCCTTTCATCGAGGGCAAACGAAGCGCGGCCCGGTTTGGTTGCGTGCGCGGCCGGCTGAAGGGGCACCTGCATGCCGGTCCCGGGAACAAACCCGGCCCCTCGCCGGTTTGACCGGCAAAGAGGAGCTTTGCCATGTTCCGTCTGCTGCTTGTCGGCCTGTTCGCCTACACCGCGTACCGCGTCGCCATGAGGATCTACGAGGAGATTCCCGGCGACGTCAGGCCGCTGGCCATGCCTGGAGATGAACGGCGGTCGCTGCGCCGCCAGTCGGCGGCGATGGGAGTGGAGCCGAAGCGGTAGCAGACGCAGGTTTTCTCGCCCCCACGAAGGTCGTACGAAGGTGGGGAGAGGTGGCTCGGCGAAGCCGAGACGGAGAGGGGGATTGGCGCACACATTCAAGGAATTTAGCCTGAAAACAGCCATTTCCAGCCACTGGCGCCAGCCCCTCTCCGGCCGTTTCACGGCCACCTCTCCCCCGCTTTGCGGGGCGAGAAAAGGCGTTGCGAAACCGTTGCGAACAAAGCGGAAACGATGCTTGATGGGCAATGAACCTCGCTGCCCGTGATTCGTCCTTCGAAGCATCCGCTCCCGCCTATCTCGCCAGGCTGAATGACGAGCAGCGGCTGGCGGTCATGCATGGCGACGGCAAGGTGGCAGCGCCCTTGCTGGTCATCGCCGGCGCCGGTTCGGGCAAGACCAGCACTCTGGCGCATCGCGTGGCGCATCTCATCGTCAAGGGCGCCGATCCGCGCCGCATCCTTTTGATGACCTTCTCGCGCCGTGCCGCCGCCGAGATGGCCAAGCGCGTCGAGCGCATCGCCGGCGAGGTGCTGGGGCGCGACGCGGCCATCATCGCCGACGCGCTCGCCTGGGCCGGCACCTTTCACGGTATCGGCGCCAGGCTTTTGCGCGACTATGCCGAGCAGATCGGTCTCGACCCCGCCTTCACCATCTACGACCGCGAGGATTCCGCCGACCTGATGAACCTTGCCCGGCACGAGCTGGGTTTTTCCAAGACCGAAAGCCGTTTTCCCACCAAGGGCACCTGCCTGCAGATCTATTCGCGCGCGGTCAACGCGCAGGCGCCGCTGGGCGAAGTGCTGGGCGCGGCCTTTCCCTGGTGCGCGGCATGGGCGGAACAGCTGAAGGAGCTGTTCGCCCGTTATGTCGAGGCCAAGCAGGCGCAGAACGTGCTCGATTACGACGACCTGCTGCTCTACTGGGCGCAGATGGCGGCCGAGCCGGAGATCGCCGCGCATCTCGGCTCGCGCTTCGACCATGTGCTCGTCGACGAATACCAGGACACCAACCGGCTGCAGGCCTCGATCCTTTTGGCGCTGAAGCCGGATGGCGCCGGGCTGACAGTGGTTGGCGACGACGCGCAGTCGATCTATTCGTTCCGCGCCGCGGAAGTGCGCAACATCCTCGATTTCCCGAAACAGTTCGCAAGGCCAGCCGAAATCATCATGCTGGAGCGCAACTACCGCTCGACCGAGACGATCCTTGCCGCCGCCAATGCGGTGATAGGCGAGGCTTCGGAGCGCTTCACCAAGAACCTGTGGACCGAGCGCCGGTCCTCGCACAAGCCGCAGCTGGTCAGCGTGCGCGACGAGGCCGAGCAGGCCAACTATGTCTGCGACCAGATCCTGGCCGAGCGCGAGGCCGGCACGGCGCTGAAGGCGCAGGCGGTGCTGTTCCGCGCCTCGCACCACAGCGGGCCGCTGGAGGTGGAGCTAACGCGCCGCAACATTCCCTTCGTCAAGTTCGGCGGGCTGAAATTCCTCGACGCCGCCCATGTCAAGGACATGCTGGCGATGCTGCGCTTTGCCGAGAACCCGCGCGACCGTGTCGCCGGTTTTCGCGTGCTGCAGCTGATGCCGGGCATCGGCCCTTCCGCCGCCTCGCAGATCGTCGAGGCGATGGCGACTTCGCTTGATGAGGCGATGGGCCTTGCCCGCTACCGGCCGCCGCAGCGCGCCGCGCAAGACTGGCCGGTTTTCCTCGATCTCTATGCCGACCTGCGCGTCGCCGCCAAGTGGCCGGCCGATCTTGAACGGATCAGGCTCTGGTACGAGCCGCATCTGGAACGCATGCATGAGGACGCGATCACACGGCGAGCCGACCTTTTGCAGCTCGAGCAGATCGCGTCCGGCTATCCGTCGCGCGAGCGTTTCCTGACCGAGCTGACGCTCGATCCGCCGGATGCCACCAGCGACCAGGCCGGCCCGCCGCATCGCGACGAGGATTACCTGATCCTGTCGACCATCCATTCGGCCAAGGGCCAGGAGTGGAAGAACGTGCTTGTGCTCAACAGCGTCGACGGCTGCATCCCGGCCGATCTCGGCGTCGGCACCAAGGAAGACATCGAGGAGGAGCGCCGGCTGCTCTATGTGGCTATGACGCGGGCCAGGGACAGCTTGCACCTGGTGGTGCCGCAGCGCTTTTACCCACACAATCAGGCGGCGCGCGGAGACCGCCATGTCTATGCCTCGCGCACCCGCTTCATCCCGGCCTCGATGCTTTCCGTCTTCGAGCAGACGTCGTGGGCGAGCGCGCGGATGAAAGACGATCCGGGCGCCCAGCCGCAGGTCAAGGTCGATCTCGGCGCCCGCATGCGCGGCATGTGGAAGTAGCAACCGAACGCGGTGGCCAGGCGTTGCTTCTGCGGCAATGGAGCACGACGATGGACCCGACGGCGGCAGTGGTGGCGATGATCCTGCTCTCCTGCAATCCGGACATGCAGTCCTGCCATCCGGCGGAAACGGCGCTTTATGCCGGTATGGCCGAATGCTCGGCGGCGCTGCCGGCCCGGCTCGCCGCCACCGGCATGATCGGCAGATGTCAAGCTTTGAGCAACAGCGCTGCCATTGGATCCGGCGATCACCAAGCACCTGCCCGGGAAACGGCGATGGTGCGTGTCATAAGCGGAGTCGGCGCCGATGTTGTTTCCGTCGATTATCTGGTGCCGCGCGCCGGAACGCCAAAGGATTAGAGGGTGTCTCTTGCGAAAACATGCAGCGGTCTCGAAATAAAGACATGCTTAAAATCAAGGACCCAAAACATGTCGGTTGTACCTTTTACGTGAGAAGCTTAGGACGCTTCATTCGCTGGCACTTCAGGTTTCCTGCAATTGCGAATTCTTCCCGATGGAACTTTCCTGCGGCCCAGGGCTTTCCCCACCAGACCATTTTCGTAAGCAAACCCTAATACGAGGAGGACATTGGTCTGCAGGTCCGACGACTGATGGGAGGTCGGGCTGCTGCTCAAGCACGGCGGCCCGGTCCGCTCAGGGAGGCAGAAATGCGTTTCACACTCATGAGCCGTCGGCAAAGGCTGGGTGAGTTGGCCGGACGGATTTTCGTCAACGTGCTGGCGGTGGTCATTGCCGGCGTCGCCATCCTGTTTCTTCTGCTCTCCGCCCATTATCAGGGCTCGCCCTCCGCCGCCGAGACGACGATCACTGCGGTGCAGTAGTGCGTTGGACGCTGCGTTTCGATCAATCGAAAAACTGTCCACGGCAAGCTTTCCCCAACACGCTTTTGGCGTTGCAGGTTGGCGACCGGCATGGCCGACTTGGCACCCGTGGCTCCGGGAAAAGTTGATGCC
The DNA here is from genome assembly GCF_006442795.2 of Mesorhizobium sp. B1-1-8. Lineage (NCBI taxonomy): Bacteria > Pseudomonadati > Pseudomonadota > Alphaproteobacteria > Hyphomicrobiales > Phyllobacteriaceae > Mesorhizobium > Mesorhizobium sp. B1-1-8. The sequence goes on from NZ_CP083956.1 coordinate 4,578,923, forward strand.
CGTGGGAACCTCGCGTCACAAGCCGCGTTGTCTGGCGTTCCAGCATCGGAACCCCGCCCCATCAATCCGAGAGGCCATAGATGTACGACAGGATGTTCTTCACCCCGGTCGCGATCAGTGTCGGCGCCGGCCACAAGCGCATGATTGCATCGTTGTTCGACATGCATGACCTGCTGACCGATTTCCCGCCGTCGCGCCGGCGGTTGAGCTACGGTGCCGCGGTGAAGGCCTGCGAGGCTGCGCGCGCCGGCGAAATCTCGCCGGAAGCGGCGCGTGATGCGCTGATCACCTTCGCAGTGACTGCCGGCATGCTGTGGCCCGTGGACCAACCTGTCGTCTCGGTCAAGCCCGTCGCAAGGAAGTCCGACAAAGTGCCCGCCGGAGAAGAATCTCCGCCCAACCCGTAGTCGTCGCTGATCCAGGCCTGCCGTAGGGAGCGGTCAGTGAACCGTACCGGCGTCGCCCGCATGAACGCCGCGCGGGCCGGTGCTTTCGAAGCTCACCTGGTCGCGGCCGTTCGACTTCGCCTTGTAAAGATGCCGGTCAGCGACCTGGAACATATCGGCATAGGTGGTCGGGCCATCGAAGGCGACACCGCCGATGCTGACGGAAAGCGGGCAAGGCCGCTCGCCGGGACAAAACTCCACCTCGCGAATGCGCCGCCTGATACCTTCGGCGACCAGCCAGGACTGCGAGGCGTCGGCGCCGGGAAGAAAGACCGCGAACTCCTCGCCGCCGATGCGCCCGACAATGTCGGCGCCGCGCAGCTGCGCCTTGATCGACCCGGCGATCAGCTTCAGCGCCTGGTCACCGCAATCATGGCCGAAACGGTCATTGATGGTCTTGAAATGGTCGGCGTCGACAATCAGCAGTGCCCCGGCGTGAACCACGGACTGACGGCGAGCCTGCTCGAGATAGGCTTCGACCAGCATCGAGAAGGCGCCGCGATTGAAGACCGCTGTCAGGCTGTCGGTCGCCGCGACGATGCTGAGCTCCTTCTGGGCGATCGCCAGCTGGCGCATCTTCCACATCAGGAAGAACAGGAACGATCCGCCAAGCACAAGCGGCAGGAACAGATCGGTAAGTTGCGCCCACAGCAGCGCGTCGGGCGACAGCGACGGGAAATTGAAGGAATCGACGAAGAAGGCGCAGGCAATGAAGAAGGCCGTGCCGGCGATGGTGACCACCGCGACCCTGCCCCGGCTCGTCGGGGACAAATCGATGCGCATGCCATTTGCTCCCGCTGCGATTGGGCTCCTACTGCGACCGGGCTCATTGTGAAGCGTGAGCGCAAACGAAGTGCTAAGACTGTGCCTGCAATTCGAATGTGGTTAACCGCCCCGAAAGGCTAAACCCCTCGGCGCTTATTCCGCTGAAACGTGTCAGACCCGGCGTCGGCTCGCAATATCTCGCAAGCTGGCCATCTCAAATTCAAACGAAACGCGGTTCCGTCCACGCTGTTTCGCTTCAAGAACGCACCGCCCAGCAGCGCGAAGAACATCTTCGGCATCCGCATTGCGAGCGATCTCCGCACCCCCGATGCTGACGGTCACCGTCAAGTCGTCTTGCTGCCCTTTGATCCAGGGAATCCCTTCGATGTGACGGCGGATGTTCTCCGCGACGATCATTGCCTGCTCCTTGCGCACACCTCGCAGCAAGACCCCAAACTCTTCCCCACCGAGGCGACCGATTGAGTCGCCAGGACGCGTCATATAGACAAGCGCCTTTGCGATCCGAACCAAAGCCTCGTCGCCTTTGGAGTGCCCGTGTTTGTCGTTGACTAAGGAGAAGTGATCCGGATCGATGAGAAGAAGCGTGTCCCATTCCCCCTCGTCGCGCTTTCTTTCCATCCTTGCGATGAACTCACCGCGACTAAGAAGCCCCGTCATCTGGTCGTGACTGGTTACGAAGGTAAGCCTGTCGTGTGCGTCCTTCAGGGCCGCATATGACTTCTCAAGCTTGTCGCATGTGTCCTGGATCGTTTCCGACTGGGCAAAGATATAGGCGCCGACAGGCATTCCGATCAGAATGGGAATGAAGGTGCACTCTACCCAGCTGAGCCAGTCGATCGGCATCTGCAAGGCCAGTCTCGCCGTAAACGACAGGCCGAAGGTGGCGACGATTGCGATTATCGTCACAGCTATCGATTTGCCCAAAATGCGCCGGCTACGGGAAGTCATATTGCTCTTTACGATATTGACGCTGAATGCGGCGTTACCAACTCAACTAACATTGCTCTGATTCTGAAGCGCGGGCACGACACAAACACTGCCCGCGGCATTTCAAGCGACGTGGCCTACAATTTCTGGGCGGTAGGCTGTCGATCCGCAGGCCCTGGTCTGGCACCAGCGCCACCACTGGGCGAAGTCGCCGTGCCTGACCATCACAAGTGTCAGGCGTAGGCGCGGCCTTCTTCCGAACGCTGGAACAGAACCAGGTCGAGCGGCACGGAGGGTCGGCCGAGCACGGTCAAGATCATGTGCGCCTGGCCGCGATGGTGGGTCTGATGGTTGAACATGTGGCTGAGCGCCGGCGCCAGCCGCTGCGAGACGGTGCGCATGTCGGACAGTGTCATATAGGAGAAACGACCGGCGAGCGCCTTGTCGCTCATGCCGCTCAGCCAATCGACGATCCTTCGGTCCTCGGCTTCGCGCGCCAGCCGGAGGCTGGGCAGGCCGCGATGCAGGATCGCATCGAGGCTCGACGGCGCGTCGCCCTCGCCGGTGAAGCGCTTCATCCAAATGCGGTCGGCGGCCAGCAGGTGGTTCAGCGTTCCCATCATCGAGCCGAAGAAGGCGCCGGCGTTCCTGCCGAATTCGCTTTCGTCGAGCGTGGCGGCGGCATCGTAGATGCGTCCATTGGCCCATTGATTATAGGCCGCAAACATCATGAAATGCTGTCTCATCTTTCCACCCGGCTCGCGTCGATTCCCGGCCTTACCTAGAGCAAAGGAGGTTCTGATGGAAACGGAATGGCTGCATCGCAACATCCTTTTGCGCCAACCGCAGGAACGGACCCGCCAATGACCATTCTGCTCTACGACCTCGTCGGCCACGATAGCCAGCGCCCGTTCAGCCCGCATTGCTGGAAGATAAAGATGGCGCTGGCCCACAAGGGGCTTGCCGCCACCAAGGTGCCGACACGCTTCCTGGAAGTGCCCAAGGTGGAAGGCGGCGTGTCGAAGACGGTGCCGGTGATCCGCGACGGCGAGCGCGTGGTGGCCGATTCCTTCGCCATCGCCCTCTATCTCGACGAAGCCTATCCGGAACGGCCGACGCTGTTTGGCGGCGAAGGCGGCAAGGCGATGGCGCGCTTCATCGAGCGCTGGTCGCAGTTCACCATCCACCCTTATGTCGCCACGGTGGCGCTCACCGATCTCAACGCCATGCAGGACGAGGCGAACGCCGCCTATTTCCGCGAGGACCGCGAGCAGCGCTACGGCAAGCGGCTGGAAGACGTGGTGGCGGGCCGCGACGCCGGGCTCGAAGGCTTCCGCGCCTCGCTGCAGCCGCTGCGCTCGATGCTTACCTATCAGCCCTTCATCGGCGGCGCCGCCCCGCTTTTTGCCGATTACATCGTCTTCGGCGCGCTGCAATGGGCGCGCGTCGCCTCGCCTTACCGGCTGCTCGACGACGGCGACAGCGTCGCCCAGTGGTTCGAGCGCTGCCTCGACCTGCATGGCGGGATCGCAAGGGAAGTTTCAGCGGCCGCCTGACGGCAACCGATCATCCCAGGCTGCAAGCGGTGGATCGTATGCTGCGATACGAGATGCAGGATGAGATCTGGGTCTATCCGGGCAAGGGCGGCTGGCATTTTGTGACGCTGCCGGCCGAGTTCTCGGCGCGCATCAAGGCGGCGATGGCCGGAATGGCACGGCCCTGGGGCTCGCTTGGCGTGACGGTCGTCATCGGCCGGACCAGATGGCGGACCTCGCTGTTTCCCGACAAGGCATCCAGCAGCCTGTTTTTGCCGATCAAGGCCTCGGTGCGGCAGCGTGAGGGCCTGAAAGTAGGCGACGTGCCGACGCTGACCATCGAGATCGAGTTGTAGGACACCTATTTCGGTCTGTTCTTGTCCACCAACCTGACGCAAATCGGGTCGCCCTGCTCCATGCGCGCGCATTGCCATTCCGGCCCGAAGCCGAAATTCTGCTCCAGCTTGGGCACGAATAGCAGGGCCAGAATGACGGCGCCCAGAAGGACGGCAACGAAGACGATGCCATGGATGTCGCCGCGCCTGAGATTGAGATGAGGCCAGTTCATCGCCTCCGGCTCCGCTGCCGCAGCGCTCCGGGACTTCGCGCCTCGGGCCTGTGTGCAGCCGTCTAATTATCCCGCAAACATCGGGCTTTGGCCAGACGCCGCCTCCCCTTGGCAAGGCGGCAGACGGCTTGTATAGAGCCCGCCACTCCAATTTCCATTCCGACAACAAGGACGACCCAATGGCGATCGAACGCACCTTCTCCATGATCAAGCCGGACGCGACCAGGCGCAACCTTACGGGCGCCATCACCAAGATGCTGGAAGACGCCGGCCTGCGCATCATCGCATCACGCCGCGTGTGGATGAGCCGCCGCGAGGCGGAAGGCTTCTATGCCGTGCACAAGGAGCGTCCGTTCTTCGGCGAGCTGGTGGAGTCGATGTCGTCGGGTCCGACTATCGTGCAGGTGCTGGAAGGCGAGAACGCCATCGCCAGGAACCGCGAGGTGATGGGCGCCACCAATCCTGCCAATGCAGCCGAAGGCACGATCCGCAAGGTGCATGCGCTGTCGATCGGCGAGAATTCCGTGCACGGCTCGGATGCAGCCGAGACCGCCGCGCAGGAAATCAAATACTGGTTCTCCGACACCGAAATCGTCGGCTGAGCCTACAAAAGTTTCGCTCACGACATGAAGGCGGCCTGGTTGCGCCGGAGCCGCCTTTTTTAACCTGGGTGAATGCCAAGCCAGCCGAAGCACCTATGGTTGTGCTCCCGGCGACAGATGGCCCGCAAGCGTCTGTCGCGCTTCCGCCCAACCAGGGAGGACGCGATGATCAGTCCCCGTGTTTCCAAGAGCGGCATTGCCTATCCGGGCGATCTCGTCCTTTTGAAACGCATCTACGATGAGATCTGCGAAGAGCGCGGCATTGTCGAAGGCAGCCCCGAAGCGTCGGAGCTGGCGATAGAAGCCATGAAGGTTTTCGGCGCCGGCATTTTCGACGAGCACACGATCAGGCAACGCCTGCGCCTTTGGCGATAGGCGAATAGAGGAACCAGGGCGGCTCGGACCTATTCCCCATCGCCGTATCGGATCACCTCGACCTTTTCCCTGGTAATCAGGCAGCTCTTCGTCAGCGCCTTGATTTCAGGGATCAGCGCGTCGATCTTTTCCGGCGCGTCGACGATCTCGACGACGATCGGCAGGTCCTGCGAAAGGCGCAGGATCTTGGCGGTGTGGAGCACGCTCGAACGGCCGAAACCGAGCGGCCCTCTGAGCACGGTGGCGCCGGCCATACCGGTCTCGCGCGCCTTGATGACGATTGCCTCATGCAGCGGCTTGCCATCGGCTGCCCTGTCGTCCTCGCCGAAGAAGATCCGCAGCAGCACGCATTGCGTGGGAAGTTCCATGTGTCTTCCTCCCTGATTATCTGTTGGTCGGCAAGCTGTTGATCCTCGCCGCCAGGACGTAGCCCAGCCAGGCTGCCGCCAGCGACAGCGCGACCACGCTGACAAGATAGGTTGCCGCCAGCCCGACGTCGCCCTCGAACAGCAGGATGAAGGTGTCGAGGCTCATGGCCGAAAAGGTGGTGAGACCGCCGCAGAAGCCGCCGGTGACGAACTGGCGGCCGGCCGGGCCGACCATCAGGCGGCCGTCGGGCCGGGTCAGCGTGGCAACGGCCATGATGGCGAAGGAGCCGACGATGTTGACGAAGGCGGTTGCAAGAAGCGCGCTCAAGCCCAGCAGCGAGACGATGAAATAGCCGGACAGGAAGCGGGCCAGCGAGCCGATCGCCGCGCCGCAGCCGACCGCCAGATAGAGCCGCAAGGCCTGTCCGTCATGGGCTGCCATGATCTCACCCCCCCACCCGGACAACGGCCCAGAAGCCGAGCGCAACGGCAAGCATGCAGAGCGCCGATGATGCGACGATGTTGAAGGCGGCCAGCCGCCGCTCGCCGTCGAGCGCGAGGTTCAGCGTCTGCAGGCAGAAGGAGGAGACCGTGGTGTAGCCACCGAACAGGCCGACGACGATCAGGTCGCGGACCGGATCGCTGGCAAGGATGCCGCCATGCGCACGCGCGGCGCCGGCGAAGGCGCCGATCACCAAGGCGCCGGAGACGTTGACCACCAGCGTGCCCCACGGAAAGGTTTCGCCGACGCTGCGGCCGACGAGGCCGGACAGGAAAAAGCGGGAAATGCCGCCGAAGAACCCGCCAATCAGGACCAGGGCGCAAGCCGCAAAGGTCATCGCTTCATTGCCTTTCCACAAGCGATCCCGTGCGGGAATCGCGTCGACAAAGCAGGCATGATCCGTGCGGAGAAAAATAGCCCCTGCCGCGCCGGAGACGCCTTGCAGGAGTCATTAGCCCGTCATGGGCGGTTTCGGGGGAACCCCATCCCCATCTTTTCGCGGACGAAACTAGGAGCTTGCGGCGATCCGGTCAATCGGGCGCAGCTCAAGGGGTCGGCGGCGGGTCGCAAGGTCGGCACGCCGCATATCGAGAAAGGCCCGCCGCCCCTCGCGGCGGGTCGAAGTCACTTCGCCTGGCGCTCTTTCACATTCGCATGATCGTTCGCCGCCGCCGTGTCGGTGGCCGGCGTCTTTGTCTCCTCGCCGGTGAACGGACTGCCCTGTCCAGGCGCGAGGTCGCCGCTATGACCGGCCTTGTTGGTCTGGAAGGGCTGGCTGTCAGGGCTGAGGCCATGCTGCATAGCATTGAACAGATGATCGTCCGCCCTGGCAAAGCCTGCGAACGCAATCAGCGATACGCCTGTGGCGAGGATGAGCGCGTGCTTTTTCATCTCTGGACTCCTTTGAGTTGCCAGATCGAGCCGCATTCGGTCTGGCGGTTTCGGTGAAGGGATACCCTCGAGCTATCCCGTTGCCTTACCCGCCGTTCTGAAAAGGAAACGCATCGCACGACCGGATTATTCCCGACAATCGTGCATTCAGCGGATCAGCGGCGTGCCCCAGAGATCGCCGGGCAGCGTCTTCAATTCCTGAAAGCGCTTCGACCTGACGCCGGCACCGCCGCCACCGCAGGCCTGATCCTTCCAGACTATTCAACTGGCGGCGTTGAAACGCAGGATGTCGCGCCCGTCCTTGTCGGCGATGGTGAGCTTGCCGGCGTCGATCTTGTAGGACGCCGCCTTGGTCAGCGCGTCGAACAGCGCCTTCTCCTCAGCCATCACCCCGGGTGCGCAGGCCATGCGGGTCGAACCGATATCGCTGATGGCGACCATCGAACCGTCGACCTTGGCGGTGGCGAAATAAGTGTTGCAGGGACCCTTGCCGCCGGCCTTGCCGGCCTCGCTGATGCGGAAGGTCGCCTGCGGCTCGGCGATGACGCCGATGCCGTCGATATATTCGATCAGCCAGCTCTGATTGTAGAGCGATGCGGCCTCCGGTTCGGTCGCCGGCGCCGCCATTTTCATGACGATGCTCTGCGGCTTGCCGACGAGCGGATCGACCTCATGCCTGGCGTCGGTGATGAACAGCAGCCTGCCGTCGACGGTGATGCGGGCCTGCAGCGCATAGGTCCTGGCCGGCCGGATCGCCTTCGGATCGAAGCCGATCTCGAAGCGGATCGGGACCTGGCCGGCCGCCATGAGCTTGCGCTGGCCGATCACCATTGCCGGCGCATCGGACTGCGACACGTCGGCGAGCTCGACCGAGAGCACCGCATGCGGCGGCAGCGCGATACGCTCGCGATAGGTCACCTCGCCGGCAATCGTCTGTTCGGCGGCACCGGAAAGTTCCGGCACGGCGAGCACGCCGACCACCAGCGGCACCAGCCCGAAGATGAAGAATTCGGCGATCCTGTCCAGCATGACCCTGCTCCGCCAAGCAAATCAAACCGATTGCAAGGTCTGGAAGGATTGCGGTCGTTCAATGGCAAACCGGATTTATTTGCCCGGTGTCTTCCAGCGGTCGGCCGCCTGGTCGTCGGCTTCCTTGGCCTCGACCCAGCCGCCTTCGGAACCGTCGGCGCGGTGCTCCTTCTTCCAGAAGGGCGCGCGTGATTTCAAATAATCCATCAGGAAATTCGCCGCCTCGAAGGCCGCCTGCCGGTGCGCCGAGGCCGCCACAACCAGCACGATGTTGTCGCCCGGGGCTATTTTTCCGTGGCGGTGGATGACGGTCAGCCCCTGCAGCGGCCAGCGGGCAACCGCCTCGGCGGCGATGCGGCCGATCTCGGCCTCGGCCATGCCGGGATAGTGCTCGAGCTCGAGCGCCGCAAGCTTGCCCTGCTCGTCGCGGCAAAGGCCTGAGAAGGTGACCACGGCCCCGATGTCGGCGCGGCCTTTGGTCAGGCCGTCGATCTCGGCGGCGACGTCGAAATCCTCGCGCTGGATGCGGATGGCAGGCACCACGGCACCGGGCATGTCAGCCACCGGTCATCGGCGGGAACAGCGCGATCTCGCGCGCGCCGGCTATTCTTTCGCGATGGCCGACATGTTCCTGGTTGATGGCGACCCGAATGACGTCCGGATATTGCAGCGCGTTTTCATACTCCTCACCGCGCGACTTCAGCCAGCGCAGCAAGTCGGCCACGGTCTCGATGCCGGCGGGCAGCTCGACATCCTCCTCCGGCTTGCCGATCCGCTCACGCACCCAGGCGAAATAGATGAGCTTGGTCGACATCTCACTCGTCCATGATGTGCTTGAGGCCGGCACGGAAATAATCGTAGCCGGTGTAAAGGGTGACCAGCGCCGCGACCCACAACAGCACCAGGCCGGTCTGCGTAGTCAGCGGGAAGATCTTGTCGCCGGCGGGACCGGCGAGCAGGAAAGCGATGGCGATCATCTGGATGGTGGTCTTCCACTTGGCGAGCTGGGTGACCGGCACCGAAACCTTCAAGGCCGCCAGATATTCGCGCAGGCCCGAAACCAGGATCTCGCGGCACAGAATGATGATGGCCGCCCACAGCGACCAGCCAGCGATACCGGCATGGCGGTCGGTGTCGGCGGCAAGCAAGAGCAGGCAAGTGGCGACCAGCAGCTTGTCGGCGATCGGGTCGAGCATCTTGCCGATGTTGGAGGTCTGCTGCCAGGCGCGCGCCAGATAGCCGTCGAAATAATCGGTGATGGAGGCGAGCAGAAAAATGATCAGCGCCGACCAGCGGGCGAAGTCGGAAGACTTCAGATGGCCTTCGAGGAAGAAGCACAGCACCACCAGCGGCACCGCGACAATGCGGGCGTAGGTGAGGATGTTCGGCAGGTTGAACGCGCGCTGGACCATTCGTCTCGGGAACTCTCTTAGCTGCGTACTCAAATCAGAAGCCAATGTGGGGGGTCAACAGGCGAGATTCGATTGGCCAGCGAAATCGCTTGAGAGGGATGCCTCGCGCCGGCATCTCGCAGCGATGCTACACCACCCTTCACGTGCCCCGGTCAACTCTCGTGAAAGTGATTGTAGACGAGCTTCGCCACGTGCTCGGAAATGCCGTCGACCTTGACCAGGTCCTCGACCGCGGCGCGGCTGACCGCCTTGGCGGTGCCGAATGCGAGCAGCAGCGCGCGCTTGCGGCCCGGCCCTATGCCGGCGATCTCGTCGAGCGGGCTCTTGACCATCTCCTTCTTGCGCCGCGCCCGGTGCGAGCCGATGGCGAAGCGGTGCACCTCGTCGCGCAGGCGCTGGACGAAATAAAGCACGGGATCGCGCACCGGCAGGGTGAAGGAGTCCCTGCCCTTGACGAAGAAGCGCTCGCGCCCGGCGTCGCGGTCCTGGCCCTTGGCGATGCCAATCGCCACGACGCGGTCCTCGATGCCGAGATCGGCGAGGATCTGGCGCACCGCCGTCATCTGGCCCTGGCCGCCGTCGATCAGGATGACGTCGGGCCAGGCCGGGAAGCTGCCGTTTCCCCCGATCAGGTCCTCGGACGCGTGGTCTTCGGCTTCCGCGCCCGCCCCGCCCGAAGGTTGGGCGTCACCATGCTCGCGCAGCAGGCGCGAAAAACGCCGCTCCATCACCTCGCGCATCATGCCGAAATCGTCGCCAGGCGTGATCTCGGTCGAGCGGATGTTGAATTTCCGGTACTGGTTCTTCACGAAGCCTTCCGGCCCGGCGACGACCATTGCGCCGACCGCATTGGTGCCCATGATGTGCGAGTTGTCGTAGACCTCGATGCGCACCGGCGGCTTTGCCAGGCCGAAGGTCTCGGCGAAACCTTGCAGCAGCCGCGCCTGCGTCGAGGTTTCGGCGAGCCGGCGGCCGAGCGCCTCGCGCGCATTCTGCAGCGCATTGTCGGTCAAATCCTTCTTCTCGCCACGCTGCGGCACCGAGATCGCTATCCTGCGCCCGGCGCGGGTGGAGAGCGCCTCGGCGAGCAGCTCCTGTTCCTGCACGGCTTGGGAAAGGAGGAGTGTCCGCGCGGGCAGCTTGTCGTCGTAGAACTGCGCCAGGAATGAGCCCAGCACTTCCGCTCCCTCCAGCGCCGGGTCGGCCTTGGGGAAATAGGCGCGGTTGCCCCAGTTCTGGCCGGTGCGGAAGAAGAACACCTGGATGCAGACCTGGCCGCCTTCCTGATGGATGGCGAAGACGTCGGCCTCCTCCACCGTCTGCGGATTGATGCCCTGATGCGCCTGGACATGAGAGAGCGCCGCCAGGCGATCGCGATAAATGGCGGCGCGTTCGAAGTCGAGCTCTGCCGAGGCTTGCTGCATGGCGGCAGAAATCTCGGTCTTCACTTTCTGGCTGCGGCCGGAGAGAAACTCCTTCGCCTCGGCGACGAGCTCGGCATAGTCCTGATGCGAGATCTCGCCGGTGCAAGGGCCGGCGCAACGCTTGATCTGGTAAAGCAGGCAGGGCCGGGTGCGGTTCTCGTAGAAGGAGTCCGTGCAGCTCCGCAGCAGGAAGGCGCGCTGCAGGGAATTGATGGTGCGCCCCACCGCGCCGGCCGAGGCGAAGGGCCCGAAATAGTCGCCCTTGCGCGAGCGCGCGCCGCGATGCTTGTAGATGCCGGGCGAGACGTGGTCGCCGGTCAAGAGGATATAAGGGAACGACTTGTCGTCCCGCATCAGCACGTTGAAACGGGGTCGCAGCCGCTTGATGAGGTTGGCCTCGAGCAGCAGCGCCTCGATTTCGGTGCGGGTGACGACGAACTCCATCGTCGCCGTCTCGCGCACCATGCGGCCGATGCGGGCGGTGTGGAAGCGCCCTTGCGCATAATTGGTGACGCGCTTCTTCAGGCTGCGCGCCTTGCCGACATAGAGCACGTCGCCGGCGGCGTTCATCATCCGGTAGACGCCGGGCTGATTGGGCAGCCGCTTGACCAAGGTCTGGATCACCTCGGCGCCGACCATGCCGTCGGCGTCGCCGGCATGCGGCGTCCAGTCGATCGCGGTGAAGGCGACATCGGGGCCGACCGGGACGGCTTCGGGCTCGACGATCTCCTCGGCCGCCTCGTCCTCAATGTCGACATCGGGGTCGATATCGGGCGGCAGGTCGTCGGCGGCGCCGTTGCGTCGGTTTTTTTGGGCTGCGGGACTCATTCCACCATGCCTGTCACATCGGGCGTCTGCCATGCAAGATGCTGGCCGCCGTCGAGCGCGATCATCTGGCCGGTGACGGAGCGCGCCTGCCAGAGATAGCGGATGGTAGCGCCGAATTCCGGCAATTGCGGGCCGCGCTTCAGGATCAGACCTTCGACCTGCTTGCCGAAGTCATCGTCGTCCTGGTGCTTGTTCTTCAGCGTCGGGCCGGGACCGATGGCGTTGACGCGAATGCGAGGTCCGAGCGCCTGCGCCAGCATCTGGGTCTGCGTCCACAGCGCCGACTTCGACAGCGCATAGGAAAAATAGCGCGGCGTCGGCCGCCAGACGCGCTGGTCGACGATGTTGACGATCAGCCCCTCCTCGCCTTCCGGCAAGGCGCGGGCGAAGTTCTGCGCCAGCAGCGCCGGCGCCTTGACGTGGATGGCGAAGTGGCGGTCCCAGGCCTGCCAGTCGAAATCCTCGACACGGTCGTCGACGAACAGCGAGGCGTTGTTGACAAGCAGCGTAACCGGCCCGAGCGCCGCCTCCGATCGGCCGACGAGATCGCCGACCGCGTCCATGTCGGTGAGGTCGGCAGCGACCACCGCGGCGCGGCCGCCCGCGTCCTTGATACGCCTGGCCAGTGCCTCGGCCTCGTCGGCCGAGCGGTTGGCGTGGATGGCGACAGCGAAGCCGTGCGCTGCCAAATCCTCGACGATCGCCTTGCCGATCCGTTTTGCCCCACCCGTCACCAGCGCCACGGCGGTGGCCTTCTTCATCTGTCAATCCCTTAATCGGCGCCACGATTCCGGCAGCCGGCACAATATGGCGGGCTGAGCGGTTAAAAGCCATTTCCACCTGGGGCAGGAATGTGGCGAAGCGGCCCATGGCCTAATTATCCGGCCCGGATTCGGGCGCGGCATAGCGTAATATATGGCGCCGAACCCCTTGAACCAAGCCATGTGCAGCGCAACATGATTAGCCTGCTGACATTCGCTGTTGCGAAGATGCAACGTCAAGGTTCGGCCTTATTCGTGCCGGGGAATGACCCAAGTTCAGGTTCGCTTCAGCCGCATTTCAGCACGACATTTGGAACCGTTAGACGTCAGGCCCGTTTATCCCCCCGGACGGGCCGGGGCGTTTCTGAACGTAAAAGCCTAGTGTCTTGTGGCTTAAGGAGTAGACAACAATGCAAGCCAATCTCAAGTTTGCGCGGCCGCTGGCGGTTGCGTTCGGGCTCTTCGCCCTCGGCGGTACCGCCTATGCCGCGGACGTGGTCCAGGAAGAGCCGCCGGCCCCCGCCCCGGTCGCCGAACTCCCCGTCGCGTCCTGGGCCGGCCCCTACGTCGGTCTAAGCGCCGGTTACGGCTTCAGCGGCCATGCTAAGGCCAAAGATATCGGCGAGGACGCCAAGACTAAGGGCTTCGTCGGCGGCGTCTTCGGCGGCTATCAGTGGCAGCAGGACAACTTCGTCTACGGTGCTGAAGCCGATCTTGGCTACAACGGCACCAAGGGTTCAAGCGCCACCGTTACGGCCAAGTCGGGCCTCGAAGGCTCGCTGCGTGCGCGTCTCGGTTATGCCGTGACCCCGGAAATCCTGCTCTACGGTACCGGCGGTGTGGCCGCCAAGAACCAGAAGATCACCGACGATCTCACCGGCGCCAGCGAAAGCAGGGCGATGGTGGGTTGGACGGCCGGTGTCGGCTCCGACATCAAGATCACCGACAACGTGTTCGGCCGCGTCGAGTACCGCTATACCGACTACGGCAGCAAGAACTTCGCCGATGTCGGCAAGGTCAAGTCTTCCGACAACCGCGTCACTTTCGGCGTCGGTATGAAGTTCTAGTCGTCAAAGCCACGACACGGAAAAGCCGGGCCTCGCGCCCGGCTTTTTTTGTTGACCCTGGAAGAAGATGTCAGCCGCCGGACTGATCCGCCGGTTTTTGCTGAAAGCCGTCATGGGCCGGGATCGATGAAAGCCGGTCCAGCCATTTCACGCGTGAGCGCATGAGGACCTGCGCATCGGGCTGGTAGTCATCCGGATCGGTCATGGTGGCGACATGAACATGGATCTCGTGAGGCCATCTATCGGAGCGGAAATAGAGCCTCGTGCCGCAGGACGGGCAGAAACCGCGAAAGGTGTTCGGGCTGCTTTCATAGTGCCTGATGTCGCCGGTCCAGCTCAGATGCTCCGGCTTCATTCCCACGAATGCCGTGAGGGGGGAGGACGTCGCGCGCTGGCAGTCGGCGCAGTGACAGACCAGGCTGCGCGTGACATCGCCCGAATAGGTCCAGGTCACAGCCCCGCACATGCAATGTCCATGGAGCGCCATTGCTTCCTCCCCGACCGTGCATTTCTCAAAGCCAGATCAACAAATACTGACACGTCACGGTCCAGAAGGTGGTGAGCCAGCGACCTACACGCGCTTCTTTGCGACCTTGGCGGGTTTGACCTTCGGCGGCAGTGTTTCGACGAAGGCCAGGGCACGGTCGAGCCAGCCGGCGAGATCGGCTTCGCTCGCAGTGCCCTCCGGCGCGACATGGATATAGCCTTCCATCGAGCGCCCGCCCATTTCCATCGGGCTGGCATGGGGACGGGCTGCGGCTGCCGCATGTCCTTCCTTGCCGACACGCACCAGCAGGCCTCGCTTCGAGGTGCCGATCAGCATGTTGCCGTCGATCATGAAGCAGGTGCCCCCGAACATTTTCTGCTCGGTGAAGGCGCGCCGGCCAAGGGCGACGCGCAGGCGCTCGACCATGGGGTCGACGGCGCTGGTTTTGGTGACTGACTCCGCCATGCTCAGCCCTCCGCGATTTGCGGAGACAGGCAAGCATGGAAGCGGGTGGCTGTTCAAGCTGCTAATCTCCCCCCTCGAGGGGGAGATGTCGCCGAAGGCGACAGAGGGGGTCACCTCGCGTGGAGCGCCAACCTCCATCTGCACAAGCAAGCCGAGCCCAGTCGGACCGACCCCCTCTGGCCTGCCGGCCATCTCCCCCTCAAGGGGGGAGAATGGCAGCTCTCACCCTGGCACACATCCCTTCAGCTCCGGGAACTTCTCGTCGAAGCGCGCGGCCCAGCGGGTAAGACGGCCGCGGCCCTTCTCCCATTGGCCGCCAAAGCGCAGCGCGAGATAGCCAATGCAGGCGCGCAGCGCCATGTGGCCGGCGGTGATTTTCTTCGGCAGTTTTGGCGGGTTGGCGTTGAGGAGGTCGAGAGCGCCTGTGATCTTCGTCCACTGACGGTCGAGCCAGGGCTGGTAGACAAAAGCCTCGGGGCGCGTGCGCCGCTCGTAGACCATCGACAGGGCGCAGTCGCAGATGCCGTCGGCCAGCGCCTCCAGCACTTCGGCCTCGAGGCGCTTGTCGGGGTTGCGTGGAAACAGCGCGTTCTTCGACGCCCGGTTGAGGTGCTGGGTGATGGCGCGGCTGTCGTGGACCGAGCGGCCATCCTCCAGCACCAGCGCCGGGATCTTGCCCAGCGGATTGGCCGAGATCAGCTCGGCCGGCCTGTCTTCGGTCCTGACCGGCACGAGATCGACGGCAATGCCGGCATAGATGGCCGCCATGCGGACCTTCGAACTATAGGGCGACGTGGAGGCGTAGAGCAATTTCGGCATGATCGGGTCCCGGTTGCGGTCGCGCACTGTTGACCGATCGTGGTGTGCAGGGCAACGGCCAACAGGGCAAAAACCGGACGGCCAATCCTGACCGCAAAGCTGACCGTCGGAGCCGGACAGCAAAAAGCTCCCGGAAGTTTGCCGGACGGCAAGTCCCGGGAGCTTTGAGGGGGAGCGTCAGCTCCGGCTTCGCTCGCTGTCGCGCCGAACCGGCGAGAGGGGCGCCTCGACAGCGCCCGCCCTCACCTGTCGTCGTCCGCGAGCGAAGCTACGCGATTACTTCTTGGCGGCCGGCTTCTTTGCCGGCGCCGCCTTCTTCACGGCTGCCGTCGACTTGGCGGCGGCGGCCTTCATCGGCGCCTTTGCCGCGGCCTTCGCAGCAGGCTTGGCGGCCGGCTTCTTGGCGGCGGGCTTTGCCGCTGCCTTGGCGGCGGGCTTGGCGACCGCCTTCGCAACCGGCTTGGCAGCCGGCTTCTTGGCGGCAGGCTTTGCCGCTGCCTTGGCCGGAGCCTTGGCGGCCGCAGCCTTCGGTGCTGCCTTCTTCACTGCTGCAGGTTTGGCGGCAGCTTTCGGTGCCGCCTTCTTTGCCGGCGCTTTCGCCGCCGGCGCCTTGGTTGTTGTCTTTGCCATGCGATGCCCCTTGCGTTTTGCCGACAGTCGTGAGTGACCCGGCGTGCTCATGCATATCTGACTCGCGCTTGCCTAGCCAGCGAAGCAACACAATGATTTTCAGTTATTGAATTTTGGTTACGAGAAGCGCGCGAACAAGCGCATCGATGCAAAAATCGACTGCGAATCTTTGCGTTGTCGCAGCGAAATTCTGCGGCGCAGAATTCTTGATGCTCTCTATCGCCGGATCATCCATCGCGCGCCGGATGTCAAATGTGAGCACATCGTTCATAATCAGCAGAGGGCGCCCGCTCCGCTGCTTCATCTTGTCCAGGCGCAACATCCACAGATGAAAGCCAAGCAAAACCCAACGCCTGCGGCGGCAAAGCTTCTTTGCCGAAAGTGAGCTAACTACTCGTATTTTCAGCGCCATGCGTCAAGGGGCTCGCGCCTCATCTGGAGACGGCGCGACGGCTCGGCCCGATGCAGATGGACGGCGTAGCTATCCCAGGGCGGCGAGATCCCGGCCTGCGCCAGCATGCGGCCGACCTCGCCGCGATGATAGCTGCCGTGCAGGACGACTCCGGACGGAAAGCCCGGTTTGCTCTGGCCTGGAATTGCTCTGGCGAAAAATGTGAGTATGCTGTTTATATTTTCACCGGGGGCTTGGCCGCCATGTCTACTCGCATCGCGAAATCCGCTCCACGCATGCGCAAGCAGCCGCGCCAGGCGCGCTCGCTCGCCACCGTGGAAGCGATAATTGAAGCAGGTGCTCGCATTCTGAGCGAGCTCGGCTGGGCCGGCTTCACCACCAACAAGGTGGCCGAGGCCGCCGGCGTCAGCATCGGTTCGCTCTATCAATATTTTCCAGACAAGCTCGCTCTGGTCGAGGCTATCCGGCGCCGGCACTTCGATCATGTGCTGTCGGTCATCCGCGAAGCGGCGGCCGACGAGAAGCCGCTGCGGCAATTCGCGCGCGAGCTCGTGCGCGGCATGATCGCAGCGCACAGCATCCATCCGACGCTGCATCAGGTGCTGCTCGACGAAGCGCCCGGCGACCGTGGCACGCGCGCCGCGCACGCCTCATTCCAGGCCCGCTATCTCGAACAATACGCGGCGGCCGTGGCGCAGTATCGCAAACGCCGCAAGGACAATGAGACCGTGGCGCGGGTGCTGTCCTCGGCGGTCGAGGGCGTGATCCACAATGCGGCGCGCCGCAACATGCTCGCCGCGCCCGAATTGCAGAAGCAGCTCATCGAGCTGATCTCGGCCTATCTATCCGGCGCCAAGGTGGCGTGAGGCGTCCTGAATGCAGGGGATGTCGGAGATTGGCTGAAAGCCAACGGGATATCTGATCTCCCCTTGCGGAGGAAATGTCCGGCAGGACAGAAGGATCGCCAGCGTTCGGATGATTGCTGAAGGCGCACTATCGCCTCGGTTGAAGCCATGCCCAACTCGACAGGCCGGCGGGGACAGCGCCCCCCCTGTGCCTGCCGGGCATCTCCCCTGCAGGAGAGATCAGCAGCTTCGCAGCAGCGTCTCTAACCGCCCTACCGCAGCACGCGGCAGCGGCCGTTATAGACCATCCAGCGGTCGAAGCCCGCGACGCAGAATTCGACATTGTCGCCGATCGAGGCAAAGCCCTGGCCTTCCTCGATCAGGTAGAAGATCGAGCGGTCGCGACCATCCGATAGGCTGACGGTGGCCCGGCAATAATGTCGGCCGATCGGCCACTCGTCGCTCGCCAGCTGATAGCGATGCTGGCGGATGTTGCGGAAATCGGTGATCGCGACATCCGGCAGGTGCGGCACGTGATGGACCTGATAGGAGAAGCGGTCGGTGATCTTGTTCAGCACCCAAGCCTCGCCGCAGACGCTGCCGTCGTTTTCGGTGTAGACGGCAAGATCGGCGGCATGCGCCGCCTGGGTGAAGCCAAGCGAGGTGCCAAACGGCGTGCAAAGCGAAATCAGCGCAGCAAGAGCGGAATGGGCGAAGCGAGTCATGACAGCCTCTCAAGGTCGGTTACGCACACTCTGCGGATTCGCTTGGCGGCGGTCAAGCGGTTGCGAAAACAATGGTTTCCAGAAAACATCGTTCCAGAATGACCGGCTAACTAGCTCGCTCCGGCAAGCAACAGCCCGCCAACGACCGCGAAGTTGATCAGAAAGGCATTGCGGAGCACCTGCCGCTCCGGTTCCTCGGAGGCCCAAAAACGCAGCAGCATCAGGTTCGTCGCCAGCGTGAAGACGACCAGCGCGCCGGCGGCGAAAGCCATTGCGATGCCAAGGGCAAGCATTGCGCCGGCAATAATTTCGATCGCCGAGCCGGCGGCGAGCACGAGGCGCGGAGCCGGGAACTTCCGGCTCGCCAGATAGTCGCACATCGCCTTGAACCTCACAAAGTGCTCGATGCCGGCGAAGACGAAGACCCCGCCGATGAGGAGAGCGCCAAACGCCTGAGCGGTTTGAATAAACATGATGACCTCCTTTCGACGGCGTGCGGTCAGGATCTAGTCTTGCGGGATGAAGTCGGGCGGGATGAAGTCGGGGTTGTAGACGACCTCCCAGAGATGATCGTCGGGATCCTGGAAATAGCCGGCATAGCCGCCCCAGAAGGTCTTTTGCCCCGGCTTGACCACGCGCGCCCCGGCCTTGACGGCCTCCGCCATTACGGCGTCGACCTCGGCTTCGCTCGCCACATTGTGGCCGATGGTGAGTTCGGTCGAGCTGCGGCCGCTCTGCGGCACGGTGGCGTCGTGGGCGATGCTCGAGCGTTCGAAGATCGCGAACTTCAACCCGCCGGCGAGCTCGAAAAAGGCTACGGCGCCGTGCTCGAACTCGCGGCCGATGATGCCTTCGGTCGGCAGACCAAGGCCGTCACGGTAGAATTTCAACGAAGCTTCCAGATTGTCGACGCCGAGCGTTATGACGGTGATGCGAGCTTTCATTTCTCTCACTCCTTTCTATATTCGTGACCACGTCCGGGATCGGATGCGGTCTTGAAAAGGCGCAGGACACGCCAGCACACTGCGTCTGTTCTGCCACAGCGGAAGCGGCCGGCATTGAAGATTTCGGCCAAAATGGCCGCCGCGCGACCCGGCAGGGACAATCCGCTGGACCAGATCGGAGAAGAAATGGAAGCGGTCCTGGCGCAGACCACCGGCTTCTTCAGGGAAAGGCCCGTGGCCGCAGGGCTTTCCAGCGCATTTTCCGCCGTCTGGATCCACCGCATGGAGGAGCACGACGCTCCGCCCGTCGTCATCACGCCGGATGCGACCATCGACCTGCAATGGATCGACGGAAAATTCCGGATCGCCGGGCCGGACAAGGAACCGCAGATCGAGACGCCGCCGGCCGGTGCGGTGATCGTCGGCTTCCGCTTCCGGCCGGGAGCAGCCGCCGGTTGGCTTGGCGTGCCGGCCGCAGAGATCGTCGGCGGGCGGTTGAACCTGCGCGAGCTCTGGGGCACGCGGGCCCGGGAGCTGTCGGACCGCATTAAGGCCGCACCTGACCCCGCCGGCATGGTGCGGCAGCTGGAAAATGTTATCGGTTCGCATACAGAAGGGCGCGATGCGCTCGATCCGCTGATGAGCAAGGCCTTCAAGGTCATCGACGAAGGCCTGGAGCCGGAAATGCCGCTGGTTCCCTTCCTAATCAGCCGGCTCAACATGAGAGAGCGGACGCTGAGGCGGCGTTTCGAGGATGCTTTCGGCTATGGCCCGAAGACGCTCGACCGCATCCTGCGCTTCCACCGTTTCCGGCGCCTGCGCGAGAAAGCAGGCGACGCTTCGACCGCCCTGCTGGCGATCGAGGCCGGCTATGCCGACCAGGCGCATCTGATCCGCGAAACTCGCCGGCTGACGGGCGTCACGCCGTCATCGCTGCAGGGCGCCGTAGCGCGGGCGTAGAGGCGAAGACCCCCTACTCGCCAGCCAGCCATTCGATCGTTAAGCGCGAGGGCTGCTCGACGGCAAGCACCCTGTGCAAGGCCGGGAGCAGCAGCTGCAATTCGCCCTTCAACGTGAAGGGCGGATTGACGATCACAAGGCCGCTGCCGTCGAGGCTGGGCTCATTCGAGGCCGGCCGGACCTCGAAGCCGATGTCGAGCAGCTTTGGGATGCCGGCCTGCTTCAGCGCGGTGCGAAAGGCGGCGACCGCCTTGCGGTCCTTGATCGGGTACCAGAGCGCGTAGATGCCGCCCGGCCAGCGCCGGTGCGCTTTCCGCAGGCCTTCGACGAGACGGGAAAACTCGCCCTCTTCTTCGAAGGGCGGGTCGATAAGGACCAGGCCACGCTTCTCCTTCGGCGGCAGATGCGCGCCGAGCGCCAGCCAGCCGTCGAGTTCGATCACCCTCACCTGGAAATCGCCTTCAAAGACTGTTCTCAGCCGCGCGGCGTCTTGCGGATGCAATTCGATCGCGGTCAGCCGGTCCTGCTTGCGCAACAGGTGGCGGACAATCAGCGGCGAGCCGGGATAGCGGCGCAGACGGCCATCGGGATTTTCGGCGCGCACCGCTTCCAGATAGGGTGCAAGCAGGGCTGCCGTCCGAGGCTCGAGCGTGGCCTCGAACAGCCGGCCGATGCCGCCCTGCCATTCGCCGGTCTTGCCGGCCTCGACCGAGGCGAGATCGTAGCGGCCGATACCGGCATGGGTGTCGATGACGCGGAAAGCCTTGTCTTTCTGCTTGAGGTACTCGACCAGCCGGCTGAGTACGGCATGCTTGACGACATCGGCGAAATTGCCGGCGTGAAAGGCATGGCGATAATTCATGTCGCCCTCACCTCAGCGAACCGCCACGGCCCCAGCGCGGCGGCGGTGGCTGCGAGTTGGGATTTTGCGGCCGGCCGCCGCCGCGGCCAAAGACGAGCGAAAGCACAAGGCCGAGCAGGCCGACGCCCATCAGCACGTAGCCCGTCGGCTTTGCCCGCTTATCGATCGAGCCGGTGCCGGCGCGCAAGATCAGGTCGACCGCGCGCATGTCGATGCCGTCAGCGTCGCCCGGGCCGACGTTAAAGACATAGGCGCCGGGGGCGACGCGCTCGATCACGCCGGCCTCATCGCGAAAGATCTTGTCGGGCAGTTGCGGGCTCACCTGGCGCGGATTGTCGGTGTGGTTGAAGGACAGAGTAGAGGCGAGCACCGTGCGGCCGCCGCTGGCGGCGGTCAGCGTCAGCACGGTGCGCTGCTGCGAGGCGACGCGCTCGGCCCTCGCGGTGAGGTCAACCAGCACCCTCAGCGGCGCGTCGCTTACGGAAAGTTGCACCGTCGCCGGCCGGAAGCGGCCGCCTTCATAGACCCTGTAGATGCCGATCGCATGGCCGGAGAAATTGCTCATCGCCCAAGGGTAGAAGACGCCGACGGCGGCGCCGGCGATGAGGACAAGAACCGAGAGAAAGCGCATCGAAAGTCCTGGCTATTTCTTCGTCCGACCGCGATCGCCGCTTCCTAGCGCGGTTCCGCTTCCGGCAGCTTCGCGGACGCGCTCCATCTCGTCCAGAAACATCTCCAGGCCAAGCTCGAAAGTCTTGTCGAAACCTGCTTTACCGAAATAGGCGCCGGCTGCCACGACATTGGGATAGTCGCGCGCCAAATCCTCGTCGTTGACCGTGGTGACCGCCGAAGGCCCCTTGGCGTAGCCAGCGGTTTCATCGAGGATCGCACCCATCAGATAGTAGCCGGCGGCGCGGAAAAGACGGGCGCTGAGCTCGGGTCCGAAACCGCCGTCCTCGAATAGGCCAATGATGGCGTTCAGCTTGGCGAGGCAGGGTGGCGAGTTCATGCGGTAGACCACTATGAACGGCGCGAATGCCGGATGCTCGGTCGCGACGCGGCGGAATTCCTGCATGCCGATGCGGGCCCGCTCGCGCCAGGGCAGGCTGTTGTCGGGGATCACAAGCCCACTCATCTGGCGGTCGACCAGCGCCTCGTAGAGATGCGCCTGCGAGGGGAAGTGGTGGTAAATGCTCATCGCTTCGCAGCCGAGCGCCGCGGCGAGCTTGCGCATCGAAAAGCCGGACAGCCCTTCCCGTTCGATCACCTCGAAGGCGGCGTCCTCGATCATCTCGCGGGACAGCCGGCCGCGTGCTCGCTTTTTTTTGATCGGTGAGTCCATGGCTCCGCTTGACAACTTACACTGTAAGGCTCAATTTGCGCACACCTTACATCGTAAGGCTAACAAAGACCAGAGGAGAAAATCATGTCCGTCTCTCGCATCGTGCGTTCGTGCCTTCGTTCCGCTTCGCTGCTCGCCGCTGCCGGCATGCTCACAGCTTTATTGTCGGCCCCTGCCAATGCCGACGACTATGACGCCGCCATCAAGGACATCCAGTCGACCATGGGCGGTGTGCCCAGCTTCCTGACCAAGTTCCCGAAAGCCGGTCTGCCCGGCGCGTGGGCCGAGGTCAAGGCCATCGAGCTCAGCGATAAGACGGCGCTGCCGCCGAAGGTCAAGTCGCTGATCTCGCTGGCGGTCGCAGCGCAGATCCCGTGCAGCTATTGCATCTGGTCGGACACGCAGGATGCCAAGCGCGCCGGCGCCACCGACGAGGAGATCCAGGAGGCTGTCGCGGTGTCCGCATTGACCCGCCACTGGAGCACCATCTTCAACGGCATGCAGGTCGACTTCGAGACTTTCAAGAAGGAGATGGGCGCACAATAGCTGCGAGTGGCAGACCACCTACGAAAAAAGCGCGGCCCGCAAAATTTACGGGCCGTGCTTTTTCCGTGAAGCTGACGCTGCCGGCGGTTCTCCGTCTCTTTACGCAACCGCCGGGTGCGAGCCGGTCGGGTCGATGCCGCTCCCCCAGCAGGCGGGATGCCGCAGACGCAACCCGCTGAAATCTCCTCACGGCCAAACAGCTATCGCTAAATTGATCAAGTTTGCCATAATGCCTTGGGCGGGTGGACGATCAACGATTTGGAATGCAGGGCAGCTCGCGCGCCCGAAGGGACTTTTGATGTTCAAGTTTCGCGGGAAAGACCAGCCCGGTTTACCCAATAGAAAGTCCGACGCCTCAAGTCAATTTTTGTACAGGCCTTTACTCCTCGGAACTATCGTAGCACTTTCTGGCTGCCAGTACTTCAATTTCGGTCAAACTACTTTGTTCAACACATCGCAAAGCGGCAACGCCGCCTTGCTCAACCCGAAACCAGGTGGATTTGTCCAGCCGAGAACCGCGCCCCACCCGGCCACGAGCACAAGTCCCAACCCCTATCTCGGAAACGCTGCCCATATTTGCAGCGCGAGCGGCTTCGGACAGCAATCGCATTGTTTCCTGAGGGCTTCCGGGCCGCTCTGGGTTCATAATATCTAAGATTTCGTTCAATATTGAAATATATTTCTCTGCCACGGGCCGTGAACCAAGCTTTTTTGAAAATGACTGCTCGATGACATCTTGGGGTCTGGCGAGCTCTTTCGCTGTCCAGCTTTGCGCTGGTGCGGAGGCCGCCAATTTCAACTGTCTCGGCCCTGTCAATACGAGTCGACGTTCTCATCGCGCAATGCCCCGACCAATCCCCGATCATGATTAACCACATGCGAATGCACAGGGTTAACAAAACGCTAATTTAGTTGACTACGCCGTCCACAGGTATATTTCTATATGCGTTGGGTGTGCAATTTGGGCGAGCAGTCCGCGGTGGTGGCAGCTATACTCGTGGATCGCGACTTAGGGGCGAAGGGGCGCTGAGCGGCAGCAAATAAGCCGTACGGCGGGAGCTCCGCGAACTCATAAAATTACAGCGCACATCAGTATAGGCGATTCCGCGCATGCGGAGGAATCGCTGTTTTTTTGGCCTGGTCTGGCAAAGCAATTGCCAGGCCCGGGAGCGGTAGCGTACGTGCGTAAGAGGTTGCCATGAGCAGAGTCGTCAAGGTTCTGAAGCTGGACGCGGGCCAAGGTCGAAGAGGTATCGATCGCGGCCGCGCCCTGGTCGCTGGCGGAGCGGGATTTCTGGGCTCTCATTTGTGCGAGAGGCTGCTGCTCGACGGCTATGAGGTCATCGCGCTGGACAATTTTCATACCGGCAGACGATATAATCTTGCCGGCATTGCACGCGACGCCGCCTTCACCTGCACCAGGCACGACATCGTCGACGCGCTGCCTGCGGATTTCGCCGTCGACGAAATCTACAACCTCGCCTGCCCTGCTTCTCCGCCCCACTACCAGGCAAATCCGATCCACACATTCAAGACAAGCGTGCTGGGCTCGATCAACCTTCTGGAACTTGCGCGGCGCCATAACGCCAAGATCTTCCAGGCCTCGACCTCGGAGGTCTATGGCGATCCGCTGGTGCATCCGCAGCCCGAAGGCTATTTCGGCAACGTCAACACGCACGGCCCGCGCTCCTGCTATGACGAGGGCAAACGCTCGGCGGAGACGTTGTTTTTCGATTATTCGAGAACATACGGAATCGACGTGCGCGTCGCCCGCATCTTCAACACCTATGGCCCGCGCATGCGACCTGACGACGGCCGCGTGGTGTCCAACTTCATCGTCCAGGCGCTGAGCGGCGAGGACATCACCATCTACGGCAGCGGCATGCAGACGCGCTCCTTCTGCTTTGTCGACGATCTGATCGAAGGCTTTATGCGCCTGATGAATGCTCCGGCAGCGCCGAGGCATCCGGTCAATCTCGGCAACCCCGTCGAGTTCACCATCGTGGAGCTGGCCAGGCTGGTCGTCGACTACACGAATTCCCGCTCGCGTATCGTGCACCGGCCGCTGCCGGTCGACGACCCCAGGCAACGCAGGCCCGACATTTCCTACGCTAGGCAGCATCTGGGCTGGGAGCCGAAGGTCGCCTTGAGCGAGGGGCTCGCCCACACCGCGGCCTATTTCGAGGCATTGCTGGGCAGCCGCCAGTCCGGCGCATCGCAGAGCGGCCGGGCCCTCAGCAGTCGGTCCGTCAAAGAGGCAGCGGCGTCATGACCCGCCGCCCCGTTCTGGTAACGGGTGGCGCCGGTTTCATCGGCAGCCACACTTGCAAGCTGCTCGCAGCGGCAGGCTGCCTGCCGGTGGTCTACGGATAATTTGAGCCGCGGCAACGAGAAGGCGGTGTGCTGGGGTCCGCTGGTCGTCGGCGACATCCGCGACCGCGACGCGCTGCAGCGGGCCATCGACACACATCGGCCGCGGGCGGTCGTCCACTTCGCCGCGCTTGCCTATGTCGGCGAGTCGGTCAGCGAGCCGGCGGACTATTATTCGACCAATGTCGGGGGCACGATCGCGGTGCTCGACACCGCGCGCGCGAACGGCATCGACAAGATCATCTTTTCCTCCAGCTGCGCCAGCTATGGCGTGCCCGAGGCGCTGCCGGTGCGCGAGACCGCGTCGCAGAACCCGATCAGCCCCTACGGCCGCAGCAAGCTGATGGGCGAGCAGATCATCCGCGATTACGCCTCGGCCTATGGAATGAAATACGCCATCCTGCGCTACTTCAACGCCTGCGGCGCCGATCCCGAGGGCGAGCTCGGCGAATGGCACACGCCTGAAACCCATATCATCCCGCGGGTGCTGATGGCGGCGTCTGGCATGATCGATGCAATCGAGGTCTTCGGCACCGACTATGAGACCCCCGATGGTACCTGTGTGCGCGACTATATCCATGTCAGCGATCTCGCTCGCGCGCATCTGAAGGCGCTGATGCATCTGGAGGCCGGCGGCGAAAGCCTTGCGGTCAATCTCGGCACCGGCCGCGGCATTTCAATCAAGGAAATTCTCGAGGCGGTCGGACGGATCACGTCGCGGCCTGTCCCGGTCGTGTACAAAGCGCGCCGCCCCGGCGATCCGGCCGGGCTTTACGCCGATCCAGGCATGGCGCGCGAGCAACTGGGGTTCGTGGCCGAGCTTTCCGGCATCGACAGCATTGTCAGGACGGCCGCGCTCTTCTTCGGTCTCGGTCCTATCTCGAAACCGAAGAAGCCTCGGGCGCCCGCCGCAGTTTCGCGTGCAAAGCACGCGCAACGCGGCGTGGATGCCAACAAGCCGACAAGGCTGGCCGTCGTCCCTGTGAGTAATGTGTCGGGGCGCGGGCTCGCCGAGTTGGGTTGAGGGCTTTCTCAGCGGGCTTCTTTTATTCGGACGGAAACCTGCTTCTCCGCCATGCTCAACTCTTGTTGTCGATCAGTTTGCGGATCTCGTCGAACCGGGCTCCCTTGGTGTTGCCCGCCTCGAACTTCCGATGTTCGTCGGCGGCGGCGTCCGTGGCGTGCTTGAAATCGTACCAGTCGCCGTCCGGATCCTTGCGCTGCTCGATGGTGCCGTTCTCGACGCGATGGCTGTAGCAGGTGCGCCGCGGCTTTGTGGTGTAGGCCTTCGACCGCCAGGCGAGCTCCATGCACATCTTGCCCGTTTCGGTCACCAGCCAGTGACCTTCCGCAACGGCGGGCGCGTCCTGTCCTGCCGTCCATGCCTGCAGGCGCCTATCCAGTCCGAAATAGGCCGCTCCATTTACCCAGTTCCAGGTTCGGTCGGCGTAGAGAAGCTGCAATTCGAAAGCCGTCGGCGCGGTTTCGGGTTTGGCCGCGGCTTCGACAGGCGCGCCGCTCTTGGCGGCGGCCGCATCGGCAGTGCCCGTACACGCAAGCTGGGCGCACGCCATGAGCAGCGGCACAAGCCAGCCGCGCGCGGCAAGCAGGCCGGGGCCCCTGCCCGTATGTGCCGATGCGCTTACAGAAGTCCCGATAACCGATCGCATGTCAAAGTCCCCCTCTCGAGCCCGAGTTGGTCGGGTCGAGGAATACCGGTCTGGAAGATGTTTCTTCGGGCTTTTCGCGATCCGTCACGATGCCCGAGCTTTGTGAGCCCGACGGCGGCGGGGTCGGCGCCCTTGAATTATTAACAGCCGCGTGAGGCGCGCTGTCAACCATGTCCAACCCGAAGTGACGTTGCAAGGCCTTATTTAACCATGGGTATTTATAACCTTGTGATGCTTTGATTGTCTTTGGTGAGCGCTCGAGTAACAGGGAGCAGCGCCGAAGTAGCTTCTATGGGAGGAGCGGCTACAATGGCGGACGGCACGGAAACAGTGGATATCCAGGGCATCACCCTGGCTGCCCGTCAGGCGGCGGTCGGCCCGCGCGTCAGCATCAACAGCTTGATCCTGCTGGCGATCCTTCTGGTGGCGGCGATCGCCCGCCTTTACAACATCACCCAGCCGCTTGTCGATGCCTTCAGCTGGCGCGAGACAAGCACGGCCATGATGGCCGACAACTTCCAGCAGCGCAGCTGGAACATCTTCTTCCCGGAGGTGAGCTGGACCGGCCCCGGACCGAGCTATCAGGGCCGGGAGTTCCAGATCGTCAGCTATCTCACCGCGATCCTGTACCAGCTGTTCGGCTGGCACGACTGGTTCGGACGGATGATCGCGGCGCTGTTCGGGCTGGTTACGGTATTTTCGCTCCACAGGCTAACCGCGCTCTGCTGGGACGAGGCGCATGCGCACGCTGCGGCGCTTGCCTATGCGCTGATGCCGGGCCCGGTGATGATCGACAGCTCCTTCCTGCCCGACCCTTCGATGCTGGCGCTGGTGACGCTCGGCGTATGGCTGTTCGCGAAATACTGGGCCGGCGGCAAGGCCTGGCTGCTGCCGTTGGCGACGACCAGCTTCACCCTCGGCGCGCTGGCTAAGCCGCCGGGGCTCGCCGCCGGCGCCGTCATCTTCTACCTGATGGTCCGCTGGGTCCTCGACAAACGCTACAGGCAGGCGACACGGGTTTTCGTAAGCGGGCTTCTCAGCCTCGTCGTCATCGCCGGCTATTTCAGCTGGGCGATCTATCTTGGCCGCAGCTACCCGCCGTTCCACGTCGCCGGCAGCGGCTACATCTGGGATTCTGGCTTCTGGGCGTTCCTCAGGGACAAATTCTACTTCAGGTCAGTCTGGAGCACATCGATCTGGTGGTTCTACGGCTATCCGTTCATGGCGCTGATCGCCCTCGGTTTCTGGATGCCGCCGAGCGCGGGCCAATCGGATAAGCGGTCGCTTTCGGCCGTTCCCTATGTGTGGCTGGCGGCAGCAGCGATCGTCTATGTCGCGGCGGCGCGCGAGATCACCAGCAATCCGTGGAATTATCACATCTTCCATGTGCCGTTCGCAATGTTCTGCGGCCGCGGCGCGATGGTGCTGGCGACGCTCGGCACCGGAAATGTTCTGTCCCCCGCGGTGGTGCTGCGCTCGATCTTTATCGCGGCGCTGGCACTGGCGCTTTCAACCTTTCCGCTGCTCGGGACAATGAAGGCGCCGATAGCCAGCAACGGCAAGCTGCTCGGCGAGGAGATGGCGCGATTGGCCAAGCCAGGCGACCTGGTCGTTGCCGTGGCTTCGGATGCGGGAGACCCCGTCGCCATCTACTACAGCAGGCTGCGCGGCTGGGTATTTCCACCGGGAGGCGGCGACTACAACTGGACAAATTTCGTCGAGGACGACGCCACTGCGGTCGCGCAGCTCGAACAGTTGCGCGCTCAAGGCGCCGATTTGTTCGGCATAGCCAAGAATGCGCAGGATGATAACAACCAGCGTTTCCTGGAGCATCACCGGGGCGTCGTCGACTACCTCGACAGGACCGCAACCAAGCTTGTGGATTCGGACAAGCTGCTGGTTTATAGGATCACCCGCCCGTGAGCCCGTCGTGCCGGCCGGAAATCCGGGCCGGATATCGTCCGGCGTTTTGCGTGTAGGCTGGGCGGCGGGCCGCGGCGGAGCGATCCGTATATGATGGCCGCGGATCTTCGGAACCACTGACCGGGCCGCGAGGACGCGGCGGCGGACACCAGCGGAGAATTGATTGAAGCGAGCGGTATCGATAATCGTCACCCTGGCGCTGCTGGCATGGCTGGTCAGCGACTCGCGCTGGAAGATGGTCGGCGATGCCTTCGCCAGCATCACGCCCGGCGCCTTCGCGGCGGTGACGCTTTCGCTGTTCGTCACTTATGTGCTGCGCGCGCTGCGCGTGTGCGATGAATTCCGCGACGAGGTGAACGGCCGCTTCGGCGCCTGCCTGCGCGTTATCCTGATCCATAATGCCATGATCAATGTGGTGCCGTTCCGCGGCGGCGAAACCGCCTTTCCGCTGCTGCTGCGACAGGTATTCGGCATTTCGATCATGCGCGCCGGCGCCTCGCTGTTGTGGTTCAGGCTGCAGGATGCCTTCGTCGTCGGCGTGCTCGCCTGCCTGGTCTGGCCCGGCCTCCACCTGGCGCTCAGGACCGCCGGCATCGCGGTGCTGATCGCCGCTGCCTGGTACCTGCCGCGCTGGGCGCGCACACCGCATGACTGGACCGGGCGCGGCAAGATCGTGTCGAAACTCGGCAAGCTGCGCGACATCTTCACCGAGGCCACGGGACGCTCCCGTTACGGTTGGTGGTGGACGGCGGCCAATTGGGCGCTGAAGCTTGCCGTGCAGGGATGGCTGCTCGCCATGTTGCTCGGCACATCCTTCCAGACCGCCTTTCCCGGCGCCGTCGGCGCCGAGGCCGCGGCTATCCTGCCGGTGCAGGGCGTCGCCGGCTTCGGCACTTACGAGGCGGGTGCCGCGGCGGCATTGCTCTATTCCGGCGTCGCCATGAAGGACGGCCTGCAGGCGGCATTGGCGCTGCATCTTTTCATCTTCTGCTCGGCGGTCGCCACCGGCGCGGTCGCCTGGCTGTTTCCCTCAAAATCGACGCTACCGGAAAGCCCGGTCCCAGGGCCCGCAAGGAAATGACTTCCATGAACGCGCTTCCCACACCCGCCCCGGGATTGCCCGAAGGTGTCGTCATGCCCGAGCACAAGCTCTCCATCGTCATTCCGATGTATGACGAGGCCGATAATGTCGAGCCGCTGCTCGTGCGCATCCATCAGGCGATGGAAGGCTACAGCCAGCCCTGGGAGGTGGTGCTGGTGGACGACGGCAGCACCGACGCGACGCCGGCCGAAATCCGGCGGCTTGCCGCTCAGTACGGCTCGCACGTGCATGCGGTCGAGCTGGTGCGCAACTACAAGCAGACCGCCGCCATGCAGGCGGGGCTTGACGCCGCACGCGGCGACGTCATCGCCACGCTCGACGGCGACCTGCAGAACGACCCGTTCGACATACCGCGCATGGTCTACCGGCTGCTGACCGAGGATCTCGACCTCGTCGCCGGCTGGCGCAAGAACCGCCAAGAAGGTTTTTGGTTGCGCCGGCTGCCCTCGCGGATCGCCAATTCGCTGATTGCGCGCGTCACCGGGGTGCGGCTCAAGGACTATGGCTGCAGCCTGAAGGTGTTCCGCGGCAGCGTTATCCGCAGCGTCAGGCTCTATGGCGAAATGCACCGCTTCATCCCGGCCTGGCTGGCCACCGTGACGACGCCGCGCCGCATCGCCCAGGAAGTGGTGACACACCACGCCCGCATCCACGGCCGGTCCAAATACGGCATCTCGCGCACCTTCCGCGTGGTGCTCGACCTCGTCTTCATGTTCTTCTTCATGCGCTATCGCACCAGGCCCGGCCATTTCTTCGGCGGCATCGGCATCGTGCTCGGCGCGCTGGGCTCGCTGATCCTGGCCTATCTGTTTGCGCTCAAGGTTTTCCTGGGACAGGACATTGGCACCCGGCCGATGCTGTTCACCGGCTTCTTCCTGGTCATTGCCGGATTACAGGCGGTGACGTCGGGCGTGCTCGCCGAAATGCTGTCGCGCGTCTATTTCGAAGCGAACGGGGCGCTCCCCTATGTCGCACGGCCGCAGGCCGCGCATGGCGAAGCAGACGGCTGGCGCCGGCCGAGCCTGCCGGCAGGCAGCGAGCCGAAGCCGCGCCGGACATGATCCCGTCAGCCCCGCCCTCAGCCGCCCCGTTTGCCGATCGAGGAGGACTGGCGAAGTTTCGTCGGCTAAATCAAAGTGTGCAGCGGTTTCGGGACAAAGACATGCTTAAGATCAAAGGCTTAAAGCACATCGCGCGAATCCTTTTTTCACGCGACGTGCTTTAGTATCGGCAGGAATGGCGACCGGAGGCAAGAGGGTAGCGCGCGGGTCGCGCGGCATCCTCAAGCCTCCGGCTCGTGCCCCCTTACGGACGTCAATATCGCGAACGGCAACTCGACTGCTGACCGAAGCCGCTCGGACTGCAGATCCAGGGCGATCGGCCGAGCAGCGGGCCGGCATCGCCGAGGCTGTAGGAGACCTTGAGCAGTGCCGGCGCGCCGACCCTGTGCGGCCGGACAAAGGCAGCATAGGCCAATTCGGTGGTGCGGGTCACGCCGACCATCCGCGTCAGCGGCTTGCGATAGAAGGTCTGCTTCCTTTTGACATAGTGGACCGTCTTGCCGACCTTATGGACCGCTGGCTTGCCATGAGCCGAGCCTGCCTCGGCTGCGACAGCGCTCTGACAGCTTCCGGCCACGGAAATCAATGCGATGGCCGCAGCAGTATAGATGCCAGGCTTTCTCAAGTCACCAACAATATTCGTCATCACTGCTCCCCTGTCGTCGACTAAAGGCAAGACCCGCAGCGACATTCTTCATGCCGGTTGCTTTTTTGTGCCTTGAAAGCAGCCCATTGCCGCTCACACCGTGTCAAAATATTAGAGGAAACTTGTTAAAATTCGTGCAAACAGGGTGGTTTGCGTGACCTTTCGATGCTTCGCCGGGTTTGATTAAAATGCAACGGTTTTTCGCCGGGCCATCGCCGTGCCGACCGCCCCGCGAGGCGCGGCATCGCAAAGAGGTCTGCGCTTGCCCGCTGCCCGACACTGGATGAAGGAGGCCAGCTAGCGGGTCGTGTCCCAGCCAAGGTCAAAGCGGACCTTATAATCGCCGATCTGGCCCTGCCCGGCGCCAGAAACCGGATAGGTCGCCCGCACGATCCTCAGATGGCTCAAGCCTTGCTGCAGTCCATAAATGCCCTGCGGTCCGCGATTGTAAAAAGCGGCAACCGGAGCCGACAGCGCCAGCACCGCGAGCGAGCCATGCAGGAGAAATTTCGCGACATCGGCGCGCGGCGGGATCCTGTTTTCGGTGATGTGTCTGGCGATGATGACGGCCGCGAGCAAACCGTAGAACAGAGCGTTGACGGCGGCGAACCAGTAGAAACCCGCCGCGTTGGCAGGATATTCGACCAGAAAGACCGGCAAGGATGCGCCAACAGCAAGCGCCACATAGGGGAAAATGACGCGAGTCGGCAGGAGCGCCTTTGGGCCGCTGCCTTTCGGGGTGACGCGAAAATCGATGAACGACCCGGTCAGGTGGTCGCGGACTGCAGATAGAGTTCCTGCCAGAACCCAAGGCCAGCGGGCCACGAAAGCGGCCAGCGTTCCTTCCCAGCTAAGCGCCTTGGCCGTCAGTGGACGCGACAGGCCGAATGCCTTCAGCAACATCACCAGCACGATCAGCGAAAGCGAATTCGGCATGTAGTGGACGAGGAAGTCCACATACGCCACGTTGGCAAACGTCTCCCCAGACACAAGCGCGTATGTCGGCATGATGTACATCAGCAGCGAAAATCCAGCCAGCAGCGGATACCACAGCTGCCGGAACAGGAACTGGAATCTCGACTGCGCGCTCATCCTGGGAAGGTATTTTGGGGAATATCGGAGCAGGATCGTCACGAGGCTTCGCGACCACTGGAATTCCTGGGTGACAAAGTCAGCGAAAGTCTGAGGTCCGTCGCCGTGTGCGATGGCGTCGATGGCATGCACGCCGCGCCATCCGGCGGCAATAAACAGCATCGTCGTCGAATGGTCCTCGGCAAGTTCCGGGCCGAGACCACCCGCCTGCCTGAGCGCTCTCGTTCGCACCGCATAGTGCGAGCCGATGCAAAGCGGCATTCCGTTGCTCGTGTAACAGGACTGGAGGGGGCCGTGAAGCATTCCTTCGGGAAACAGCCGGCCACGCGCGGCCCAGCTCTCATGGGCATTCTTGTCGCAAATGCTGGGCGCCGAAACATAGCCGACCGTGGGGTCGGCGAAAGGATAGAGGATTTCCCTCAAATAGCTCGGCGTAGGCACGTGATCGGCGTCCAGCTGGGCGACGAAGTCGTAGCGTTCATAGCCGTAGTGATCATAGAAGAAGGCCAGGTTGCCTTCCTTGCAGCGGGTGCGTCGCGGCCAGGCCTTGCGATGATAGTCCTCCCGCCCGCGCCGCGTCGAAATCAGCACGCCATGCGCATCACACCAGGCGGCTGTCTCCTCGGACGGATCCTCGTCAGCGAGCCAGGTGTCGTGCGGATAATCCTGCGCCAGCATCGCCTCAAGCGTGCGCTGGACTATGGCGAAGGGTTCGGACGGCGCCTTGGTGACCACCATCGCGACTCTCGATCCTATCGGGATCGTGTGCAGCTTGGACGGTTTCTTTGACGTATGCACACCCGGGAAAAAATAGAGCGGCATCAGCGTCAGCCAGGCAAAAGTCAGCGTCGCCAAGACGTATGGAACAACGTGCTCAATGTGATCGGGCTCAAGCCACCACAACCAGAAGAAGCCCAGCGTCCAGAGCCAGAATGCAAGCGCCACTACCCAGATGCGCCGCTGAACGGGAGACAGGACCGGGACCAGGAAAGGTGCCCCGGCAGGTAGCAGCTGCGCCCCACGCGCAGACCGTGCTTTACCGCCGGCGACGCCGGCATCCACCGAAATACTCATACTGCCCGCCGCCCTCGCACGCCTCGGCCCATCTTGGCCGAAGGCGTTCACCCGGCTACAGAATCAGCTTGCGCTAATGCGGAGTCAACAGGATTAAGCTTGCGTTAACCAAGCTTCTTGAGAACTGGTTAACCCAACCGTTGAGCAGACTGCCTCAGGCCTGCTCCCACCTCCGGGTCAACAGTTGCCGACATGTGCAGATGCACTGGCAAGCGGGGTCGCCGCCGGCTGCCGCGGACGACAAACTCGGGCGTTAACCACGTTAGTGACAACAGGGTTAAACAACCGTTAATTGCGCTTGACTCCCGGCCTCGACAGGCTCTTAGATCAGGCAGGGATAATATCGTAACGTTGACGCGAATTTGCGAGTATCGCGGCGACCTTCTCCCGGGATCCAAGTAAAGGCGACCCCGAGAGATCACTTTGGTGGGCGGCCTTGCGCAAGGCGCGCGCTGACCCAGTCGCTCAGAATTCCCGCAGTTCACGTCGGCGGACCGATTGTTTGGGTCTGCGCGCCGATTCCCATCGGCACGCAGTGGCGAGCTTCAATGTCTGGCGCGCATTGAAGGCATGGGAGGCGGATATGAAATACGCAGCAGCATTTGCGTCGGCGCTCATGGTCGGCGGGAGCCTGGTGTTGCCGGCATCGGCCGGATCCCCGGCGGAAACGGATCCAATACAGACCAGCACAGCCGCGTCGGCATTCGGCTCCTACGACCCCTATGGCGATTTCAGCAACGACAAGTCGGCCAGCATCGAGGAACTGTTCCTGCCCTGGGAAGACGTCGATCTATCGACGCTGCCGCTGGCCGACGCCTACGCACAGCAGCGTGGCCGTTCGCTGCTGATCACCATCGAGCCGTGGACATGGTCGAAGGACTGGCGCATCACGCCGGCCGAGCTGCGCGACGGCATTTTGAGCGGCAGATATGACGCCAACATGCAGGCGATCTGCAGCCTGGTCGGGCAGATGAAGAGCCCGGTGACCATCCGCTGGGCGCAGGAAATGGAAGACAAGAGCGGCCGTTTCACCTGGGCCAACTGGGCGCCGAAGGACTGGATCGCCGCCTACAAGCGCGAGGTCGATGTCTGCCGCAAGGCGGCTCCCGCGGCCAAATACATGTGGTCGCCGAAGGGCGACGAGGGTCTGGAGAAATACTATCCCGGAGACGACCATGTCGACGTAATCGGCCTGTCGGTATTCGGTCTGCAGAAGAAAGACAATGACGAAGTCCATCGTGACCGGACCTTCGCCGAGACGCTGAAGCCCGGCTACGACCGTGTCACGAAATTCAACAAACCGATTGTCGTGGCTGAGCTCGGCTATGTCGGAAAGCAGGAATATGTCTCGACGTGGGAGGCCGATTCACGCAAGTCCTATGCGGAGTTTCCGGCCCTGACCTCGGTCGTCTACTTCAACCAGAAGGAAGTGTGGCCGTGGCTGGGTGGTTATGGGCTGCCCGACTGGCGGGTGACCCAGCACGTCCTGCCATAAGGCACGAGGGGCATGCCCGCTCCGGCGTAAACCGGTAACGGGGCTTCAGCTTCGAATTTGGGAAACGACAACCGCTAAAGCCCGGCTTTGGCGGCGGGTGCAAGACGTGGCGTAAATCGGTCTGCGGAGTAAAATCGTGAAACGGGTACTGGGGAATTTTATCGGAGCGGCACTTGCCTGCTGCGTTTTTGCTATCGGCCTGGAGGCTCCTGCGGCAGCCAAGGGCGTCAGCAAGATCAATGACCAGGTGCAGAAGGCTGCCGTGGTGCCGGACGAGGGCATCTACCAGCTCTATCAGAACCATTCATGGCTTTGGGGCAAGAACGGCGCCGCCTTCTTTGCCGTCAAGCAGCGTCAGTTCGACGCCTGGACGTCTGATAAGGGCAAGCGCGGCTATGGCGACGGCATCTGGTTCATCCCCGGCGGCGGCAAGCTCTGCTACCGCGCGACATGGCACGGCGCATGGGGCGCCAAGGCGTCGATGACATGCTTCGAGCATCGTGAGGCCGGCAAGATCATCTACCAGCGCAAATTGCCGGACGGGAAATGGTACGCGTTCAGGGACCGGCACGGCAAATCGCAGCTGCGCTATGGCGACTATGTCAGCGGCAAGATAAAGCGAATCAAGGCGAAGCTATAGTCCACCTAAAGCGCGTCGCGCCGAAACGGATTCATGCGACGCGCTTTAGGTCTTTGTTTTTTATGCATGTCGTTGTCCCAAAACCGAGATCACTTTTGGGCGACATGCATTAAGCGATCCGGCGTGCCAGCCGGTCCGGGCTACCTCGCCGGAAGGTCTCATGTCGCGGCGCTCCAGGCGCCGGGCGACAGGCCTTTGATCGCCTTGAACACCCTGGTGAGATGGCTCTGGTCGGCGAAACCTGTGGCCGCGGCGATCTCGGCCAGCGGCATGGCGGACCGGATCAGCGTTGAGGCGGCGCGAATACGTCGATCGCGCAGATATTGGCCGGGGGTCATGCCGGCGGCGCGGTTGAAATCGCGGATGACCTGAAAGCGGCTCACGCCGGCTGCGGCCGCCAGACGGGCGAGGTCGAAGCCGGCCGAAAGATCGGCCGCGATCAACTCGCCATAGAGACGAAAACGCCGCGCTGTTTCGCTGCCGTCGGCGGCGCGATCGCGGCACTTGCGGTCGCCGAAACGGCTGACCAATTCGCGCAGCACCACCAGCATAGACGTTTCCTGTTCGAGGACTTGGCCGCCCAAGCGGTGCGCCCTGACGAAGGCTCGCGCCAAGTCCGGCGCATGCACGATGCCCTCGCCGAACATCGGCAGCCCGGGCAATTGCAAATCCTCGGCGATTTCGGCCATCAGGTCGCTATCCGGATAGCAGGTGCGATAGGCCCAGCCGGCGGGGACGCCCTTTTCGCCGTCATGCGGCTCTTCCGGATTGACGATGATGATCGAGCCGGCCGGCGCGAGATGGCTGCGGCGGCCGATACGCAGCTTCTCGACGCCTGCCACCACGACGCCGAAGACCCAAGTCGGGTGGGTGTGCAGCGCATAGGCGTGATCGCGGTAACGGGCGGCGAGCATTTCGAGACCGCCGAGGCCTTCATGCCGCGTCAGCTTTGCTGCTTCGCGTTCCCTTTGCTCGCCGGCATCGCTCATGCCCGCCAGCCTTCTCGAAACCGCCCTGCCCGTCAATCCTGTTCAAGACGGGAGCCGAAGGCGCCGGCTATCTGACGGCATCGAGAACGGAGACAGGCAATGCGGGAAAACGACAAGGTGGAAGCGATCATCGCCGAGGCGATCGGCTGGCGGCGGCATATCCACGCCAATCCGGAACTCGGCTTCGCCGAGCATGAAACAGCGGCTTTCGTTGCCGCGAAGCTGAAAGAATTCGGCCTTGCCGTCCACACCGATGTCAGCGCGACGGCGGTGGTGGCGACGCTGACGAAGGGCAGCGGCAGCAAAGCGATCGCCCTGCGCGCCGAGCTCGACGCACTGCCGATCAAGGAGGCAACGGGCGTCGACTATGCCTCGCGCAAGGATGGCGTCATGCATGCCTGCGGCCATGACGGCCACGCGGCAGTGCTGCTCGGCGCGGCCAAGCTGCTTGCCGGGAGCGAGAGTTTCAACGGCACAGTGGTGTTTGTCTTCCAGCCGGCCGAGGAGGTGCTGGGCGGCGGCCGAAAACTGATCGAGGATGGGCTGATCGAGCGCTTCCCCGTGGACCAGGTGTTTGCGCTCCACAATTGGCCGGGTTTGCCGGAAGGCCATATCGGGGTCAAGCCCGGGCCGCAGATGGCCGCTGTCGACGATTTCGAGATCATCTTTCGCGGCAGCGGCTGCCATGCGGCGATGCCGCATCTGGGCGACGATCCGCTGCTTGCCGCAGCAAGCTTCGTCACCGCAATCCAGCGGCTGGTCAGCCGCAGCGTCGATCCGCTGTCGCCCGGCGTGTTGTCGGTGACAGAAATCCACGGCGGCCGCTTCAACAATTTCGTGCCTGGCGAGGTGAAGGTCGAAGGCACCTGCCGCTTCTACGAACGCGCGCTTTCGGATCATTGCGCGGCCGAGATCGAACGCGTGGCCGAGGCTTGCGCATTGATGCATGGCGGTCGCGCCGAGCTGACTTACAAACGCGGCTATCCGCCGGTGGTGAACCCGGCGCAGGGCGCCGCGCTCGCAGCGCTGGCCGGCGCGGACACGGTTGGCGCAGAGCGTGTCTTGACCGAGTTCCAGCCGAGTATGGGCTGCGAGGATTTTGCCTTCCTGCTGCAGGGAGTCGGCGACGGCGCTTATGTCTGGATCGGCGCCGGCGATGTCGGCCCCGGCGCCGGGCTGCATGGCGACCGCTTCGTCTTCAACGACGCCATCGTGCCGATCGGCATCCGCTTCTTCGTCAACACCGTCCAGCGCGCGCTGCCGGTCGGCGGGTAGCGGCGTTGCCAAGCCCGGCGATTTCGCGCAACGGTTCGCACGGCTGAAACGATCGCGAGACCTGATGCCGGGGGCTGACAATACCGTGCTCATCACCGGAGCGCGCGCGCCGGTGGCGCTGCATCTGGCGAGGCTGCTCGATGGCGCAGGCCGTCGCGTGATCCTGGCCGACACGCCGGCCCGGCCCATCGCCGCCGCGAGCAAGGCCTGCGCGCGCTACTATCGGCTGCCGCCGCCGCGCTTCGAGCCGCAAGCCTATGCCGAAGCGATCGAGGCGCTGCTGCCCGAAGAGCAGATCGGCCTCGTCATCCCGACCTGCGAGGAGGTTTTCCACCTCGCGCTTACCTGGCGCGGCCGCGCCATGCCGGCTCGACTGTTCGCGCCCGGCATCGAGCTTCTGGCGGAAGTGCACAACAAGCATGCTTTCATGCGGCTGGCCGAGCGTATCGGCCTCGCGGTGCCAGAAACGACGCTGCTGCAATCACAGGCCGATCTGGAGGCCGTGCGGAATCGCTCGCACGAGCTGGTGTTCAAACCCGTGTGGTCGCGCTTCGCCAGCCATGTGCTCTTACGCCCCTCGCCCGGCGAACTCGATGCCATCAATGCCTCGCCCGCCGCGCCTTGGGTGGCGCAGCGCTTTGTCGAAGGCGAGGAGATCAGCGCCTATGCGGTGGCGCGCGATGGCAGGCTCAAAGCACTGGCGCTTTATCGTTCGCTCTACCGCGCCGGCAAGGGCGCCGGCATTTACTTCGAACGGATGGAAGATGCAGCAGCGCGGAAGCTGGTCGAGCACATCGTCGCCGGCACAGTATGGACCGGGCAGATTTCGTTCGACCTGATGCGCGAGGCGGACGGCCGTGTGCTGCCGCTGGAATGCAACCCGCGCGCCGTCAGCGGCCTGCATTTCTTCCGCGATCCGGCACGCTTCGCGGAGGCGGTGCTGGGCGACGGTCCGGAAGTCCCGCCCGATGTCACCGCGCCGCAAACGGTGCGACTCGCCATGTGGATCTACGGATTGCGAGCGGCCTTGCGCTCGGGTGATCTCGGCAGATTCCGAAAGGCGATGCGCGAGGGGCGCGAATTGCTCGACTGGCCCGGCGATCCAGCGCCCATGAAGGCGCAATGGCCGGCGCTGGTCGAGATCGCGCGCACGGCCTTGCGCCAGCGTATCAGCCTGCAGGCGGCGTCGACGCGCGATATCGAGTGGAATGGGCCGGACGAGTAACGCTGGCGGGACAGCGCCCCTCTCTGTCCTGCCGGACATCTCCCCCACTTGGGGGAGATCAGCAGCTTCGGCGCCTCGCCCATTCTGCCACGTCGGTAATTGGCGAAATCGGCGATGGCAGCCAATCTCCCCACCTGTGGGGGAGATGTCCGGCAGGACAGAGAGGGGCGCGAAGGAACGCGACGCCGCCGTCGTCATCAACTCTGAGGACTGATCAAACGCTACCCGCAGCCGCTACTGACCCGCGGCTTCACATAAAGCTGTAGGCCTAAAGCCTTGACTACAGCCAGCAGCGTGCTGAGAGGTGGATCGCTCTCGCTCAACGCCTTGTAAAGCGCCTCCGGCGTCATTCCGGCTTCTTTTGCAACGGCATTCAAGCCGATGGAGCGCGCCACACTGCTGAGAGTGTGAGTGATAATCTTGGGCTCGCCATCCTCAAATGCGGCTCGACAAAGGCTAAGCGTTCTTCAGGGGTCTTGAGATGATCAAGGATATCGAAACGCGCGGTCTCAAGAGGCATCGCTCCATCTCCTTGAATTAGAGCTTATACCTAAAGCTCGATCTGGTGCACCCTCGCCTCACTCGCGGCAGCCGGCAGCTTGCCATCCATGATGGCGGCGATGTCGCGGCGCAGGAAATCCAGCGGGCCGATCACCGGCAGGGTTTGCGGCGCGAAGCGGGCGTTGTCGCTTGCCGATTTCAGCACACGGCGATCTTGCTGAAGGGCGATGTTGAACAAAGGCCTGAAG
This sequence comes from Mesorhizobium sp. B1-1-8, assembly GCF_006442795.2. Lineage (NCBI taxonomy): Bacteria > Pseudomonadati > Pseudomonadota > Alphaproteobacteria > Hyphomicrobiales > Phyllobacteriaceae > Mesorhizobium > Mesorhizobium sp. B1-1-8. The sequence continues at coordinate 4,618,792 of NZ_CP083956.1, forward strand.
GCCAGCGCCTTGAGCTCGCCAAGCCAGCCCTGCCGCCGTCCGATCAGCCAGCCGACACCCTCGACGGTGCGCTCGTCCGCTTGGCGCAGATGAAAGGTGGTGGCGAGCACCAGCCCATCCTTGCCCCAATATTCCAGCTCGGCGATGCCGGGGTGGCGGAAGCGGCCGATGGTCCTGGCACGTTCGCCCTCCAGTAGCCGGCTGATCAGCCCCTGCTGACGGTCCTCGCCGGTATAGCAGGCTTCGACCCAGCCCTCGCCGCCGGTGACATCCACCCGAACCAGACGGCGCCTGGAGCTCAGCCCGCGAAGCAGACCCTTGTGGGTGAAGTGGGTGTGGGTGGCGTCGAGAATGTTTTCGGCGGCATCGATCACCGTCGACTGGGTCGAGCTGCGCACCCGCCGCACAATGACGTCCTTGCCCTCCATGCAATGTAGGTAAGGTTCGCCCGCCGGCGCGCCGGTCGAGACGAAGATGATACCGTCGCGCTCGATCGCACTGTAACGTCGAACCCGGAAATGCGGCATCTCGCCGACATGGCCGGGAATGGTCGTGCAGCGGCCTTCGCCGTCATAGCGCCAGCCGTGATAGGGGCATTCGATCTCGCCGCCGACCACCTTGCCGGTCGACAATTCGACCAGCCGGTGCGGGCAGCGATCGAACAACGCGGCAATGCCATTGGCCGAACGGAACAGCACCAGCGGCGCGCCATCGAAGAGGATGCGCCTCGGCTTGCCTTTGACGTCGGCCGACAGCGCTACCGCCTGCCAATAGTCCTTCTTCCGATCGCTCACAGCTCGAACCTCCTGAGCAGAGGGATGCCGACCAGCGCCAATATTTTCTCCATGACGCGGACGGCCAGGCGTTTGCGCCACGAAAGATGACCGGCGTAGACGGCGTTGTATTCGATCGCCGCGACAGCGCCGCGCAGACGCTTGAAGCCGGCGGCGCCAGCGCTCATGTTGAAGAACAGGCCCTGTGCTATGGCATGGTCCTGCGCCATCGCCATCACCATGCGGTAAAGCCCTTCGCCGACCGGCAGGCCGGTGTCGTAGCCGACGATCGGCTGGGTAAGCGTGCCGCCGTTCTCGAACTGGCCGGTGACGGCGACCAGCGCACCGTCCGCCCGGCGCAAGCCCGCCAGGCTGAGGATGCCGCGCCGGTGCATCTCGGCGATGTAGCGGGCGGTGTAATGCGGATTGAGCGGTGTGTACTTTTCCAGATAGAGCATGCCGTAGAGCTCTTCGGCGCGCGCATAGTCGGCCTCGGTGAAATCCGTGTTGCCGACCCGCTCGAACGGCGTGGTGGCGAGCCGTTTGCGGTCGCGCTTCATGTCGCGCGTCATCGCGCCACGATTGGCGAAGACATAGATCTGGCGCGCCGCCAGCATGCGGAAGCCGTCGGCCTTCAGCGCCGCGATGGTCGCAGGATCGGCGATCTCGTTCAGCGAGCGGATAATGATCGCGCGGTCGGGAAAACGCGCGACCAAAGCGGCACGCAGCTTTGCAATAGTCGGGCGGGCGAGCACCGGATTGGTCGAATAAAGCCAGTTGTTGACCTGCACCTGATGGTCGAGGCCGCTCATCCTGACCAGCGGCGCGCAGGCGCCGATCAGCGCCCGGACTGCCCACCGCAGTATGGGATGCCAAGCGAAGTTGCGCGTTTCGTCGATGGCGTAGTCGAGATAGGCGCTGGATGGGCAGCAGATGTAGCAGTTCGGCGCCTCGCGCGCGTCGTTGAGGGTGAGCGGAAAGGTGCGGCCGCCGATCTCGAAAGTCTCGACCTTCACCGTCAGATTGGAGATGAGATCCTGCGCCGGTATCTCATTGAAAAGGCTGACGAACGCCTCAACCATGGCCGGGTCATTCTCGACTTGGCCGGCCTTCTGGAACGGCTCGTCGAAGGTGGCGGCCCGGTTCACGTCATCCGCTCCAGCCGGCATTCGACGCGACGCAGCTTGCGGCCGGTCTCCAGCGGCAGCCGGGCGCGGACGAGATCGACCACCGCTTTTGCCTGCCGTGCCGCCAGCAGCGCGCGCACCGCCTGGTGGGCGGCGGTTGCCGCTTCGTCCGCAAGCTCCGGAACAAGCCTGAGCTCGATGGCCGCGGGCGCGATCTGGACGAGGCGGAAATCGTCGATGCGGCGGTCGGCCTTGAGCACGGCATTACGCAGCACGTCGGGCGTGACCAGGACAGGACCGCTAACCGAGGAAAAGCAGAAAACGTCGTCCATGCGGCCGACGATCTCGTCGACACAGCGCAGCGGCGAGCCGCAGCGGCAAGGCGCTTGCGACAGCCGCAGCAGATCGTTCATCCGGTAACGCGCCATGATTTGTGTGTTTCGCCGAAAAGCAGTGACAAGCGGCGTCACCAGGCCGTCGCCCGCCGGCTCGAACTCAAAGCAAATCGAGTCTTCGGCAAGATGCAGGCCGCCGTGGCGGCAGGTCACCGCGAACAGCCCTTCGGTCGCCATGTAGATCTGGTCGAGCGGCAGCCGGAAGAAGCTCTCGATGATCGGACGGTCGACCGGGTCGAGCGTTTCGGCGGCCGAGAAGACGCGCCGCGGCGCCAACCGGAAGCCGGCGCTTGCGAAATGCCTGAGCATCTTCGGCGGCGCGATTATCACCGTCGGGTTGAACGCCTCCAACGCCCCGCGCCAGCTTTCCGGTCCGAGCGTTAGGTCGAAGAAAGCGAGCTTGATAGACCTCGATTTGCGGGCGCTGTCGTAGAGGCCGGTGTTCTGCGGCAGGATGACGGCGACGCGCAGGCCGCGCCACAGGAGATCGGGCGCAGCCTTGGCAAGGATCGTGCCCAGCCAGCGATATTTTTCCGCTTCCGAGATGACGAACAGGCCGCGATTGCCCGAGGTGCCGGTGCTGGCGCCGACGGTGAGCGCGCCGATACGGCCGTCGCCAGCCAGCGCGGCCCAGGCCGACGCGGCGGTCACATCGGCGATGTTGAAATCCGCGAAGCGAGCCATCAGCAACGCCTTGTCGGTGACCGGCAGCTTGGCGAGGCTGCGCGGCGCCTTGCCGTAGAATGGCGCGCGCGGCAGGTCGCGGTCGAGGAAGCGGCGCAAGGCGGCCGCCTGCCAGCGCTCGAAATTCGCGCGGCTCTTGCGCGAGACCCAGCGCGTCAGGGCAAAGGAACGAACCGCTTCCGCCAGGTCATTCATCCGGCCTCCCGCTCGCTTGTCTTGAGGTCATATGCCGTCGGCTTCGGATCATGGCAGAGCATCACCTCGCCGCCGGCGGCGAGAAAGCCGCGCAGCATGGCGCTGGTCGGCTCGATCGCCGCAGCATCTTCGGCGATCAGCGTCGCCGGGAAGCCGGGCGTGCGGTCGCGGGTCAAGGCAGCCAGCAGCCACTGGACGTCGACAGCGTAGAGCAGCGGCCGCTCGAGGCCGGCAAAGAACAGGCCGAACTGCCCGTCGGCATGGCCCGGCAGATCGACTGCGATCGCGCTGCCGTCACCGAAGAGATCGGCACCGCCGGGCACACTGCCGCGCGCCTCGATCCGCCGCTTGGCGGACGGGCGGTCGAGCCGAGCCTCGAAATCGGCAGGGAAGAGTTCGGTGAAGACGCCATGGCGGATGTTCTGCCGGGGCGTTCTCGCCTTGACCCGGGCCCAGGCGGCCTCGCTTGCCACGAAGCGGGCGTTGCGGAACAGCGACAGGCCGGACATGTGGTCGGCATGGAAATGCGTGACGATGACGGTGCGGACGTCGTCGGGCGAAAGGCCGAAGCGCTTCAGCACCGGCAGCACCTGCTCGGCGGCGTTGAGCTCGGGCCTGAGCAGCGCGCCGTAGAGGCGCAGCATCCGGCTGCGCCCCTCACCGGTGAGCGCTTCGGGGGTGTAGCCGGTGTCGACCAGCACCGGCCCGGCAAGAGGATGAAAGAACAGCCCGTAACGGACGCGCAGCCTGACACTTCGCCAGCTGCCGCCACGCAGGATGAGCCATTCCGCGGCGGTAACCCAGGCGCTGTTGGCGAAGACGATTTTCACGCCGATCCCCCACCTGCGAAAGTTCGATCAAGCCCTTGTTCGAAAGAGATTTTCGGCTCCCAGCCAAGCATGCGCCGCGCCTTGGAAAGATCGAGGCTCTGGGCATAGGCGAAGAGGCCGAGGCCGTAGCGTGTCGCCGGCGGCTCGGGACGGCCAGGCAAGCGCAATGCCACCACCTCCATCAGGCCTGCCGCCAGCATCGTGGGCCCAAGCGGCAGCGGCCGCCAGCGCGCCTTGAGCCCGGCGCTGGCGCAGGCCTCGTCGGCGATGCGGCGCACCGGCAGCACCTCGCCGCCGGAGATGTTGAAGACCTCGCCTTCGGTTTCTTTGGGCGCAGCGAGTGCTGTCATGATCGCGTCGACAACATCGTCGACATGGGTGAGATCGATCGAGGCCCGACCACCCCGAAACAGCGGCAGCGGCCGGGTCTTCGCCGCTTTGATCAGGCGCGGCAGCAAGGCGCGATCGCCGACGCCGTAGATGCCGCGCGGCCTTAGCACCACCGGATGGATGGCGGGCGCGGCGAGCGCGATCCGCTCCGCTTCCCGCTTGGTGCCCGCATAATGGTTGACCGGATCGGGCAAAGCGGCGTCCTCGGTGAGGCCGAGCTGATCGCGAAAGGCAAAGCTCACCGACGGGCTCGAAATGTGCACGAAGCGGCTGATGCCTTGCCGCGTGGCGAAGTCGACAAGATTTTGCGTCGCCGTCACATTGGCAGCCACAAAATCCGACAATCGACCGAACGGTGACGACAGCGCCGCGCAGTGGATGATCCGGTCGACTTTGCCGAGGCGAGCATCGAGCGCAACACTCAGCGGCTGCGACAGGTCGTGGCGGATGACGGCATGGCCTGCGGCCGCGAGCGCATCGCAGCGTTCGGCATCGCGGCCGAGGCCGAGAGCCGGAATGCCCATGGCCGCCAGCCGCGCCAGCACGTGGGAGCCCAAAAAACCGCTGGCGCCGGTGACGAGCACGACCATCGTCAGGTTTCCAGCGCCATGCCGCCGAAGGAGACGCCGGCCGAAGTGCCGAGGAAGAGCAGTTTCATGCCAGGCGCCGCCCGGCCGTCACGGCGCGCGATATCGAGCGCGAAGGGAATGGAGGCGGCGATCTGGTTGCCGAAGCGGGCCGAAATATCGACGAGCTTCTCGGGCGCGAAACCGGTCTGGCGCGCCATATGGGCAAGCGCGAAGGGGCTTGCCTGGTGCGGCACGACGAGATCGACGTCGTCGCGTCGCCAGCCGGCGCGCTCAAGCAAGGCTGAAACGAAGCCGTTGAAATGACGCGAGGTGACGCGGAACAGTTCCTTGCCGTCCATGTGGAACAGGCTGTGGCGGGCAAATTCTTCGGGCTCCGTGTGGAAATCGAAACGCGTGCCGCCGGAACCGATGCCGCAGGCCTCCCAGGCCGACGGATAGGTTCGCATCAGGCTGGCAGCCATCTTGCCCTCGCTGGGTTCTGCCTTGCGCAGCACGGCCGCCGCCGCGCCATCACCGAAAAGTGCGGCAACCTCCGGCGCGTCGCGCCACGGCAGCGCGCGCGAGGCGATCTCCGCGGAGAAGACCAACGCGGTTTCGCATTGCTCCGCCTCGATCATGCGGCCGGCGGTCTCGAAGGCGGTGAGGAAGCCGAGGCAGGTGCTGTTGACGTCGAAAGCGGCTGCCGAACCATCGGCAAGGCCGAGGCGCTGCATGACGAGCGGCGCCGTCGCCGGCAGCGGCTGGTAGGGCACGCCGCAGCCGCCGACGATCAGGTCGACTGCCTTGGCCTCGATCCCCGCATCGTCAAGCGCCAGCCGCGCCGCGGCAGAAGCGAGGTCGATCTGCGATTCGCCCGCGCAGACATAGCGTTCGACGACCCCCGACGCGGTCTCGAGCACGCCCTGGGCGAGGCTGAGCCTCCCTTCCAGCGCGCGCGTGGTCACGCACCCTGCCGGCACCGCCCTGCCGGTTCCGACGATCCTGATCCGCATCACTCCCCCCGACGCGTGAGTCCGCTCCTACTCTAAACCAAAAATCGTCGATATTCGCAAAGCTCGAGCCGAGGCAGTCGCCCGGCCCCTAGGCTTGAGATTACCGGAAAAACCGCATCACCGCGTCCATGAATTCCACCGGGCGCTCGACGTTGAGCAGGTGGACGCCGGAAAGCAGCACAAGCTCGGCGCCGGGGATCGCCGCCGCGATCGCTTCGCTGTGGCTGGCCAGCGTCACCTTGTCGTCAACACCGCCGATGACCAGCGTCGGCGCGGTAATCAGCGAAATTGGGCGGCGCAGGTCGGCGTCGCGCACCGCGGCGAAGCATCCCGCGAGCCCCTGCGGCGACATCGCCAGGATCGCGGCGTGGAATTCCTCGACCGTATTGTTCGGCCCGGTCAGCATCGAGGCCGGGAACCAGTTGCGCATGAACATGTCCGCCGTCGCCGACAGGTCGCTCGCCGCAAGCACATTGCGGATCTGCTCGTCGAAATAGGACGCTGGTCCAAGATGCGGCGAAGTATTGGACAGGACCAACCGCTCGATGCGCTCCGGCGCATGGATGCCCAGCCACTGGCCGACGAAGCCGCCCAGCGAGAGCCCCAGGAAATGCACGCGCGCGATCCCGAGGAAATCGAGCAGTTCGAGCACGTCGCGGCCCAACCGGTCGAGCGAATAGGCTCCGGCCGGCGCATCGGAACCGCCATGGCCGCGCAGGTCGTAACGCAGCACCCGGAAGGATTTGGCCAATTCCGGAACCTGCCCGTCCCACATGTGCAGCGTCGTTGCGATGGAATTGGAAAGCACAAGCACCGGCCGGTTTTCCGGGCCATCCAGCCTGTATGCAATGCGGGCGCTGTCGCCCGCCGTGAATTGAAGCGTTTCGGCCATTTTGATCCTCATGTTTGTTTGGCGGGAAGCGCCGTCCCGCGTCAGTGAGGAAGGCTAGGTCTGGTTACTATCGAAGAAAATTACTATGGTTAGACAATCTCTGTAGGAGATTTCGACATTGCATGATCTGAAACTCCACGACCTGAGGTGTTTCGATGCCGTCGTGAGCGAGGGCAGCTTCCAGGCTGCGGCCCTTGCCCTGAACCGGACGCATCCATCGGTCTTTGCCGCCGTCGCGCGGCTCGAAGAACAACTTGGCCTCGCCTTGCTGGACCGCAGCGGATACCGCGTAAGCCTGACTGAGGAAGGCCGCCTGTTTCACAAGCGGGCGCGACTGGCACTGCATGAGCTAGGGCATCTGCAAGCGTATGCGGGCCAATTGGCAAGCGGCGAGGAAACCATCCTGCGCGTCGTCATGGGCGATGTCTGTCCGAGACCCAGAATCCTCGGCCTGCTCAGCCGCTTCTTCGCGGAGCGGACCCGGACCCGCCTGCGTCTGGAATATGAGGCGATCAGCGGGCCGCTCGAGCGGTTGATGGACGCCGAAGCTGATCTCATCTTCCACCGCGCCAATCCTTCCGATCCGCGTCTCGAGCGGGTCGATCTTTGCCAGGTTAACTTCGTGCCGGTGGTGGCACCGGGCTTCCTGCCCTTCGAAAGGGAGCATGACATCACCCCGGAAGCGATGCGGCCCTTCACCCAGTGCGTGATCCGCGACACTGCGCGGCGATCGTCGCCCGAGAATTTCTTCGTCATCGACGGCGCCCATTCCTGTTCGGTGCCGGACCACATGATGAAGAAGGAGCTGATCCTGCACGGGCTGGCCTGGGGCCATCTGCCCCAGTGGCTGATCGAGGATGAGCTCGGCGATGGGCGGCTGGTCTCCATTTCCGGCAGGCATATTCCCGGCCGTACCGAGACCGTTGCAGCCTTGCGCCGGCGCGACCAGCCGCATGGGCCGGTGTCCGACGCGTTATGGCTCTATCTTCAGGCGCATGGGCGCGACACGCCCTGATGGATCGAGCACCGATCTACGCCTTGCGCTCCCAGCGCCGGTCCGGGGTCTGCTGCCAGTAGGTCACGGCGTGGCCGGCTTCCTTCAGCGTTTTCCAATGCGTCCTCGCGCCTTCGAGCTGCGCTGCATCATGGCCGTCGAACAGGAAGACGGCGCGTTCGTACCCCGAAAGCTCCGGCGGAACGGCGCCATCGACCAGAAAGCGAATCTGCGCGGCGTTCGGGTTGCCCTCGCCTGTGGTAAGCAGGATCGGCTGCTCGGCCGGATAGGCCTCGCGGTCGGTGGCATGCGCAAGGAAAGAATCATCGCGAAAAATCCACAGATGCTGGTCGAGCGCGTCGCGCCGCTCCTCGGTGCCGGTCTGCACCACGGCGCGCCAGCCGCGCTCGACGCTGCGCTCGAGCAGGCCCGGCAGCGCCTCTTCGAGCGTCGATTCGGTCAGGTGGTAGAACAGGATGTCGGCCATCGCTCCGGTCTATGCGGTTCGAGGATTTTCACTGCTCGTAATGATCGCGCACCAGCCGGTCGAGCAGCCTGACGCCGAAGCCGGACCCCCAGGACTGGTTGATCTCGCTTGCCGGCCCGCCCATTGCCGTGCCGGCAATGTCGAGATGCGCCCAGGGCGTGTCCTTGACGAAGCGCTGCAGGAATTGCGCGGCGATGATGGCGCCGCCATAGCGGCCGCCGATGTTCTTCATGTCGGCATTCTTGGACTCGATCAGCTTGTCGTATTCGGCGCCGAGCGGCATGCGCCACAGCCGCTCCTGCGTGGATTGTCCCGCGCCGGTAAGCCGCGTCGCCAGCTCGTCATTGTTGGAAAACAGGCCGGCATAATGCTGGCCGAGCGCCACCATGATGGCGCCGGTCAGCGTCGCCAGATTGACCATGAATTTCGGCTTGAAGCGGTCATTGGTGTACCAGAGCGCGTCGGCCAGCACGAGGCGGCCTTCGGCATCGGTGTTGAGCACCTCGATGGTCTGTCCGGACATCGAGGTGACGATGTCGCCGGGACGCTGCGCGTGGCCGTCGACAGCGTTCTCGACCAGGCCGATAACGCCGACGACATTGGCCTTGGCCTTGCGGGCGGCCAGCGCGCTGATCAGCCCGGTGACGGCGGCAGCACCCCCCATGTCGCCCTTCATGTCCTCCATGCCGGAGGCCGGCTTCATCGAGTTGCCGCCGGTGTCGAAGGTGACGCCCTTGCCGACAAAGGCGACCGGCGCATCCTTGGCCTTGCCGCCGTTCCACTGCATGATCGCCATGCGCGCGCCGCGCGGCGAGCCCTGGGCGACGCCGAGCAGCGAGCCCATGCCGAGCTTCTTCATCTCTTTTTCGGTGAGGATCTCGACCTCGACGCCGAGCGCTTCCAGCTCCCTCGCGCGGGCGGCGAATTCGACCGGGCCGAGCGCGTTGGCCGGTTCGTTGACGAGGTCGCGCGCCAGAAGCACGCCGTCGATCACCGCCGCCTCGTCGGCGAAGGCCTTCTTGGCGGCTGCAGGATCGGCGCAGTGGATGGTTATCCTGGCCGGCTTGGGCGCCTCGGCCTTCCTGGCACGGGACTTGTTCGTTTCAGACTTGCTTCCTTCAGACTGGCCCTCCTCCTTGTCCTTCCTGGTCTTGTACTTGTCGAAGGAATAGCTGCGCAGAAGGACGCCGGCGGCGAGGTTCGCCGCCTGCCGGCCATCCGGCTGCAGTTCGGGCAGGTCGAGGATGATTGCGGCTTCCGTTGCCTTGCGCAGCGACGCCGCAACGGCGCCGCCGAGCTTCAGCCAGGCATGGTCGTCGAGGCTGGAAAGCTTGCCGGCGCCGATCGCGACAAGCCGGTCGACCGATGTTCCTTCGGGCGCCAGCACCTCCGCCGTGCTTGCGAACTTGCCGGAGAAATCGGCAACCGGAAATGCGCGGGCAAGCGCACCTGCCGGATCGCAGGCCTTTGTGGCTTCGCCAAGTCCGCCGCCATCGGCCGCAAGCACGAAGACGCTGCCTTTTTTGGGCGCGGCGAATTTGGCAAAGGCAATGGAAGGTCTCGAAGTCATCAGGTCCTGCTTTCGGGGATGGCCGTAAGGTGCCGGCGGTGGGCTTTCAAGCGTGCGCGACATTTGGTCGTTTTCAGCCATTTGGCAAGACTTTGGCCGAAATCGCTGTCTATAACCGCGCTGCAACCACCGAAGGATTCGTCGCGGCATCGCATAAGCTTCCTGCCGCAACTTGCTGTTAACCATCAATGTTTTGCATTTCTTATCCATTGGCGCCGACACTCCGCCGCGCCGGGGCACGTGGCGTGGGGCGACAAACCGGATCGGGCCGCCAATGCACCCAGTTGTGCGGGCGTCGCCGGATGACTACTTTGTCGGCGGGCATGATGCCGTTCGGCAAAATCGAGAAAAGCCTTCATGAAGGTCGTTGAACGCTACATCATGCGTCGAACCACGACGATGTTCCTGGCGGCCCTGGTGTGGACGCTGGCGATCGTGTGGACGACGCAGGTGCTGGCCAAGATTGACCTGGTTACCGACAGCGGCCAGTCGGCGCTGACCTTCTTCGAAGTCGCGGCCCTGATCATCCCCTCGATCGTACCGATCGTCGTACCGTTCGCGCTGGTGGTGGCGGTGGCGCAGACGCTGAGCACCATGAACACGGATTCGGAACTGGCTGTGATCAATGCCGCCGGCGCCTCGCGCTGGACGATCGCGCGGCCGATCCTCCTGCTGGCGCTGGCGGCAAGCGTGTTTTCCTTCGCCGTCGACAATGGCATCGACCCCTATGCCAGGCAGAAAAACCGCCAGCTGGTGGCGGCCTCGCGCGCCGATCTGTTATCTTTGATCATCCAGGAAGGCACGTTCCGCAAGATCGATGACGGCCTGTTCCTGCAGATCGGCGAACGGCTTCCCGACAACAGGCTCGGCGGCATCTTCGTCGCCGATTCGCGTGAGGAAGGCGCCAACCTGACCTATTACGCCAAGACCGGCAGCATCGTCGAGAAAGGCGACGAGAAGGTGCTGATGATGAATGATGGCGTCATCAACCGCAAATCGGTGACGGGGGACCTGTCCGTCATCCGCTTCACCTCCTACGCCTTCGATCTGTCGGCCTTCATGGCGGCGGCGAACGAGATCACGTTGCTGCCCAAGGACCGGACGACGCAATACCTGCTCGACCCCGATGCCAACGACAAGATGTTCCAGCGCAATCCCGGCAGCTACACGGCCGAGATCAACCAGCGCTTCTCCGAATGGTCCTATTCGCTGGTATTCGCGCTGATCGCGCTCGCCGTCGCCGTCGACGCGCGCTCGCATCGCGAGGCGCGCATCCACCCGCTGATCACGGCAATCGCCATCGCGCTGTTCGTGCGTTGGCTGGGCTTCTTCGCCGCCGGAAAGGCCGACAAGGTCTGGTTCTACGCCTATATGGTCTACGCCGTGCCGATCCTGGCATCGGCCGTCTCCATCTGGTTCATCGTCTCCTCGCGCAGCATGGAACTGCCCTCCGCCTGGGCCGACTGGATGACGAATCTCGCCAGCCGCGTCAGCGAGGGCTGGACCGCGCTCAAGCTGTGGTTCGCCAGGCGCAGCACGTCCGGCCAGGGAGCCTGACGATGGGCTGGACGCTGGGCCGCTATTTCTTCTTTCGTTATGTGACGATCACCATCTGGTTCTTCCTCGGCCTGCTGGCGCTGGTCTTCCTGATCGATTTCACCGAGCTTTCGGGCCGCACGACCGGCCTTCCCGGCTTCACCTACGGCACCGCCTTCGCCATCTCGGCGCTGCGTATGCCGATGATCATGCTGCAGACGGTACCGTTCGTCGGGCTGTTCTCAGCAATGGCGACGCTGGTGTCGCTGAACCGCAGATACGAGCTGGTCATCGCGCGCTCGGCCGGCGTTTCGGCCTGGCAGTTCTTGTTTCCGTGCTGCGTCGGCGCGCTGGCGTTCGGCGTGCTCTCGGTCGGCGTGCTCAATCCGATCGCCGCGCACGGCTTCTCCTGGTCCGAGCAGATGGAAAACCAGCTGCGAGCCGGCAAGTCGAATGCCGTTTCTCCCGACTCGACGCCGTGGCTTCGGCAAAAGACCGGTTCCGGCGACACCATCATCGGCGCCCGCGCCATCCTCAACCAGGGGCTGGAGATGGCGGATGCGGTGTTTTTCGTCCTCGACCAGCAGGGCAACATCGTCGAGCGCAAAGACGCGGCGAAGGCCTTCCTGCGTGAAGGCTACTGGGAATTGCAGAACGTCAAGGTGTTCAAGGACGGCAACATCCGCGCCGAAGCATCCGACCGGGTGGAGACCAATCTCAGGCCGGAATTCGTGCAGGAGCGCCTGGCGCGCCCCGAAACCATCCCCTTCTACGAGCTGCCGCACAAGATCGAGGTTGCCCGCTCCTTCGGGCTCAAGGCAAACGCCTTTGCCATGCAGTTCGATTCGCTGGTGGCGCTGCCGTTCCTGCTCGTCGCCATGACGCTGATTGCTGCAACGGTTTCAATGCGATTTGCGCGAATGGGGCAGTCGGCCACGATGATTCTGGGTGGCGTCGTGGCCGGCTTTCTGCTTTATGTCGTTTCGGTACTGGTCAAGGCATTCGGCGTGGCGGGATTCGTGCCTACAGTGGTGGCTGCATGGGTTCCGGTTGTCGTGGCTATGTTCTTCGGGGTGACGTTTCTGCTATACAAGGAAGACGGCTAGTGAGGGAGGCGGCTTTGCGCAGCCATAGGCAGGCCGGTTTGGCACGCCTTTATGGGGCGACTGCGTTGGCATGTCTGGCCGCTTGCGCGGTGCCGACGGTGCCGGCACTGGCGCAGACCATCGCGGCGAAGCCCGTTCCCTCCGGCACGCAGATGCTGCTGGCCGCCGACACGCTCGTCTATAACAACGACAATCACACCGTGACCGCCGTCGGCGGGGTGCAGATCGACTATGGCGGCAACAAGCTCGTCGCCCAGCGCGTCGTGTACAACCGCGACACCAAGCGGCTTGTCGCCAGCGGCGAAGTCGAACTCATCAACAGCGACGGCACCAAGATCAATTCCGACCATATCGACATCACCGACGACTTCGCCGACGGCTTCGTCAGCGCGCTGCGCGTCGAGACCATCGAGAAGGCCTATTTCGCCGCCGAGAGCGGCGAGCGCATGGGCGGCGTGCTGACCACTTTCCATAACGGCGTCTACACCGCCTGCGAGCCTTGCGAAGACAAGCCGGACAGCGCGCCGACCTGGCGCGTCAAGGCGAGAAAGATCATCTGGAATGGCGAGAAGAAGACGGTTCGTTTCGAAAACGCGAATTTCGAATTCTTCGGCTATCCGCTCGCCTATCTGCCGGCCTTCGAGATCGCCGACCCGACGGTGAAGCGCAAGAGCGGCTTCCTGATCCCCGGCATCGTCTACAACACCCACCTCGGCGTCGGCGTCAAAGTCCCCTATTATTTCGCCCTGTCGCCGACCTACGACCTCACCGTAACCGGCAGCGGCTATACCAAGCAGGGCTTCCTCGGCGAGGCCGAATGGCGCCAGCGCTTCAACGATGGCGAATACAGCCTGAAGATCGCCGGCATCAATCAGCAGGATCCGGACGCGTTCATCGCCACAGGCAATCGTCATACTGTCGATTCGGGAGATATCGGCGACCCGAACAAGTTCCGCGGCATGATGGGCACCAAGGGCCAGTTCGCCATCAACGACCGCTGGAACTTCGGCTGGGACGTGCTGCTGCAGACCGACAAGAACTTCTCGCGTACCTACAATATCGACGGCTACAGCGACCTCGTCCACCAGTCGTCGATCTACCTGACCGGCTTGAGCGACCGCAATTATTTCGACGTGCGCGCAATGCGCTTCGAGGTGCAGGAAGACACGCTGTCCCGCGATCTGACGGCGCGCGCCGCCAAGCAGCCCTGGGTGCTGCCGTCGCTGGACTATGCCTATATTCCCGACGTGTCGGTGGCCGGCGGGCAATTGTCGCTCAACGTCAATGCGCGCGTCATCAGCCGCGACCGGTTGGACGCGGTTCTGGCCAACTCCGCCGTTCCAACATCCTTCAACAATGTGCGCGGCCTCGAGGGCCAGTCCAGCCGGCTGACCGCCGAAGCCGAATGGAAGCGCACCTTCACCACCGATGGCGGCCTGCAGTTGACGCCACTGCTCGCGCTGCGCGGCGACGCTGGGTATAACTCGGAGACTTCCGCCTCGCTGGCTGCGGTCAATCAGATGGCGGCAAATCTCGGCGAAGACGTCGACATGCGCTCCTCGCTTGCCCGCTACATGGCTACGCTCGGCCTGGAGATGCGCTGGCCGCTGCTCTTCTCGATGCCGAACTCCAACCACATCCTGGAACCGACTGCACAGGTCTTCGTGCGTCCGAACGAGCAATATGTCGGTGGGCTCGCCGTTCCGAACGAGGATGCGCAGAGCTTCGTCTTCGACGCCACTACGCTGTTCGAGCGCGACAAGTTCTCGGGTTACGATCGCATTGAAGGCGGCACGCGCGCTAATGTCGGCTTCCGCTATTCGGGTGCCTTTGAAAATGGCTGGGGCACCAACGCCATCTTCGGCCAGTCCTACCAGCTTGGCGGCGAGAACTCATTCGCCGCACCCGATCTTGTCAATGTCGGGGCCTATTCCGGCCTGGACAAACGGTCGTCCGACTATGTCGGCCTTATCGGCTTCAACAGCCCGAGCGGTTTCTCCGGCTCGTTCAGCGGCCGCTTCGACGAGCAGAGCTTCGAGGTCAGGCGCGCCGAGGTGAAGGCCGCCTATTCGGGCCTGCCTGTATCGCTCAGCGCCAAATATGCCTTCATCCAGGCGCAGCCGCTCTATGGCTTCACCACCGACCGCCACGAGGTTACGCTCGGCGCCTCGACGCATCTGGCCCAGAACTGGCGGCTGTTCGGCACCGGCACCTACGACATCCAGCAGAATGTGCTGGTCAAGGACGGCGTCGGCTTCGCCTACAACGATTCCTGCTTCACCTACATCATGACGTTCTCGGAAACGCGCAATTCGATCACCAAGGAAGTGTCGCAGAACGTCGGCTTCAACCTGTCGTTCCGCACGCTGGGCGATTTCGGCTCGTCAACCAGCGCCGTCGATACCATCCAGTAAGCGGTGGACAGGTCATCGGCTGCGGCGCCGCAGGCCCATTTGGGCACGCAAGACTTGATTTCGTGCCTGATCCTCCGAAAATGGACCGATTCTCGGGTCATGACCGGCGACATCGTTTCGCCGCATAGAATGGGCATGGGTTCGCCATTCCGGGCGGTGAAAAGAATTGGCCGAGCGGGGAAATTGGGAAGATAAGATGAGGAAATACCTGTTTTCGGCAGGGTTCGCGCTGCTGGTGGCGGCAACCTCGGTATCGTTGACGGCAATGGCGCCGCCTGCTTTCGCCAGCGAGATCAAGTATGTCGTCAACAATATACCGATCACCACCGGCGACATCGCGCACCGCGCCGCGTTCTTCAAGCTGCAGCACAAGAAGGGCGATGCCGCGCAGGAGATGATCGACCAGTCATTGCGCCTGGCAGAGGCCAGGCGGCTTGGCATTCGCATCAGCGACCAGCAGGTCGAGGCCGCCTATCAGCGCTTCGCTTCCAATAACAAGATGCCGCTGGCGAAGCTTGATGCCATCATGACGCAATCGGGCGTCACCAAGGAGCATTTCAAGGAATTCATCCGCGCCCAGATGGCCTGGAATCAGGCGCTCGGCGCGCGCTACCGTTCCGGCGACGGCGGTTCGGTGACCGAGCAGGACGCGGTGCGCCGCATGCTCGACAAGGGCGGCGCCAAGCCGACCGCCATGGAATACATGCTGCAGCAGGTCATCTTCGTGGTGCCGGCGTCCGAGCGGTCCGCGACGCTCGCCAAGCGCAAGCGTGAGGCCGACGCCATGCGCGCCCGCTTCAACGGCTGCAACACGACGCGCGAATTCGCCAAGGGGCTGATCGATGTCACCGTGCGCGATCTCGGCCGGGTGCTGGCGCCGCAGTTGCCGTCGGACTGGGCCGAGCAGATCAAGGCGACCAAGGTCGGCGGCGCAACGCCGACGCGCGAGACCGAACGCGGCGTCGAGTTCATCGGCATCTGCTCCTCGCGCGAGGTTTCCGACGACAAGGCCGCGCAGATGGTGTTCCAGGCCGAAGGCGGCAGCAGCGACAAGGACGCCGACGAGCTCAGCAAGAAATATGTCGACGAGTTGCGTAAGAAGGCGAAAATCGTCGAACGCTAAAGCATGTCGCTTGAAAAAGGATTCAGGCGACATGCTTTAGGCCTTTGATTTCAAGCATGTCTTGTCCCGAAACCGCTGCACACTTTCGGGAGACATGCTCCAGGCAGGGGTTCTGCGCGTGAACGAACAAGGTGACGACGTTCCGGTCGTTCGCGACGCAGGCAATCCGTCCGGCGGAACGGTATGAGCATGCGCAAGGCCGATGTGCCGCTGGCACTCACCGTCGGCGATCCTTCGGGCGTCGGGCCCGAGATCGCCGTCGCCGCCTGGCAGGCCGGCGATGGCGCCGGCGTGCCGCCCTTCTACCTGCTTGCCGACCCGGCGCTGATCGAAGCACGCGCGCGCCGGATCGGCGCCGAGGTGGCGATCGCCGAGACCTTGCCAGAGCATGCGGTGCAGCATTTTGGCCGCGCGCTGCCGGTCGTTCCGCTCTATGCCCGCCATCTGGACAGCCCCGGCCAGCCGAAGGCGGCCAATGCCGCCGGCACTGTCGAGGCCATCGATCGCGCCGTCGCCGACTGCCTCGCCGGCCGCGCCGCCGCGGTGGTCACCTGTCCCATCGCCAAGAAGCCGCTCTACGACGCAGGCTTTCGCTTCCCCGGCCACACCGAATATCTGGCGCACCTGGCATCGCGCCACACCGGTTCCGAAGCGACCGCAGTGATGCTGCTTGCCGGTCCCGAATTGCGCACGATTCCGGTCACCATCCACATCGCGCTGGCCGAGGTGGCGAAATCGCTGACGACGGAACTGATCGTCGCCACCGCGCGTATCACCGTCGCCGACCTCAGGACACGTTTCGGCATTCAGCGGCCACGGCTGGCGATCGCCGGCCTCAATCCGCATGCCGGCGAAGGCGGCGCGATGGGCATGGAGGATCTCGCCATCGTGCGCCCGGCGGTCCAGATGCTCGTGGCTGAAGGCATCGACGCAATCGGGCCGCTGCCCGCCGACACGATGTTCCACCCGCGCGCCCGGGCCGGCTATGACGCGGCATTGTGCATGTATCACGACCAGGCGCTGATCCCGGCCAAGACGCTGGCCTTCGACGAAGCGGTCAACGTCACGCTGGGCCTGCCCTTCATCCGCACCTCGCCCGACCACGGCACCGCGTTCGACATCGCCGGCAAGGGCGTAGCGCGTCCCGATAGCCTGATCGCGGCGCTCAAGCTGGCGCGCCAGCTGGCTGATAACGACCGCCAGGCAGCGGCCGCATGAGGCTTGATTGCGCGGGCGCATGACCGTCGACGGATTGCCGCCGCTGCGCGAGGTGATCGAGCGCCATGGCCTGCAGGCCAGGAAGGCGCTCGGCCAGAATTTTCTGCTCGACCTCAATTTGACCAGCAAGATCGCGCGTACCGCCGGCGACCTCACACAGACGACAGTGATCGAAGTCGGACCGGGCCCCGGTGGACTGACCAGGGCGCTGCTCTTCAACGGCGCGCGGCGCGTGATCGCCATCGAGCGCGACGAGCGCTGCCTGGAAGCGCTGGCCGAGGTTTCCAACCATTATCCCGGCCGGCTCGAGGTCATCCCCGGCGATGCGCTGAAGATCGATTTCGCCGCCCTTGCCAGCGCGGCGGCGGGCGAGCCGGTCAAGATCGTCGCCAACCTGCCCTACAATATCGGCACGGAACTCCTGATCCGCTGGCTGACGGTGGCGGAGTGGCCGCCCTTCTATCAGTCGATGACGCTGATGTTCCAGCGCGAGGTGGCCGAACGCATCACCGCCAATGCAGGCAGCGATGCCTATGGCCGGCTCGGCGTTCTGGCCGGCTGGCGCACGGAAGCAAAAATCGCCTTCGACGTGCCGCCGCAGGCTTTTACCCCCCCGCCCAAGGTCACTTCCTCCGTGGTGCATCTGGTGCCGCGCGCATCTCCCCTGCCCGCCGACGCCAGGAAGCTCGGTCGCATGACCGAAGCCGCCTTCGGCCAGCGCCGCAAGATGCTGCGGCAAAGCGTGAAGAGCCTCGGCGGCGAAGCGTTGCTCGCCCGCGCCGGCATCGATCCGACGCGCCGCGCCGAGACGCTGAGCGTCGAGGAATTCGTGCGGCTGACGAACGCGGTGTAGCTAAAGGCCGCGACTGGATTCCGGGAGCTCGCCTACGGCAGGGCTAGCACTTGTCATTCAAATGCATTACATTTGTGGAAAGGAGGCGGCTATGCCAGCGAACGCACTTATCCAGACACGCATCGACGCCGACATCCGGGATCGGGCTTCCGCGGTGCTCGAAAACATGGGACTCACGGTTTCGGATGCGGTGCGGATACTCCTCACCCGTACTGCCAACGAGGGTGCACTGCCTATCGATCTGCTCACAAACAGCGAGGCATATGACGTGTGGTTTCGCGCCAAGGTGCGCGAGGCCCTCGATGATATCCGGCCCGACATTCCCGACGATCTGGTCGAGGCGCATTTTGCCGTGCGACGCGCGGCAGCGCGTCGTAAGGCTGGTGAACCTAAACCTTGAAGATCGTCTGGTCAGCCCTCGCGCTTTCGGATCGTGATGCGATATTCACGCATATCGAAGCAGACAACCCCACGGCCGCGATCGTTATCGACGAGCGGATTGTCGCCGCGACCAGCCGTCTTCGTAACTTCCCCGAGAGCGGTCGGCCTGGCAGACTTGCGGGAACCCGAGAGCTTGTCATCGTCGGGACGTCATACGTCGCAGCCTATCAGCTGAACGAGGACACTGTTCGAATCCTGCGCGTGCTTCACGGAGCGCAGCGTTGGCCAGACGATCTGCCAGCCGGCTGACGCGACCTACGTCGCTCCGGCGAAAGGGCGCCGGACCTCACTCCGCCTTCTCGTCCAGCAGCCCCGAAACAAAATCGAACAATCCCGGCCGCCGGTCGCGCCGAAGCCGCTCGGCGGTGACGATGGCGCGCACCTCGGCGAAGGCGCGGTCGAGATCGTCGTTGACGATGACGAAGTCGTATTCCTTCCAGTGCTCGATCTCGAGGCGGGCATTCTTCAGCCTGGTCTCGATGACCTGCTCCTGGTCCTCGGCGCGGCGCTTCAGGCGCGCCTTCAATTCCTTCATTGACGGCGGCAGGATGAAGATCGAGACGATGTCAGCGCGCATCTTCTCCTTCAGCTGCTCGGCGCCCTGCCAGTCGATGTCGAAAAGCATGTCGCGGCCTTCGGCCAGCGCCAGTTCCGCCGGCTCGCGCGGCGTCGCATAGCAATTGCCGTGGACCTCAGCCCATTCGAGCAGGGCGTCGGAATCGCGCAGCCGCTCGAACTCGCGCATGGTGCGGAAATGGTAGTGGACGCCTTCGATCTCGGAGCCGCGGCGCGGCCTGGTGGTGACGGAAACCGACAGCTCCAGGCCTGAATCGCTTTCCAGCAGATTGCGCGCGATCGTCGACTTGCCGGCGCCGGACGGCGACGACAGCACCAGCATCAGCCCGCGGCGGCGGATGCGGGAGCCCATATCCCTGGCAGCCATCGGTTCCTTGGCAACCATCCCGGTCACTCCAGATTCTGGACCTGTTCGCGAAACTGATCGACCACCGCCTTGAGCTCCAGACCGATCGCGGTGACCGCGGCGGCGTTCGACTTGGAGCATAGCGTATTCGATTCGCGGTTGAACTCCTGCGCCAGAAAATCGAGCTTGCGGCCGATGGCGCCGCCGCTTTGAAGCAATATTCGCCCCGCCGCTACATGCGTCTTCAGCCGGTCGATCTCCTCTCGGATATCAGCCTTGGTGGCCAGGAAGGCTGCCTCCTGGTGCAGCCGGATGCTGTCCAGGTTGGCGGAGGCATCCATCAGCAGGCGCACCTGCTCGGCGATGCGCTCGCGGATTGCCGCGGGCTCGCGCGACGGGTCGGCCTCGGCCTTCAGCGTCAGCGCCTCGATGGTGTCGATGTGGCCGGAAAGCAGCGCGCGCAGTGCTTCGCCCTCGCTCTGCCGTGCCTGCTCCAGCCCGCCGAGCGCAGCCTCGAGCGCCGACAGGATGGCGGCATCAAGGGTTGCGCGTTCTTCCTCGGTTTCGGCCCGTTCTGGAATGTCGAGGACGCCGCGCAGCGCCAGCAGCCCGTCGGCGGTGGCCGGCTGGGTGCCGAACTGCTCGTGCACGCGTTTTGCCAGCCCGGCGAGATCCTTGAGGAAAGCTTCGTTGACCACCGGCTGCGCCTGCTGGGCAGCGGCGCGGCCGACATTGAGTGTCGCCTGGAAATTGCCGCGCGCGAAGCGCTTCTGTACCGTCTGCCTGACGGCTGTCTCCAGCCGGTCGAAGCCTTGCGGCAATCTCAGCCTGATCTCGGCGCTCTTGCCGTTGACCGATTTCACCTCCCAGGCGATCGACGTGCCGTCGCGTTCGGCGACGGAACGCGCGAAACCGGTCATGCTCTGCACGTTCATCCTAGCAACCCCTGTCGCAGGATCGGGTTCGGTCCGATCATGCGCGCCCCCATGAAACGCCGGACCTGCGGTCCGGCGGCGGATGCTTTCCTCAAAACATGAATATCGCCGCGCGTCAAAGGACGCGTGGGTGGATAGCGGCGCGCCCTATTGGGCGGCGTCGCCGCCTGCGTCGCCATTCTCACCGCCGTCGGCGGCATCGCCGTTGCCGTTGGCGCCGCCGCCGGTGCCGTCATCGGGAGCGGCAGGCGCCGTCGTCTGGCCGGGGGCCTTGGCGGCGGCGTCGGCCTGCTTTTTCTGCAGCGCCCGGTAGCGGGCGACGTTCTGATTGTGCTCTTCCAGCGTCGCGGCAAAGACATGGCCGCCATTGCCGTCGGCGACGAAATAGAGATCGTCGGTCTTCGACGGATTGGCTACCGCCTCGAGCGCCGCGCGGCCGGGGCAGGCGATCGGCGTCGGCGGCAGCCCCTTGATCAGATAGGTGTTGTAAGGGGTCTGCTTGTCGATGTCCGACTGGTAGATCGGGCGGTCGGCCGGTTTGCCCTTGCCGCCGAAGAGGCCGTAGATGATGGTCGGGTCCGACTGCAGGCGCATGCCCTTGGCCAGCCGGTTGAGGAAGACTGCGGCGACGCGCGAGCGCTCGTCACCCCTTCCCGTCTCCTTCTCGACGATCGAGGCCAGTGTGACGAAATCCTCGATGTTGGCGATCGGAAGGTCGGGCGCGCGATGGGCCCAAACGTCCTCAACGAGCTTCTTCTGATCGGCCAGCAGCTTTTCGACCATCTGCTGCCTGGTCGCGCCGCGTGTAAAGCGCAGCGTGTCGGTGGCAATGCTGCCCTCCGGCGGCAAGGTCGCCGGCACGTCGCCGGTCAGCGCGTCCTGGTCGGCGATGCGCATAAGCGCCTGCTCGACCGTCAGCCCTTCGGGAATCGTCAGCGAGTACATGACCGACTTGCCGCTTTTTAATAGATCCATGATGTCGTGCATCGAGGCGCGCGGCTTGATGGCGTATTCGCCGGCCTTCAGCGCGGAATCATTGCCGGTGGCGCGCACGCCAAGCCTGAAGATACGGGCATCGCTGATCAGGCCGCGCCGTTCCAGCTGGTCGGCGATATCCTGAACGCCGGTGCTCGGCTTGACCAGGAAAGTGTCGCCATTGGCCGACGGGCCGGGTTCGTCGAAAGCCTGCTTGCCGAAATAGACCGCGGCGCCGGCGGCAAGCACAACCAGCATCACCACCGAGATGAAGAAATTGAGGAACACGACGATCTGGCTGCGCGAGGCGCGGGAGCGCTTCGGCGGCGGTGTGCCGGTTTCAGGACGCAGCGCCTCGGCTGCTGTCTTGGGCATGATCGGTCCCTGCGTCTGACGCTGCCCGAATTCCCCGCCGCCGCCCGCATTTGTGTTCATGGCGCCCTACCGTCTCATCTTGCAACGAATCCCCCAGTAGAACACTAGGGAAGAATTTGGCAAAAATGACGGCAGTTGGCGGGCCTGCCGGTTATCTGTTTCTGCGCAATTCCCGACGGAAAACCGCTGCGCACTTTCCCTGGAATTGCTTCGGCCGGCTGGTCAGCCATTGTAACGCTGGAAGACGAGCGAGGCGTTGGTGCCGCCGAAGCCAAAGGAATTCGACAGCGCCACATCGATCTGGCGCTGGCGTGGCTTGTTGGGCACGAGATCGATCGCCGTCTCGCGTTCCGGATTGTCGAGGTTGATGGTGGCGGGGGCAACGTTGTCGCGGATGGCGAGGATCGAAAAGATCGCCTCGGCGGCACCGGCGGCGCCGAGCAGATGGCCGATCGACGACTTGGTCGACGACATCGAGATCTTCGAGGCGGCATTGCCGACCAGCCGCTCGACGGCGCCGAGCTCGATCGTGTCGGCCATGGTCGAGGTGCCGTGCGCGTTGATGTAGTCGACATCGGCGGGCGATAGCTTTGCCCGGTTCAGCGCCGCCGTCATGCAGCGGAAGGCGCCGTCGCCATCCTCGGCCGGAGCGGTGATGTGATAGGCATCGCCGGTCAGGCCGTAGCCTGTGACCTCGGCATAGATTTTAGCGCCGCGCGCCTTGGCGTGCTCGAGCTCTTCGAGGACGACGACGCCGGCCCCCTCGCCCATGACGAAGCCGTCGCGGTCCCGGTCATAGGGGCGCGAGGCGGTTTGCGGCGCATCGTTGCGGTCGGTGGAGAGCGCGCGGCATGCGGCGAAGCCGGCGATCGACAGCCGCGTTATCGGCGCCTCGGCGCCGCCGGCCACCATGACGTCGGCATCGCCCCACATGATCAGCCGGGCGGCGTCGCCGATGGCGTGCGCACCGGTCGAGCAGGCGGTGACGACCGCATGGTTCGGGCCTTTCAGGCCGTGGCGGATGGAAACCTGGCCGGAGACAAGGTTGATGATCTGGCCGGGAATGAAGAACGGGCTGATGCGGCGCGGGCCGCGCTCCTTGAGGATCATGGCATTCTCGGCGATGCCGTCGATGCCGCCGATACCGGAGCCGATCAGCACGCCGGTGGCGCACTGATCCTCATAGGTCTCGGGCTTCCAGCCGGCATCGGCCAGCGCCTCATCGGCGGCCGCGATGCCATAAAGGATGAAGTCGCCGATCTTGCGTAATTCCTTCGGCTCGAGCACGGCCTCCGGATTGAAGGTGCCGTCGGAGCCGTCGCCGCGTGGAATGACATGGGCGATCTTGCAGGCAAGATCGTCCACCTCGAATTCGGTGACGCGGCGGGCGGCGCTGCGGCCGGAGAGCAGCTCCTTCCAGCTGTGCTCGAAGCCCATGCCGAATGGCGAAAGCAGGCCAAGGCCCGTGACGACGACACGCTTCATCGCAGGTCCTTCCCGATGGTGCCTGCGAAACGCCTCAGGCCGAAGCCTTGTCGATGTACTTGACGGCATCGCCGACGGTCAGGATAGTCTCGGCCGCATCGTCGGGAATCTCGACGCCGAACTCTTCTTCGAACGCCATGACGAGCTCAACCGTATCGAGGCTGTCCGCGCCCAGATCGTCGATGAAGCTCGCCTGCTCCGTCACTTTGTCGGCATCGACGCCGAGATGCTCGATGACGATCTTCTTGACGCGCTCTGCGGTGTCACTCATTTGGGGCATCCTCGTCTTATGTTGTGTTGTCTTCGTTAGCGGGCGGAATGCCGCTAATCAAGCTGAAATATGGTCCTGCGGGAAACGCAACGCCACAGCACCGGTTTTTGCCCGAACCGCCGGGTTGCCGGCCGCATTACACGAAAAAAAGCCGAGGTCCAAGCCGAAATGGCTGTTTTCACAAGCGCTGACCTTGGCGCTCGACCCTGTCCGTCAGATCATCGCCATGCCGCCATTCACGTGAATGGTCTGGCCGGTGACATAGGCCGCCTCGTTGGAAGCCAGATAAGCGACGGCGGACGCGACTTCGGCGCCGGTGCCCATGCGCCGGGTCGGGATCGCCGCCATGATCGCTTCCTTCTGCTTGTCGTTGAGCTTGCCGGTCATGGCCGATTCGATGAAGCCCGGGGCGACACAGTTGACGGTGATGTTGCGGGTGGCGATCTCCTGCGCCAGCGACTTGGAAAAGCCGATCATGCCGGCCTTGGAGGCGCAGTAGTTGGTCTGGCCGGGATTGCCGGTGACGCCGACCACCGAGGTGATGTTGATGATGCGGCCATGGCGGCGGCGCATCATCGGGTGCGTCAGCTCGCGGGTGAGACGGAACACGGCAGAAAGGTTCACCTCGATCACTGAATCCCAGTCTGCGTCCGACATGCGCACGAACAGTCCGTCCTTGGTGATGCCGGCATTGTTGACCAGGATGTCGACGCCTTCGAGATCGGCTTCCGCTTTCTGGCCGAGCGCCTTGACCGCATCGCGGTTGGTCAGATCCGCCGGAAACAGTTTTACGCGCTCGCCCAGCTCGCCGGCGAGCGCCTCGAGCTTCTCGACGCGGGTGCCGTGCAGGCCGACTATAGCGCCCTGGCTGTGCAGCACCCTGGCGATCGCCTCGCCGATGCCCCCCGATGCCCCCGTGACGAGCGCCTTGCGGCCGGTCAGTTCGAACATTTTTTATTCCTCATTTCTCCGGGGCGCCTCGCGAGCGATCACGGTTTCGTATACGTCATATCGTCCAGGTCACGCCAGAAGTCAGTGGATTTCAGGACGGGCCCTTCGCCGCGCCTGATCTGTTCCATAACCTCGGCGGCAGATGATAGTCCTCGAGGTCTTCCAGGCCGCGCGCAATGAAATCGCGAACATATTGAGCTTTGCTGCGACCGGTCGCCGCCAGACAATGGAGGCGCTGTTCGATATCGGCAGAGAGACGGATCGATGTGGGCATGTCGCACCTGTCGATGAGGTTCCGAGTTACCTGCTTAACTCAAAGCAGCCAGCGCCGCCTCGACCTCTGCCGGCGTGCCGACGGCGCCGGTGGCGAGTTCGCGGTTGATGCGCCGCGCCAGGCCCGACAGCACCTTGCCGGCGCCGACCTCGTAGAGCGTCGTAATGCCGTTCTGGCCCAACCATTCAATCGTCTCGCGCCAGCGCACCCTGGCGATCACCTGCTCCACCAGGCGACGGGCGATCTCGTCCGGGTCGCTGGTCGGAGTGACGGTGACGTTGGAGACGATGGAAACGACCGGAGCGCTTTTCGCCACGCCGGCCAGAGCCTCGCGCATGATGTCTGCGGCCGGCGTCATCAGCGCCGAATGGAAGGGCGCCGAGACCTGCAGCATCAGTGCCCGCTTGGCGCCCTTTTCGGTGCACAGCTTTGCCGCCAGCTCGACGGCCGCCTTGGCGCCGGAAATGACCAGCTGGCCGCCGCCATTGTCGTTGGCGATCTGGCAAACCGATCCTTTGGCGGCCTCGGCGCAGGCGGCTTCGACATCGGCCTGCTCCAGCCCGATGATTGCGGCCATGGCGCCCTCGCCCGCCGGCACGGCAGCCTGCATGGCATTGCCGCGGATGCGCAGCAGCCGCGCGGCATCGCCGACCGAGATGAAGCCGGCCGCCGCAAGCGCCGAATATTCGCCCAGCGAATGCCCGGCGACGTAGGCCACCTTGTCTTTCAGCGAAAACCCGCGCGATTCCAGCGCCCTGAGCGCCGCCAGAGACACCGCCATCAGCGCCGGCTGGGCGTTGGCGGTCAAGGTGAGCGTCTCTTCCGGACCCTCCCAGATCAGCTTCGACAGCTTTTCGCCAAGTGCGGCGTCGACTTCCTCGAACACCTCGCGCGCCTCAGGGAACGCATCCGCAAGGTCCTTGCCCATGCCGACGGACTGACTGCCCTGTCCCGGAAAGGTGAATGCGACGGCCATTGGGGATCTCTCCAGAGGCTGGTTTTCTCCTGCCTGTGACGCAAGGCGGACCGCCAAGTCAACCCCGCGGGCAGGGATTCAGGCCTCGATTCGGCACGAAATCGCGGTGAGAGTCCCTATTCCAAAAGACTTTTTGCCCGATCACACCTGATGAAAACCGCTCACGAATCGTTTGCTGGCTCTTCTTATTTCCGCCACAGGCGCTAGCTTCGCGTGACGTTTCGATGACAGAACCGTGACGTCAATTGGCAAAGTGTTGCGCGGGACTGGGGAAGTGACGTGGCAAGGATCAGGAAAGGCGCGGCCAAGCCCGTGCCGCAGTTCTTGGAAGACGATCCGTCCACCGGCTATCTGCCGGGACGAAGATGGCCGATCGTCCGCTACGCGCTCGCCACCCTGCTTGCCTCGGTGCTTTTGGTGTTCGCCATCGAATGGATCGTGCGCGGCGATTTCCTCGGCACGGTCGATTTCTTCCTGCAACCGTTCAAGCCGGGCTGGACCACCATCGTCGTCTTCGCCCTGGTGCTGGTGGGCTTGGACGCCATGCTCGGCCGCAGCCATCAGGGCCTGATGATCGTGGCGCCTCTGACGCTGGCGCTGGCCTTTGTCGGCCACCAGAAATCGCACTATCTCGGCGATCCGCTCTATCCGACCGATTTCCTCTATGCACGCCAGATCATGGCGCTAATGCCGCTCCTGGTGCGCGAGCGGCCGTGGACCGCCGCGCTGCTTGTGGCAGGGATCGTCGCCGGCCTGACGTTGCTCGTCTGTGGCTGGCGGCTGTGGCGCCGCCGGGTGCCGGTCCTTAGCCGCAAGGGGCGGCTGGCGCGGCTGATGCTGACGGTGCCGTTGCTCGCCTTCTTCGTCTCGATCATGGACTACGCCACTTTCTCGTGGACGCGCGACCGGCTGCAGATCATCCCGATGATGTGGGACCAGAAGGAGAACTACGCCTCCAACGGTTTTGCGCTGGCTTTCGCGCTCAACGTGCCGATGGCGCATGTCGCGGCGCCGCCGGGCTATTCCGAAAAGACGATGGATGGCATCAAGCGGCCCGGGGTGACGGCCTCGGTGCCCAACGAGAAGCCCGACATCATTGTCGTGATGAGCGAATCCTTCTGGGATCCGACCGAATTGCCCGGCGTCACCATCAAGCCCGATCCGATCCCGACGGTGCGGGGGCTGCGCTCGGGCTCGATGTTCTCGCCGGAATTCGGCGGCATGACCGCCAATATCGAGTTCGAGGCACTGACCGGCTTCTCCAACGCCTTCCTGCCTGCGGGCTCGATCCCCTACCAGCAATATGTGCGCACGCAGACGCCGTCGCTGGCGACCTTCCTGAAGAGCCAGGGCTACAAGGCGCACGCCATCCATCCGGGCACCAACTGGTTCTGGAATCGCGGCGCCGTCTATGCCGATTTCGGTTTCAACGACTTCAAATCCGAAGAGACGCTGCCGCCGATGCAAAAGCGGGGGCCGCTGGCTTCCGACGCGGCGATGACCGACGAGATCATCCGCGAGGCCGATGGCAGCGCGGGCCCGGTGTTTCTGTTCGCCGTCAGCCTGCAAAACCACGGCCCCTACGAACCCTATCGCTATGACAACCCGACCCACACGGTCGACGCGCCGATCAGCTCCTGGGCCCGGGAATCGCTGCTCTCCTACGCCGAGGGTTCGGCCGATGCCGATCGCGGCCTCGAGCGGCTGATCGACTGGGCAAAGAAGCGCGAGCGGCCGACCATCGTCGCCTTCTTCGGCGACCATCTGCCGCCGCTCGGGCCGGTCTACGTCGAGACCGGCTTTCTCAAGGATAATGTGGCGCCACGCCGGGAGCCGACGCCCGAGGCGGCGCTCGATCATCACGACACGCCGCTGATCATCTGGTCGAACCGCTCCGGCCCGGTCGAGCATCTGGGCTCGATAAGCCCGAGTTTCCTGCCCTACCACATCCTCACCACAGCGGGGATCACGCATCCATATTATACCGGCTTCCTCGGCGCATTGCGCGAGCACTACCGGGTGGTCGACCGCAACCTTCTGCTTTCGCCCTCCGGCGAGGCGACGCCCGATTGGGCGAGGCAGAAGCAGGTCGATCCGCAGATCAACGACTTCCGGCTGATCCAATACGACATGATGTTCGGCAAACGCCACGTAGCACCGGACTTCTTCCCGGAGACGGTGAACAGGCCGGTCGCGCATACGAGCTGAGTGGACAGCGGCGCGTGGCTGAGTCCGGGGCCGGGCGCGAATTTGTGGCCTTACGTTTCGGCTGCGCCACCTTGGACCCGGCCATCGCGCCATCTGTGCTTGCCTTCCCGGGGAATTGCTGTTAGACGCCCGCAATCTGCCGGTCCTTGCTGGGGGCTGAACGGAGGGCCGTGACCTTTAAGGCCGCGTTGTGAAGCCAGAAGTGCTTCCGTCTCCCGTGTCTCCGCTCTCGACCGTCTCGTGATGCTCCTTTCTTCTCCGCCTTTCAGGCGGGTCGGACAAGTTGCAGAGGCTTAGCCGCGAGGGCCGGTGTGAGAGAAACGAAGAAAGGCACAAAGACATAATGGCTCTTTACGAACATGTGTTTCTTGCCCGGCAGGACCTGTCGCAGCAGCAGGTCGATGCGCTTGTCGAACAGTACAAGGGCGTCATCTCCGCCAATGGCGGATCGGTCAGCCGGATCGAGAACTGGGGACTGAAGTCCCTCACCTACCGGGTCAAGAAGAACCGGAAGGCTTACTACACGCTGATGGACATCAACTGCCCGCCGGCCGCGCTCAACGAAATGGAGCGCCAGATGGGCCTGTCGGAAGACGTCCTTCGCTTCCTGACCATCAAGGTCGAGGCGCATGAGGAAGGCCCCTCGGCGATGATGCAGAAGCGCGAAGAGCGCTCCGAGCGCGGCGGCTTCGGCGACCGAGACCGTGGCGATCGCGGCCCGCGTTCGTTCGGCGACCGTGACCGCGGCGACCGTGGCGATCGTCCGCCGCGCAGCTTCGATGGCGAGCGCGGTCCGCGCCGTCCGCGTGAAGCCGTTGAAGGGGGTGCAGAATAATGGTCGACATCAACCAGATCCCGACCCGGCGCCCGTTCCACCGCCGCCGCAAGACCTGCCCGTTCTCCGGCGCCAATGCGCCCAAGATCGACTACAAGGACGTGCGTCTGCTGCAGCGCTACATTTCCGAGCGCGGCAAGATCGTGCCGTCGCGCATCACCGCCGTCAGCCAGAAGAAGCAGCGCGAACTCGCCAGGGCGATCAAGCGCGCCCGCTTCCTCGGCCTGCTGCCCTACGTGGTCCGCTAAGACCTGGAATTGAGATGCGGGCGGCTTGCCGCCCGCTCTTTCATCGACGCGACGGGCGCGCCGAGCAAGACATCAAATCCCGAGTTGGATTTCGCAGGAAATCCTAACTGCCCAAACAGGCAGGACAGCGACACCGGCGGTAACGCCCCTTTTGCTTCCTGACCTGTTCCAGATCATTCGGCTCGATCTCGCGACCGACGCCCAAACGAAGGAACGAAACCATGGAAGTCATTCTCCTCGAGCGCATTTCCCGCCTCGGCCAGATGGGCGACACCGTCAAGGTCAGGGACGGGTTCGCCCGCAATTTCCTGTTGCCGCAAGGCAAGGCGCTGCGCGCCAACGAGGCCAACAAGAAGAAGTTCGAAGGCCAGCGCGCCCAGCTCGAAGCCCGCAACCTCGAGCGTAAGTCGGAGGCCGCGCAGGTCGCCGAGAAGCTCGACGGCAAGAGCTTCATCGTCGTGCGCTCGGCCGGCGAGACCGGCCAGCTCTACGGCTCGGTGTCGACCCGCGACATCGCCGAGCTCCTGACGGCCGAAGGCTTCACCGTCGGCCGCACCCAGATCGAGCTCAACCAGCCGATCAAGGCCATCGGCCTGACCAATGTGGCGATCGCGCTGCATCCGGAAGTCGAGGTCACCGTGACGCTCAACGTCGCCCGCTCGGCCGAAGAGGCGGAGCGCCAGGCCAAGGGCGAGATGCTGACCACGGCCGAGGCCATCTATGGCGAGGACATCAACGACAACGCCCGGCCGGAGAACTTCTTCGACCCGAACGCCGAGTTCGAAGGCGGCGAAGAGAACGCCTGACCCCCTAAAAGCATGTCTTTGTCCCGAAACCGCTGCACACTTTCGGGAGACATGCCTTAGCCAAGAGCCGGAGCATCGCCCCGGCCTCGCAGATCTCCAGGATTCTGGACCAATGCCCGGATTCACCACCCGGGCATTTTTGTGCCAAATGGAACTTTTCGAACCCCTATATATTGAGGCAGATTGTTCGCATGTCTGGCCTTGAGGGACATTTGGTCATGAATATCCTGTTGAAGCATGTTCTCGAGCGCCTGGTTCGGGCGGGCAACCTCAAGGTGACCGGGCCGAAGGCCAAGACCGTCACCTTCGGCGACGGCAGCGGCGAGCTCGTGCATATGCATATCAAGACCAGGCATGCCGAGCGCGCCATCACCTTCGATCCGATGCTGGCCGTGCCGGAGGCCTATATGGACGGCGAGATGGACATTCTCGAGGGCGGCATCCTCGGGCTGATGCGCATCGCTTTCCAGAACATGGGCAGCGGCGGCGTCGACGTGACCTGGTCGAAGGCGATCGAGGGCCTGCGCCACGCCTTCCGCCGCCTGCAGCAGATCAACACCACTTCCCGCGCGCGCCGCAACGTGCAGCGCCACTATGACCTTTCGGGCGAGCTCTACCGGCTCTTCCTCGACGAGGACATGCAATATTCCTGCGCTTATTTCGAACAGCCGGACATGTCGCTGGACGAGGCACAGGCCGCCAAGAAGCGCCACATCGCCGCCAAGCTTAGGCTGAAGGCTGGCCAGACGGTGCTCGACATCGGTTCCGGCTGGGGCGGGCTAGGTCTTTATCTGGCCAAGACCTTCGACGTCGACGTGCAGGGCGTGACGCTGTCGACTGAGCAGCACGGCATTGCCACCGACCGGGCGCATACGCTTGGATTGCAGGATCGCGTGCATTTCGACCTCAAGGACTATCGCGCGCTCAACGAACGCTTCGACCGCATCGTCTCGGTCGGCATGTTCGAGCATGTCGGCGTCAACCACTACCGCACCTTCTTCGACAAGGCGGCGACGCTGCTGAAGCCCGACGGCGTGATGCTCCTGCACACGATCGGCCGCTCCGGCGTGCCGTGGGCGACCAGCGCGTTCGTGCGCAAATACATCTTCCCGGGCGGCTACGTCCCCGCGCTTTCGGAAGTGATGCCGGCGATCGAGAAATCCGGCCTCGTCGTCACCGACATCGAGATGCTGAGGCTGCATTATGCCGACACGCTGAAGCATTGGGGCCAGCGCTTCGCCGCCAACCGCGACAAGGCCAAGGCGATCTACGACGAGCGCTTCTGCCGCATGTGGGAATTCTACCTGGCCGCCTCGGAAGCCGCCTTCCGCTGGCAGGATCTGGTGATCTTCCAGATCCAGCTCGCCAAGAAGAACGACACGCTGCCGGTGACGCGCGACTACATGGCCAAATGCGAGAAGGCGCTGGAAATGCGCGACATGGGACACAAGGAAGACATGGGGCACCGGGACGACGCCGGTCACCAGGTCAGCGCCAATGTCGCGAAAGCGCCGGCGGCCAAGGTCACTCGCCGCCGCAAGAAGGTGGCGGATCGGGAATAGAACGCACGCCGCGCTACCAAGCATTTTTCTTGCCACAGCCTGTCCAGCCATGAAAAAGGTCTCGTTCGCGGGACCTTTTTTCATGATCTATCCCATCTACATCGCAGCAGCCCTTGCCGAGATCGCCGGCTGCTTTTCGTTCTGGGCCTGGTGGCGGCTGGACAAGTCGCCGCTATGGCTGGCGCCGGGTCTGGTTTCGCTGGCGCTGTTCGGTTTTCTGCTGGCGCTCGTCGACGCATCGGCGGCCGGCCGCGCTTACGCGGCCTATGGCGGTATCTATATCGCGGCCTCGCTGGGCTGGCTGTGGCTGGTGGAAGGAGTGCGCCCAGACCTATGGGATGTGGCGGGAGCAGCGCTCTGCGTCGCGGGCGCTTCGATCATCCTGCTTGCCCCGCGCGGAGCCTGAGCTATGGAGCTTCCTGCTCAATTACGGCAAGGCGTCGACAGCCTGCTGGAGAAGGTGCCGCTGCCGGCGCTGCGGCAGGCGGCGCGGACGCTTTCCGAACGGTACCGCGCGGAATTGCGCGACGGGCGCCTGCACATGGCCGAGGACATGGCGGTGAAAGCCTATCTGGCGACCAGGCTGCCGGCCACCTACGCCGCCGTGCGCGCCAGTCTCGACGCGCTGGCTGAGGCCCGCCCCGACTTTCAACCGAAAAGCCTGCTCGATGTCGGCGCCGGCCCTGGCACCATGCTTTGGGCCACAACGGACCTCTGGCCGGAGCTCGAACAGGCGGTGCTGGTCGATGCAAGCGCCGCCGCCCGCAAAGCCGGCCAGTCGCTGGCGGCCGGTGCAATCGCTGCCCGCATCACCTGGCTCGCCGGCGACGCCACCATCGACCTTGACGATCTCCAGCCGGCCGACCTCGTCAGCGCCGCCTATGTTCTTGACGAGATCGTGCCGGCCTCGCTGCCGAAGCTCGTCGACCGGCTGTGGCGGCTCAGCGCCGACACGCTGCTGATTGTCGAGCCCGGCACGCCGGCGGGCTGGCAGCGCATCCTTGCCGCGCGCCGGCAATTGATCGCGGCGGGTGCGCATGTCGCGGCGCCTTGTCCGCACGAGGCGCCCTGCCCGCTCGTGCCGCCCGACTGGTGCCATTTCTCCCGACGCGTCGCCCGCTCGCGCCTGCATCGCCTGGCCAAGGACGCCGACGTGCCGTGGGAGGACGAGAAGTTCATCTATCTCGCCGCTTCGCGGCAGCCGGCGCCGGCGCGTGCACCGCGCGTGATCGCGCCACCGAAGGCCGGATCCGGCAAGGTAATGCTCAAATTGTGCGAGCCCGACGGCAGTGCCAGCGAGAAGCTGTTCAGTAAGCGCGACAGCGAAATCTTCAAGGCGGCGCGGCGGGCGGACTGGGGCGACATGCTCTCCGAGAACGGTGGCTGATCGCCGAAATTGTTCTTGCTTCGTTCCAAAGAATCACGCCCTTATCAAGTCAATCGGAATCGGGGCACAGGGATACTCTTCTGTGGACGATTTGCGGTGCCTGTGAACAACGGGCGGTCAAGGTAGGTTGGACACGCACTGTTGCAGATAAGTCAGCACCGATTTTTCCCCATTCTGATATCGAAAGGCCGGGATCGAAATCGGGGACATCATGGCTGAGGCAGCGCGCAAATTCGGCGTCGCGGAGCAACCGCTTTATCGCGAGGCACCGAACAATATCGAGGCCGAGCAGGCGCTGCTCGGCGCCATCCTGGTCAACAACGACGCCTTCTACCGTGTCTCCGATTTCCTTAAGCCGGCGCATTTCTACGAGCCGCTGCACCGCAAGATTTTCGAGGTCGCAGCCGAGCTCATCCGCATGGGCAAGATCGCGACGCCCATTACGCTGAAAACCTTCCTGCCGGCCGACGAGAAGGTCGGCGACATGACGGTGGCGCAATATGTGGTTCGCCTGGCGGTCGAGGCGGTCACCGTCGTCAACGCCACCGACTATGGCCGCGCCATCTACGACCTTGCGACCCGCCGCGCGCTGATCACCGTCGGCGAGGATATGGTCAACATCGCCTATGACGCGCCGGTCGACATGGCGCCCTCCGACCAGATCGAGGATGCCGAGCGCCGCCTGTTCGAGCTGGCCGAGACCGGCCGCTACGACGGCGGCTTCGAGAGCTTCAACGATGCGGTCAAAACCGCCGTCGACATGGCCAATGCCGCCTATATGCGCGACGGCCATCTGTCGGGCATCGCCACCGGCCTGCGCGATCTCGACCGCCGCATGGGCGGCCTGCAGCCCTCCGACCTGATCATCATCGCCGGCCGTCCAGGCATGGGCAAGACCTCGCTTGCCACCAACATGGCCTTCAACATCGCCGAGGCCTACCAGCCGGCGCAGCAGGCTGACGGCTCGTTCAAGGCGGCCAATGGCGGCGTCGTCGGCTTCTTCTCGCTGGAAATGTCGTCGGAGCAGCTCGCCACCCGCATCATCTCCGAGCAGACCGAAATCCCGTCCTCGAAAATCCGCCGTGGCGAGATCACCGAGATGGATTTCGAGAAGCTGGTCGCCTGCTCGCAGACGATGCAGAAGATCCCGCTGTTCATCGACCAGACCGGCGGGATTTCGATTGCGCAGCTTTCGGCCCGCGCGCGCCGGCTGAAGCGCCAGCGCGGCCTCGACGTCATCGTCATCGACTATATTCAGCTAATGCAGGGCTCGAGTGCCAAATCCTCGCAGAACCGCGTCCAGGAAATCACCGAGATCACCACTGGCCTGAAGGCGCTGGCCAAGGAGCTCGGCGTGCCGATCATCGCGCTCTCGCAGCTGTCGCGTCAGGTCGAAAGCCGCGACGACAAGCGCCCGCAGCTCTCGGACCTGCGCGAATCGGGCTCCATCGAGCAGGACGCCGACGTGGTGCTGTTCGTCTATCGCGAGGAATATTACCTCAAGAACCGCGAGCCGAAGATCGGCACCGACGAATACATCAAGTGGGAAAACGAGATGAATGAGATGCGCGGCAAGGCCGAGGTGATCGTCGCCAAGCAGCGCCATGGACCGACCGGCTCGGTCAGCCTCGCCTTCCATGGCGAATTCACGCGGTTCTCGGATTTGGCCGAGGAGCACCATCTGCCGGACAGGTTTGAGTGAACATGGGCAGCCGTTTCGGGTTCCCGGCCTCTTTTGCTATCGCTCTCCTCGGCGCTGTTGCGCTGCCCAGGATCGCTTCCGCTTGCTCCATGCCTCAAGGTTGGACACCACAGCGGGCATTTGCACAAGCCGCCCTGGTATTCCATGGCTTGGTGACGGCGACCGAGCTCAGCTCGACAAAGGTCAAAGGTCCCTCCGCTGATGTGAGCGATGGCCGGATACTGGTCAATGTGCGCTACGAGACAATCGAAGTGTTCAAGGGCAACCCAGAAGCGAATGGTACGATCTCGACAACCACACTGATCATGGGAGGATGCGGTGTACCCGTCCTGACCGGGCAGCATTTCCTGTTTTATGTCGATGGGTTTAACGAAAAGGCATTGAAAGATTCGCCTGAACTTGCCGGTCAGACACAAGGCATGATCTCGATATTCGATACACAGATGCTGCCGCCCAATCCTGAGTTGCTCGACGAGGCGCTTGCCGACGTTCGGGCCCTCGCCAAGAAGCACTGAATTGCAGCCGCACTTGCCAAACCACCCTAGCAAACGCGGACAGTCGCAGTCGGCGTCTGTTCGAAGCCGGGCGCAACTGCATGGCTAAATCCCGCGTTCAGTTCATCTGCCAGAATTGCGGCTCGGTGCATCAGCGCTGGGCCGGCAAGTGCGATGCCTGCGGCGAGTGGAACACGCTGGTCGAGGAAGGCACCGCGGGCGGCATCGGCTCGGGGCCGGCCAACACGCGCAACGCCCGCAAGGGCCGCGCCGTGGTGCTGACCAGCCTTTCCGGCGACATCGAGGACGCGCCGCGCATCGTTTCGGGCATCGGCGAGCTCGACCGTGCCACCGGCGGCGGCTTCGTGCGCGGCTCCGCACTTCTGGTCGGCGGCGATCCGGGCATCGGCAAGTCGACGCTGCTCACGCAAGCCGCGGCCGCCCTTGCCTCGAAGGGCCACCGCATCGTCTATGTCTCGGGCGAGGAGGCCGTCGCCCAGATCAGGCTCAGGGCGCAACGTCTCGGTGTTGCCGCCACGCCGGTCGAGCTTGCCGCCGAGACCAATGTCGAGGACATCCTGGCGACCATCGCCGACGGCAAGCGGCCCGACCTCGTCATCCTTGATTCGATCCAGACGCTATGGACCGACCTTGCCGACTCCGCGCCCGGCACCGTCACTCAGGTGCGCGCCGCCGCCCAGGCGATGATCCGCTATGCGAAATCCACCGGCGCTGCCATCGTGCTGGTCGGCCATGTCACCAAGGAAGGCCAGATCGCCGGCCCGCGCGTCGTCGAGCACATGGTCGACGCCGTGCTCTATTTCGAGGGCGAAGGCAATCATCACTTCCGTATCTTGCGCACCGTGAAGAACCGTTTCGGGCCAACCGACGAGATCGGTGTCTTCGAGATGTCGGACAGGGGCCTAAGAGAGGTCTCCAACCCGTCGGAATTGTTCCTCGGCGAACGGCATGCGAAATCGCCGGGCGCCGCCGTCTTTGCCGGCATGGAAGGGACGAGGCCGGTGCTGGTCGAGATCCAGGCGCTTGTTGCGTCCTCCTCGCTCGGCACTCCGCGCCGCGCCGTGGTCGGTTGGGACGGCGCCAGGCTGTCGATGGTGCTGGCGGTGCTGGAGGCGCATTGCGGGGTGCGCTTCGGCCAGCACGACGTCTATCTCAACGTCGCCGGCGGCTATCGCATCTCGGAGCCGGCTGCCGATCTCGCGGTCGCGGCTGCACTGGTTTCCTCGCTCACCGGTCTTGCCCTTCCCGCCGATTGCGTCTATTTCGGCGAAATCAGCCTGTCGGGCGCGGTGAGGCCGGTTGCACATGCGCAGCAACGCCTTAAAGAGGCCGAAAAGCTGGGTTTTGGAAGCGCGGTGCTGCCCTTGGGCAGCGAGGAACTTGCCGGGGGGATCGGGGCCGGCGCTTTCCAGCCCACCGAGCTGGCCGACCTGGTGGCGCGCATAGCCGGCTCACGGCGCAGCCGCGCCGACGAGGGGGAGTGATACGGCTCGTCGAGCCGGAAGACAGGAGTGGGGCGAAAGATATGCCGATTACGCTGCTTGACGGAATTCTCGTCGGCTTCACCCTGGTTTCAGCAATGCTTGCGATGGTGCGCGGCTTTTCCCGCGAAGTGCTGTCGGTGGTTTCCTGGGTGGCCGCGGCAGCAGCGGCCTATTTTTTCTACAAGCCCCTGCTGCCCTACGTTCAGCCCTATGTCGACAACGACAAGATCGCCATGGCGGCGGCTGCCGGCATCGTCTTCGTCATCGCGCTGATCGTCGTCTCGGTCATCACGATGAAGGTCGCCGACTGGATTATCGATTCGCGCATCGGCGCGCTCGACCGCACGCTCGGCTTCCTCTACGGCGCGGCGCGCGGCATCCTGGTGGTCGCGGTGGCGCTTTTGTTCTTCAACTGGCTGGCCGGCGCCAAGGCGCCTGCCTGGGTCGCCAACGCCAAGTCGCGGCCGCTGCTCGAGAGCATCGGCGCCAAGCTCGAAAGCGTGCTGCCCGAAAACACGGAAGAGCTGGTCAACAAATATACGCATAAGGGCACGCCGACGACCGGAGCGCCGGCGACCACCGACCAGCCCGCGGCCGAGCCGCCGGCCGCCGGCGAAGACAACACGCCGGCGCCCGACGACAGCGAAGGCGAGGCTCCGGCCGACAACGAGCCGACTCCGGCCCCGGCCCCGGCTCCCGCAACTCCGGCGCCGGCAAACTGATCGCATCAGAGTCCACCGCGGAGCTATCGAGGTTACGGGAATCGGTCAGGGGTCGCCGTCCCAAATCTCATCATCATCTGCCCAATCGAGCAGTGTTCTTGCTCTCGATGCAAGAAGCGGTCCTAGGGTCGGGGCATGCTCGGGGACGCCGATCGTGAATTCTTCAAGTTTGCGTCCTTCCGCCATCGCCGCCGCAGCTTCCTTCCACCTCAAACCGAATTCACGAACGGCGGCGCGCGGTGTCCGTTCGGATCCACAGGTTATGCAGTCGGTAGGAACGTCTCCTGAAATAGCCCACCAGCCAACCCAGCCGGGCTGCACGACACTTTCGATCGCCCAAACCGAAACATGTGGGTAGACATGCCACGCAGGCCATTCCCCTACCTTTCCGTGCTGCAAACGCTCCCGGCTCAGATACTCGATCACGTTCTGGCGCTGCGATTCGCACCAAGCCTCTTCTACGACTTCGTCTGGTTGTTCCGGCATGCTGTCACCTCTTAGGGAATAGCTGGTCGAATAAATACAACCGTTGCCTTGATACCCCGGAATTGCCAGTGGCATTACCGGCTTGACTGCATTATATGACGCCTTTCCGCAACGAGGCTTGCCCGATGGCAGACGCAGGCGATATGCTTTCCGCCGAGGCCGACGACCATTTTCACGACGAATGCGGCGTGTTCGGCATTTTCGGCCGGCAGGACGCGGCGGCGATTGTCACGCTCGGCCTGCATGCGCTACAGCATCGCGGCCAGGAAGCCGCCGGCATCGTTTCCTATGACGGCACCCAGTTCCATGTCGAGCGCCATGTCGGCCTGATCGGCGACACCTTCACCAAACAGCGCGTCATCGACAGCCTGCAGGGCAACCGCGCCATTGGCCACACCCGCTACGCCACCACCGGCGGTGCCGGCCTGCGCAACATCCAGCCCTTCTTTGCCGAGCTTAGCGAGGGCGGCCTCGCTGTCGCCCATAACGGCAATCTCACCAATGCGCTTACCGTGCAGCGGGCGCTGCAGAAACAGGGCTCGATCTTTTCCTCGACCTCCGACACCGAGACGCTGCTGCACCTGGTCGCGACCAGCAAGGAGCGCGACTTGAATTCCCGTTTCATCGATGCCGTGCGCCAGGTCGAGGGCGCCTTCTCATTGGTGGCGATGACCGCCAAGAAGATGATCGGCTGCCGCGACCCGCTGGGCATCCGGCCGCTGGTGCTGGGCGACCTTGACGGGGCGTGGATCCTCGCCTCCGAAACCTGCGCGCTCGACATCATCGGCGCCCGCTTCGTGCGGGACATCAAGCCCGGCGAGATGGTGGTGATCACCGCCAAGGGGATCGAAAGCCTGTTCCCGTTCGAGCCGCAAAAGACCCGCTTCTGCATCTTCGAATATGTCTATTTCGCGCGGCCGGATTCGACGGTCGAGGGCCGCAATGTGTATGAGGTGCGCAAGCGCATCGGCGCGGAACTCGCGGTCGAAAGCCCGGTCGAGGCCGACATCGTCGTGCCGGTGCCGGACTCGGGCACGCCGGCGGCGATCGGCTTTTCCCAGGCCGCGGGCATTCCCTTCGAGCTCGGCATCATTCGCAACCATTATGTCGGCCGGACCTTCATCCAGCCCGGCGATTCCATCCGCCACATGGGCGTCAAGCTCAAGCACAACGCCAACCGCCGCATGATCGAGGGCAAGCGCGTGGTGCTGGTCGACGATTCGATCGTGCGCGGCACCACCAGCCAGAAGATCGTGCAGATGGTGCGCGATGCCGGCGCCAGGGAGGTGCACATGCGCATCGCCTCGCCGCCGACCAGCGCGTCCTGCTTCTACGGCGTCGACACGCCGGAGAAATCGAAGCTCTTGGCATCGCGCATGTCGGTGGAAGAGATGGCGGAATTCATCCGCGTCGATTCGCTCGGCTTCCTGTCGATCGACGGACTCTACCGCGCGGTCGGCGAAGCCGGTCGGGACAGCGAGCAACCGCAATTCTGCGACGCCTGCTTCACCGGCCAGTATCCGACCCGCCTGCTCGACTTCGAAGGCCATGACAATGTGCGCACGCTTTCGCTCTTGGCGAACAGCGGGGCGTAAGCCGCAGTATTGTTTTGACGCAATTCCGGACGGAAAAACCGCTACACACTTTTCCTGGAATTGCTCCAGCTCACGGAAATTCTCGCATGACGCTCGACCTCTCCGGCCGCCTCGCGGTCGTCACCGGCGCCTCGCGCGGCATCGGTTATTTCATTGCGAAAGAGCTGGCGGCCGCCGGCGCGCATGTGATCGCGGTGGCACGCACCGTCGGCGGGCTGGAGGAGCTCGACGACCAGATCAAGGCCGAGCGCGCCAGGACCGGCAAGGGCGAAGCCACGCTGGTGCCGCTCGACCTTGCCAACATGGCCGGCATCGACCGGCTGGGCGGCGCCATCCACGAGCGCTGGGGCAAGCTCGACATATTGGTGGCGAACGCCGGCGTGCTCGGCGTCATCTCGCCGATCGGCCATGTCGAAGCGAAAACCTTCGAGAAGGTGATGACCATCAACGTCACCTCGACCTGGCGGCTGATCCGGTCGGTCGACCCGCTGCTCAGGCTCTCCGATGCCGGCCGCGCCATCATCCTGTCGTCCAATGCCGCCCATTCGGCGCGCGCCTTCTGGGCGCCCTACGCGGCTTCCAAGGCGGCCGTCGAGACGATGATGCGCTCCTGGGCGCATGAGACCGAGAGCCTGCCGCTCAGGGTCAATGCCGCCGATCCCGGCGCTACCCGCACGGCGATGCGCGCCCAGGCCATGCCCGGCGAGGATCCGGAGACGCTGCCGCATCCTTCCGAGATCGCCAGGCGCATCGTGCCGCTGGCAAGCCCGGCGCTGAAGGAAACCGGGCTGATCTTCCAAGCCAGGCACAACCGCTTCGTCGCCTACCGGCAGCCGGAATAAAACCTGAGGCGAGCGAAAGACCCTCGGCAAGGTTCTTCGAATACAGGTCATCCGAAGCCGGAGTACCGACATGGGCCGCGGAGCAAGGTCGTTCACGGGTCTGTGACCAGAGCGGTGGAAGCGTGTGCCGCCGCCCTGCTTTCGCCACCGGCGGGGAGTTGCTAGGATCGAACCGACTCCGACATTTCAGCAAAGCGAGGAATTCCCATGGCTGCCACTCCCAGCGTAGCATTGGTCTGGTATCTGGTGATCGCCGGCCCGCAAGGCGGCATGGTGGTGCTGCCCAGCACCTTTGATACCCGCGACCAGTGCACCAACGCCGTCGCCGAATACCAGAAGCAGCCGACACCGGCCGGCTGGGCCGTGCAATGCGTGCCAAGCGCCTCGCCCTTCACCGATGAGGGCGATGCGGAAACGCCATCGGCGCAGTAGTGTAATCTCCCCCCTTGAGGGGGAGATGGCCGGCAGGCCAGAGGGGGTCGCCTCGCGTGGAGCGCCGACCTCTTTCTGAGGTCGGACAACGCCGGCGCTCTACGTGAGACGACCCCCTCTGTCGCCTTCGGCGACATCTCCCCCTCAAGGGGGGAGATCAGCTCGCGCTGACCTTCAACGCCGGTTTCTGGTTGATCGTCTGGAACACCACGCAATAGCGTTCGGTTAGCTTCAGGAGCGAATCGATGCGCTCCTGCGGCTCGTCGGTGTCGAGGTTGAATTTCAGCCGGATTGCGCGAAAGCCAACCGGCACGTCCCTGGCGACGCCCAGCGTGCCGCGAAAATCGAGGTCGCCCTCGGCCTCGACGGTGGCGTTGCCCAGCCTGAACTCCAGCGCCGTCGCCACCGCCTTCAGGGTCACGCCGGCGCAGGCGACCAGCGCTTCCAAAAGCATGTCGCCGGAGCAGAGTTCGAGCCCGGAGCCGCCGGTCGCCGGATGAAGACCCGCCACGGCAAGCGCCCTGCCCGTCTCCACCTTGCAGGCGATCGACTGGTCGTCGAGGCTGCCGCGGGCCCTCAGCGTGATCAGGGCCTGCGAGGCATCCTCGCGGTAGGCCTCCTTGAGCGGCGCCTGCATGGCCTTGAGTGCGGTCGCGTCCATTGTTGCTTCTCCCGTCGGTCTTTGCAGCTTGATAGCACTGTCTTGCAGAGTGCGTGAAGCAAGCGAAGTGGCGGGTTGTTGGATATGCCGGCGGGACAGCGCCCCCCTCTGTCCTGCCGGACATCTCCCCCACTTGGGGGGAGATCAGCCGTCACGCGGACTTTCGCTAATCTGCAACATCGCAGGAGAAGCGCCGGCGCCGGAGCTGCTGATCTCCCCCCTTGTGGGGGAGATGTCCGGCAGG
This sequence comes from Mesorhizobium sp. B1-1-8, assembly GCF_006442795.2. Lineage (NCBI taxonomy): Bacteria > Pseudomonadati > Pseudomonadota > Alphaproteobacteria > Hyphomicrobiales > Phyllobacteriaceae > Mesorhizobium > Mesorhizobium sp. B1-1-8. The sequence continues at coordinate 4,660,295 of NZ_CP083956.1, forward strand.
ACAGAGGGGGGCGCGAAGGAACGCGGCAGTGGATGTTGATCCCTGTGCCCCCTTTCGCCCGTGCCTTTCCCTTTGACTCCTTTCACATAGGCCATACCTATGCGTGGGTCGTTCCCGTGGAGGCGTCATGCGCATCAGGCTGAAGTTCATCCCCCTCACCCTGCTGTTGCTCGCCGCCTTCGCGCAGCCAAGCTTCGCCGAAACCCCCGAGCGGCCGGCGCCAGCGGGCGGCGTGCTGTCGCTCCTGCCGCCGCCGCAGGTGACCGAGCATTCGATCACTCTGGCCGGGCATAAGCTCGACTACCAGGCCAAGGCAGGCACACTGTCGCTGCTGTCCGGCAAGGGCGATGTGACGGCGGAAATCTTCTATGTCGCCTACACCCAGCAGTCGCCCGCCCCGACGAAGGAGCGTCCGATCACTTTCGTCTTCAACGGCGGCCCGGGCGCGGCATCCGCCTACCTGCATCTTGGCGCGCTCGGACCGCGCATCATCACCACCGCGGCCAATGGCGAATTCCTGCCGTCGCCACAAAAGCTCATCGACAATCCCGACAGCTGGCTCGACATGAGCGACCTCGTCTTCGTCGACCCTGTCGGCACCGGCTACAGCCGCGAGGCGCCCGGCCAGGACACGAAAGCCTTCTGGGGCGTCAATCAGGACGCCAGTTCGATCGGCGCCTTCATCCGCCTCTATCTGGCGCAGAACGGCCGCACCGGATCGCCACTATTCCTCGCCGGCGAAAGCTATGGCGGCTTTCGCGCGGCGCTGCTGGCTCGAACGCTGCAGGAGGACGTGGGCCTCAGCCCGAACGGCATCGTGCTGATCTCGCCGGCGCTGGAGTTCATGCTGGTGCGGCCGGACCAATTCGACCAGTTGCATTGGGCGCTGGAGCTCCCCTCGCTGGCGGCGACACGGCTGAAGGGCGATGGCGTGAGCGGTGACGCTTTGCGCGACAGGCTGGCCGGGGTCGAGCATTACGCGCTTGGCGACTACCTTATGGCGTTGAACAGCGGGCTGGAGCAAGGCGGCAAGCTCGCCAGCGGTCGCGTTTCGGAGATCACCGGCCTGCCGCTCGAGCTCGTCCAGCGAAATTTCGCCCGCATCCCCATCGGCCTTTTCGCGAAGGAATTCCAGCGCGCCAAGGGCAAGGTTCTCAGCCCATACGACGCTTTGGTCGCAACGAGCGACATCGCGCCGGAAAGCGCCCACATCGCCGGCCCCGATCCGGTGCTCGACCGCAGCGTTCCGGTTCTCACATCCGCCTTCGTCGCCTATGCGCGCGACGAGCTGAACTACCACACCGATGTCAGCTACCGGCTGCTCAACGGCGAGATCAGCCACAACTGGGACTACGGCACCTCGGGACAAGGCTATGCCGGTGTCATGAACGACCTGCAGCGGGCGCGCTCGCTCAACCCTTCGCTCGGCGTCGTCATCGTCAACGGCTACACTGACCTCGTCACGCCCTATCTCGCCTCGCGCTACCTGGTGAACCAGATACCCTCGCTCGCCGACGCCAAGCCCATCCGCCTCGACGTCGTGGAAGGCGGGCACATGATGTATCTGAGGCCGGACGGGCGGCGCGCGCTGAAGGAGGCGGCTTCGGAGCTCTACCAGGCGACGCAGTGAGGCCGCTCCAGCCAGCAGCACCCCTGCCCCAATCTCAGGCGTTGCGCTGGCGCAGCGCCGCGCAAGCTTTCGCGCCTATAGCTGGCACCGCGGGCCCGATTGGGGTGGAGCCGCACTCGCAAACAAGCCGATCCCTATGGCCGATGTCGTCGTCCTCGAAAGCCGCGAAAGGGTGCTGGCCGGCATCCTGTTCACCGCGGCTGCCTATTTCCTGTTTTCGACGCAGGACGCGGCAATCAAGCTGCTCGTCGCCGGCATGACGGTGTGGCAGATCATGTTCTTCCGCTCGGTCACGGTGCTTGCCGCCTGCGGCGCGATCGGCGGCCGGCGGCTTTTCGCCGATACCGTCGATTCGCCGATCGTGCGGCCGATGCTGGTGCGCAGCGGCTTCACGCTCGCCGCCTGGCTCTGCTACTACAACGCCGCCCGCTCGCTACAGCTTGCCGAGCTCACCACCATCTATTACGCCGCGCCGATCATCGTTACCGTGCTCTCCGTGGTGATGCTGGGCGAGACGGTGCCGCTGCTGCGCTGGCTCGCCGTAGTCGCCGGCTTCGTTGGCGTCTTCATCGCCTGCGATCCGACGCATCTCGGCCTGTCGCTGCCGGTGCTGCTGGTGCTGGCGGCGGCGCTTTTGTGGGGCATCGCCGTGGTGCTCTTGCGCAAGACGGCGATGCAGGAGCGCACGATGATCCAGCTCGTGCTCAACAATTTCTATTTTCTGCTGTTCTCCACGGTGCCGGCGCTGGTCTGGTGGCGGACGCCCGATGGCGGTCAATTGCTGCTTCTCATCAGCGTCGGCGTGCTCGGCGGCGTCGCCCAATTCATGCTGTTCGAAGGCATGAAGCGGGCGCCGGTGTCGATCGTGGCGCCGTTCGAATATACTTCGCTGGTATGGGCCTTCGCGCTCGGCTTCGCCATCTGGGGCGACGTGCCGCGCGCCGAAGTGTTCATGGGCGCCGCTCTCATCATCGGCGCCGGCCTGCTCATCGTCGGCAACGAACATTTCCGCAAACGGGTTTAGGGACGGTGCTCGTGACAAGATGCTGTCAGCAGGATTGGCGTAGTCTGGCGCGATGACGGATACGCTCGACATGCCTGAAAAGCTCACTGACGGCAGAGCCGACCTTGCGGCCGAGCGTACGCTGGGCATCGTGCTGGTGTCGGCCTCGGCGGTGGCCTTCGCGCTGACAGGCGTGCTGACCAAATCGATCCATGCCGATCCGCTGACCATCACCTGCTGGCGCGGCTTCGTCGGCTCGATCCTGATCACCTTTTATGTGCTGTGGCGGCGGCGCCGTTCGGGTGGGCGCGAAAGCCTCAGGCTCGGCTGGCGCGGCTGGCTGCTGGCGTTCGAAGGAGCGGCGGCCAGCATCGCCTTCATCTCGGCCTTCAAATTCACTTACGTCGCCAATGTCGCGGTCATCTACGCGACCTCGCCCTTCATTGCCGCACTGCTCGCCTTCCTGCTGGTGCGGGAACGGTTCCGGATGCAAACGATGCTGGCGGCGGCCGTCTCGCTGTGCGGCGTCGCCATCATGGTGGGTGCCGGCTTCGGCAGCGGCCATCTGTTCGGCGACGGGCTGGCGCTTTTGATGACCGCCGGCAGCGCGCTCTATATGATTATGGTGCGCGCTTTTCGCGACTCGCCGGTGGTGTGGGCCGGCGCGGTTTCCGCGTTTCTTCTGTTTGTGCTCGGCTGGTTCGTCACCGACCCGCTGGCGGTCACGGTCCGCGACGCGATGCTGCTCGCCACGTTCGGCTGCTCCTTCGCGCTGGCCTCGATCCTGTGGACGGAAGGCTCGCGGCTCATTCCGGCCGCCGAATCCGGCCTGCTCGGCTCGGCCGAGGTGCCTTTCGCCATCCTATTCGCACTGCTCTTCCTCGGCGAGATCCCGCCTATGGCCTCGATCATCGGCGGCGCGATCGTGCTTGGCGCGGTTTTCGCCCATGCGGGAAGGGACTGGATAAAGGCGCGATCGGCCCGCGCGTAAATTATTTTGCGGGGTCACGGAACCATCATTCGGCTCAGGCATTATTGGATCGACGGGTCACCCCCCAAGTCCCCCCAAACCCCTCGACCCGTCCGACTAGAAGCCGACCCCTCACAAAGAGGTCGGCTTTTTCTTTGCGCCTATTGAGCCGTCGCAAGGTTGTCGCCAAGCAGTTCCGCCAGGTCTCGCGCCGGTCGTTCGGCCTCGCGGCTGAGCCGGATGGCGAAGCTGGCCATCGGCACTGGCGGCAGGTCCAGGTCGCGCGGCGCTTCGACAATGCCCGAATGGGCAAAGCGCCGGGTGCGCAGCGTCAGCGCGATGCCGGCATTGACGGCGGTGCGCAGGCCCGCAAGGCTGGCGCTGCCGGCGGCGATGTGGTAGCGGCGGCCGGCGGCGTCGAGCGCATTGAGCGCGGCCTCCCTGAAGCCGCAATAGGGGTCGAGCAGCGCCAGCGGCACTGCTTCCCGCCGCGTCGCCAGCCCCTTGTCGGAGCAGAGCCACAGCATCGGCTCGCTGATAAGCGCCACCTCATCGGGCGACGGCGCGTGGCGCATGACGATGGCGAGGTCGAGCTGGCCCGCCTGCAGCGCCGACCCCAGCTCCAGCGAGCGGCCAACGCGCAGGTCGATGCGGACGCGCGCATGGCTGGCAGCAAAAGCCCTGAGCAGGTCCGGCAGGCCGTGGTCGGCAAAGTCCTGCGTCGTGCCGATGGCGATGCGTCCGCCGGCGCGCGCTCCTTTCAGCGCCAGCCAGGCCTCGGTATGGACGGCAAGGATGCGCCTGGCATGGCCGACAAGATCTTCGCCCGCCAGCGTCAGCCCACGCCCCCTGCCCTGGGGCAAAAGCAGCGGCTCGCCGACGATCTCCTCCAGCCGCTGCATCTGTGCGGTCACCGCGGACGGCGAGCGGCCGACGACGGACGCCGCCTTGGCCAACGAGCCGCCGTCGACAAAGGCGAGGAAGGTTTTCAGCAGATCGGGATCGAGCAGTTCCATACTTCAGAGTTATCGAATCTATTATCAAAAACAATTCGATTTTTTTGATCATACCGTCATGAGATGTTGCTTCATCGGCGGCGAGAAACCGCCTTAATCAAGGAGAGAAAAAATGCCGATCATCAATGTCAGCGTCACCGGCAAGCCGGACGCGAAACTTTCAGCTACGATTGCCAAGGAAGTCACGGAACTCACCGCCACGCATCTGCGCAAGGACCCGACGATCACGGCGGTTGCGATCAGCTACATCGACCCGCAGCACTGGTTCGCCGGCGGCAAGCCGCTGGCCGAACATGGGACGAGCACCTTCTGGCTCGACATCAAGGTCGTCGACGGCACCAACACCAAGCTCGAGCTCGAAGCCTATCTTAAGGCGATCTTCGCCGCCTTCGGCCGCCTGCTCGGCGGCGTGCATGAAGAAAGCTACGCCTTCGTGCACGAGGTGCCGGCGGCCGCTTATGGCTATGGCGGCAAGAGCCAGGAGTTCCGGTTCATCAGCGGGAGATTGAAGGCGGCGTGAGGAGGCTTCTCCTTCTCCCCTTGTGGGAGAAGGTGGATCGGCGCGCAGCGCCGAGACGGATGAGGGGTGCTGGAAGGAACGCGGCGTCGAAAAATCAAATGCTTTTAGGCGTTTAGATCTTTAGCGTAGCGATCCGTCCAACACCCCTCATCCATCCGAGCTTCGCTCGGCCACCTTCTCCCGCAGGGGGAGAAGGAAACGCCGCGCCGCCTTCCACATTGACCTTGCCCGCACTTCCGCTACCCTCTCTGCCGAAGCGGCCGCCCAAGAGCCGCGCCCTGGAGGACGTTGGGAGAGAGCGGCATGATCCTGACCCTGGCGCTGCTGGCAGGCCTTGTCTTTGCATGGCTGCTGATTGCGGTCATCGAGCGGTTCCGCCTCGACTTGCGCTTCACCCAGGCGCTGCTATATGTGCCGTTCAAGCTCGCCTACCGCATTGCCGACGAGCGCATGCGCATGGCGCGCAGCGCGCGGACGCCGGTGATCTATGTCGTCTCGCACCAGTCGCGCATCGAGCCGGCGCTGATGCTGTCGCTGTTGCCCGACGATACGCTGCACATCCTCGACGACGCTTCCGCCCGCTCGCCCTGGCTGGAGCCGTGGCGCGAGCTTGCCCGCACCATCGCTTTCAATGCCGAACATGTCTTCGTCAGCCGCCGGCTGGTCAGGGTGCTGAAGGGCAAGGGGCGGCTCGCCGTCTATCTGCCCGATGCGGTCGAGCCCGATGTGAAGTCATTCCGCCTCTTCCGCGCGATCACCCGCATCGCCATGCAGGCCGATGCCCGAATCGTGCCGATCTTCGTCGCCGGCTCCCGCGACCTGCCGCTGTCGCTGACGCCCGCCGACAAGGCGCCGCGCCACTGGTTCCCACGCCTGTCGATCAGTGCGCTGGAGCCGATGACTATCGCCGAACTGGTGGCGCGCAATCCCGACATGGCCTCCAACACCAATGCGCTCTTCGATCGCTTCGCCGAAGCGCGGCTCTACGGCAGCAATCTCGACCGCGGCCTGTTCCTGGCCATTCGCGACGCCGCCGACCGGGTTGGCGCCTCGCATCAAATCATCGAGGACGTCATCTCCGGCGCGCTCTCCTACCGCAAGATGTTCATCGGCGCGCGCGTGCTCGGCCGCCGCTTCGAGGCGGTGACGGCGCCGGGTGAAGCCGTCGGCCTGCTTCTGCCCAATGCCAATGGCGTGGTGCTGTCCTTCGTCGGCCTGATCTCGGCCGGCCGGATCGCCGCGATGATCAATTACACGGCTGGGCCGGCAAGCGTCACCGCCGCCGTCCGTACCGCCGTGATCCGCACTGTGATCTCGTCGCGCGCGTTCATCGAGAAGGCAAGCATTGAAGACATCGTCGCCGCAGTCGAGGCGGGCGGCGCCAAAATGCTGTGGCTGGAGGACCTGCGCGAAAGCGTGACGACCTTGGACAAGGTCGCGGCGGCACTCTTCTGGCGGTTCCCGCTGCAGCGGCAGCAGGCGGCAAAACCGGCGGTGATCCTGTTTACCTCGGGCTCGGAAGGCACGCCGAAGGCAGTGGTGTTGTCGCACCGCAACCTCTACGCCAACGCCATGCAGGCCGAGGCCCGCATCACGATCTCTCCGGCCGACATCCTGCTCAACGTGCTGCCGGTGTTCCACTCCTTCGGCCTGACCGGCGGCACCATCCTGCCGCTGGTGACCGGCGTAAAACTGTTCCTCTACCCCTCGCCGCTGCATTACAAGATCATCCCCGAGATCGCCCGCAAGGTGAAGCCGACGGTCATGTTCGGCACCGACACCTTCCTCGCCAACTACGCCCGCACCGCCAAGGACGGCGATTTTTCCAGCCTGCGCTTTGTCGTGGCCGGCGCGGAAGCCGTGAAGCCGGAGACGCGGCGCACCTACCGCGACCGCTTCCAGGCAGCGATCATCGAAGGTTTTGGGCTGACCGAAGCCGCTCCGGTGGTTGCCGTCAACACCGCCATCCATAACCGCGACGGCACCGTCGGCCGCCTGCTGCCGGCGATCCGCATGAAGCTCGAACCGGTCGAAGGCATCGCCGATGCCGGCCGGCTGTGGCTCGACGGACCGAACATGATGATGGGCTACATGACCGCCGAGCGTCCTGGCGAGTTGCAGCCGCTGGAGGGCTGGCACGATACCGGTGACATTGTCTCTGTCGACCGCGACGGCTTCATCACCATTCGCGGCCGGGCAAAACGCTTCGCCAAGATCGCAGGCGAGATGGTGTCGCTGGGCGCGGTCGAGATGCTGGTGCAGTCGTTATGGCCGGAGGAGCACCATGCGGCCGTGGCGGTGCCGGACAAAAGGCGCGGCGAGCGCATCGTGCTGGTCACCACCGCCGGCGATGCCAACCCGGAAGAGTTGCGCCAGTTCGGCAAGAAGACCGGTGCGGCCGAACTGATGGTGCCCAACGACATCGTCAAGGTGGAAGAGATCCCGGTGCTGGGCTCGGGCAAGACCGATTATGTCTCGGCGCGCAAGCTGGCGATCGATAGGTTGGGGTTGAGTGCTGCTGCCTGATCTCCCCCCTTGAGGGGGAGATGTCGCCGAAGGCGACAGAGGGGGTCGCCTCGCTTGAAGCGCCAACGTCCATTTAGCAGCAGGCCGAGCCCAGTCGGACCGACCCCCTCTGGCCGCTTCGCGGCCATCTTCCCCTCAAGCGGAGAGATTCACGGCGCTACCCGATATCCGAAGGCGGCACCTTTTCCCCTTCGCGCATGGCGCGCTTCGAATAGGCGCGCACGCTGAAAGGCAGGAAGAGGAGGTATCCCGCGACGGAAGCCGTCAGCGTGTACCAAGGATAGGCCATCAACAGCAGGACATAGAGCACGACCGCCAGGATGACCGGCAGCACCCTGTCGCCCGGTATCTTGACGCTCTTGCCGGAATAGACCGGCAGCCGGCTGACCAGCAGGAAAGCGACCAGCACGGTGAAGCCGGAGGCAATGAAAGCCACTGGTCGGCTGGGTTCCAGACCAAGCCGCAGGAAAGAGAGATAGAGCGGCAGCATGACCAGCACGGCGCCTGCCGGCGCCGGCACGCCGACGAAATACTCGCTCTGCCATACCGGCTGGTCGGTTTCGTCGGTCAGCACGTTGAAGCGGGCGAGCCGCATGCCGCAGGCGATGGTGAACAGGAGCGCGGCGATCCAGCCGGGCGAGCCGGCGCGGTCGAGCAGGAAGGCGTAGAGCACCAGCGCCGGAGCGACGCCAAAATTGACGATGTCGGCCAGCGAATCCATCTGGGCGCCGAATTTCGAGGTCGCCTTCAGCATGCGTGCCAGGCGGCCGTCGATGCCGTCGAGGAAGGCGGCGAGCAGCACCATGACGACAGCCGTCTCGAAACGGTTCTCGAAGGCGAAGCGGATGCCGGACAGGCCGGCGCAGATGGCGAGCACGGTGACCAGATTGGGCAGCACCATGCGCATCGGGATCTCGCGGATGCGCGGACCGCCGCTGGCGTGGGCCTCGAATTTCTTGAACGGAGCGCCCACCGTTCAGGAAATCCTGACCAATGGCGTGACGGCTATGCCGCCGAACTCGGCCAGCACCGTCTCGCCGCCAACAGCCGTCTGGCCGACGGCGACGCGCGGCACGGCGCTCGGGGGCAGGAAGACATCGACACGCGAGCCGAAACGGATCAGGCCGAAACGCTCGCCAATGGCGATCGCACCGCCGGCCTCGGCCCAGCAGACGATGCGGCGCGCCACAAGCCCGGCGATCTGCACGGCGGCGACGGTGCCGTTGGGGCTGTCGATGACCACGCCGTTGCGCTCGTTCTCGGTGCTTGCCTTGTCGAGCTCGGCGTTGAGGAATTTGCCGGGCCTGTGCTCGATCCTCGCTATCTTGCCGCGCACGGGAGCGCGGTTGATGTGGCAGGAAAAAACGTTCATGAACACCGAGATGCGGGTCATCTCGGTGGCGCCAAGGCCAAGCTCGCGCGGCGGCATGGCCGGACCGACCGCGGAAATCACCCCGTCGGCCGGGCTCACCACGAACCGGTCGTCGACCGGCGTGACGCGCTCGGGATCGCGATAGAAATAGATGCACCAGCCGGTGAGGATGAGGCCGATCCAGAACAGGACCGAGGAGAAATAGCCGAGGAAAAGCGTTGCCGCGCCGAAGGCGGCGATGAAGGGATAGCCCTCGCGATGGATCGGAACGAACGTATTCTTGATCGTGTCGAGAAGCGTCATGGGGGTTGGGGGCGGTCCCTGTTTCAGGTTGCGCCTCAATAGCGGAAAGCCCCCTTGCCCGCAACGCAACAATGGGGGAGGATGGCGGGTCCCGGAGGCGGATGCCGCGAACGCGGGCCGATACCTACTCGGCGGCAGCGAAGCGATCAAAGTGCGCGTCGAGTTCAGGCATCGTAGTCTCGGCGAGCTTTTCGTAATCTTCGCCACTCAACAGTACACTGCCATTCGGCGAAGACAGGGAGAGGAAGGTCCGGTCAGACGCCAGCACCACCCAATTCACCACTGGCCCTTCCGCCGTTTGCGCCACCGAGTTGGCTGAAACGATAGCACCCAGCGGATCGAAGCCTGCCTTGCGCAGCAGAAGGTCGACAGCGACGGGGGCATGATTTTGTTCAGACAGTTGGATGACCGTCTCAATCTCCGACTGTTCCGCGCGCCCTAGCCGTATCCCAATCTTCGGAGCACTAGCTCCCAATAGGTTCTCACCCGGGCGAATTACCGGAGGATCGTCGGGGGGAATGTACTCATAAACCGCGACGTGTGTCTTTGTCGGGGCGCATAACCGGAGCTCATCGGCACTGGTACGCAGATGAAAGACCATTTGTTTTTCGCCTTCGACATCCAGGATCCTTGCCGTCCCCAGCGCCAGCTTGATCTCCGACGGCGACGCCTGAGCGCAGGCGAGGCCGGCGCCGACGTCGCGCTGGCTCAACATCTGGCTCACCAGTTTGCTGACCGACTCATGAAGAAGCCTACATTCACGCTCGGGGTTGGCTATAACGAGTTGATCGATCGCATCGTCGTAGTCATCATCATCGACAATCTGCAAATCAGGCCAAGAAGCGATCCAGTGCGCGAGTAAGTCATCCATCGGCGCGACTTCATCCGCTTCGTAGAATGCGTCATCGAGCGTATCCAGGAAATCGTCGCGGCCACCCTCGAAGCCCGTTTGCTTCGCTGCTTCGTCGGGATGCTTGGCAACCCAGGCTGACATTTTTTCCAAAGTCGTCAACTGCCCCTTTGCCCCACAAGCGGCGAGTCCAGCTCGGCAGTTAGCAATCACAGTGTCGATTTCCCTGCCCGCATTGTGGACGAATTGGCTATGGCCGCCGTTCTTTACCTCCGAGGAATACCAGTCCGCGTGAAAGACCTGCATCGCCTTGGGATTGATCTCCGGATAGCGATAGAGCCCTTTGGAAGTCATAATCACGGCGAATTGCATGATGGCGACAACGAGCTGAAAAGGCTGTTCACCAGCCCCTTCAATCTTCGAACGGGGCACCATAATCAAGGGCACGAGGAGGCTGCCTCCTTTATCCTCGGAAGCCAGCAATTTCTTTGTGGAAGCTCCTTTGGATTTGCGCGAGAAGAGCCCAAACATCGAACGTTTTTCCGCGTTGCTGCCGAGACAATATCAGTAGCCGTTTGAGATAAAAGCCCTTAGTTGATCTATTGAACGGAACGAGCGACGCCCGCATCGACCAGGCGCCGCTGCGCTAGGGTAACTCCTTACAACTCCGGCAAGCGCCGGTAGTTGGCGATGTCGGCCTTGACGCCGAGGCGCTTGATCGTCTCCTGCGGGCTGAAGGCGATGCGCTCTTGCGCGGCCCTGACGATCGGCACCACCTTGTCGACCGCCGCCTGGCTTTCCCATTCGACGATGGTGACGAGGTTGAACTCGCCTGGGCCGGAGAACTGCTCGAGCAGGAAATCCTGCACAAAGCCTTCCTGTTGGCGCAGCAATTCGTGCGTCATCCTGGCCTTGCTGAGGATTTCTTCGCGTGCCTCGGCCGGGACGACGAATTTGTCGACGCGGAACACGCTGCCGGTGCGTTGATTTTCAGTGCTCATTTCGATCCGTCTCCGTTGGCAGTGTTGGTTGGCAGGAGGCTCGGAGACGGTTTGCAAGCTCAAGGTAAGTTGAGGTCAAGAGGATTTTGCCGGAAATCTCCCCCCTTGAGGGGGAGATGGCCGCAAAGCGGCCGGAGGGGGTCGTCTCACATAGAGAGCCGACGTCGTTTTTTGTCACTGAAAGCGTTGGCGCTCCACGCGCGGCGACCCCCTCTGTCGCCTTCGGCGACATCTCCCCCTCAAGGGGGGAGATCAGCTAACCTCCGAAGTGCGCCTCCTCACCACAACCCCAAACTCGTCGCTCTCGCGGGCGCGGCGCAGCCGCTCTTCGGCTTCGGTCGCTTCGCGCTGGCGGTCCCACATCGAGGCGTAGAGACCGTGCTTGCGCAGCAGCGCCGCATGGGTGCCGCGCTCGGCGATCTGGCCGTCCTTGAGCACGATGATCTCGTCGGCCGAGATCACCGTCGACAGCCGGTGGGCAATCACAATGGTGGTGCGGCCCTTGCTGACCAGGTCGAGCGCCGCCTGGATCTCCTGCTCGGTGTGGCTGTCCAGCGCGGACGTCGCTTCATCGAGCATCAGGATCGGCGGCGCCTTGAGGATGGTGCGGGCGATCGCCACGCGCTGCTTCTCGCCACCGGAGAGTTTCAGCCCGCGCTCGCCGACCATCGCGCGATAGCCTTCCGGCAGCTTGTCGATGAACGGCCCGATCTGGGCAAGCTCGGCCGCCTTGCGCACCTCGTCCTCGCTGGCGCCGACGCGACCGTAGCGGATGTTGTAGGCGATGGTGTCGTTGAAGAGCACCGTGTCCTGCGGCACCATGCCGAGCATGGCGCGCAGGCTCTCCTGGGTGACGTCGCGAATGTCCTGGCCGTCGATCAGCACCTGGCCTGCCTGCACGTCGTAGAAGCGGAACAAAAGCCTGGAGATAGTCGACTTGCCGGCGCCCGACGGACCGACGATCGCCACGGTCTTGCCTGCCGGCACCTCGAAGGACACGCCTTTCAGGATCTTGCGGTTCGGGTCGTAGGAAAAGTGCACGTCGCGGAACTCGACCTTGCCCGGGCCGACCTTGAGCGGCCTGGCGTCGGGCTTGTCGACGATCTCCTGCGGCACGTCGAGCAGGTCGAACATGTGCTCGATATCGGTCAGCCCCTGGCGGATCTCGCGGTAGATGAAGCCGATGAAGTTGAGCGGCACCGAAAGCTGGATCAGCATGGCGTTGATGAAGACGAAATCGCCGACCGTCTGCGTGCCGGCCTGCACCTCCAGCGCCGACATACACATGACGATGACAGTGCCGAGGCCGAAGACGAGGCCCTGGCCGAAATTCAGCCAGCCGAGCGAGGTCCAGGTCCGCGTCGCGGCGATCTCGTAGCGGGCCATCGAGCGGTCGAAACGCTCGGCCTCCATGCGCTCATTGGTGAAATACTTGACCGTCTCGAAATTGAGCAGCGAGTCGATCGCCTTGGTGTTGGCGTCGGTGTCGCTGTCGTTCATGTCGCGGCGGATGGAGATGCGCCAGTCGCTGGCCTTGACCGTGAACCAGACGTAGATCCAGACGGTGACCGCCACCACGGCCACGTATTTCCAGCCATAGGTGAAGGCGAAAATAGCGGCGGTCAGCGCGAATTCGAGAATGGTCGGCGCCGTGTTCAGCATGATGAAGCGCACGATCGTCTCGATGCCCTTGGTGCCGCGCTCGATGATGCGCGACAGGCCGCCGGTGCGGCGTTCCAGATGGAAGCGCAGCGACAGCTGGTGCATGTGGACGAAGGTGCGGAAAGCGAGCTGGCGCACCGCGTACTGGCCGACGCGGGCAAACAGCGCATCGCGCAACTGGTTGAAGCCGAGCTGCACCAGACGCAGCACATTATAGGCGATGACCAGCATCACCGGGGCCAGCAGGAAGGACGGCAGCGGCGGCGGCGTCTTCGAGCCGTGGGCCAGCGCGTCGGTCGCCCATTTGAAGAAATAGGGCCCGGCGACCAGCGTCACCTTGGCGACGACCAGAAGCAGCGTCGCCCAGGTGACGCGGGCCCTGAGGTCGGCGCGATCCGCCGGCCACATATAGGGCCACAGATTGCGCAATGTCGTGAGGGTGTCGGCTTCGGCGGATACGGTCTTTTCGGCCACTTTTCTTGCCTTTTGGGTCAGAGGGTCAGCGGTTGGGCGAGCAGGAGCTGACAAGTTCATGAAGCGAGGCGGACACACCGGCCAACGCCGCGTGGTCGACCGCGTAACGCGAGCGCTGGCGGTCGGGCTCAAAGCGGACGAGGCCGGCCTCGACCAGGATTTTCAGATGCTGCGAAACGGTCGACTGGGCGAGGTCGAGATGGTCGACCACCTCGCGGCAGCAGCAGGAGCGGCTGGCGGAGAGATGTTTCAGGATCTCGATGCGCGCCGGGTGCGATAGCGCTGCAAGCCGCGCGGCGATGGCGCGGCTGTCGGGCGCGCGGTCGGCACAGCAGTTTTCGGATGGGGATTCGGTCATCGTCTATCGGCGATAGACGATGAAGGATGAGAGGGCAAGCTGCGCCGATGGGTAGATCGCCAATCTCCCCCCTTGAGGGGGAGATGTCGCCGAAGGCGACAGAGGGGGTCGTCTCACGTAGATCGCCGACGCCTTTTCGTCACGCAGGACGTTGGCGCCCCACGCGCGGCGACCCCCTCTGGCCGCTTTGCGGCCATCTCCCCCTCAAGGGGGGAGATTACCCGCCGCACTACTACGGCTTCGCCGGCGCTTCCGTCACCTGGTCGCCCATGGCCTTCATGTCGGCGGCCTCGCCTTCCTTCGACTTGCCGGGCACCTTGAACACCTGGCCGGGCCAGATGCGATTGGGATTGCGGATCTGATCCTGGTTGGCGAGATAGATGGTCGAGTAGCGCACGCCACGGCCGTAGACCCGCTGCGAGATCCGCCACAGCGTGTCGTTGCGGCGGATGATGACGGCGCTGCCAGCATGTTCGAGCTTGGGCGCGACGGCTTCGGGCACATCGGTGGCCGGCGTCGCTTCCGCAACCTTGGCAGTCGCCTCGGTTGAGGTGGCAGGCCTGGCCTGCGCGGACTGAGACCCCGCACCTTGAACCTGCGTGAGCTTGGTTTCGGCGGGCTTGGCTTCGCCCGGCGCGACGGCGGCGACCGACTCGCCGGCCTCGCGCTCGAACGGCACCGCGGCGCGGGCGACGACCTTGACGCCGTCACCATCCAGGCCATCGACATGGATGGTGTGATTGCCGACCGGAATGTCGCGCGCCGCCTCGATCAGGAAATGGCCGTCCGGCGAGGTTTGCGCATCGCCGAGCAGCATCTCGTCGGCATAGGCGCGCACCTTGCGGCCGGGATCGGCGATGCCGGCGACGAATATCTTGCTGCCGTCGATCTCGACAGCCTCGACGGCGATCTTGGCTTCTGCCGGAGCGGCAGCGGCAGGCGCTTTCGCTGCAGGGGTGGCTGCTTGGCCGGTTGCGGCCGGAGCCGCCGCTGATGGCGCCGAGGCCGTGCCCGAAGCAGCCGGCGCCTGTGCGACGGGAGCGGCGGCCTGATCGGCAGGTGCGACCGGCTGCGGCACGGTGAGCAGCTCCGACGGCTTGCCCGGCTCCTCGACCATCGCCAGCACCTGGCCGGTCGGGCTCTGCGGCACCGAAACGACGGCGGTCTGGGCCGAGGCGACGGTCGTGCCGCCAAGCGTCTGGCGCAGCGTGATCGTGTAGTCGCCGGGCTTCAGCGGATCGTCAAGCACGATGGCGAAGGCGCCGTCGGGGCCGGCGTCGGTCGAGCCGAGCGCAGTCCCCCCATTCAGGATCTCGACCTTGGCTTTGGGCGCGGCGCTGCCGGCGACAACGATCGAGCCATTGCCTTCGACGCGCACGACATCGAAGCTCGGCAGCGTGGGACCGGCAGCGGCAGGCGCCTGAGCGGCCGGCGAGGATGCAGCCGGAGCCGCAGGAGCCATGGTGTTGTTGGCGGGCGCCATCGTGTTGTTTGCGGCCGGCGCCATTGAATTGGCCGGAGGCTGCGGCAGGCGCGCCTCGGTGGTTGTGCCGGCGGGCGCTGCCGGCTTGGTGTCCGCTGGCGGAAGCGCCGCGATCTGCGTCGGCTTCTGGTCGACATACGGATCGAGCGCACCCGAGCCATAGGCGACCGCCGCGACGGCGACAACGCCGCCCGCCGCGAACAGAAACGCCTTCGAAGAATTGATAGCCATGCTCTGCCCTACCCCCTTAGCCACCTAACGCCGGTCTAGCGTGTTTTGTCCAAATCGACAAGAAAAAGCCCGCCTCTGGGCTTGACCCAGCCAACCGTCCCCATCACCAATCATCGCCATGAACACGATTCGATCCGTCTGCGTCTATTGCGGTTCGTCTCCGGGCCGCGACGAGGCCTACGTCAAGGCCGGGCACCTGCTCGGCCGCTCGCTCGCCAAATCCGGTTTGCGCCTCGTCTATGGCGGCGGCACCAAGGGTATCATGGGTGCGGTTGCCGAAGGGGCGCTCAAGGCCGGCGGCAAAGTGACCGGCATCATCCCGCGCTTCCTGATCAACAAAGAAGCGACCGAGAGCGCGCTGGACAAGCTCGACGAACTCCTGATCACCGACAACATGCACGAGCGCAAGCACAGGATGTTCGAGAAATCCGACGCCTTTGTGGCGCTGCCGGGCGGCATCGGCACGGTCGAGGAGATCGTCGAGATCATGACCTGGGGGCAGCTCGGCCACCACCGCAAGCCGATCGTCTTCGCCAACGTCAGAGGTTTTTGGGATCCGATGCTTGCGCTGGTCGACCACATGTTGGCGGAAGGCTTCATCCATACCGCGCAGCGGGTCAAGCCGCTGGTCGTCAACGACCCCGAGGCCATCGTCGCCGCCATCATGGTGGCTGGTTCGTCGGTCGACGCGCCGACGGAGGGCATGCAATCGGTGATAGACAAAATGTAAGGAAGTAGGGGAGTAAGGGAGTATGTAGGAATGCCGGCTGATGAAGCGCGTCCCCTACTCCCCTACTCCCCTACTCCCCTACTCCCCTACCTTTGACCGAACCAGCCGGGAACCTGGAGGACCTGACATCGTTGCACGGACAGTCGCCTTTGACCTGCGCCTGCACGAGGAAACCGAGTTCGAATGTTGAACGCACTCCAAGTCCTGACGGTGATGATCGTTGCGCTGCCGATGGCGCTTTCCGTTGCACACGCCCTGGAGCTTCCCGGCAAGATGCGGCTCGAGGAGAATACCTATCGTGCCGTGCAGCGGATCTACTATCCCGGGTTCACCATCGGCGGCGCGGCCGAACCATTGAGTGTGGTCGCAACCGGCCTTCTGTTGGTCCTGACGCCGAGCGGAACCGTGGCTTTCTGGCTCGTACTGACGGCGTTTGTGGCCATGCTTGCCACTGTTGCCGTCTACTGGCTCGCTGTTCACCCAGTCAACAAGTACTGGATGGAGGGACAGGCCGTAAGCACGTCCGGCGCTGTGTTTTTTGGCGCCGGCTCAACGCCGGAGAGTCGGCAGCCGAAATGGACGGAGTTCCGCGACCGATGGGAGCGTTCGCACGTGGCGCGGGCGATTTTGACCAGCGTCGGCTTGCTGGCGCTGGTGATTTCACTCGTCGTTCGCCCGTAGGCAAGGTTCGGCTTCAGGCCTTTTGGGCTACACACTCGCACCGGCATCGCAAATAGACGGCGTCAGGCTCCGCTCCCCAGACGTTCCAGGACGATAGCGCCTGATCGAGTTCCGCCTGTGTCGCGAGCCCCCTTTCGATCAGCTTCGGGCCGAGAGACTTCAGGCTGCGCCTGGCATCCCCGACCGCTTCGTGGCGGGTCGCGGCATCGGCGCTGTGGTTGACGTAGCTGGCTCCCGTCCAAACCGGCACAAAACCGTGCGCCCGCAGAATCGCGCCTTGCCGGCGCCCGAACTGGAGGGCGTCAGGCCCGTCATGTTCGTACCATCGCTGCCAGAGGTCGAGCGAGGTTCGCAGGCCCGGCAGGTCGGGATGAAGGATGTTGCCGCCGATATCGGCATCGCGCGTGGCAACCAGACCTCCCAGCCGCAGCACCCGCCTCGCCTCAGCGAGCGTTCTGGCCAGCATCGACGCATCCTGATGGTAAAGGACGGCGTGGAAGAAGACGGCGTCGAAGGTTTCGTCATCGAACGGCAAGGCCGTCATATCGGCTTCGCGGAACGACAGATTGCTCAGTCCGGCCGTCTCGGCCAGTTCATTCGCCGCCGCGATCGACCGGCCCTGGATATCGACGCCCACAGCCAAGCCGACATGAGGGGCCATAGTCGCGGTGATGTTTCCCGGTCCGCAGCCAATGTCGAGCAGCCGCATGCCGGGTTTCAGGAAAGGCAGGAAGAAGGCGGACGATTCCTGCCCTCGCTTCTGCTGAAAGCTCAGGATCGAGCCGTCGTACATCGGCTTTTTCATATCGGCGACACGTCCGCGAATCCATGGCGGATATGATCCCTCATTCCGCTCGGTGCGACCAGCCTTCGGGCGTTGAGGTGATCGAGGTAGCGACCGATGTCATCGTCGGGGCCGCGCATCATGGCGCGACTGCGGCGAGCGCTTGCACTTTATCAAGCTCCACGGCACGCTGGTGAATGTTGGCCAAGGATGTCGTTTCGATGATCGTCACCAGCAAATCCGGATGAAGGTGCAAATTGCGTTCGACTGAATATCTCCGCCACCTCTTCAGCCTCGAGGGCAAGCACGCCTTCATCACCGGCGCCAGCCGTGGTCTTGGACTCGCCTTCGCCGAGGCGCTTGCCGGCGCCGGCGCGCGCGTCACGCTCGGCGGCCGCAAGACGGACGAGCTCAAGCTTGCCGGCGACACACTGCGGGCCGAAGGCCTTGATGCCGCGGAAGCGGTGATCGACGTGACCGATACGCATTCGGTGGACCAGGCGATAGCGGCGGTGGAAGCCGGTACCCCGATCGACATCCTCATCAACAATGCCGGCATCCAGCGCCGGGCGCCGCTTGAGACGTTTTCCGACGCCGACTGGGACGAGCTGATGGCGACCAATCTCGATGGCGTGTTCAAGGTCAGCCGGGCGGTGGTGAAAGGCATGATCGCGCGCCGCAGCGGCGTCATCATCAACGTCTCCTCGGTTCAAAGCGCGCTCGCCCGCCCCTCGATCGCCCCCTATGCCGCGAGCAAGGGCGCCATCACCATGCTGACCAAGTCGATGGCCGGCGAATGGGGCCAGTACGGCATCCGCGTCAACGCCATTGCCCCGGGCTATTTCAAGACCGAGCTCAACGCGGCGCTGGTCGCCGACGAGACATTCTCCAGCTGGCTGACCGGCCGCACGCCGATGCGGCGCTGGGGCGAGGTGCGCGAGCTCGCGGGCGCTGCTGTGTTCCTGGCCTCGGATGCCGCGAGCTTCGTGACGGGGCAGACGTTGCTGGTGGATGGCGGGATTACGAGCGTGCTGTAGAAACGCGGCGCTTAGCTCTGCGGAGTTCAACCTCTCAAATCGGCAGGCTGGTCTCGCCGGTCGATAAATGCGGTTCGATCGTTTTGGATACGATCGCGGCTGTTTTCGTACCTGCCCTGCCGTTCACAAATCCGGCCAGCACCCTGTCCACCGAAAGCCTGCCCGAGCCGGCGAGCGCCAGGATGAACATCCCGCCGGCGATGGCGAGATCCTTCTCGAAATGCAGCAGCTCGTTCTGGCTGGCGAAGTTGGTGTGGAAGAGGCTTGCCGTCATCAGGCAGAACAGGCCGAGCGCGACGGCGCCGAGGCGGGTCAGGATGCCGAGAGCGACGGAGAGGCCGGCGCCGAGTTGCAGCGCGATGGTGGCGAGAAGCAGCGGGGTGCCGACGCCGAGCGCGGCCATCGCCTTCCGGGCGCCTTCGAAATGTGTCGCCAGCACCAGCGCCTCATGCACGAAGATCAGCGAAAGGAGCAGGCGGCCGGCAAGCAGGGTCACGTCCCTGATATGGAGCTTTGCGGCGATTTCGGTCGGCGTCATGGTCGGCTCCTATTCGGCAAAAAAATCCAACGCTGCGTCTCTCCGAATGCGCGAGTGCGCAAACTCGGAGTTGAAAGGTCGGAGCCGGCGGAGGGAGAGCGATGCCGGCTCCGATTTTCGGGCGCCAACCGCCGGCGCCCAAAAAAGCTGGGTGGGTGGAGGCCGGGCCGGCGCCAAGCCCCTCGCCGGCCGCCTCGCTGCCACCTCTCCCCCACTTTGTGGGCGAGGAAACGAGGTCCTACTTCGTCACCTTGCTGTCGATGGCCTTCTGCAGGTCCTCGCGTTCCTCGCAACCCGCCGGGCAGAGCTTTTCCAGCGAGGCCAGCTGCTCCTTGGCCTTGGCCATGTCGCCGGTCTCGACATAGAGCTCGCCCAGATATTCATGCGCGGCCTTGTGGTCGGGCTTAAGCTCCAGCGCCTTGGTGTAGTAGGTCAGCGAGGTCTGGTAGTCGCCGGTTTTGCGCAGCGTGAAGCCGAGCAGATTGTAGACGTCGGCCTGCTGGGTGTCCTGCGCGAGGTCGCGCAGGTCGGCCAGCGCGCTTTGATAGTCCTTGGCGTCGATCTTGGCCTTGACGGCCGTCAGGTCCGGCGCATCGGCGCCTTCGATGTCGTCCACGGCATAGGCCGGCACGGCGATGGCGATCGGGGCCGCGGTCAAGACCGCAATGGTGCCAAGCACCGCGAAAAGTGCGTGTTTCATGGGAGTTGTCGCTTTCTGTTCAGGATCCGATTCAAATCAGATCTGGGTTGGGGTGAAGGCATAGGCGCTGCCGTCCTTGACGAAGCTGCCGGTGCCGGGGAACGGGAAGTGCGAGCCGCAGATGCGGATATTATCGGCAATCACCTGGTCGATGATCTTGTGGCGCGTGGCGATCGCCATCGGCCCGTCCTGGTCGTAGCTGCCCTGCCATTCGGGATGCGGCGCGAGCAGCGCCGGCACATACATGGTGTCGGCCGAGACGAGGAACTGCTCGGCGCCGGCATCGACATGGTAGACGGAGTGGCCGGGCGTGTGGCCGGGCGCCGCCATGATGCGGATGCCGGGCACCACCTCGGCGCCGTCGTCGACCAGCTTCCAGTTCTTCCATTTCGGGAAGTTTTCGGCAATGCGCTTGCCCGCCGGCTTGCGGCCCTCGGGCAGCTTGGCGAGGCGGCTGGGATCGGTCCACCAATTGTATTCGGCAGCGTTGACGATGAGCTCGGCATTCGGGAATACCGGCGCGTTGGTGCCCTTCTCCATCAGGCCCCATGCATGATCCGGATGGAAATGCGAGATCATGATGGTGTCGATCGCCTTGTAGTCGATACCGGCGGCCTTCATGTTGGCCGGCAGATGCGTGGCGTTGGCCTGCCACTGGCCGACGCCGGAGCCGGCATCCATCATGATCGTGCGGCCGTTCATCTGGAGCACGACGACGGTGAGCGGAATAGGCATGAACTCGGTGGTCAGTCCCGCCTTGGCGAGCGCTGCCTTGGTGTCGTCGACCGAAACGTCCTTGATGAAGGCCGGGTCGTGGGGCTTGCGCCAGATGCCGTCATAGACGGCGGTGACCTCGAGCGAGCCGATCTTGTATTTGTAGAAGCCGACGAGCGGCTCGACCGGGGTTTCGGCAAAGGCCGGCGGCGCGAATTCCAGCTTGCCGGCGATGCCGAAGGCGGCCGCGGCGGCCGCGGAGCCGAGTACCATGCGGCGTGTCATGTTGAACATCAGAAGTCTCCTAATGACTGCGGTTGGCGGTGGTGGTCAATGCGTGCCTTGGGAGGATGGCCTCATTACACAGCAAGACCCGGAAGGCCCGCGCTTTATTCCCGGGGTCTCCAAGTTTTTTCAGAAATGCTGGAGATGGCTGGCCGATTTACTCCGATGCGGGCCGCTGCCGGCGCTATTCATGTGACAGCAGACGGGTGACATCCGCGGAAGCGACGTTCTCAGCCGGTGGGATCGAGACCTATGCAAACAGACCGGCGCCGGGCTTGGGCCCGACGCCGTCGTTTCGGTTGTGCAAAAGATTCCGGGCAAACGCCCGCCAGAGGTCAATCCGGAGCGGCCAACTCGGCAGACAGCCGTTCCACCTGGTCGGTGCGCAATGTCGGCAGCGGTCTACTCGGCTGGGGTTGCGCGGAGGTTGCGGCGGGCCGTTCGCCTGTTCGTGCCACGCGACGGATCCGCGACGACGCCATTGGCTGCGGCGACGACGTCGTTGCGCGACCGTGCATTGGTCACCCTGTGCAGCCGCTCATAGGGCAGGAGCTCCTTGATGCGTGCATTGAGGGTGACGATCTCGGCGCGCAGGTCCTCGCATTCCTGCTTCTGGACATCGAGCTGTATCTGCTCGGATGCCTGCAGCAGCGAAAGCTGGGAGAGATTGGCGCTCGCCGCCGACAGGTTTCTCTTGTCGGCTTCGTTCTCGTTCTTCAGAACCGCCAGCCTCTCTTCGGCGATCTGCCGTTCGGTCACTGCATCGTTCAGCTGAACCTTGAGCCTGGCCATCTCGACCGAGACCTCGCTGTTTTCGTTCGAGGCCAGTTCCAGCCGCGCCTGCAGATCCTGGATTTCGGAACGCAGGCCGCGCATCTCGCTTTGCCGGCGCGCCTGCTCGGCTTCGCGGTCGCTTTCGGCGATGCGGGCCGCCTCGGTCATTTCGGCGAGCTTGGCCTGCGCGCTCTCCAGCAACTTCTGCAGCCGCATTTCCTCTTTCTCGGACTTGCCGAGTTGGGCCAGGAGTTCGGCGACACGGGCGGTTTCGCTGGCATGGGTCGCGGCGAATTCGTCGAGCTTGTGGCGCGCCTCGGCCTCGCGCTTCATCGCCTGTTCCAGGTCGATCGACAGCCCGACATGCTTTTCACGCAGCTGCTTGTTCTCGCCGGCACGCCTGTCGGCCTCGACGGTCTTGGCCGACAGCGCCTTGGCAATATCGCCGAATTCCGCCTCGCGCCTGGCGCTCTCATTGGCCGCCTCGACCAGCTCCAGCCTCGCGGCGGCAAGGGCCGAGCGCAGCGCCTCCCTGTCCTGCACCAGGCTTGCCTCGCGCTGCTGCCAGGCCTCGGCTGCACTGTCGAGCTCCCGCTGCCTCCTGGCCGCTTCGAGCAACTGTTCCGAAAGTGTCTTGTGCTCGGTGGTCAGGCCGGCATTGGCCAGCTCCAGTTCGTTGGCGCGCAACACGTCGCCGTGCAGGATGTTGAGGAGCTCGCGGGTCATCTGATGGGCGGTCGCGATCTCCGATAGCCTTGTATGGATTTCGTCCATGTGTCCCACGCCGTCGCGGAAGATGCCCGAGATGGCATTCAAGGCAGCCAATCTGGTCTGCGTATGCGGCGTCAGCCGCGGCGCCGGCACATCGGTTTCACCCTGAGACGGTTGATCGTCGCTGCTTGCTGCGAGGTCTCCTTCGACGGCTTCGGCGCCGGGCGACGATGGTTCGTCCCCGGTTGCAAGACCTGCCTCGAATGCTTCGGCAATCTCCTCCTGAAGGTCCTGAAATTCCTGATCGAGTCCCTCGGCACGCTTGATGAGAGATTTGAAATTCATGACACGATTACCTCTACGCTGAACCCCTGCACATCTAGTTAATTAATTACTAATGTACCCTTTCACGTTCCGCACGGGAAGCCCCGCCGACAGAAAGCCGAAATTGAGGTTACCACGCCTTTTTGGATGCTTGGGCGAAGTCCTGCCAGCATTACCTTTGCCGACTGAGATAAGTGCATGTTTCGGACCAGCGCGGCCTCGTCCCGGTCTATTCTCGCGCGGTGAGAAACTTCTTGAAAATGTGCAGATCGCCAGGTCGCCGGCCTTGCACCTCTGATGCTGGCCGGCCAAGCCGGCGACAGCCGCCATCACGCAACTGTCACACGAAAACCGGGCCACCCGTGCTAGAAACCCGGCTAAAGCATGTCCTTGTCCCGAAACCGCTGCACACTTTCGGGAGACATGCCATAGCCGCAACGCGACCCCGACCGCATCAAAAGACCCTGCGACGCCGCCATGAACATCGCTCTCCCCGCCGAAGGCACCGATCTCTCGCCCTATTTGCCGGACGAGCACGGGCTGTTCTTCATCTATCACTTCAAGGAGGACGGCTCCCGCACCAAGGACGTTGCCGAGGCGCACTGGACGTGGCGCAGCTACCAGATCACCGACCTGCGTGCCCGCCAGGAAATCGGCGCCGAGCAGGCCCTGCCGGCCCTGGTGCGCGAGGCGCTCCTGTCCCCCAGCCATGGCTGCCATATCGACTATGAGAGCGACTTCCTCTATGGCGATCTGCCCGATCTCAGGCACGATTTCGTCGAGGCGCGCGGGCTCACGCATTTCCGCTTCGCCTTCAACGACAGGATGCTGATCGGCGCTCGCAAGCAGCCGCTGGAATCGGTCGATGCCATCCGCAAGGCGGTGGAGAGCGGATCGCGTAAATTCCGCACGCCGGCCGAGCTGATCGAGGCGGTCATGGGGCAGTCGCTCGACGGCATGGCGGGCGAACTCGACAAGATGGGCGACACGCTTGACGGCATCGAGGACCGCATCGTCTGCGACGCCTGGCACAGCGAACGCCAGGCGCTGGTCGACGCGCGCCGGCAGCTGGTGATCGTCCACCGGCAAATGGCGACGCTGACCAGCCTGTTCCGCCATCTCGACCATTCGCATCGCAACGACTTGCCGGACCCGATCAACGACATGGCCACACGCCTCTCGCACCGAGCGCATACGCTGCATCATGACGGAGAGCAGCTGCAGGCGCGCACAAGGCTGTTGCAGGACGAACTGATGGCGAAGCTGACGGAGCAGTCGAACCAGCTGCTCTATATTCTCTCGGTGATGACTGCCGTGCTGTTGCCGATGACCATCATCTCCGGCCTGTTCGGCATGAATGTCGGCGGGATGCCGCTAGTCAACACGCCGATGGGTTTTTGGGTAGTGACGGCGATATCGGTCGTGATCGCCGGCTGTATCTATATGCTGGTGCGGCGGCTGGGACGCGTTTAAACGCTACGCCGTAGCGCGAAAATCCTCAACAATAGTGCCAGCGGCGCGGACTTCCGCTTCGTGGCCGGGTTCGCGCCAGGTTTCGGCGAGGCCGGCCGCGTACCATTCGCGCATTGCCGGCAAATCGAGCAGGCGCTTCAAATAGGCAGCGGCGGCACCCTCGAACACCAGGCCATAGGACTGCGCCCGGAACGCCACCGGGGCGAAGAAGGCATCGACGGCGGTGAAGCGCTCGCCGGTCAGGAACGGTCCGCCGAAGCGGGCGAGGCCGTCATTCCACAGATCGCCGAGACGGAAAACATCGTGCTTCAGCGCGTCGGACATGGGCGAAAGCTCGATGCGCACGCCGCAGCTCATCGGGCAGTCGTTGCGCAAAGCGGTGAAGCTCGAATGCATCTCGGCCGCGGCCGAGCGCGCCCAGGCGCGCGCTCTGGTCGACGACGGCCATACGCCCTGATGCCGCTCAGCCAGATATTCGACGATGCTGAGCGAATCCCAGACCGCCCAGCCGTCGTCGACCAGGCACGGCACGCGGCCGTTGGGCGAGAACGACCTGTAGAAATCAAAGCTCGGCCCGGCCGGGAACGGCATCAGCCGCTCCTCGAAAGGGATGTCGAGGGTGCGCATCAGCAGCCACGGCCGCAGCGACCATGAGGAGTAATTCTTGTTGCCGATGTGTAGCAGGTACATCCGGAAGTTCCTACTGAGCAGCCTGGACGGCGGGGCGGCGCGCCGTCATCAGCATCGACCAGGAATACATCGCCAGCGCCGTCCAGATCAGGGCAAAGGCAATGGCCTCGATCATGCCGAACGGCTCGTCGAAGATCAGCACCGCGATCAGGAACACCATGGTCGGCGCGATGTATTGCATGATGCCGATGGTTGAAAGGCGCAGCAGCCTGGCGCCGAAGGCGAAGAGCAGAAGCGGCACCGCGGTAATCGGACCGCAGCCGATCAACAAGGCCGTGTCGGAACCGGTGCTGGAGATGAAATGATCCTGCCCGGTCGCGATCAAATAGGCAATGTAGCAAAGCGCCGGCACCGACAGCAAAAGCACTTCGAGCAGAAAGCCCTGGCTGGGGCCGATCGGCAGCGTCTTGCGGAAGAAGCCGTAGGCGGCGAAGGAGAAGGCCAGCGCCAACGAAACCCAGGGCAATTTTCCGGCGTCGATCGTCAGCACTGCCACCGCGATCGCTGCCAGCGCCACCGCCGCGATCTGCAGGCGGTCGAGCCGCTCGCCTAGCAGAAGCGCGCCGACGACGACGCTGACCAGCGGGTTAATGTAATAGCCAAGCGCCGTCTCCACTGTGCGGTCGACCGAGATCGCCCAGACATAGATGCCCCAGTTGATCGAGATCAGCACCGCCGTCAGCGCCGCCATGGCAATGCTCTTCGGCGAGCGGATCGCCGCCTTGAAATCGGCGGTGCGGCCGGCCCAGACAAGAACCGCGGCGGCGATCGGCACCGACCAGACGACGCGGTTGGCGATCACCTCGGCAAGCGGCAGATGCGCCACCGCCTTCATGTAGAAGGGCAGCAGCCCCCATAGGAAATAGGCGCCGAGCGCCAAAAGGAAGCCGCGGCGGGCCTTGGCGTCTGCGTCGAGGGAAGCTGTTTCGGTAGCCATGGCCCAACGCTATGGCCCAGCCGATCGCCCAAGACCATCGCAAATTTCTGATGGATCAATGGACTTTTGGTGATGGTTCAAGAGGTCGGTGCGCTGTTCCTCGCTCCACGAAGTGGACCCGCTTTGCGGGGCGAGGAAAGGAGCCCTACTCCGCCGCCACCAGGCCCGCCATGTCGCGGTTCTTCATCAGCTTGTAGACGATCGAATCCATCAGCGCCTGGAAGGAGGCGTCGATGATGTTTTCCGACACGCCGACCGTCCACCAGCGGGCGCCGGTGGCATCGTGCGATTCGATCAGGACGCGGGTGATGGCCTCAGTGCCGCCATTGAGGATACGCACCTTAAAGTCGGCAAGCTCGAGGTCGACAATCTCGTTCTGGTATTTGCCGAGGTCCTTGCGCAGCGCGATGTCGAGCGCGTTCACCGGGCCACGGCCTTCGGCCACCGACATCTTCTCCTCGCCGTCGACCATCACCTTGACCACTGCTTCGGAGACCGTCTTCAGGTTGCCGTTGGCATCGAAGCGGCGCTCGACGAGGCAGCGGAACGAGGTGACGTTGAAGAATTCCGGCAGGCCGTGCAGCATCTTGCGGGCCAACAATTCGAAGGAGGCGTCGGCACCCTCATAGGCATAGCCTTCGGCCTCGCGCTCCTTGACGACGGCAATCAACGCGTCGAGCCGGTGGTCATCCTTCGGCACATCGATGCCGCGCCGCTTCAGCTCGGCGAGGAAATTGGCCTTGCCGCCCTGGTCCGAGACCATCACGCGGCGGCGGTTGCCGACGGCTTCGGGAGGCACATGTTCGTAAGTCGCCGGTTCCTTGGCCAACGCGGAGGCATGGATGCCGGCCTTGGTGGCGAAGGCCGAAGCGCCAACGTAAGGCGCCTGCGCTTCCGGCGCCCGGTTGAGCAATTCGTCGAAGGCGCGGGAGAGCCGCGAAATGCCGGTCAGCGCCTCGGCCGAAATGCCGGTCTCGAAGCGGTCGGCGAAGGCCGGCTTCAGCGAAATCGTCGGGATGATGGAGATCAGGTTGGCGTTGCCGCAGCGCTCGCCGATGCCGTTCAGCGTACCCTGGATCTGGCGCACGCCGGCCTCGACGGCGGCGAGCGAATTCGCCACCGCCTGGCCGGTGTCGTCATGGGCATGGATGCCGAGATGATCGCCCGGAATGCCGGACGCAATCACCTTTTCGACGATGGCGCGCACCTCCGACGGCTGCGTGCCGCCATTGGTGTCGCACAGCACCACCCAGCGCGCGCCAGCGTCATAGGCGGTCCTGGCGCAGGCCAGCGCATAATCAGGATTGGCCTTGAAACCATCGAAGAAATGCTCGCAATCGACCATGGCTTCCTTGGCCGAAGCCACCGCCGCCTCGACCGACGCCTTGATCGAGTCGAGGTTCTCCTCGTTGCTGCAGCCGAGCGCCACACGCACATGATAGTCCCAGCTCTTGGCGACGAAGCAGATGGCGTCGGACTTCGATTGCACCAGCGCTGCCAGGCCCGGATCGTTGGAAGCCGAGATCCCTGCCCGCTTGGTCATGCCGAAAGCGACGAATTTTGCCCGCGCCGTGCGCTTTTCCCGGAAGAAAGCGGTGTCGGTCGGATTGGCGCCAGGATAGCCGCCCTCGACATAGTCGATGCCGAAGTCGTCCAGCAGTTTTGCAATGGCGATCTTGTCCTCGACGGAAAAGTCGATGCCCGGCGTCTGCTGGCCGTCGCGAAGGGTGGTGTCGAAGAGATAGAGGCGCTCGCGAGCCATTGTCATTTCCCCGCAAACTTATCCGTCGCGCGGATCAGCCGGTCGAGTATTCCCGGCTCCGAATAGGCGTGGCCGGCGCCTTCGATGAGGTGGAAATCCGCCTTCGGCCAGGCCTTGTGCAGCGCCCAGGCGTAGCGCGCCGGGCACGGCATGTCGTAGCGGCCGTGGACGATGGTGCCGGGGATGTCCTTCAGCTTCCAGGCGTCGCGCAGCAGTTGTCCCTCTTCCAGCCAGCCGGCGTGGACGAAATAATGGTTTTCGATGCGGGCGAAGGCCACCGCATAGTCGTCCTCGCCGAAAGGGCCGCTGGTTTCCGGTTCCGGCAGCAGCGTGATCGTCTCGCCTTCCCACAGGCTCCAGGCACGGGCCGCCTCGACCTGCGCCTTACGGTCGGAGCCGACCAGCCGCTTGCGGTAGGCGGCCATCATGTCGCCGCGCTCGGCTTCCGGGATCGGCGCCAGGAAACGTTCCCACTTGTCGGGGAACATCTCGGAGACGCCGAACTGGTAATACCATTCGAGCTCGGCGCGGGTGAGCGTGTAGATGCCGCGCACGACCAGTTCGCTGACTCGCTCCGGATGTGTCTCGGCATAGGCGAGCGCCAGCGTCGAACCCCATGAGCCGCCTAACACCAGCCATTTGTCGAAGCCGCACATTTCGCGCAGGCGTTCGATGTCGCCGACGAGATGCCAGGTGGTGTTGGCTTCCAGCGAGGCATTGGGCGTCGACTTGCCGCAGCCGCGCTGGTCGAACAGGATTACGTCGTAGAGCTTCGGGTCGAACAGCCGCCGGTGTTTCGGCGAGATGGTGCCGCCCGGGCCGCCATGCAGGAACACGGCCGGCTTGGCGCCTTTGGTGCCGGAGCGCTCCCAATAGACGGTATGGCCGTCGCCGACATCGAGCATGCCCGAATCGAACGGCTCGATCTCTGGATAGAGCGTACGCAAGGAACTGCTGTGGATCGTCATAGTTTCAAGCCGTGCTGCGGCCAGTTGGCCGTCTCGTGGTCGGGGTGCTGGAAGGAGATGATCTGCTCCTGCTTCCTGTAATAATCGGGGTCGTCGTGGACCGGCGCCTCGAAGATCTTTTCCACCCAGGGCAGCCGCACGGCATAGTTGACCTGGATCTGCGGGGCGAGGTCGGAACGATCGTCGAAGGCGCCGATGGCGATCTCCAGCGCGCCGGGCTGGCGGTAGGTCAGCGGCGTGCCGCAACGGCGGCAGAAGCCGCGGTCGATGTTGACCGAGGACTGGAAATAGCTCGGCTCCTCATGGGTCCATTCGACGCCATCCTTCGGCACCGTCACCAGCGCGCCGAAGAAGGAGCCGAAATGCTTCTGGCACATGCGGCAATGGCAGATGGACGGGCGTCCAAGCTCGCCATGAATGCGAAAGCGCACGGCGCCGCATTGGCAGCCGCCGGTTCGAACTTGATTGGTCATGGTCTTTCCTCCGGTGGCCATTGCTCGGTGTCGTGGTCGGGATGCTGGTAGGAGACGAGCTCGGCGAGATAGGGCGCCGAGGAAATGTCAGCCATCGTATCTTCGGACGGCAGCTTTGGAATGCCGTCGACATAAGGAAGCTTCGCCTCCACGCCCCACTGGATGGTCGGCGCGATGCCGGCCGGATCGTCGAAGGCGGCAATTGCCAGTGCTACGCCGTCGGGCGCCTCGAAAGTCAGCGGCGTGCCGCATTCGGCGCAGAAACCGCGCCAAACGGCATTGGACGAGCGGAAGCGCTTGCGCTCGCCGCGCGTCCAGTCGAGCCTGGCGTCGCGCACGGAGACCAGCGGCAGGTAGAAATTGCCGCTCGCCTTCTGGCACATGCGGCAATGGCAGACGGATGCATCGCCGAGCGCGCCCTCGACGCGAAAGCGCACCGCGCCGCACTGGCAGCCGCCCGTATAGACCGGCCGGTTGTCGAGGCTCATGGCTTACTCCGATTCATGGGGCTCATTCCGGATCATGGCAGACCGCCTCTACGTTGTTGCCGTCGGGATCGAAGACGAAGGCGCCGTAATAGTTAGGATGGTAGTGCGGGCGCAGGCCAGGCCCGCCATTGTCCGTGCCGCCGGCCGCAAGGGCCGCGGCATGGAAGGCGTCGACCTCGGCGCGGCTGCGCGCGGTGAAGGCGACGTGCTGACGGTCCCTCGGTTTCTCCCCGCCCGCACTCACCCAGAACACCGGCCGGTCGCGGCCATAGCCGCCGACTTTGGCGCCGCCCGTATATTCCTCCGGCACCATGTAGAGCAACGACGCGCCCAGCGGCGCCATCGCCTTGTCGTAGAAGGCTTTCGAGGCGTCGAAATCGGAAACGGTGATGCCGAGATGGTCGATCATGGAGCGAGCTCCTCCCTTGCTGGTGCCGGCTCTTCGGCGTTGCCCGGGCCGGCGGCGATGACGATGTGCTGGCAGACATTGTCGATATCGCGGATGACGTCGTCGTTCCAGAAGCGCAGGATGGTCCAGCCTAGCGTCTCGAGCTTCGCGGTTCGCGCAGCATCGGATGACGACACCTCCGGCGAACCATGTTGCGAGCCGTCCAGCTCGACGATCAGCTTCTTGTCGGGGCAGGCAAAATCGACGATGTAGCCAGCTATGGGCATCTGGCGGCGGAACGCCATTCCCATCAGCCTACGAGCACGGACCTCATTCCAAAGCTTCAATTCGGCATCTGTCATCGCCTTGCGCATCTTGCGCGCATTGCCGCGGTTGAGAAGAGACACCCGATGATGGGTCATCGCGAGGCCCCCCTCTCTGTCCTGCCGGACATCTCCCCCTCAAGGGGGGAGATCAGCAGCTTTGCCGACGGCGCCCAGTCTTCGACATTGGCGATTGGCGAAAGCCGACGCGACAGCCAATCTCCCCCCTTGAGGGGGAGATGTCCGGCAGGACAGAGAGGGGGGCCTCGCTCCGACCTCTCCACGAGGAATGCATCCATCCTCACCGCTTTATCTCCCAGGTGGTGATGCGCTCCCCGGTAACCGGGTCCTTGCCGTCCTTCAACTGCACGCCTTGCGCCAGGAGCTCGTCGCGGATGCGGTCGGCTTCGGCCCAGTTCTTCGCGGCGATAAAGGCGAGGCGGCGGTTTACTTCGCTTTTCACCGTATTCACGTCATCTGAACCTCGATTGTGACGTCTCAAGGTACGTGCGTAAGACCGCCAGTCGATCCCCAACATCAACAGAGTTGCGTCGACCTCCTGATCGAACCTAAGGTCGTGCAGTATCGAGATGGCGGATGACACGTTTAGATCGTCCGATACGGCGTCGATCACTTTTGGACTGACTTCAGTCCGTGCCGGTCGTGGGACGTCGCCCCGTGGATCACCCATCATTGCGAAATCGAATGCCTTAATCTTCCCAACAAAACGACGTAGGTTGCGTTCCGCCTCCTCCAGCCTCCTCACAGTAAAGTCGATCGGCTCACGGTAGTGCGTCATCAGCATCGCCAGGCGCAGCACCTCTCCAGGCCAGCTACGGCCGCCGAAGATTTCCATCTCCAGCAGTTCATGGATCGAATAGAAATTGCCGAGGCTCTTCGACATCTTCTGCCCTTCGACCTGCAGGAAGCCGTTGTGCATCCAGACATTGGCCATCACCTTGGTGCCGTGGGCGCAGCGCGACTGGGCGATCTCGTTCTCGTGGTGCGGGAAGATCAGGTCGAGACCGCCGCCATGGATGTCGAAGACCTCGCCGAGATAGGCTGCCGACATCGCCGAGCATTCGATGTGCCAGCCGGGCCGGCCCCTGCCCCACGGGCTTTCCCAGCCGGGCTCTTCGGGCGTGGACAGCTTCCACAGCACGAAATCGCCGGGGTTCTTCTTGTGCGCGTCGACGGCGACGCGGGCGCCGGCCTGCTGCTCGTCGAGATTGCGCTTCGACAGCTCGCCGTAGTCCGGCATCGAGGCGGTGTCGAACAGCACCTCGCCTGCCGCCACATAGGCATGACCGCGCTCGATCAGCTGCGCGATCAGCGACAGCATGTCGGCCTTGCCGTCGGCGCGCGGCGCCACGAATTCCGTCGCCCGCGGCTCGAAGGTCGGCTCCAGGCAGCCGAGGGCGGCGACATCCTTGTGATACTGGTCGGCGGTCTTTTCGGTGACCTTGCGGATAGCGCCGTTCAGCGTGAGCTTCCCTGCCGCGATCTCGTCACCGAAATCGCGCAGCGCCCTTGCATTAATCTTGTCGTCGACATCCGTGATGTTGCGCACATACGTGACGTGCTTTTCGCCGTAGAGATGACGCAGCAAACGGAACAGCACGTCGAAGACGATCGCCGGACGCGCATTGCCGATATGGGCAAAGTCGTAGACAGTCGGGCCGCAGACATACATGCGCACATTCAGCGGATCGATCGGGATGAACCGCTCTTTCGCCCGCGTTAGCGTGTTGTGGAGGCTGAGGCCCTTCGATGCGTCAGACATGCGTGCCCTTCCGGTTTGGTTTGACCGGAACCAGGCTTGCACCCACGGCGCAAACCGGACTCCAGCCTGCTGGCCGGGGCGTTTGTCCAATCTGGGGAAAGATGAGGCGAAAACGTCCGGACCAGCGCGAGGCTAGCCAATAATGCAAATGCCACAAATGGCGAAAGACGTTTTCATGGCCGGCTTTATCGCGCCCGCCGGTGTTGCCGTCAAGTCGCCCAGCCCGGGAAAGACAGCTCCGGATCACAGGTAAAGACAGAGCGAAACATATTATTAAACATCTCGGCACAGTGATGAAACATTCTCGGGCTAGACCGCCTGGGGTCACGATTTGGTCGGAATCGGCCAACAAAGGCAGACACGAAAGCGTTACCAGGGAAGAGATCAAATGCCTCGAAACAAGCAGGAACAGAGCCGCGCCGCACAACCGGCGCTTGCCAGTCACTACCGCGCGATCGGCCCGGCCGCCATCGTCGCAGCCCTTCTTCACACCGCAAAGAAGAAGAAGCCGGCACAGAAAATCGTTTCGCCGCGCGCCGCCTGACCCCGGCACGATGGGGCGCCGGCGATGAGGGCGCGAATACGCGCCCTGGAATGAAGGCCTGAACAGGCTTTCGCTAAAACAGCGTCATCTGGTTGTCGTCCGCGCCGGGCTTCCGGCGCCTGAACTTCCCGGGTTGCGGCCCGACGACGCCTCGCTCCTGGATCTCCGGCGCGGTGTTGGCGACCTTGTTGACGAGGTCGGAAACCGCAATCGCCTCGAAGAAATCCGGTTCGGCCGGCTTGAGCAGATCGAGCACGTCGCGCGGCTCCTGCGTGCGGCAGTCCAGCCAGCGAACGAAGTCGCGCTCATCGATCACCACGGGCATGCGGTCATGGATGTGGGCGATGCCGGCATTGGCCTCAGTGGTAAGGATGGCGCCGGTGTCCATTTCCGAACCGCCCGGCTCGGCATAGGTTTCTATCAGCCCGGCGAAAGCGACCAGCCCGCCACGCCGCGGCCGGATCCAGTAAGCCTGGCCCCTGCCGCTGCCCGACTGCTGCCATTCATAGAAGCCGGAAGCCGGCACAAGCGCGCGGCGATGGCGCATGGCGGTCTTGAACGAGGCCTTATCCAGAACGCCTTCCGAGCGGGCGTTGAACAGCAGCGGAAATTCCCGCGTGTCCTGGGCCCAGGTCGGGATCAGGCCCCAGCGCACCAACATCGCCTGGCGGTCCGGCAGGTTGGAGCCCGGCGACCGCGGCGGCCCGGCGAGCGCCATCAGCACCGGCTGCGTCGGCGCAATGTTGTAGCGGGCCGGAAACTCCTCCAACTCCGCCAAGCCGAGAAAGGCGGCGGTCTGGTCTGGCGTGGCGGTCAGGGCAAAGCGTCCGCACATGGTTCGGCTCGTCGAATTGAAGTCGTCACGAAAGTGGCGATGGAACCCGGCGGGTGCAACCGTTAATGCTAAACGCGGCCATCGGTCCACAACAGGCTGCGAGAACACTCGACACTCCATGGAGCCACGCAAGATCATCCCGGCCGTTTCCGTCGCCGTCGTGCGCGGCGATAGCGTGCTCCTGGTCAAGCGGGCGCGGCCGCCCTCGCAGGGATTCTACGCTTATCCCGGCGGCAAAGTGGAACCAGGCGAGACGCTTGCAGAGGCGGCAGCGCGCGAGCTGAAGGAAGAAACCGGGCTCGAGGCCAGCGATTACAGGCCGCTGCGCGATATCCATATCGACGGCAGCGGCGAAAACCACGCGGTCGACTATCTGCTGACGGTGTTCGGCGCCGTCTATGCCGGCGGCGAGCCCGTGGCCAGCGACGATGCCGAAACCGCGGCTTTCTATCCGCTTGCCGAAATGGCGGCCATGCCGCTTGCGGGCGACGTGTTTTCGGTGGCCGAGGATTTGCTGGGAAATCACGGAAATGCCCGGCCATAGGTCCGCAGAAAATCGCCTTGCAGGCGACAAAATGTTTCGCCACAAAGCCTTGCCCTCTCCACACCAAGGCCCTGATGACCCGCGCCTCACCTCTCATCGCCGCATGCCTTGCAGCCAGCATGGCGCTGACGCCGCGGCCGACGCTCGCCGCCGAGGCGCCGTTCGAGCCGGGCCTGATGCGGCTGGCCGAGGTGCTGGGCTCGCTGCATTTCCTGCGTAATTTGTGCGGCGAGAAAGGCGACCAGTGGCGGGTCGAGATGGAAAAGCTGCTTGAGTCGGAAAACCCTGATCCCGACCGGCGCGCCCGCTTCATCGCTTCGTTCAACCGCGGCTACCGTTCCTTCAGCGGCACCTACACGCAGTGCACGCCTTCGGCCACCGAGGCCATTGCCCGCTACATGAAGGAAGGCGAAACGCTGTCGCGCGACATCGCCTCCCGTTACGGGAACTAACACCGGGTTTGTCCCCAGGTTTCGCGCGGATTGGCGCCTGTGTGACGCGCCTTATTGTGTCCGGCGACGCCTTGGTGTGATCATATGTTGCACTTGTGCAACTATGTTAACGAAACGTTAGCACGCGAATGTGGAATTAACTCAAACTGAAGGTTTTGATGCCGCAGGCCGGTCTTATCGGCTAAGCTCGACATCGATTGAACGCAGCCTTGGTGACCCTGCAGATAGCGACCGCAGAAATGTCGCATTTACAAGCACTTATCTTAGGCTGGTAACGAACTGACAGGTCAAGCCCGATCCCGCCGCCGGATCGCTGCTTGCAAAAAGGTGGACATCGCAATGGAACATGGTGTCAGCGACATCGACGCGTTGGTCAGGGAAGAAAAGCGCCTGACCGCCGTGGAAAGCCACAGCGAGGCCTGGGCGGAAGGACTGTCGGCCGGCATCGAGCCGGAGATCATTGCCGAGGCAGCGCTGGAGACCGCTTTCGGCGAGATGCTGCGTGCCAATGGCGAGACCTCGGCGCTTGCCCTGCTCGACCGCATGCGGGAAAAGGTGATCGCCGGCGCCTTCGAGCCGGAACGCGTGCGGCACTGACCCCGGTTGCTTGACGGCGCGGCATCGTGCCGAGGCGCGCCTGATCGGGGCTCGCAACCCCGGCGAGACGGGCATCCGAACTGCCGGGGGATCATGGAGAGGCAAGCGGTGAGATTTTCGATGTCAGGCCGGCCGCAAGTGCTGGCCCTCAGCATCCGCTTTGCCGTGTCCTGCGTCGCGGTTCCGCTGGCCCTCTGCGCAATCAGCACGCCGTCCTACGCGCTGAGCGAGATCCAGCGGGAAGACCTGCCATCGCCGGCCACACCGCCCGCAGACTCTAGCAATGCCACTCCGGGAAGTGCGGTGCCCATGCCCGAAACACCGGGCACCAAGCCGTCGGACAACAGCCAGCCGGCCGATACGGACAAAAGCCAGCCGGAAGCGCCGGCCGGAAGCGGCGGCGTCGCCAGCCCGCGCGTCGACCCGGACGCGCCGCAGCCCGGGGTCGTCTATGATCTCTCCAAGCTGCCCGAACCGGTCAGGCGCATGCAGGGCCTGATCGTCGACGCCTGCAAGAGCGGCGACATCGAGAAGCTCAGGCCGCTGATCGGCAAGGGCGATCAGATGACGCAATTGTCGCTGGGCGACATCGACGGCGACCCGATCATCTTCCTCAAGGGGCTTTCGGGCGACGGCGACGGCCAGGAGATCCTCGCCATCCTGGAAGAGGTGCTGAGCGCCGGCTATGTCCATGTCGACACCGGCACGCCGCAGGAACTCTATGTCTGGCCGTATTTCTTCGCCCAGTCGCTCGACAAGCTCGACCCCAGACAGCGGGTCGAGCTGTTCAAGCTGGTCACCGCAAGCGACTATGACGACATGAAGCAGTTCGGCGCCTACATCTTCTACCGCGTCGGCATCACGCCGAGCGGGCAGTGGCTATTCTTCGTCGCTGGGGATTAAACCGGAAATTCATCCCTTCTCGGCCTCCGGCCAGATGCGAGCCGCTTCCTTTCGCAACGCGGAGATGGCGCCGGTGCCCACGGCAAGGTCCATTTGCAAGGCTTCGGCTGCGTCGCGTAATTCGCCTTTATCCCGGAGCTTACCTACTACCCAGGCGACTTTCCGTTCGATATCGGGCCCATAAGCGGTTTGCGCCTTGTCGAGGGCTTCGGCCGGGATCTGCCCATACGCCTCGACCAGCATCCCGAGATCGAAGGCATCGCGATAGGCGACTGCCCGATCTTGGCATCGATCGGCATTCGCCAGCAGCTTCTCGGCAAACATGTCTGCGGGAACGAGCGCCGGTATCCCTAAATCCTCGTCAAAATGACCGCGCAAGTCGATGCGGCCCTCGCGAACGACTTCAAAGCGGATCGGCTGCCCTTTGAGACGAACAACGGTCCTCAAGCCATATTGATCGATCTGGAAGTCACGAACGGCTTCGATAGGCTGAGGAAAAAAGGCCCGGACGCCGCGTTCCGATGCCTGTGTTCGCAGTTCGCGATAGCCGTCGGCATCGGCGCAAAGGAAATCCAAGTCTAGTGAACGTCGATATTCGCCAAGCTTCATGACAATAGCCGTGCCGCCACCGAACCAGCATTGGGCGGAGGTTAGGAAGTCACGGTCCATCAACTTGAGCGCTTCGGCGATGGTCCGGTGTTCTGGTTTTCTGAACTCCTTCATGATCTCTACTCGCGGTGTTCCTGTCCAGCGCAGCGGCCGGGGGCGTGGTGGACAGGAAGGTGGGATCTCACGATGTGGTCAGAAGGACACCGTGGCCGAATGCGTCGGCCAGTTTCTTGATGAGCAGCTTCTCCCGCGCCGTAAGGCGCTTTTGATCGACGAAGCGCCAATTGCGTTCGTAAAGCGCAAAAGCCTCCTTTGCCGGGATCGGGCGCGCGATATCGCGGTTCCAGGCAAGCGCCTGAAGCTGGGGAAACTCTGCGGGAACAATCGGCGCGATGTTTGCGGTCATAGCCCGCTAAACATAATGCAGAGGGCTTAAGAAATCCAACGAGGCCTATGCGGGTAGCGCCTCTGAGAACTCCACCGCCCTGCCCTGGCCGGGCGCGACGATCTCGCCTTCCCACATGACGCGCATGCCGCGCACGATGGTGCCGACCGGCCAGCCGGTCACCTGCCTGCCGTCATAGGGTGTCCAGCCGGCCTTCGAGCCGGCCTGAGCGTTGGTGATGGTCTCGCGGCGCTTCAGGTCGACGACGGTGAAATCGGCGTCGAAGCCGGCGGCGATGCGGCCTTTCCTTGCCATACCGAAGATGCGCTGCGGGCCGTGGCTGGAAAGATCGACGAAGCGCTGCAAGGTGAGCCGGCCGGCATTGACGTGGTCGAGCATGATCGGCACCAGCGTCTGCACGCCGGTCATGCCCGACGGCGAGGCCGGGTAAGGCTTCGTCTTCTCGGCCAGCGTGTGCGGCGCATGGTCGGAGCCGAGCACGTCGACGATGCCTTGCGCAATGCCATGCCAGACGCCGGCGCGGTGACGGGCCGCGCGCACCGGCGGGTTCATCTGGATCAGCGTACCCAGCCGCGCATAGTCATCCGCCGTCAGCGTCAGATGGTGCGGCGTCGCCTCGCAGGTGGCGACGTCCTTGTGCTGCTCGAGGAAAACGATCTCCTCGGCCGTCGAGATGTGCAGCACATGGATGCGCGCACGCGTTTGTCTCGCGATACGCACCAGGCGCTCGGTGCAGCGCAATGCCGCGATCTCGTCGCGCCAGACGGGGTGGGATGACGGATCACCCTCGACGCGCAGCCCGAGCCGCTCGCGCAGGCGGAATTCATCCTCCGAGTGGAAGGCGGCGCGGCGGCGCGTGTTGCGCAGGATCGAGGCGACGCCTTCGTCATCCTCGACCAGCAGATCGCCGGTGGAGGAACCCATGAACACCTTAATGCCGGCGGCGCCGGGCAGCCGCTCGAGCTCGCCGACATCGCCGGCATTGTCGCGCGTACCGCCGACCCAGCAGGCGAAGTCGCAATGCATGCGGCCGCTGGCGCGCCGCAGCTTGTCGGCAAGGGCTGCCTCGCTGGTGGTCAGCGGATTGGTGTTGGGCATCTCGAAGACGGCGGTGACGCCGCCCAGCACCGCCGCGCGCGATCCGCTCTCCAGATCCTCCTTGTGCTCCAGCCCCGGTTCGCGGAAATGCACCTGACTGTCGACGACGCCTGGCAGGATGTGCAGGCCGCGACAGTCGATCGTCTCGCCGGCGGATGCCTGGCCGAGATCGCCGATCGCTGCGATACGGCCGCTGTTGACGCCGATGTCGCGCGCGCCTTCGCCGTCATGGTTGACCACCGTGCCGCCTGTCAGGATAAGATCATAGGTGATGGCCATAGGCGTCCGGTCTCTTGCGGGGGGAGTGTCGTCGGCTTACGTAAAGGCCGACCGTTTTGCAAGATCAGGCCACTTGCCGCCCATGCCCTTTTCCCTGCTGAAAGACCGCGCGCTCATTTCCGTCTCGGGCCTGGATGCCGAGCATTTTTTGCAGAACATCCTTACCACTGATCTCGACGCGCTCGGAGCCGGCGAGGCAAAGCCCGGCGCGCTGCTCAGCCCCCAGGGCAAGATCCTGTTCGACTTCCTGATTTCGCGCAATGGCGAAAACAGGTTCTGGTTGGAATGCCGGGCCGACATAACCGACGATTTCCTGCGCCGGCTGATGCTTTACCGACTAAGGGCCAAGGCAGAGATTGCCAAGCAGGATCAAGCGCTTGTCACGGTCGCATGGGGCGACGATGCAAGCGCCTCACATCCTGATTCATCAGGGGCTGATTCAACAGCGGTTGCCGATGCCCGCTTTCGTGGCGTGGCAGTCAAGCGCCGCTATGGCGGCAGCAAAACGGTGGGTGGCGACTCCGATGCATGGCAGGCGCTGCGCATCGAAAACGGCATCGCCGAAAGCGGCACTGACTACCAGCTCGGCGATGCCTTCCCGCATGACGTGCTGCTCGACGAGACCGGCGGCGTCGGCTTCAAGAAGGGCTGCTATGTCGGCCAGGAGGTGGTCTCGCGCATGCAGCATCGCGGCACGGCCAGGCGCCGCGTGCTGATCGCCTCCGCCAAGAGCCCGCTGCCTGCTTCGGGCGCCGAGCTGACCGTCGCCGAACGGCCGGTCGGCACACTCGGCTCCGTCAGCGGCAAGACCGGCCTTGCCATCGCCCGCATCGACCGCGTCAAGTCAGCGCTTGACGCCGGCCAGAGCATCATGGCCGGCGATGTGGCGGTGACGCTCGCCATACCTGCCTGGGCGAAGTTCACCTTCCCGCAGGACGCCGTCGGCGCGGAGGAGGCCTGATGGCGGCCGATCGCGCCGGAGCGCCATCCCGCGCCTGGCAGCGCATGCTCTCCGGCCGCCGGCTCGATTTGCTCGATCCCTCGCCGCTCGACATAGAGATTTCCGATATTGCGCATGGGCTCGCCCGCGTCGCGCGCTGGAACGGCCAGACCAGCGGCGAACATGCCTTTTCGGTGGCGCAGCATTCTCTGCTTGTCGAGGCGCTGTTTTCCGAACTGGTGCCGGCCGCTTCCGCCGAGGCACGGCTGGCCGCGCTGCTGCACGATGCGCCCGAATATGTCATCGGCGACATGATCTCGCCGTTCAAGTCGGTGATGGGCGGCTCCTACAAGGACTGCGAGCTCAGGCTGCAACACGCCATTCACCTGCGCTTTGGGCTGCCGGCGGAGCTCGGCGCCGGCTTGCGCAAGGACATTAAACGCGCCGACCAGATCGCAGCCTATTTCGAAGCGACGCTGCTGGCCGGCTTCTCGACCGCGGAAGCGACCGAATATTTCGGCCGGCCGCGCGGCTTTTCCGCCGAGCGCTTCGACTTCACGCCGCGCTCGGTAACCTGGGCACAGGCTGCCTTCCTCAAGCGCTTCGCGGCGCTCGATGCCAAACGCCGGGCTTTTGTAGCCGCGAATTCAGTGATGTAGACGACGCAAATTAACTGGGCCGCCAGTCCAGCTGAAGGATCACCTCAGCGCAGCGTCTCGATGTATTTCTCGTGGAAGCTGACATAGCCGGGCTCGACGACCTTGAGGTGCCGCTCGATCAGCCGGTGGAATTCCGGCAATTGGTGGAACGGCACACCCGGATAGGCGTGATGCTCGGCATGAAAAGGCATGTTCCAGGCGAGCTTGCGCACCAGCCAGTTGGTCAGCGTCGTCCTGGTGTTTTCCAGCATGTTGGCGACGAAAGGGCAGCGGCCGTGCTCGGCCAGCAGATAAAGCCCGGGAAATGGCTGCCCGAGCAGCGCCGGCACGATCCAGACATAGGGCAGCACACTTGCCTTGAACCCGAGGCCAAGCGCCAGCACCACGACGTAGAAGGCGAGCATGGCGCGCGCCTCGGCGCGCACCTTGGGCAGGCCTTTCGGCGGCACGTAGCTGTCCCGGCAGCGCCCCCTCGCATTGGTGTAAAGCGTCTTGAAATGCCCCCACCACATCGGCAGGCCCGAGACATGGACGATGTATTGCCGCCAGGTCTCCGGCTTCGGGGAGGCCAGCTCCGGATCGCTCTCCGGATCCTGGGTGAAGCGATGGTGAGCGAAGTGGAAGTAGCGGAACCAGTCGGCGGGCAGCGCGATCGCCAGGCTGCACAGCCGCGCGACGGCGTCGTTCAGCCACTGCGTCTCGAAAGCCGTCCTGTGCACCGTCTCATGCAGCAACGTGAACAGGAACACGATCAGGATGCCTTGCGGCAGCATCAGCATCGGCCAGAACGGCACCTTGGCCGCGATCAGCACGCCGAGAACGATGATGGAGCCGAAATGGACAGCAGACTGGATCAGGCCCGGGGCATTCGACTTGCCGGTCAACAGGCTGCGCTCCTCATTCGTCAGCGAAGCGATGACGTCGCGATGGTCGACAGGTTCGGTGCGGTCGGTTGCGTTCATGAAGTCAGGATACTTCAGCCAGAAACCTTTCTAAAAGCTAGGATTTCTGCAAAATAGACAAGCGCTGAATCCTGAAAGCCGGCACCGGCTGCTCAGAGATGCGGGGCCAATGCCGCGACCATGTCCTTGCTCGTCGCCACCGGGACGATTTCGAACTCCACCAGATCCGCCCATTCGATGACCCAGCGCTGCAGCAGCGTGATGTCGTCAGCTTCCACCAGCAGGAAACAGCGGCTCATGTCCGCAGCAATCCAGCTGTGGTGCACGACAAGCTCGTCCGGCTTCAGCCGGCCGCGGTCG
The DNA here is from genome assembly GCF_006442795.2 of Mesorhizobium sp. B1-1-8. NCBI lineage: Bacteria > Pseudomonadati > Pseudomonadota > Alphaproteobacteria > Hyphomicrobiales > Phyllobacteriaceae > Mesorhizobium > Mesorhizobium sp. B1-1-8. The sequence goes on from NZ_CP083956.1 coordinate 4,701,385, forward strand.
CGGAAGCGGCGATAGATGTCCTTGCGGTCGCAGCCGGTAAAATCCTCGATCACGACAAACAGCATTTTCCCCCCCAAAAAAGGATGATTACCGGCCCGGCCGCTCCAGGCGCTCCAGGAACCATTGCGTCAGCCGCACCCAGACCTCGTCCTTCTCGCCGGAATCTTCCCAGCCATGGTCGAGATTGGGGTTGTCGTTGACCTCGATGACGAAGACGCCGTCCTTGGTCTCCTTGAGGTCGACACCGTAGAGCCCGTCGCCGATGCAGCGCGCCGCCTTGACTGCCGTCTCGACGACATTGGGCGGCGTCTCCTTCAGCGTGAAAGTCTTGATGCCGCCCTGGTCAGGCTTGCCGTTGGCCTTGTGGTTGACGATCTGCCAGTGTTTTTTCGCCATCAGATAATGCACGGCAAACAGCGGCTGGCCGCCTAGAACGCCGACGCGCCAGTCATATTCGGTCGGCAGGAATTTCTGCGCAATGAGCAGGTCCGAATCTTCCAGCCATTCGGTTGCGAGCCGTGTCAGCTCTTCCAGGGTCTCGCATTTCTTGACGCCGCGCGAGAAGGAGGAATCCGGGATCTTCAGCACGAGCGGAAAGCCCAGTGTCTGCACCGCCAGTTCCAGATCGGACGTGCCGGCGATCATCACCGTCGGCGGTACCGGCACCTTGTTGTAGGTCATCAGCTCGTTGAGATAGACCTTGTTGGTGCAGCGGATCATCGACAGCGGATCGTCGATAACCGGCATGCCTTCCTGCTGGGCGCGGCGCGCAAAACGATAGGTGTGGTTGGAGATCGACGTGGTTTCGCGGATGAACAGCGCGTCGTAGTTGGCGAGCTTGGCCAGGTCCTTCCTGGTGATCGGCTCGACTTCGACGCCCATTTTTTCGGCGATCCTGGCCCAATAGCGCAGCGAGGAAATTTCAGACGGCGGCAATTCCTCGTGCGGGTCGACCAGCGTCGCGAAAGTATAGCGCGCGGGCGTGCGGCCCTTGGTGTCGCGCCATTCGCGGTTGGTGTAGGTCTCCAGGCACTGCAGGAAGAATGCCTCTTCCTCGTCGGTCATGCGGGCGATCGGCAGGAAACCGATCTTGCGGATCGAGGCCCATTCGGCGCTGTCCTTGATATGGACCTCGAGCGCCGGCGCGCGAAACCAGTCGAACAGGAGCTTGGCGAAACGGTCCCAGATCTTGGAGGGGCCGATGCCGAAGAAGATCGCGACCTTGGAAGGAAAAATGCCGCCCAGATCCTTGCGGCATTTGTTGAGCGCCAGTTCCAGCTCCGGCAGCGCGTGTTCGTAAAGCTTGCGCTCCGACAGGTCGATCATCGTCTCGACGGTCGGGATCACCTTGTGGCCGCGCGAACCGGCAAGCAGCGAGGCATAATAGCCGCGGCTCTGATAGCCGTAATTGTTGGACAGGTTGATCACCTTCGGCCGCTGGCCGCGAAACAGCGCCGGATGCGCGAGATAGTCGCGATTGGTGATGATCTTGTGGGGCGTCGCCACCTGGTCGAGATCGTTCTGCCTGCCTGTAAGGATGACCCAGGTCATTGTTCAGCGTTTTCCCAGAGTGATGGCGGCACGCAATCCATCGCGGCCGAACTGCGCCATATTCATGAAGATGCCGTAGGGCACGGGGATATTGGCGGCATCGAGGATCGTCTCCTGCCTTTCGTCCTCGACCCACGGGTCGTGGATGAGGATGTGGTCGCCGTCGTCGCCGATCGCCAACACCCAGTGCGGAACCTTCTTGCCGAACATCAGGAAGCCGCTGATCAGCACCAGCACCAGCTTTCCCTCTGCAATGGCGGCGCGGATGTCGTCAATGACGAATGGACGGTAATTCACCGGGATGCCGTAAAGTTCCGCGCGGTGGCGGAAGTCGACCTGGGCGAGTTCCATTACCCGGCGCTTGTCCTCGCTCCTCACCGACTGCAAGAAGAGCGCGCCGTAGAAGGAGACGAATATCTCCGCGGAGAGCCCGCTTTCATAGCTGGCGACAGCAAGGCCGAAGGGCTCGCAGCCGCCCGGCCCCGACATCATGAAGACGGTGGTGGCCTCGCGCCACAGGCGGATCTCCATCACCGGGTCAGGCACGAAGCCGGGATCGAAATTGGCCATCGCCATCATCAGGCAGCAGGGGCCACAGGTGAACTCGCAGGTCTGCTGATAGAACGGCACGCCGGTGGCGACCGGGATGTCGCCGCGCAGGGTCTTTTCGTAGCGCAGCGCCGTGGCGCCGTCCTCGTAATAGTCCGGCTCGCGGCCTATTTTGCGGTAGCCGGCCTGCTCGTAGATGCGAATGGCGCGATCATTGTCGTCGCGCACTTCGAGGCGCAGCATCATGCGGTCATGGTTGAAGGCGGCATCCTCCGCCGCTTCCAGCAACTGGCGGCCGATGCCGCGCCCGCCGAAAAAGGGACCGGTGGCCAGCGAATAGAGACGCGCCACGCCGCTGCCTTTGCGAAACAGGACCACGGCATAGCCGGCGATCCGGCCGTCGTTTTCAGCGACCAGCAACTCGGCCGTCTCGCGCTCGATCAGCTGGCGAAAGGAGCGTCGCGATATGCGGTCGCTTGAGAAAACAGCCTTCTCGATGGCGGCGAGGTCATCGACGTCTGACGCACGGGCCTTGCGGATCTCGGCAGGCATGCGGGCTTGGGAGAACCTCGATTGGGTTGCGGAAAAGGCCCCGGTCAAAAAAGCAAACACCGGCCGAAGCGCCGGTACTCATCAAGCGCTATCGCTCCTTGATTAGGGCTGAATTGTGACACTTTCGGCGGCGGCAAGGAAGCGCGAAGTGTTTGAACAAGATCGCTGTTTGGAAGAGCTGCCGGCTGCGGAAAACGCAGCCGGTTTCAGCTCGAAATACCGGCGAGCAGCTGGCCATAGGCGCTCTTGGCGACCGCCGACAGGCGCTCGCGCGGCAGCCAGCCGACGACGGCGCAGCCATAGCCCTTGTCCAGCCAATAGACGGCTTCCGGTCCGTCGGACTCGGCCGCGTAGGTGCCCTTGGCGGTTTCGGACGATTCGGCCGTGACGAAAAGCGAAACGCGCTCGCCCCTGGCATCCTCGTAGAGCAGCATGGCGGCCTTGCCCTTCTCGCCCGCCGGCAGCAGCCGGCCGCCGACGAGCACGAAGCCTTCGGCCGTCAAATCGGGCGCGACCAGCTTCAGCCCGACGCGGTTGGAAAGCCAGCTCTGCAGATGATCCTTGTCGCTGGCCGGCACCTCCACCGCGTGACGCTTCTCGGCGGCGTAGAGGACATGGGCGGCGATCGCCTGCTCGGCGAGTTGGTCGTCGCTGTTGTCCGCCAGGCCGATGCCGTCGATGCCGGCGACATAACCGCCGAGTCCGCCGACCGCCAGCACAGCGGCGGCGGCGGCCGAAAGCCACCAGCGCGAGCGCCACGTAGCCGCCTTCACCGGCGCCGCGCCGAACAGCGCCTGCCTCAGCCGCGCCGGCACCGGCTCGTCGAGCACGCCGGCAAAGGCCGCGCGCAAGGCGGTGCGGTCGGCGATGTAGCGTGCGCTCTTAGCCTTCATTTCGGGATTGGCTTCGAGCCAGGCGTCATAGCCCATGCGCTCCTCGCCCGGCAGCTCGCCGTCGAGGGCCATATGGATGTCGCGTTCGGAGAAATCGCGCCGGGTCATCGCTCGACGATCCTTATCGAGCGACGGCGCTGGGTGTCATCCAGCAGCACGCGCAGTTCCTCACGCCCGCGCGCAATGCGCGACATCAGCGTGCCGGCCGGCACGCCGAGGATGTTGGCGGCCTCGGCATAGGAAAAGCCTTCAATGGCGACGATGACCAGTGCGGCGCGGCGATCGGGGCTGATCGCCTGCAAGGCATCCATGATCTCGCGCGAGGCGATGGTTTCGACCTGGTCAGCGGGCGCAGTCTGGGCTTCGGCGGCTTCCAGAGGCAGGATCGCTGCCTCGCCTCGCCGGTTCACCTTGCGCATCTGATCGATGAACAAATGATGCATGATCGTAAACAGCCACCTCCGGGGGCTTTCTCCAGTCTGCCAGTTGTCGAGCCGCACGAGAGCCCGTTCCAGGCAATCCTGGACGAGGTCGTCGGCTGAATCACGGTCGCGCAGCAGCGAGCGCGCGTAGCGGCGCAACCGCGGTATTTCGCTTAGGATCGCTGCCTTCTTGTCGTCCATGACCGCTTGTTTCGAGATCGTCCCTCACCCGATTGAACGCGCCTTTGCGGCGCGGCGCAAGCAGCCAGCGCGAAGCGGCCCACCGCTCCGGTTGCCCAAGCACAGCAGTAACGCTGGCGGGTGCAGGTTTATTCCCGGCGGTAAATCGATTGCCAAATAGGTAAAATGGGTTCTGTCGGCTGCCCTATACCGCAAACTCGTCAGCATGCCCCCGCGCGATCGCTTACACGCTTGAGGGCACACCGGACGACGTCCATGATGAACTGATGTCCGGGTTGGAGGCGATCGTAACCGGCGAAGAGCCGAATGCTTAAGCCGGGCGACTTGGTCCGATATTACTATTTGTGGGCGGCAGGCGGCCGCCGGTGAGGAATCAGGCCGCAAAGCGCGACCGCAAATAACAGCGGCGCGCGGGCTACCCGGCTATCGAAGCCACATTTTATGCTAGATCGGTCTGAAGAAAATCGCCACCCTTGTAGAGCAGCGGAACACCGAGAGTTTTAGCGCAAGCATAGGCAAAACAGTCGCCCAAGTTCAGATCGGCTTGATGACCGACGGCCTTGCCATAGCGGGCGCTGGCATCGATGGCGTGCGAACCGATCTCGTCGCCGATTGGCACATTTTCTCCGCCAATTTCCAAAATCAGCTGATCTACCAGATCGCGAGCCTTAAGGAGGGCTGCAGCGTTCGGCTTGCGGGGACCCGCGCCGGCGCGCGCCAGAGCTTGTGTCGCTTCGAAACGTACCATCGCGGAGACGTAGAAGTCGGCAGGTCCAGAGAGTTGTTTGGACAATTCTTCCCAGCCAGGTTCCTGGTTGAGAACGGCGACGATCACCGAAGCGTCAACAAACATCAATCTTCCCACATCTCATCGGTGAATCTCTTCATATCGAAATCGGGATTGGGCAGACCGATCTTCCTCGCCTCCGCTTGAAGCCTAACGATCCGATCGCGCAGCGGCACCTTGGCACGATGGCGCTCCAGTTCGTGCATAAGGGCTGTCCGCACCGCCTCAGTCTTGCTCGGCGCGTTGGTCTCGCGCTGCAATTTGGCGGCCAGCGCATCCACTTCATCGTCACGTATGTAGAGCGGCATGTGAATATCCTCTTCTGGATATTCTAAATATCCCACATTGTATATTCTTTCAAGAAATCTCCCTGGTCTCCCGCGCCGCTCTTGTCAGCAGCCGCTGATAAAACAGGCCGATGCCGATCAGCACCGCGCCGAGGCCGATGAAGGACAGCGCGCGCAGCACGCCTTCCAGTTCCGACATGTCGAAGAGGAAGACCTTCAGCACCGCGACCGCGATCAGCACGGCGGAAGCGATGCGCAGCACCTGCGACTTCAACCAGACGCCGGCGGTAAGCAGCGCGACACCGATGACCAGCCAGAGCGCCGAATAGGTGTAGGTCTCCAATTGGCCGAGCCCGCTCCACAGGCCGATGAACTCGCCCTTGAACAGGCGTCTGACAGAAAGCGTCGCATAGGCGAAGGCCAGCAGCGAAGCCACCAGCACCAGCATCGCCGCATACCATTTCGGCCGCTTGTCGCGGACGTAGAGCGCCAGAGCGCCGGCGGCGACGGCCGGCAGGAGATAGGCGAGGAACAACAGGTTGAAGACGGGAATGGCGCCGGTCGATTCGTCGGTCGCCAGCGGGTTCAGCACCAGGAAATGCTGGATGGCGATCAGGCCAGCCGAGACGACGCCGATCGCAATCGAGCCGTAGCGCAGCACCGAGCTTGGTGAGCGCCTGTCGATGGCGACCAGGATGGCGCCGGCGCCGAGTGCGACCAGCGTGTAGATCGCCTGTTCGGCAAGGGTGACGGCGCCGGTGTCGATGACGCCGCCATGCATGGCATGGCGCACCAGCATGGCCACCGTGAGCAGCGCGAACAGTGCTGCGGCCGCTTCCATGGCGAGGCGCGGCCGGCCACCGGTGGTGCGCGCCAATTGCCAGGCGGCGAAGCCGAAGGCGAGCGCCGGCACGCCATAGCCCGGCAGCAGCCAGTTGAAGACCGGCGTCCTCGACAGCACTGCCGTACCGACGATGGTCGGATCGAAGGCGACGCGGCCGAGCACGGCAATGGCCGCACCGACGGCGATCCAGCCCAGCACCGGATAGGAGCGCCAGCGCGTCGCCAGCGCCGGCACGATGGCGGCGGCACCGAGAAGCACCGTCGTCCAGCCGGAGCCGAAGGCCATATGCAGCATCAGGAAGCCGGCGAAGCCGGCGCCGGCGAGCGCGAAGGATACGGCCGGGCCGCCGGCAAGCGACGGCGCCTCGCCACGCGCGATCCACTCGCCGCCGGCGGCGAAGACCAGCACCAGCAGCAGAGCCGGTAGCGCATAACGGAGATCGCGGTCGATATCGCCGAAGGTAAGCCATAGCGCTAGGAGCACGACCAGCGGCGCAATGACGCCCCATGCAGCCCAGCAGGCGGCGCGGACCGGCGCCGAAGCGACAAAGCGGCGCGCCGCCCAGAAGCCGGCGGCGATGAAGACCAGGCTCAAGGCGATGCCGAGGCGGAAGGTCAGCGTATCGGAGGTCGCCAGCGGCTGGGCACCCAACCCGACGTCGAGAGCATCGGCGCCGATGGTAGCCGGCGGGACGATGCCTAGATAGATGAGCACCGTCGCCAGACCGGCGGCGAAGACCAGCGGCAAAGCGCGCGGCCGGTAGAGTGCTGCCGCAACAAGTGCCACGAGCAGCACCGCGCCATGCAAGGCGTCGCCGGCGCTGGCAAAGGCCGGATCGACGGACAGTCCCATCGCAGTCAGCGCAACGAAGAAGCCTGGCACGATCGACGGCCAGTCGAAGTCGGCGTCAGATGATTGCGCATCATCGCGGCCCGCAGTCAAGAAAGGGGCGAGCCTGACGAAGGCAAGCACGGCCAGCGTGGCCAGGCTGATGAACAGGATGGCGGCGAGGTTCGCGCCCGGCGCGTCGGTCATGTAGAGGATGGTCCAGATGCCGGTGCCGGCGAAGCCTGCGGCGACAAGCGCTTTCCAGGCGCGAATGCGCGCGACTGCCGCCGTGGCGGCAAGCACGATCGCCAGATAGCCGAACAACGCCCAGGGATTGGGCGCCTGCGAGGCGACCAGCGCCGGCGTGGCCATGGCGCCGACGAGGCCGATGCCGGCAAGCGCCAGTCCGTGAACCAGCGAGACGGCGATGGTGGCGACGCCGATGGCGCCGAGCAGCGTAAAGGCAAGCGCCGGACCGACGAAGCCATAGATGCCATGGGCGGCGTAGACGGTGCCGAACAGGATGAAGGCGCCTGCCGCTGTCAGGATCGCCGGGATATAGGCGCCCGCCGCGCCCTGCACCGGCACCCTGAAGCCGGTGCGGCGGATGAATTCGGCGCCGGCGATCAGCACAAGTCCAAGGATGCCGGCCATGGTGAGGCGCACGCCGGGGCCGAAAATGCCGGCCTCGATCGTGTAGCGGATCAGAAACAGCCCGCCCAGCGCCAGGGCAATGCCGCCGACCCAGACCGCCCAGCGGGTGCCGAGCGCGGTTTCGACATCCGTCTGGCGCGCAGCCTTGGCGGTCGCCGGCGCTTCGGCCGGCGTGGCGGGTTCAGCCGGCTTGGAAGGCCCGGCATCAGCCCCCTCGCCTTTTCTCGCCGATATCGCCATCACCTCGGTCTTGGCGGGCTCGGGCTTAGCTGCGGCGGCTTCGGTTGCAATGTCGGTCGCCGGAGGCGTAGCGGCCTCAGTGGCAGACCCGGCCTCCCGCGGCGCATCCTCAGCCGCGACGGCGGCCGCCTTGGGCGCAGGCGGCTGAGCTCCGGAAAGCACCAGACTGCGCAGCGCGCCGAGCTCGCGCTCGATCAGCGCGATACGGCCCTGTTGACGTGAAACGATGACGAATAAAGCGATGACCGCGGCAATGGAAATCAGGCTGAAAAACATGGCGGTTTCCCTCAAAACCGGACCAATCGTGGCCGACAAATGCGGCAATGCGACGGCTGCTGAAGTCGGCGCCAACAAGATCGAGCACGTTTCGGCATCGATTGCCAGCAACCTGCCGGCTTATCCAATGCCGACACGTCGAAGCAGCTGCGTGCCGGCGAATTACCGCCGCCTCGGACGAAATGCTCATGTTATTCTCGGACAGGAATTGCGACGAGGCCGATCGATGCCGCAACGAAGCGCGGGCCTGCTGATCTACAGGCGCACCGCCGGTGTTTTCGAATTTCTGCTGGTCCATCCCGGCGGACCGTTCTGGGCACGGAAGGATGAAGGAGCGTGGTCGATCCCGAAAGGCCTCATCGATGATGGCGAGGACGAGATCGCGGCTGCCCGGCGTGAGGCGGAGGAAGAGCTCGGTGTCGCGATCGACGGCGATTTCCAGCCTGTCGGCAGCTATAGGCAGCCTGGCGGCAAGATCGTGATCGCCTGGAGCGTCGAAGCCGACATCGACGCAGGCGCCATCAAAAGCAACATGTTCACGATGGAGTGGCCGCCAAGGTCTGGCGCCATGAAAGAGTTTCCCGAAGTGGACAAAGCCGGCTGGTTTCCACTGCCCGAAGCCGGCCTCAAGATCCTGAAAGGCCAGCGCGCCATCCTCGACGATTTCCTGGAGCGACGCGGCGCCGGTTAGACACTCGCCTTATTCGCCGGCGATTGCTTTCACCGCTATCTGATGGCGCCGCAGCGCGGCGAGGAAACCGGAACGGGCGTCGGGCGGCTCGAGGCCGCGCGGCTCGTAGACGTGGCGGGTGAAGAAGAAGCCGGTGAGCCGGAAAGCATCCTCGAGCGCTGCCGCATCGGCGCGCAGGCCGGAACCGCGTTGCAGGAAGGCAGGCAGCTTGAGCATCTTGTCATGCCAGGCAGCACCCGCCGCGCGCGAGACGGCGCGTCCCGATTTCGGCGAGACATAGGCGAGGTCCTGCCGCGAACCGGTCGCCGCGCACTGGCTGAGGTCGAGGCCGAAGCCGAGCTCGTCGAGGATGAGCAATTCGAAGCGCGCCACCAGCTCTCCCGCCGCATCGGCATCCTCGAGATGGGTGATCATCACGGCAAGCGCCTCATAGAGGCCGCCATGGGCATCGCGCTCGGGCAGCAAGCGCAGATGCGCCGCCATGGTCTGCAGGCCGTAGACGGCGACCGCGCTGTCCATCAGCCGGGCGGCGTTCATCTCGATCGCCTCGGCTTGGAAGATGCCGAGATGTTCGTCGAGCCGCGCCCGCCATAACAGGTCGACCCGATTGCCGGGCTGCAGCACCGGCTGCTGCTTGCGCGAGCGGCCGCCGCGCACCAGGCCGAGATGGCGGCCATGGGCGCGCGTCATCACCTCGAGGATGGCGCTGGTTTCGCCATGCCTGCGGGTGCCGAGAATGATTCCCTCGTCGCGCCATTCCATGGGGCTGAGCTTTTCACCGGTTGAGTGGCGAAATCAAGATTTCGGCACGCCGGGCTCGATCTGTGCTGACGTTCGCTGGTGCTGTTTCAGACCCAGCGGCGATGATCGGCCAGCACCTCGCCGATCACGTGGCGCTGCCTTTCGGCCTCGGCCTGGTTGGCGTCGTGTCCGGCGACGGTGATCAGCGCCTTCCACAATGTCCAGCCGCGGCCGCGCGCCCAGGTCGCGTCATCGACAGCGATATGGGTGCGGAAGGCCTCGCGGCCCTCGCCTTCGAAGAAAGTCCAGGCGATCGCCAGATCGCAGGAGGGATCGCCGACGCCGGAGGTGCCGAAATCGATCACCGCACTCAGGCGGCCGTTCTCGACCAGAAGATTGCCCCAGGCGACATCGCCATGAAACCAGACGGGCAGACCATGCCAGGTGGCGGCAAGGGCCGCCTCCCAGACGGCGATGGCGGCTTGCGTGTCGATCCGGCCTTCGAGTGCGGCAATAGCTTGCCGCGCCTCGCCGTCATAGACGCTCAGCGGACCGCCCCGGTGGAAATTATGCTGGCCGGGCGCAGGGCCGTCCGTCGGGTCGATGCCCCTCAATGCAACAAGGAAATCGGCGAGCGCGACGGCAAACGCACCAAGATCGGCAATGCGTGCATTCTTCGCCGTCTCGCCCGCGACCCAGCGATAGATCGACCAATGCCAAGGGTAGCCTTCGGCCGGTTCGCCCATGGCCAGCGGCGTCGGAATGGGCAGCGGCAGGAGGGTTGCCAATTTCGGCAGCCAGCGCTGCTCCTTCTCGACCTGCAGCGAATAGGAGGCCGCACTCGGCAGCCTGACCGTCATCTCGCCGCCGAGGTGGAAGGTGCGGTTGTCCCAGCCGCCGAAAGCGACCGGGCTGACCGGCAGATGCCGCCAGTGGGGGAACTGCGCGGCGATCAGCCGGCGCACCAGCTCGACATCGATTTCTAGTTTCGTCTCATGCATGTCGCTGTCCCAGATCGCGGGGCAGTTCTAAGCGACCTGCACTTCATATTTATGCATGTCGTTATCCCAAAACCGCTTCACACTTTTGGGCGACCTGCATCAATGAGGAAACTCCAGTCCCATCTCGCGGTAGCGCTCGGGATCGTCGCCCCAGTTCTCGCGCACCTTGACGAACAGGAAGAGATGCACCTTCTGTTCGAGGATGCCGGCGATTTCCATGCGCGCGGCCTGGCCGATGGCACGGATCGTCTCGCCCTTGTGGCCGAGCACGATCTTCTTCTGGCTGTCGCGCTCGACATAGATGACCTGCTCGATGCGCACCGAGCCATCGGTCTTCTCTTCCCATTTCTCGGTCTCGACATGCGAGGAATAAGGAAGCTCCTGATGCAGCCTCAGATAAAGCTTTTCGCGCGTGATCTCGGCCGCGAGCTGACGCATCGGCAGGTCGGAGATCTGGTCTTCCGGATAATACCAGGGGCCGGCGGGCAGCGTCTCGGCCAGATAATCGAGCAGGTCCTTGCAGCCGGAGCCGGTCAGCGCCGAGACCATGAAGGTGCGCTTGAACGGCACTCTCTCGTTTGCTGCCGCGGACAGGGCCAGAAGCGTCTCCGGCTTGACCCTGTCGACCTTGTTGAGGACGAGAACCATCGGTTGGCCGACGTCTTTCAGCCGATCGAGGATGGCGTCGGCGTCGCCCCTGATGCCGCGCTCGGCATCGATCAGCAGCACGACGACATCGGCATCCTTGGCGCCGCCCCAGGCGGTGGTGACCATCGCGGTGTCCAGCCGCCGCTTCGGCTTGAAGATGCCCGGCGTGTCGACGAAGACGATCTGCGCGTTCTGGTGCGTTGCGATACCGCGCACGATCGCGCGAGTAGTTTGCACCTTGTGTGTAACGATCGAAACCTTGGCGCCGACCAGTTGGTTGATCAGCGTCGACTTGCCGGCATTGGGGGCGCCGATCAGCGCGACGAAACCGGAGTGCGTGGCAGCGGCTTCAGGAACTTCGACTTTTGTCATGCCGCGCTCCATACACCTTCGCGCAGCAGAAGTACTGCCGCCGCCGCCTGCTCCGCCTCGCGCTTGGAGCGGCCGCTGCCGATGGCCGGCGCGAAGGCGCCGACCTTGACGCTGACGGTGAACAGCGGGTCGTGGTCAGGACCCTCGCGGGCGTCGATCCGGTAGGCGGGAACCGCACCCGCCGCCGCCTGATGCGCCCATTCCTGAAGTTCGGTCTTGGCGTCGCGGCGCGCGGCGCCGATCGCCTGCGAACGCGGCTCCCAATAGCGATGGATAAACGCGCGGGCCGCCTCCATGCCGCCGTCGAGATAGACGACGGCGATCAGCGATTCCAGCGCATCGGCGCGCAGATTGGTGCGCTTGCGGCCTTCGAGGCTGCGCACGTCGGAGCCGGCGCGGATCAAATCCGGCAGGCCGATCTCCTCGGCGATCTCCGATAGCGCCTCGGCGTTGACCAGCGCGTTGAGGCGAAGCGAAAGCTCGCCTTCGTCGGCATCGGGAAAGGCGGCCAGCAGCATGTCGGCCACGACAAGGCCGAGAACCCGGTCGCCGAGGAATTCGAAGCGCTCGTAATCGACACCGGCATGGCTGGAGCGCGCGCTGGCATGGGTCAGCGCCCGCTGCAGGCGCTGGCGGTCGGCGAAGGCATGGCCGGTGCGCTCCATGAGCGCCTCGGCGAGCGCATCGGCGGTCAACCGCTTGGTGGCCATCACCCTAGCTGACGAAATGGAACAGCCGCCCGGCGCGGATCAGCGACGGCCACTTCCAGATTTCGAGCGGGCTGGCCTTGCCGCCGATCGAGAAGAAAATGATATTGGCGCGCCCGACGAGGTTCTCGGCCGGGACGAAGCCGACGGTGAAGCGGCTGTCGGAGGAATTGTCGCGGTTGTCGCCCATCATAAAATAGTGGCCTGCCGGCACTGTCCATTCGCGCGTGTTGTCGCCGATCGAATTGGGCGAGATGTCCAGCGTGTCGTAGCTGACGCCATTCGGCAGCGTTTCCCTGTAGACGTCGATCGGATGATCCTCTTCCGTGATGTCGGGATTGTCGATTTGGCCGGTTTTTACCCGCGGCACGCCGACGTCGTTGATGAAGAGCTGCCCGTTCTTCACCTGGATCTTGTCGCCTGGCAGGCCGACGACGCGCTTGATGTAGTCGATGGACGGATCCGGCGGGAATTTGAACACCACCACGTCGCCGCGCTTCGGCTCCGAACCCCAGATGCGGCCCGAGAAGATGTCCGGGCCGAACGGCAGCGAGTAGTGCGAATAGCCATAGGCCCATTTGGTGACGAAGAGATAGTCGCCCTCAAGCAGCGTCGGCCGCATCGAGCCGGACGGAATGGAGAAGGGCTGGAAGAGCAGCGTGCGGATGACCAGCGCGAGCAGCAGGGCCTGGATGATAACGGAGAAGGTCTCGCCAAGCCCGCCGGATTTCTTCACTGATTTTTCAGCCACGCTCATGTCGTCCTCGATTGTGCGATGTTGGTATAGAGTCTCGGCGCGCGCTGGGCAACGTCATGCCACTGGTGGTCAGATGGAATCAATGTGGCGCTTGTTCGGCGGGCACCGCCTCGATGATCACAAAGGCTTGAGCAAGCGGAAAATCATCGGTGATGGTGAGGTGGATCAGCGCGCGGTGGCCTTCGGGAAGGATCCTGTCAAGCCTGGCGGCGGCTCCCCCGGTCAGCGCCATGGTCGGCGCGCCACTGGGCAGGTTGACCACGCCCATGTCGCGCCAGAACACGCCCTCGGCCATACCGGTGCCCAATGCCTTGGCGCAGGCTTCCTTGGCGGCGAAGCGCTTGGCATAGGAGGCCGCGCGGGCGGCACGGTGCTCCGACTTGGCCTGCTCGATTTCGGTGTAGATGCGCTGGATGAAACGACGGCCGTGCCGTTCCAGCGACTTCTCGATGCGTCTGATGTCGATCAGGTCGCTGCCGATCCCGATGATCATTCCGCCGGAACTTCCCGGCCGCCGCCGTGCCTGGCCTTCTCGGCCCGCTCGGCCATGCGCTTCTTCCGCTGCTCGCGAAAGACGGTCATGCCCCAGCGCGTGATGCCGTAGAACACGAGTCCGAAGACCAGGCCGAGCGGCACCGCGCCGATCAGCATCGGCTCCAGCACCGGGTGCCACAATTTGGCGAAGGAAAGCTTGTGCATCATTTCGCCCAGATGCGCGGGCGGCCCGTTCCTGGGCAAATGCTCGTGCAGGATGAGCTTGCCGGTCTCCCACGACGCGCCCCACAGCAGCGGGAAAGTCAGCGGATTGCCGAAGAACACCGCGCCGAGCGCTGCCGCCACCAGATTGCCGGCGATGATCCAGCAAAGCACGGCCGCAATGACGAAGTGGAAGCCGAGCGGGAAAAACGAAGCAAAGACGCCGGCCGCGACACCGGCCGCCACGGCATGCGGCGTGGCCTTCAGCCTGAGGATGCGCTTGGAGAAATATTGAACGGAGCGCGAGAACGAGCGGCGCGGCCAAAGGTAAGTACGCACCCGTTCCAGGAAGCCATCAGGCTCGCGGCGTCGAAAAAGCACTCTGTTCCAGTTCCCGGTCTACCCAACACCCGCCGCCCTGCCATCCCGGGCCGGGTGGCGGCGACATATCTTGCGCTTCGAGGGCGCAGAAAGGCAACAACGACTTTGATATAGCGACGGTTCGGCCAAGCGACAACGAAATGCTGCCGCGATGGTCTGCCGCAGGCGTCAACAAAACCGATATTGGGGCGAAACTGAGGAGAACAGCAGCATGTAAGCCTCACGGCTCGACCCCAGGCAGACATGGAGGCGGCTAATCCAGATATTCGCTAACCTCGACCAGATTGTCGTCGGGATCGCGGAAATAGACCGACATCATCCTGCCCTGCGCGCCGATGCGCTCGACAGGGCCGACTTCGATGGCAACGCCATTGGCCTCGAGGCTGGCCTGGACTTCGGCCAGAGGCTTTGCGGCGACGAGGCAAAAATCGCCGAAGCCGGGCGTTGGCGCCTTCGCTTTCGGCTCGAAAGTGCGGCCGACCTCATGCAGGTTGATCTTCTGCGAGCCGAACAAAAGCGCGGTCGGCCGGTTCGGCTCGTCCAGGCGGCGCAGCCCGAGCACGCGCTGGTAAAATCCGCAGGTCGCCTCGAGCGAGCGGACCGTCAGCACGAAATGGTCGATGCCAGCGATCAAGGCCGATTTGGTTTCATGCATATCGTCACCCCAAAACCGCTCCACACTTTTGGGCGACATGCATCCTCAAATGTTGCGGCTGCCGGGCTTAACGGCTGGGATGGCGGCAAGTTCCGGCGGCAGGCGGTCGGCCGGATAGGCCGGAACCTCATATTCGGCGAGCGCGATCAGCGGCACGCCGACATCGGTCTTGCCGGCCGAGCGGTCGATGATGCAGGCGGCCGCCACCACGTCGGCGCCAAGCTCGCGCAGGCAGTCGATGGTCTCGCGGATCGACAGGCCGGTGGTGACGATGTCCTCGACGATGACGACGCGCGATCCCTCGTCGATCTCAAAGCGGCGGAGCCTGAACTCGCCCCCTTCCCGCTCGACCCAGATCGCCGGGACGCCGAGATGGCGCGAGGTCTCGTAAGCCGGGATCAGCCCGCCGATGGCCGGCCCGACGACATAGTCGATCCTGCCCGGCACCGCCTTGCGGATCTTGTCGGCCAGCGCCTTGCATAGGCGCTCGGTCTTGTCGGCATGCATGAAGACGCGCGCCTTCTGCAGGAAGACGGGGCTGCGAAGGCCCGACGTCAGGATGAAGTGACCTTCGAGAACGGCACCGGCCTCGCGGAAAATGTCCAGCACTTCATCGACGTTCATTGTTCGCTCCATGCCGTTGGCGAGTGGTGAATAGTGAATGGTGAATGGTGAATGGTGAATAGCGGTGAGAGCACCTTCTATTTCACTAATTCACTGTTCACTATTCACTAATCATCCATTGACGCGCCTTGCGTCGCTGACGCTCGAATTGTCCTTCAGCTGCGACAGCAACCGGTTGAGGTGCTTCAAGTCCCAGACTTCCAGGTCGATCAGCATCTCGGTGAAATCGGGCGCGGTGCGCACCATCGACAGCGTGTGGATGTTGGCGTCGTTGGAGGCCACGACCTGGGCGATATCGGCCAATGAACCCGGCGCGTTGATGGCGGTGACCGAGACCCGCGCCGGAAACCGCTCCTTGGTGCTTTCGTCGATATCCCAGCGCACGTCGATCCAGCGCTCGGGCTGGTCGTCGAAGGCCTGCAAGGCCGGCGACTGGATCGGGTAGATGGTGATGCCGGTTCCGGGCTGGACGATGCCGACGATGCGGTCGCCCGGCACCGCCCCTTCCGGCGCGAAGCGGACCGGCAGGTCGCCGCGCACGCCGCGGATCGGCACCGCCCCGTCGCGCGGCTGGTCCTTGTCCTTCTTCGCGGCGCGGCCCGGTATCTGGAACAGCATGCCGGCGGCATTGCGGATCTTCGACCAGCCCTCCTCGCGCTGCTTGGGAGCGGCGACGGTGACACGCTCGTCCTTGTAGTCGGGGAAGACCGCCTTCATGACGTCGGTCGAGCCGAGCTCACCGCGGCCGACGGAAGCCAGCACGTCCTCAATGTCCTTGCGCGCCAGCCGGTGCAGCACCGGCTTCAGGCTTTCCCTGGTGAAGGTTTTGCCGGCGCGTTCGAAGGCGCGTTCGAGGATGCGGGCGCCGAGACCGGAATATTGCTTGCGGATGGCGTTCTTGGTGGCGCGGCGGATGGCCGAGCGGGCCTTGCCGGTGACGACCACCGATTCCCAGGCCGCCGGCGGCACCTGCGCCTTGGAGCGGATGATCTCGACCTCGTCGCCGTTCTTCAATTCGGTCATCAGCGGCATGATACGGCCGTTGACCTTGGCGCCGACGCAGGTGTCGCCGACATCGGTGTGGACGGCATAGGCGAAGTCGATCGGGGTGGCGCCGCGCGGCAGCGCGATCAGCATGCCCTTGGGCGTGAAGCAGAAGACCTGGTCCTGGAACAGCTCCAGCTTGGTGTTTTCGAGGAAATCCTCTGGATTGTCGCCCTCGGCCAGCTGCTCGATGGTGCGCCGCAGCCAGGCATAAGCGTTGGTCTCCTTGGAGATCGCATGCGTGGCGCCATTCACCTTGCCGCCGGTGTCCTTGTAGATGGAGTGCGCGGCGACGCCGTATTCGGCGATCTTGTTCATCTCGCGGGTGCGTATCTGCAATTCGACACGCTGGCGCGACGGGCCGACGATGGTGGTGTGGATCGAGCGGTAGTCGTTCTGCTTCGGCGTCGAGATGTAGTCCTTGAAGCGGCCGGGCACCATCGACCAGGCGGTGTGAATGGCGCCGAGCGCGCGGTAGCAGTCCTCGACCGTGTCGACGACGACGCGGAAGCCGAAAATATCGGACAGCTGCTCGAAGGACAGCGCCTTGGCCTCCATCTTGCGGAACACCGACCATGGCTTCTTCTGCCGGCTTTTGACGCTGGCCTTGATGGCATGCTTTTCAAACAAGCCGGACATCGCCGTCTCGATCTCCTGCAGCACGCCCCTGTTGCGCTCGAAAATCTCGGCAAGCCGTGCGGTAACCGCACGATAGGCCTCAAGATTGATATAGCGGAAGGCGATCTCCTCCAGCTCCTCGCGCATCCCTTGCATGCCCATGCGGCCGGCGAGCGGCGCATAGATGTCCATCGTCTCCTCGGCGATGCGCAGGCGCTTGGCCTCCGGCACATGGTCGAGGGTGCGCATGTTGTGCAGGCGGTCGGCGAGCTTGACCAGCAGCACGCGCACATCCTCGGAAATGGCCAGCAGCAGCTTGCGCAAATTCTCGGCCTGCTCGGCCTTCTTGGAGACGAGGTCGAGTTTCTTCAGCTTGGTCAGGCCCTCGACCAGCTTGCCCATCTCGGGGCCGAACAATTCGTCGATCTCGGCCCTGGTCGCGGTGGTGTCCTCGATCGTGTCATGCAGCAGGGCGACAGCGATGGTCGCCTCGTCCATGTGCATTTCGGTGAGGATGGCGGCGACTTCGAGCGGATGCGAGAAATAGGGATCGCCGGACGCGCGCTTCTGATGGCCATGCTTCTGCATGGCGTAGACGTAGGCCTTGTTGAGCAGCGCCTCGTTGACGTCAGGCTTGTAGCGCTGCACGCGCTCGACAAGCTCATACTGACGCATCATGGGCGGGATCTCGCGGTGCTGAAATGATTGATGCGCCGTACCAGGGTACGGCGCATCCCATAGATAGCCACGAAACTGCCGATACGGAAGTGCCGGATGCTTGATCCAGGCAAGTTCCGGAAGAGCTTAGTAGTCGTCGCTCTTTTCCGGGGGTACCAAGCCTTCGATGCCGGCCAGCAGGTCTTCCTCGGTCATGCGGTCGAAGGCGATGTTGTCTTCGGCATCGTCGGTGTCGGCCGCGGCGGTCGCAGCACTGGTCTGGTCGGCAATCGCCTCGCCATCGGCCTCCGGCTCGTCGACTTCGACATGCTTCTGCAGCGAGTGGATCAGGTCTTCCTTGAGGTCGTCGGGCGACAGCGTCTCCTCGGCGATCTCGCGCAACGCAATGACCGGATTCTTGTCATTGTCGCGGGGAACGGTGATCTGCGCGCCCTGGCTGATCTGGCGGGCGCGGTGGCCGGCGAGCAGCACGAGTTCGAAACGGTTATCGACCTTGTCGATGCAATCTTCAACGGTTACGCGGGCCATGGACTGCCCCTTTCATGCGATGGATGTGGTGGAAAACAAGCGCGCTCCATAACAAGGACGCCGCCGAAATACAAGCATTATGGCGGCAGCGGCCGAAGCGTACGCCTCTGCCCGGCTCAATAACCGGACGCTATCCGTCGCTCAGATAGTGCCGATCACAATTGCTTGCAATCGGCGCCGCGCCCTTGGATATCCATAAATCTGGCGTTATCTCGAAAAGAGCGCAAATCGGTCCATTGCCGGGCCGGCTGATAGCACTCACGCATTTAGACGACCGCCATTTTCGAAAAAGGATATTTTTGCATGTTCGATCCCCGTGAAAAGATCGCCCTTTTCATCGACGGTGCCAATCTCTATGCCACCTCGCGGGCGCTGGGCTTCGATATCGACTACCGCAAGCTTCTGTCGAGCTTCCAGAAGCGCGGCTATCTGCTCAGGGCCTATTATTACACCGCGCTGGTCGAAGACCAGGAATATTCCTCGATCCGGCCCTTGATCGACTGGCTTGACTACAACGGCTTCAAGGTGGTGACCAAGCCGGCCAAGGAGTTCACCGACTCCACCGGGCGGCGCAAGATCAAGGGCAACATGGATATCGAACTTACCGTCGATGCGCTGGAGCTTGCCGATGTCGTCGACCATTATGTCATCTTCTCCGGCGACGGCGACTTCCGCACCCTGGTGGAAGCGCTGCAGCGGCGCGGCCGAAAGGTGTCGATCATCTCGACCATGGCCTCGCAGCCACCGATGATCTCGGACGATCTGCGCCGCCAGGCCGACCATTTCATCGACCTGATGACGCTGAAGAACGAAGTCGGCCGCGACCCGTCGGAACGGCCGGTGCGCCGGCCGGAACCGGCTGAAGTCGACGAGGACGAGTATTGAGAAGCGGCGGCCTTGATCGCCGCGCCTTCCCCGGAACCTGATCGCGACTGCCCGCTCTGTCCGCGGCTGCATGATTTCATCGCGGCCTGGCGCGAGCGCGAGCCGGGCTGGTTCAACGCGCCGGTGCCGACCTTCCTGCCGCCCGAGGGTGAAGACTCGGTCCGGCTGCTGATCGTCGGCCTGGCGCCGGGCCTGCGCGGCGCCAACCGCACCGGGCGCCCCTTCACCGGCGACTTTGCCGGCGACCTGCTCTACGGCACGCTGATCGCGCACGGTTTGGCGCGCGGCGAATTCAAGGCGAGGCCCGATGACGGCTTGCAGCTTGTCGGCACGGCGATCACCAATGCGGTGCGCTGCGTGCCGCCGGAGAACAAGCCGGCAGGCGCCGAAATCGCCACCTGCCGGACTTTCCTCAAGCCGACCATCGCGCGCTTCCCCAATCTGCGCGCGGTGCTGACGCTGGGCGCGATCGCGCATCAGTCGACGGTGCGGGCGCTGGGCGAGCGCGTCGCCGGCCATCCGTTCCGCCATGGCGGACGGCAGGAGGCCGGTGGCATTACGCTGTTTTCCAGCTATCACTGCTCGCGCTACAACACCAACACCGGCGTGCTGACGGAGGCTATGTTCGTCAATGTCTTCAAGGAGATAGCGTCGTTTCTGAAGAGCTAGGTTCAGGAGCCGAGGCAAACAGCTCCGAGAGTCTCGCCGGCCCGCCCTTCAGCACATTCAAGTCGACGTCGCCGTCGATGCCGTCGACCCGGCCGGTGTCGAGATATTGCCAATAAATCCAATCCTGCTCTTTCGGCACCATCGCAATCGAGCGCAGCCAGTGCTGACGAACCGCGATATGAGAGGCATAAATCGGCGCCGCCTCGTCGGTGATGTAGATGATCGCCGGCTTGCCGTAGGCCGCCTCGACAGGGCCCAGGAATGCAAGCAGTTCCGCGTTGAGTTCGGCGGGCGAAGGTCGATTCGGACAATTGCCGTGGAACTCGATGTCGACCACCGGCGGCAAAAGCGGCTCGCCGCGCGGCACAGCCGAAAGGAAGTTCTTCGCCTGGTCGGCGCCCGAACGGCAGAAGGTGAAGAAATGATACGCGCCAACCGCGAGGCCTGCCGCGCGGGCTTGGTGCAAATTCTCGGCAAAGGCATTGTCGACATGATCGCCGCCCTCGGTCGCCTTGATGATGGCGAAGGCAACATCGTTAGCCGCAACGCGATGCCAATCGATATTGCCCTGGTGGTGCGAAACGTCGATGCCTCTGATGGGGAATTCGGCGCGATCCGGTGGAAAAGCGCGGGACCGGAAAAAGCCCTCTGCCCATACGGCAAGCCCCAGAAAGACGAAAGCCAGGGCCAGGACAATCAAGCGGTTCCTCAAGCCTCGGTTCCCCTGCCCGCCTCGCCCGGATACAGCCGGCGCTTTTACCCGCGCTCCTTGAGCAACCGCCCCTTTTCGCGCGACCAGTCGCGCTGCTTTTCGGTCTCGCGCTTGTCGTGCAATTTCTTGCCGCGAGCCACCGCGAGCAACAGCTTGGCGCGGCCGCGATCGTTGAAATAGATCTTCAGCGGCACCAGCGTCATGCCCTCGCGCTCGACGCTTTGCGACAGCCTGGCCATCTCGCGTTTCGACACCAGGAGTTTCCGGCGCCGGCGCGGCTCGTGGTTGAAACGGTTGGCCTGCAGATATTCCGGCAGATAGGAATTGATCAGCCAGATCTCGCCGCCTTCGGCCGAGGCGTAGCTTTCCTGGATATTGGCCTGGCCCTGGCGCAAGGATTTCACCTCGGTGCCGGTCAGCACCAGGCCGGTCTCGATCGTGTCGAGCACCTCGTAGGAAAAGCGCGCCTTGCGGTTTTCGGCGACCGTCCTGTTGTTGGGATCGGCTTTCTTAACTTGATTCATAATGCGGAGAGGTGGCGCCTCGTCCCTAATTAATCAAGCCGGCGAATTTCATCGCCTGATCGATCTTGTCGGCCGTCGACTGTTCGACGGTGACCAGCGGCGAACGGACCACGTTCTCGACCTTGCCCAACTTCGACAGCGCATATTTGGCGCCGGAGACGCCGGGCTCCATGAAGATCGCCTTGTGCAGGGGCAAAAGGCGATCCTGCAAATCGAGCGCCCTGGCGCTGTCGCCGGACAGCGTGGCTTCCTGGAATTCGGCGCACAGGCGCGGCGCGACATTCGACGTCACCGAGATGCAGCCGACGCCGCCATGCGCGTTGAAGCCGAGAGCCGAGGCGTCCTCGCCGGAAAGCTGGATAAAATCCTTGCCGCAGGTGGCGCGCTGTTCCGAAACGCGCTCGACCTTGCCGGTCGCATCCTTGACGCCGACGATATTCTTGAAGTCGTGAGCAAGCCTGCCCATCGTCTCCGGCATCATATCGATGACCGAACGCGGCGGGATGTTGTAGATGATGATCGGCAGCTTGGTCGCCCTGGCGACGGCGGCGAAATGCTCATAAAGGCCGCGCTGCGTCGGCTTATTGTAATAGGGCGTGACGACCAGGGCGGCGTCGGCGCCGGCCTTTTCGGCATATTGCACCAGGCCGACCGCTTCCTCGGTGTTGTTGGAGCCGGCGCCGGCGACCACGGGGGCACGGCCCTTGGACACCTCGATGCAGACCTTGACGACATGGCGGTGCTCGTCATGCGACAGCGTCGGCGACTCGCCGGTGGTGCCGACCGGAACGAGGCCTTTGGTGCCCTCGGCGAGCTGCCATTCGATAAACAGGCGAAAGGCTTTCTCGTCGAAACGCCCGCTCTTTTCGAACGGTGTGACGAGCGCGGTCAGCGAGCCTCTCAGCATGTCGGGACTTTCCTGGGTTCATGCGTGTCGTCGCCCCAAAACCGGTACCCACTTTTGGGGCGACATGCATTGGTGTTTTGTCGTTTCGGTTATCTGCGCGCCTTCTAACCGAAAGCGAAGCGGCGCACCATAGTCTCGACATGGTTGCACGGCAAGCATCGCCTTGATGCCAGCAAGCGCAATTGGAACGGCCTCGGTAATCTTTTGTTCACAGGCCCTTCACGACCTGAGTTTAAGCTCCGTCGGGCTTTGAGAGCTCGCACCTGCTGGCGGTGAGCTGGGACAGAAGAATGCCGAAGAGGCGGCCTCATCTTTTGGCGCTTTTGGGAGCTGTCGTCGTGCTGGTGCCGGGCATGGCGATCAGCGGCAGCGCCGATGTGCGCATTACCGCGGCGGTCCCGACGCCCGGTGCGCCGCAGGCTCCAGGCCAGTCACAGCCCTCCCCGCCTTCGCAGAGCGTCGCCCAGTTGAAGAGCGGCCTCGATGCGCTCGCCGCCAACGACATCGCCGGCGCGCGCAATGCGCGCGATACGCTGCCCGCCACGTCGCTCGACCGGCACATCCTTGCCTGGGCGATCGCGCTCTACAGCGGCAACCAGGTGCCGAGCGGCGAGATCGCCGATGCAGCCAGGATGCTGCCGGGCTGGCCGGGCACGATCGAGCTGCGCAAGAACAGCGAACGCGCGCTCTACCGCGAAAACCCGCCGCCGCAAGTGGTGGTGCAGGCCTTCGGCCTCAGCCAACCGCTGACGCCGGAGGGCGTGATGATCCTCGCCCGCTCCCAGGTCGCGCTGGGCAATGCGGCCGCGGCGCGCGCGGTGCTGGTGCCGTTCTGGCGCAGCGAGAAATTGGCGGCAAAGGATGAGGCAGCCATCATCAAGGAGTTCGCCGCGCTGATCCCGGCGGCGGACCATCGTTACCGCATGGAGCGCATGTTCTATGCCGACCGGCCGGCCTCGGCGCTGCGCATCGCGGGCCTTGCCGGCGCGCAGCAGCTGGCCGATGCCTGGGCGGCGGTCGACAGAGGCGACAAGAACGCGGCCAAGCTGTTGAAGGCGGTGCCTGAAGCGCAGCATTCGGCCGGCTATTATTTCGCCGAGGCCGAATATCTGCGCAAGCAGCGGAAATTCGCCGATGCGGCTGCTGTCGTGATGACGGCGCCGACGGATCGCGATGCGCTGGTCGACCCTGACGCCTGGTGGGTGGAGCGGCGGGTTCTGTCGCGCGAGCTGGTCGATGAGGGCGACGTGAAGACCGCCTACAGAATTGTGTCCATGCATGCGGCCGAAAACCCGGAGAATGCCGCCGAGGCCGAGTTCCACGCCGGCTGGTATGCGCTGCGCGGCCTGAACGACCCGGCAACCGCCGCCACGCATTTCGCCAGGATTGCCGGCCTCGCCCGCGGACCGGTGTCGTTGTCGCGCGCCTATTATTGGCTCGGCCGCGCCGCCGAAGTCGGCGGCCCTGGCAACGCCCGGGATTATTTCGCCCGCGCCGCCGCGTATGGAACGACCTTCTATGGCCAGCTGGCGGGCGAGCGCGCCGGCCTTCGGACGCTCAATATCGCCTATCCCAAACCCAGCGCCGCCGACCGGCAGAGTTTCGAAGGCCGCGAGGCCGTCAACGCCATCAGGCGGCTGCAGGAAGCGGGCTACGACCGCTATGCCGAGACGCTCTATCGCGACCTCGCCGGGCAATTGTCCAGTCCGGGCGAGCTGGCGCTGCTTGCGATGCTGGCGGAAAAGCAGGACAACCACTTCATGGCGCTGAAGGTCGGCAAGATCGCCGCCCAGCGCGGCATTGATGTCGGCGCGCTGTCGCATCCGCTGGGCGTCATCCCCGACACGGCCGACATTTCCGGCTCCGGCAAGGCGCTTGCCTATGCCATTGCGCGCCAGGAAAGCGAGTTCAATATCGGCGCCGTTTCGAGCGCCGGCGCGCGCGGCCTGCTGCAACTGATGCCGGACACCGCCAAGCAACTGGCGAAGAAGGCCGGTATGATTTTTTCGCAGGCTCGGCTGACGAGCGATGCCGGCTATAATGCGACGCTGGGTTCGGCCTTCCTCGGCGAGCAGCTCGACCGCTTCGGCGGCTCTTATGTGCTGACCTTCGCCGGCTACAATGCCGGTCCCGGCCGCGCCGCCCAATGGGTGGCGAAATACGGCGATCCGCGCGGCAAGGACGTCGATGCCGTCGTCGACTGGATCGAGCGCATTCCCTACACGGAAACAAGAAGCTACGTGCAGCGCGTGGTGGAGAACTACGAAGTCTACAAGATGCGTATTTCGGGGAAATACGACATCGTTGGCGATCTGGTGAACGGGCGGAGTTGAGGCCTCTTTCCCTTCTCCTCTTGTGGGAGAAGGCGGCCGAGCGAAGCTCGGTCGGATGAGGGGTTTTGGAAGGATCGCTACTTTGAAGGCATAAGCACCTGAAAGCGCCAGATTCTTCCTTGCCTCGTTCCTTCGCGCATCCCTCATCCGTCTCGACGCTACGCGTCGATCCACCTTCTCCCGCAAAGGGAGAAGGAAAGGCATTTGACCATCACGGCCCTCGCCTTTAGCTGTCGGATCAATCCAGCGGGACAGCATGCAAATGGCGAGCGACGACGGTTTCTCCGACTTCTTCTACACCGCGCCCGACGGGCTCAGGCTCCACACTCGCATTTACGGCGAGGCCAACACCAGCGGCTGGCCGGTGGTGTGCCTGCCCGGCCTCACCCGCAATGCTTGCGATTTTCACGAGCTTGCGCTCTATCTATCCCAAGATGCGGAAAGGCCGCGCAAGGTCATCGCATTCGACTATCGCGGGCGCGGCCGGTCGGACTACGATCCCGATATCAGCCACTATAATGTCGGCGTCGAGGCCGGCGACGTGCTTGCCGGACTGTCGGTGCTCGGCATCGAGGCGGCGGCCTTCATCGGCACTTCGCGCGGCGGCCTGATCATCCATGTGCTCGGGGCGCTCAGGCCGGCCGTGTTGAAGGCCATCGTCCTCAACGACATCGGGCCGGTGATCGAGGCTGAGGGCCTTGCCTACATCAAGATCTATCTCGACCGCAGCCCGACACCGAAGTCATTTGACGAGGCGGTGGGCGCGCAACGACGTGTGCATGGCGGCGATTTCCCGGCGCTTGCCGACGCCGACTGGGCGCGGATGGTGGCCGCCATCTGCCGCGAGACCGAGGACGGGTGGGTGCCGGATTTCGATGCGGCGCTGGTCGACACGCTGGCCGGGGCCGATTTCAGCAAGCCGCTGCCGGATCTGTGGCCGCAGTTCGAAGCGCTCGCCGCCGTGCCGCTGCTGGCCATACGCGGCGGCAATTCGAAGCTGTTGTCCGCCGTGACGCTCGAAGACATGCAGAAACGTCACGCGAACATGGAGGCAATCACGGTCGAGGGCCAGGGCCATGCCCCGTTCCTCGAAACCGGCAATCTGCCGGAGCAGATTGCCGCGTTCCTCGATCGGGCCGAAAGCAAGTCATTTAACAGTAAAGCCTGAGACTAAATCAGTCCAAGGCTTTCTCATACAATATAGATTCGCCTTGAGAGGTGCCGCCCCGACGACCGGCCCTATTTGCCCTTCGAGCGCTTGCGAGGCGCCTTCGCCGGCTCCGATCCGCCCTTTTTGCGGGAGGTCGGCGCGGGTGACGGTGTGGTCAGGGGAGATGCAAACACCGAGTTTTCCGTCGAGCGTTGCGACTCATCGCTACGCGGTTTCTCGAGCACGACGACGCAACCATCGAGATCGTTGGTGGCAAGATGCGCGTAGCGCATGGTCATCGACAGCGTCTGGTGGCCAAGCCACATCTGCACGCGGCGGATGTCGATGCCGCCCTGGACGAGACGCGAGGCGCAAGTGTGGCGCAGGATATGCGGCACCACCTGGTCGTCGGCGCCGAGACCGATCTCGCCCTTCGCCTCATTCCAGATGGCGCGATACTGCGCCTGGGTGAGTTTGGTGAACGGGCCCTTCGGCCGGCGTCCTTCGGCGGTCGGCGGCAGCTTGATCACCTCCTTGACCCGTTCGGTCATCGGGATGGTGCGGCTGCGGCCGGATTTGGTGATCCAGAACGAGACGCGGTGTTCCTGGATGTCGTTCCAGATCAGGCCGAGAGCCTCGCCGAGACGGCAGCCGGTATCAACCAGGAAGACGGAAAGCCTGTAGGCATCCTCGCTGCGGCTCCGGATGGCGGCGAACAGCCTCGCCTCTTCGTCCCTTTCAAGGAAACGAATTCGTCCGGCCCGCTCCTTCTGGCGGCGGAACTCGGGCAGGCTGTGGATATCTCCCATCTTATGAGCCTTGCGCAGCAATTTGCTGAGGGCAGCCATCTTGCGGTTGATGGTTGCATTGCTGTTCCCGCGCTGGCGCAAGGTACCGATAAGATTGTCCAGGGTATTCTGGTCAAAGGTGCTGAAACGCTCTCCCAGAAGGATCTCGTCTATTTCACCGATGAACGAGCTGACATTGTATTTATGCCGCCCGTCATCCCAGAGAATATCTCGATAAGCTGTAAAAAGCTCTCCGATCTTGTGGGACTTTACTTCTCTGACCTTGTTGTAAGTGTACCTAAACTTCGAATTCTGAGAAGAAAATACCGCAAAATGACCAGAGGGCTCACCCTCTTGAATCGCTTCGTTCGACATTTTTAGCCACACCCCCTGTGGTTAAGCGATCAGCCCTAACCGTTCGGAGGCGTCCTTTCAAGAGTTTTCGAGTCCTATGGCCGACCTCATCCACCGATGGCGGATCCCACAAAATCGCTCCACAGACCCAATCAGCTTACCGTTTTCACCCCCATCCTTTCGTTTGCCTCGACCAATCGCGAAAACAAAACGGCCCGGGCATTGAGATGCCCGGGCCGGATTTCACCTGTGTAATTCCAGCCCTTAGAAGGAGCGCTGGAAGCGGAGGAGTCCGCCGACGCTGTTCTTCTTGTCGGCGTTGGTCCAGTTGCCGTAGATCGTCGGGCTGTCGAAGTTGCCGTAGTGGTCATAGTCCACTTCAGCCGTGATCGTCATGCCCTTAACGATGTCGTAGGCGATGTTCGCCGCAACGCCGTAGTTCTTGTCGTCGTCACCCGACACCTGGAGGTTGAACGAGGTCTTCTCGTTGAACTTGTAGGTGCCGCCAGCCCACCAGGCCCAGTTGCCGCCCCACTGCTTGTAGAAGCCGCGGCCATGGGCGTCGATGGGGTTGGTCGCGTCGTCGTTAAGCTTGCCATCATTGCCGTAGCCGAACATGCCGAACAGCGAGATCTGGTCGTTGACGTTGACGTCCAAGCGGACCTTGCCAGTCACTTGCTCGTAGTTGCTGTCGTAAGCGACAACACCGGTGATGGCGCCCCAGCCCTGCGTGTATTTCACGCCGCCGACGACATGCGGAACATAGCTGTCGATCGTGCCCTTGATGCCCGAACCTTCTTCGAGCGAGACGACGGCCGAGAAGCCGTTGCCGGCGTCGAAGTAGTACTGGACGACATTGGTGTCGAAGTCGCCGTAGGGGACCAGCGTGTCCTGGATGACGTTGCCGGCGTAGCCGATGAACGTATCGAAGGCCGATTCGTCCTTACCGACGCGCAGACCACCGAGCTGGATCCAGGCAAAGTTCAGCGAAACGCCCTTGTTGTGGGCGTAATTTAAGTCGCCATTGGTCCGAATGCCATAGTCGTTGTGGTCGCCGAAGTTGAAGCGGGTCTCGGTGTAGGTCTTCAACGTGCCGAGCTCGGTTTCCTGGCCGGTCCAGGTCTTCAGCGTGAAGCGGGCCTGCTTGTAGTAGGTGCCCTGCTCTTTCACTGGAACCTTCGTATGATCGAACGCCTTCGCGCCGTCGAACGAGCCGACGTCGCCGATGCCGATGTCGTAACGGACATAGCCGCCGATGCGCAGGCAGGTCTCGGTGCCGGGGATGTAGAAATAGCCGGCTCCATAAACGTCGCAGATCTTGACGTATTCAGCCGGTTCCGGCTCGGCGACGACGACGGCGTCGGCGGCGCGCGCACCGGAAACTGCGATCAGGGCCGCAGCTGAGCCGAGAAGAAGGCTCTTGATGTTCATTTTCTGACCTCCAGTCAAAAGTTAAAAAACGGGTCTGGGTATTTTTTGCTGAAGGACAGCGTTCCCTGCCCCATCCCCACTAACCGAAAAAGATGCGCACCGCGCCGCTCCTTCGAACCTGACATTACCCATGAGGCGGCGGCGTTCAACAACGATCGTACCGGCGGAAGGGCCGTCGGGACGCTATCCCCCACGGTTGTTGCACAAATGACACGATTTGGCCTCACTCTGAAAGCTCTCGTTAACCATCGAGGGCCGCGCACAGTTAATTCCAGCCGAATCCGGCGATGACCCGGCCGAATTGCGGCGCCTGGCGAGTCGCCGGCAGGCGAGCTGCCGCAGAATCGCCTTACGGAGCCGCCGCATTGAGCCGGTCCGCCGATTTTTCGGCGATTATGGCGCCCGCTTGTTGATTGTGCCGGCGCTTTTCTTTATCCAGCGGCGCGACGGAGAGGTGGCCGAGTGGTCGAAGGCGCTCCCCTGCTAAGGGAGTAGAGGTCAAAAGCTTCTCGTGGGTTCGAATCCCATCCTCTCCGCCATCCTGCTTCTGTACGGCCCGGAGACATAGGTAACAGTTCGTACCTAAGACATGGGTGACAATCTCGTGCCGAACGGATTGTCGATCGTCTGCAAGGTCCTCTGCTCCAGGTCGACATATCCCAGATCATAATGCATGAAGCTGACGAGCCAAATGCCGTCGTCGACTTCCTTGATTCCGAGCCTCTGACCGGCGAGCACGGTCGAGACGTTGATCTTCTTCCTCATCATGCAGATGCGGCCGCAGGCGGTGACCATGGTGTCCTTGTCATGGAAGGGGTAGGTCAGCTCCGGCAGGCCATCATAGGGCCGTGACGAGGGGCTATAGAGTTCGGCCGGCACCTTCATGGCGATGGCTTCGTGGGGCCGTTCCTCATTGAATTCGCTGATGAAAGCGTCGAACCTGGCCTGCTGCTGGAGGGCATTCATGCCCGGCGGCCGCGTGGTCTCCTGCTTCAAGGTGCGGTGCATGCGCTCGTGGCGGCCGTTCTGCTGCGGATGACCGGGCCTGATGCGCTCGATCGCGATCCCCAGCCGCAGCCACCAGACGGAGAGCCTCGAGAGGTTGTAGAGGCCGTTGGGGGAAGCGAAGGGGACGCCGTTGTCGGAGCGGATGGCATGCGGCAGGCCGCGTTCCTTGAAGAGCCGGACGAAGGCCTCGATGACCGGAGCTTCCTTTGTCGCTTCAAGCGCTTCGGCGAGAAGCAGGTAGCGTGAGGCCTGATCGGTGACCGTCAGGGGGTAACAGTAGCGGCCGTCGCCGAGTTTGAACTCGCCCTTGAAGTCGGCGCACCACAGGTCATTGGGCTGGACAGCCTGCGAGAGCGGCGTGCCCTC
Organism: Mesorhizobium sp. B1-1-8; assembly: GCF_006442795.2. Taxonomy (NCBI): domain Bacteria; kingdom Pseudomonadati; phylum Pseudomonadota; class Alphaproteobacteria; order Hyphomicrobiales; family Phyllobacteriaceae; genus Mesorhizobium; species Mesorhizobium sp. B1-1-8. The sequence goes on from NZ_CP083956.1 coordinate 4,730,737, forward strand.
GGCCTTGTTCGCCCGGTTCCTCTTGCGGGCCTGGCTCACAAGGCCGTGACGGTCGAGCACCGCGTGCACCGTGCTCTTGGCGGGAATACGCACGTCCCCGGCCAGCTTGCGCACCAGGAGCTCTCTGATCTTGCGGGCGCCCCAATGCGGCTTGTCGCGCTTGGCCTCGACGATCAGCCGCTCGACCGGGTCGGGCAGCTGGTTGGCGTAGCGGACCGGCCGGCGCGAGCGGTCGCATAGGGCTTCGAGCCCTTCCTCCCTATAGCGGCCGAAGATCTTGTAGCCGGTCTTGCGGGAAATCCCGAACTCCCGACACACTTCGCTCATGCCTTCGCCATCCAGAAGGCGGGCGACAAAACGTAGACGTTCCTCCATCACCGAACACTCTCTCCACGGCATCAACACCTCCGGCCAAAAGCCAAAAGTGTTACCCATGTGTCCGGTACAAATCGTCACCTATGTCTCGGGTCGCTCATTCGCGCTGCGCGCTTCGCAGGACAAGCCCCAACGGTTCGTGCGAAGCAGGATGGCGGAGAGGATGCCCTCCGAAGCCTTGGCGAAGGAGGGCCGGTTCGTGTGGTATGTCTATCTGCTTGAGAGCGAGGCTTTGGAAGGCGAGCGCTATATCGGCATAACGTCCGATTTGAAGAGGCGGATTGCCGATCACAACGCCGGAAAGTCCAGTCACACTTCCAAATTTCTCCCGTGGCGAATCGTGACCTACGTGGCCTTTTCAAGCCGAGCAAAGGCGACTTCATTCGAGCGCTATCTCAAATCGGGATCCGGGCATGCGTTCGCCAGCAAACGTCTTTGGTAGCGTTCACCCGATCGAAAAGCCTAGCAATAACAAAGCATTGATAAGGATTATGATCGAGTGAATGGCTCTCCCTCGTTCGATTCTGACTGGAGGTCAGAAAATGAACATCAAGAGCCTTCTTCTCGGCTCAGCTGCGGCCCTGATCGCAGTTTCCGGTGCGCGCGCCGCCGACGCCGTCGTCGTCGCCGAGCCGGAACCGGCTGAATACGTCAAGATCTGCGACGTCTACGGCTCGGGCTACTTCTACATCCCCGGCACCGAGACCTGCCTGCGCATCGGCGGCTATGTCCGCTACGACATCGGCCTCGGCGACGTCGGCTCGTTCGACGGCGCGAAGAACGTCGACCACCAGGACGGCGATATCCACAGCACTTGGTACAAGAACACCCGCTTCACGCTGAAGACGTGGACCGGCCAGGAAACTGAACTCGGCACGTTGAAGACCTACACCGAGACCCGCTTCAACTTCGGCAACAACAATCGCGGCGCCTCTGTTTCACGCACCACTGGTGGCGCCGTCACCAGCTTCACCGACAATCCTGCGGGCAACAAGAACGTCTCGCTGAACTTCGCCTGGATCCAGCTCGGTGGTCTCCGCGTCGGCAAGGACGAGTCGGCCTTCGATACGTTCATCGGCTATGCCGGCAACGTCATCCAGGATACGCTGGTCCCCTACGGCGACTTCGACACCAACGTCGTCCAGTACTATTTCGACGCCGGCAACGGCTTCTCGGCCGTAGTCTCGCTCGAAGAAGGCGCAGGCACTGTCGGCACGATCGACAGCTATGTCCCGCATGTCGTCGGCGGCGTGAAGTACACGCAGGGCTGGGGCGCCATCACCGGCGTCGTGGCCTATGACAGCAACTACGAGGAAGTCGCCGGTAAGGTCCGCCTAGACGTCAACGTCACCAACGAACTGTCGCTGTTCGGCATGTTCGGCTATGGCAGCGACGACAACCTCAATGACCCGACCAATGTCATCGACGCTCGTGGCCGCGGCTTCTACAAGATCTGGGGCGGCAACTGGGCGTTCTGGGCCGGCGGCACCTACAAGTTCAACGAGAAGACCTCGTTCAACCTCCAGGTGTCGGGCGATGAGGACAAGAACTACGGCGTGGCGGCGAACGTCGCCTACGACATCGTTCCCGGCTTCACGGTCACCGCCGAAGTCGACTACGATCACTTTGGCAAGTTTGACGAATGGAACGCCGACCACTCATCGACCGTCAACTTCACCGGCGCCGACAAGAAGAACAGCGTGGGCGGACTGCTCCGCTTCCAGCGCTCGTTCTAACGGGCTTTGTCTGAGTGAAATCGAAAAAAACCCGGCGGACGTCCGCCGGGTTTTTCTCTGAATTGGATGGCCGTTAGATCAAGCTGCTACGACAGTATTGAAAACCTGACGGCTATCATCCACCAAAATCGAACTGCCAACTAAAACTTATGGTCAGGTGTCGGCCAGATCTCCCAACGCGTCGATCAAGGGCTGGATCTCGCTTTCGTAATTCTTCCATCGCTTGACGGAGGACGTATAGATCGGCTGGCGGACCTGCCAGTTGCTATAGGTGTTTACGGAGCCGCCCCTCTCAAAAAAACGCAAGCAGGCTTCGTCCCAGGGGAGTCCGAGATAATTTATTAGACGCCTCGATTGCTCCTCTTGATCTTCAATCAATGTCTCATAGCAGTTTTCGAAGATCCGACCCGGGAAAATTTTGTCCCAATGCCGCATCAAGCGATCATATTCCCTGTAGTAAAGCCCCAGCGTCTCGAGATCGACGCTGTAACTATGCGCTTCATTGAATTGCAGCACGAAGCAGGAGACGCAATTGTCGATGGCGTCGCGGCGACAATGAATGATACGCGCATTGGGGAAAAGAATGCCGATCAGGCCGATCAGCTCGAAATTGTGAGGCATCTTGTCGACAATTCGCAGCGCATCGGGAGCCCGCTCGCGCAGATAGGCAAGGTGCGCTTCGGCTAAAGTCCTGGTCAGATCGGGAGTGATCGTCGCGATCGATTTGCCGAGGTTCACGTTGGAACGGTCTGCAAGGCCGAGGCCATCGGCTGTTCGTCTGAGCTTGCTGAGCTCGCCGGCGCCATGAACATTGGGATGACTGGCACAGATCTGCTCGGTCAGCGTCGTGCCCGAGCGAGGCATGCCGACCACGAATACTGGCACCTCCGATGAATTGCCATAAACGGCCCCTGAAGCCACCAGTTCCGGTGTAAAAGTTTCGATCATGGCATCGACCCAGCGACGGTAGCCTTCCAGATCGAATTTTTGGGCCCCCGCTTGATTTCCTTTCTTATAGTGATCCATCGCCTCTTTGTAGCGACGGACGTCGGTGAGCACCTTTCCGGCGGCGTGGTGGAGCGCCGTCGCTCCTTCCGATCCGTGATCCGGGTCTTGAAGCTCCGTTAGGATTGCCGCGAGTTCCGGCGGCTCTTCGGCGAATTTGCGCGTGCGTACAAGCGCATTGTACGCAGCCGGCACCGCTATGCGCCGTGCTATTGCATCTTTCAGAAGAGCTGCCGCTTCGTCCATACGACCGAGGCTTGCGAGTGCACGGGGCAGCCCCAACCGGGCCTGAGGATGATCTCGATTGATCTTGAGCGCCTTCTCAAAAAGAGGCAGCGCCATTTCTCCTTTGTCAAACGAATTGTAGGCGTCGCCCAAGGCGCAAAGCGCTTCCACCAGATCCGGCTTCAAGGCCAAGGCTTGCTGAAAGTGCCTGATTGCCGGTGTAAATTCGCTGAGCTTCAGATAGGTTTCGCCAAGGCTAAGGTGGTAGTAAGGATTTCGCGGCTCCTCTCCGACCGCCCGAGCAAAATACCGCAAGGCTTTCTCGTTGTCGTATCCGATACCGAGAGTTCCCAGGATATAAAAAGCCAGCGGATGGTTTGGCGTTCTTGCCAGAACCTTGAGACAGAGTTCCTCGGCCTCCGGCAGCCGCTCGGCTTTTTGCAACTCGAGCGCCTGTCTCAATAGCATGTCGTCGGCGTGCGCTCGCGATGGACCGGCCTGCAGCGCGGCTTTCGGAGGTGCAGCTTTCGGCGATACCGCTTTCGCCGAGGGATGTGTCTTGAGGTGCTTTGCCCAGGCGGGCGGTAATCGATTGCTCATCCTGTCTCGCTAGCAAAATCGACCGGCGAAATCCAGCGCGGCATTGTCACCGACAACTTGCGCCAACTCGCCCGTCACGCTAGCAAGAAGCCCGTTTCAGTCGAGCCTTTGCCATGCGCCTACGCCCTCCCCTTACGCCGATTGTCGGCGCGCTTCCCACCACGGTGCCGTTCGTCGGTCCCGAAGCGCAGGAGCGCGACCGCGGCCGGTCCTTCCGCGCCCGCATCGGCGCCAATGAGAGCAGCTTCGGTCCTTCGCCGCGCGTCATTGCCCGCATGGAAAGCGTGGCGCGCGACCAGTGGATGTATTGCGACCCCGACAATTTCGACCTGAAGGTGGTGGCGGCCGCTCATCTTGGCGTCGGCGTCGAAAACGTGGTCGTCGGCGAGGGCATTGACGGGCTGCTCGGCCTGGTGGCGCGCATGTATGTCGCGCCGGGCAATGCGGTGGTGACCTCGCTCGGTGCCTACCCGACCTTCAACTTCCACATCGCCGGCGTCGGCGGCCGACTGGTCACGGTGCCTTACGCCAACGACAAGGAAGACCTCGACGGGCTGCTCGCCGCGGTGCGCCGGGAAAAAGCGCCGCTGGTCTATCTTTCCAACCCGGACAATCCGATGGGCAGTTGGTGGGAGACGCCGGATCTCGTTCGCTTCATCGGGGCGTTGCCGGAAACCACTATGCTGGTGCTCGACGAAGCCTATGGCGAGTTGGGACCAGCCTCGGCGCTGCCGCCGATCGACGTCTCGCGGCCGAACGTCATCCGCATGCGCACCTTCTCCAAGGCTTACGGGCTTGCCGGCATACGCTGCGGCTATGCCGTCGCCCAAGCAGAGGTGATCCGCGACTTCGAGAAGATCCGCAACCATTACGGCGTCAGCCGCATGGCGCAGATCGCCGGCGTCGAAGCGCTCGCCGACCAGGATTATCTGCAGAGCGTGGTGGCGCGCGTCGCCGCCGGGCGCCGCCGCATTGCCGGCATTGCCGAGCAGAATGGCCTGACGCCGCTGCCGTCGGCGACCAATTTCGTCACCATCGATTGCGGCAGCGATGGCGCCTTCGCGCTGAAGGTGATGCAAGGCCTGTTGTCGCGCGACGTCTTCATCCGCAAGCCGATGGCGCCAGTCCTCGACCGTTGCATCAGGGTCAGCGTCGGACTCGACCATGAGCTCGATATGTTTGCCGAGGAACTGCCGGGCGCATTGGCAGCAGCGCGCGGCAACTAGGAACGGCTGATCCGCGTCCAGCAGGCCATCTAACATATCGTCCTGTTATCGAGCCTTTGCCTTTGACGCGACCTGCTCCAGATTGATGGAATGCAGGGAGACACCATGCAGGACCAGCAGAGAGCCGTGCGGGCACGCATTTCCGGCAGGGTGCAGGGCGTCAGCTACCGGGTCTGGACGCGCGGCGAAGCCGTGCGTCTGGGGCTGACGGGCTGGGTCCGCAACGAAGGCGATGGCTCGGTGTCGGCGCTGATCGCTGGAACCGATACCGCCGTCAACGCGATGATCGACCGGCTTTGGCAAGGCCCGCGCGGCGCATCGGTTTCGAAGGTCGCGATCGAGCCGGTTGTCGACGATGATTTGCCGACCGACTTCCGGATCATTGCCTGAGCATCAGGGTGAAGTTGAATAATTCTTGAATTAATTGAACGTTCGTTTTATTATCGCCTCACGAGGCAAAGATGGCGCGCACCACAGGTTCCGACGGCGAAAAAACCGAGGCGGCGGTCCGCGAGGCGGCGATCAGCCTGATCGCGCGTCTCGGATACGAGGCGATGTCGATGCGCCAGCTGGGAGCGGAAGTCGGCGTGCAGGCAGCTGCGCTCTACCGCTATTTTCCGACCAAGGAAGAGCTGCTGTTCACGTTGATGCGCGAGCACATGGAAGGCCTGCTGGACGCCTGGGACAGGGCGCGCCCGGTCAGCGCGGACCCAATCGCACGGCTCTCCGCCTTTGTCGAAAACCACATCGCCTTCCACGTCGAGCGCCGCCACGCCACGCATGTCTCCAACATGGAATTGCGCAGCCTCTCGCATGAGAGGCTGACGCAGATCCTTAAGCTGCGCACGGCCTATGAGAAGGAACTGCGCACGATCCTGCGCGACGGCGCCGAAGCGGGCGTCTTCGAGATCGACGACACCGGGCTCACCGCCATGGCGCTGATCCAGATGCTGACCGGCGTCATCGTCTGGTTCCGGCCGGGCGAGAGGCTGTCGATCGCCGAAGTCACCGCGACATATCTTTCAATGACAATGCGGCTCGTCGGCGCGAAGATCGAAGGGAGGGAGGAACGTCATGTACACCAACACGCTGAGCTTCGGACTTGATGCCGATATCGAGGCGCTGCGCGACACCGTGCGGCGCTTCGCCCAGGACAGGATCGCGCCGATCGCTGCCGACATCGACCGCTCGAATGAATTCCCGGCGCATCTGTGGGCGGAGCTTGGCGCGCTCGGCCTGCTCGGCATCACCGCCGACCCGGATTTCGGCGGTACCGGCATGGGCTATCTCGCACATGTCGTTGCGGTCGAAGAGATTTCGCGCGCGTCCGCTTCGGTGGGCCTCTCCTACGGTGCCCATTCCAACCTCTGCGTCAACCAGATCAACCGCTGGGCAACGCCGGCGCAGAAGGAAAAATACCTGCCGGCGCTGTGCAGCGGCGAAAAAGTCGGCGCGCTGGCGATGTCGGAATCCGGCGCCGGCTCCGACGTGGTGTCGCTGCGGCTGCGCGCCGAAAAGCGCAACGACCGCTATGTGCTCAACGGCTCGAAAATGTGGATCACCAATGGTCCGGACGCCGAAACGCTGGTGGTCTACGCCAAGACCGATCCGGAGCGCCATTCGCGCGGCATCACCGCCTTCGTCGTCGAGAAGGCCTTTGCCGGCTTTTCGGTGGCGCAGAAACTCGACAAGCTCGGCATGCGCGGCTCCAACACCGGCGAACTGGTTTTCGAGGATGTCGAGGTGCCGTATGAGAATGTGCTGCACGAGGAAGGCCGCGGCGTCGAGGTGCTGATGTCGGGCCTCGACTATGAGCGCACGGTACTGGCCGGAGGCCCGGTCGGGCTGATGGCGGCCTGCCTAGACGTCGCGATCCCTTATGTGCATGAGCGCAAGCAGTTCGGCCAGCCGATCGGCGAGTTCCAGCTGGTGCAGGGCAAGCTCGCCGATATGTACGCGACGCTGAACGCCGCGCGCGCCTATGTCTACGCCGTTGCGGCCGCCTGCGACCGCGGCGAGACGACCCGCAAGGACGCCGCCGGCTGCGTTTTGTTCGCCGCCGAAAAGGCGACGCAGATGGCGCTCGACGCGCTGCAGCTTCTGGGCGGCAACGGCTACATCAACGATTATCCGACCGGCCGGCTTTTGCGCGACGCCAAGCTCTACGAGATCGGCGCCGGCACCAGCGAAATTCGCCGATGGCTGATCGGCCGCGAGATCATGGCGGAGGTGATTTAATGCGCGCGGCTCGTCACTTTCGTCGAGCCTTCGTCGATCCGCTTGCGTGCAGCTTCGGCGAGCGTGTCCGACACCCATTGATTAACGGATTTGCCGTCGCTGGCGGCCGCCCGGCTGACAAGACGGTGGACTTCCGGCGTGGTGCGCAACGCAAGCTTGCCGGAAAAAGGCTTCTGGGGGTCGATGCCACGCTCCTTGCAAAAGGCAAGGTAGTCATCGACGCTGTCGTGAAACGACTTTACCAGTTCTTCGGCAGTCTCGGCCTCGAACGTAATAATGTCTCGAATGCCAAGGATGCGGCCATGGAACACCATGTCCTCGTCGTCGAACTCGATCGATCCGGCATATCCCTTATAAAGCTTCATGGGCTTATTCCAATGTTCGTCAAAAACTCCCGAATGTCCCTGATTGCCCATCGTTTGGTGTCAGGCGATGGATGGGGCCGATGCAGGAACAGTTTCTGGCCCGCGATGATGAACCGCACCCGCGAGCCACTGCCTTCCGAAACCTCGGCTCCAAGCGCGACCAGCAACGCCTCGACATCGCGCCATTTGATCGAAGCGCTGACCGGATTGGAAAATATCTTATCCAGAGTCTCCCGGTGCGCGGCTTTCATTGCTTTCGCCCTCCCCAAATCGAATACCTTGATGGCCGGCTCCTCTCGGGTCAGGGCGAGAGCCAAGTGATAGTAAAATATGATATCATCCGAGGTTCGTCAATGCCTGCCCTGACCTCCCAGATCTCCCCCGCCTCCGACAGCTTCCGCGCCAATGCCGAGCGCATGCGCGCGCTGGTCGACGACATCGCGGAGACGGCTGCAACCGTCGAGCGCGGCGGCTCGGAGGAAGCGCGCGAGCGGCATGTCTCGCGCGGCAAACTTCTGCCGCGCGAGCGGCTGGCGCAATTGCTGGACACCGGCTCGCCCTTCCTCGAGATCGGCCAGTTCGCGGCTTGGGCGATGTACGGCGAGGACATTCACTCGGCCGGCATCATCACCGGCATCGGCCGCGTCGAGGGCACGGAGGTGATGGTCGTCGTCAACGACGCCACGGTGAAGGGCGGCACCTATTATCCGCTGACAGTGAAGAAGCATCTGCGGGCCCAGGAGATCGCGTTGCAGAACAACCTGCCCTGCGTCTATCTGGTCGACTCAGGCGGCGCCAATCTGCCCAACCAGGACGAAGTGTTTCCCGACCGTGAGCATTTCGGCCGCATCTTCTACAACCAGGCCAACATGTCGGCGGCCGGCATCCCGCAGATCGCCTGCGTCATGGGCTCGTGCACGGCGGGCGGCGCCTATGTGCCGGCGATGTCGGACGAGACCATCATGGTGCGCAACCAGGCGACCATCTTCCTCGGCGGGCCGCCGCTGGTGAAGGCGGCGACAGGTGAGGACGTGACCGGCGAGGAACTCGGCGGCGCCGACGTGCACACCAGGCTTTCGGGCGTCGCCGACCACTATGCGATTGACGACGAACATGCGCTGGCCATTTGCCGGCGCATCATCAAAAACCTCAATCGGAACAAGACAGTAAGGCTGAACTTACAGAAATCGAGTCCGCCCCTTCATGCCGCGGATGAGCTCTACGGCATCGTGCCGACCGACCTGCGCCAGCCCTATGATGTGCGCGAGGTGATCGCACGCCTGGTCGATGGCTCGGAGTTCGATGAGTTCAAGCAGAATTACGGCGCCACTTTGGTCGCCGGTTTTGCCCATCTGCACGGCATGCCGGTCGGCATCATCGGCAACAATGGTGTGCTGTTTTCGGAAAGCGCGCTGAAGGGCGCGCATTTCATCGAGCTCTGCTGCCAGCGCGGCATTCCACTGATCTTCCTGCAGAACATCACCGGCTTCATGGTCGGGCGAAAGTACGAGGCCGGCGGCATCGCCAAGGACGGCGCCAAGCTGGTGATGGCGGTTGCCAACGCCAAGGTGCCGAAAGTCACGGTCATTATCGGCGGCTCGTTCGGCGCCGGCAATTACGGCATGTGCGGCCGCGCCTATTCGCCTCGCTTCCTGTGGATGTGGCCGAACGCGCGCATCTCGGTGATGGGCGGCGAGCAGGCGGCAACAGTGCTGGCCATGGTCAGGCGCGAGGGCATCGAGCGCAAGGGCGGGCAGTGGAGCGCCGAGGAGGAAGCAAAATTCCGCAAGCCGATCCTGATGAAATACGAGCATGAGGGCCATCCGCTCTATTCCTCGGCAAGGCTTTGGGACGACGGCATCATCGATCCGGCAAAGACGCGCGAGGTGCTGGCACTCAGCCTGTCGGCCGCGCTCAATGCCGAGATCGAGGAAACGAAATTCGGCGTGTTCAGGATGTGAGATGAGCGATACCGGCGACAGGATCCGCATCCATACCGGCGACATCACCAGGCTCGCGGTCGACGCCATCGTCAACGCCGCCAATTCCTCGCTGCTTGGCGGCGGTGGAGTCGACGGCGCCATCCACCGCGCCGCCGGACCGGAGCTGGTCGCCGAGTGCCGTACGCTTCACGGCTGCAAAACCGGCGACGCCAAGCTGACCAAAGGCTATCGCCTGCCGGCGCATTACGTCATCCACACGGTCGGGCCTGTCTGGCAAGGCGGCGGCAAGGGCGAAGCCGAGCTGCTCGCCTCCTGCTACCGGCGCTCGCTCGAAATCGCCGGCGCTCATGATTGCCGAACGATAGCCTTTCCGGCGATCTCGACCGGCGTCTACCGCTTCCCGAAGGAGCAAGCGGCAAACATTGCCGTTGGCACCATCAGCAGCTTCATTGCACAAAATCCATTGCCGGAAATCGTGACTTTCTGCTGCTTCGACGAGCAGACCGCGGAACTATACCGGCGAGCCATTGCTGACCATGGGGAAAGCTGAACTCGATGGACCAATCGATTCATCAGCACAGGCAAATGCGATTTTTGTTTAACCAACTAGCGGTTGCAAAAAATATTTGCTATTGCTCACCCTGCATTGGGGATTCGGGGTGGGGAAGACATGATTTCGGAATATTGTGGCAAGTCGGCCGCGCCGATGCTTGCAGGGTTGCTAATGTTGGTAGCCCCGGCCGCCGAGGCGGCCGGATCGCTGGCCGGCAGCAAGGGTCATGTTCGTTTTCCGGTCTACTCCGCACCCGGCTCGACCGGCGGCTGCGGCAAACACTACCGGGAATACATCGCGGCCGGAGGCCATTCCGCATACGCAATGACGCCGTTCAACTGGGCGACGGAATTCACCATCTGCGGCATCTCGCTCAACGCGCCGTCGCAGCAGGCGGCCGAAGCCAAGGCACTCAACTCCTGCGAATCCGGCCGCAAAAAGTGGAAGGTTTCCACGGCTGGTGCCTGCAGTGTCGCCGCATCCAAATAGGCGGTTGGCCGCCAGCAGCTTTTTTTCGGGGGGAGCAGAATGAAATCCATCACCATCAAACGGGTGGTCGCAGCGGTGCTGGCTGGGGCGTTTATTTCAGCGATGCCGGGTGCCGAGGCGGCCGGTTCGCTGGCAGGCAGCGTGGGCGACAAGCGCTTTCCGCCGCCCTTGTCTGGAAATCCCAAGGACCAATGCACCAGCGCCTACAGGTCCTATGTCGCGGCGAGCGGCCATTCGGCCTATGCCACGACTTTCTATACGCGCGTGGTGGACCTGTATGTCGTTTGCGGCAAGGCGCTCAACGCACCGTCGCAGAAGGCCGCGGAGAACATGGCGATGGCCAACTGCCAGGGTGGCCTGAAGAAGTGGCGACTCAACACGGCAAGCGGCGGCTGCGCGATCGCGGCGTCGAAATAGGCAGGCGCCCGCCAGGCTGGTGCCGCCCGATGCAAAACGGGAGGGCACCATGTTCGGCAAGATCCTGATCGCCAATCGCGGCGAGATCGCCTGCCGCGTCATCCGCACCGCCCGCAAGCTCGGCGTGCGCACCGTGGCCGTCTATTCGGACGCCGACGCGCGTGCCCTGCATGTCGAGATGGCCGACGAAGCGGTGCATATCGGCCCCTCGCCCGCCGGCGAAAGCTATCTGCGCGGCGACCGGATCGTCGCGGCCGCACTCGCCACCGGCGCGGAGGCCATCCATCCCGGCTACGGCTTTCTGTCGGAGAACCCCGATTTCGTCGACCAGGTGACGGCGGCCGGGCTCATCTTCGTCGGCCCGTCGGCGGCCTCGATCCGCGCCATGGGCCTGAAGGACGCCGCCAAGCGGCTGATGGAAAAGGCCGGCGTGCCGGTGGTGCCCGGCTACCACGGCGAGGCGCAGGAGATCGTGCTGCTTGCCTCCAAGGCGCGCGAGATCGGCTACCCGGTGCTGATCAAGGCGCGCGCCGGCGGCGGCGGCAAGGGCATGCGGCGCGTCGACCACCCGGATGATTTCTCCGAGGCGCTATCCGGCGCGCGGCGCGAAGCCAAGGCCGCCTTCGGCGACGACCGCGTGCTGGTGGAAAAGTATGTCGACAAGCCGCGCCACATCGAGGTGCAGGTGTTCGGCGACAATTTTGGCAATGCCGTGCATCTCTACGAACGCGATTGCTCGGCGCAGCGCCGCCACCAGAAGGTGATCGAGGAAGCGCCGGCGCCGGGCATGACGCCGGCGTTGCGCAAGGCGATGACGGAAGCGGCGGTGAAGGCCGCCAAGGCGATCGGCTATTCCGGCGCCGGCACCATCGAGTTCATCGTCGATGCCTCGCAGGGGCTCAAGGCCGACCGCTTCTGGTTCATGGAGATGAACACGCGCCTCCAGGTCGAGCACCCCGTCACCGAGATGGTCACCGGCGTCGATCTGGTGGAATGGCAATTGCGCGTGGCGGCCGGCGAAAAGCTGCCGAAGGCGCAAGCCGAGATCGGGCTTGCCGGCCACGCCTTCGAGGCGCGCATCTATGCCGAGGACGCGGCGAAAGGCTTCCTGCCGGCGACGGGCACGCTTTATCACCTGAAATTCCCAGACGCGGCCCCGGAGGGTGCCGCAATGCGCATCGAGGCCGGCGTGCGGGCCGGCGATGCGATCTCGCCCTTCTACGACCCGATGATCGCCAAGCTGGTGGTGCAAGGCAAGGATAGGGCCGCAGCACTTGCCGCGCTGCGCAAAACGCTGGCGCAAACCGAAGTGGCCGGCTCGACGGTCAACACCGGCTTTCTCGCCGCCCTTGCCGCCGACGCCGATTTCCAGGCGGGCGACGTGGATACCGGCCTGATCGGCAGGCATCAGGAAGCACTGGTCGCCATACCACCTCCCGGCGACGAGGTAATCGCCGCGGCAGCGCTTGCGGCGACCGGCGCTGATGCGCCGGGCATCGCTGCCGATCCGTGGTCCGCGCTTGCCGGCTACGCGCATTTCCACACGCTGGCGCGGCGCACCCGCCTGCGCTACGGCGAGGAGAACATCCTGGCGCGGGTCTCGGCGCGGCCGGACGGACGCTTCCAGGTGGCGCTGGAAGCGCCGCATGACGCAATCAATTCACATGACCTCAGGAATATGCCGCGCGCCGCCCGCTGGCCCGGCCACGTCACCGTATTCGAAGGCGCGATCGGCTATGCCTTCGCGGTTCCCGATCCGCTCGCCAAGGCCGACGAAGCGGGTGCCGCGTCAGGCAGCCTGCGCGCGCCGATGCCTGGCCTTGTCAAGCTGGTGCGGGCGGCAGCGGGCGATGCGGTGATGAAGGGCCAACCCCTGCTGATTCTCGAGGCGATGAAGATGGAGCACACCATCGCCGCCCCGCATGACGGGGTGATCGCCGAGATTGCAGCCGAAGGCGCGCAGGTGAGCGACGGCACCGTGCTGGTGCGCTTCGAGGACGGCCAGGGCTAAAAGAAATGGCCGGGACGAGCCCGGCCATTTCCCATTTCCATTTGTTCTGCCGAAGCGATTACGGCTTGATCGGCGCGTATTTGCCGTCGTGCCACTGGTTGATGTCATAGCTGGCGTTCTTCAGGTCGCCCTTCTCGTCGAAGGTGACATCGCCGACAACGGTGCTGAACGGCGTGCCGTTCTTCAAGGCTGCGGCGACCTTGGCCGGATCGTCGGTTCCGGCGCGCTTGACGCCCTCGGCGACGGCCTGAATCACCGCGTAGGAGAACAGCGTGAAGCCTTCCGGCGTGAAGCCGCCGGCCTTGATCTTGGCGACGGCGTCCTTGGCTTCGGGCTTGGCCTGCGGGTCCGACGGGAACACGAACAGCGTGCCTTCACCGGCCGGGCCGGCGACCTGCCAGAATTCCGGCGAGGCGATCGAGTCCGGCATGATCAGCTGGAACTTGACGTTCTGTTCGGCCGACTGACGCAGGATGAGGCCGGCCTCGGGGTGATAGCCACCGAAATAGACGACATCCGCTTTGAGCTCCTTCAGCTTGGTGACCAGAGCCGAATAATCCTTCTCGCCGGCATTGATGCCTTCATAGTCGACTTCCTTGAGGCCATTGGCATTCATGGTCGCCTTCACGGCATCGGCAACGCCCTGCCCGTAGGCGCTCTTGTCGTGCAGGATGACGACGTTCTTGCCGGCATATTTCTTGGCGATCCACGGGCCGATGAAGGCGCCCTGCGCATCGTCACGCGTATAAAGGCGCATGATCGTCGGCCAGCCGGACTTGGCCGCGTCGTCAGTAAGCTTCGGGTTGGACGAAGCCGGACTCATCATCAGCGTGCCTGCCTCGGCATAGACGGCGGAGGCCGGAATGCTCGAGCCCGAACAGGCATGGCCGTCGACGAATTTGACGCTGTTGGCGACGATCCGGTTGGCGACCGACACCGCCTGCTTCGGATCGCACTGATCGTCCTCGATGTCGAGCTTGATCATCGAGCCGTTGACGCCGCCCGCCGCGTTGATGGCGTCGGCGGCGGCCTGCGCGCCCTGCTTGAACTGGTCACCGATGTTGGCGAGCTGCCCGGTCATCGGGCCGACCACCGCAATGGTGATGTCGTCAGCGAAGGCAACCGGCGCACTCATCATCAGGCCCAATGCGGCCGCGCTCAAAATACCCAATTTTTTCATGACAATAAGAACTCCTCCACTTGCGCGCGGCCGCCGGCCGCGCTTCTTCCAGAAGCCGGGACAATTTCACCCTTCGCTGAAACTGTCGAGAGGACAACTCCGCAGATTTTGGTTCATTGCGATGAGGATTTCTTGGGCCAAGGGCTTGGAAGCCGACCGGGCGCAAAATGCAAAAGCCGCGCCAGCCTGTTCCGGCCGGTCGCGGCTTTTTGCGATCGAGCTTCCCCGGCGCCTCGGCGCGTGAACCCGCTCGCTTCCCTGTTTTGTTGCACGGCTTGAGTTCGTCGAGCTGCCGCGTTCTTGGTCTTGATGATCGGCCGTCTTGTCGCGGCCTTGCCCCTGTTTAGCCTTCGGTCGTTGCGCCGGAGATCAGTGCATCGTCATCCATTCGCGCGCTTCGCGCAGCGCCCTGGCGATCTCGACCTTCGACATCGTGGCCGACAGTTCCGAGCGCAGCTCGGCGGCGCGGGCCGAGCCCTTGATCGCGGCGATGTTGAACCATTTGTGGGCGGCAACGACGTCGGCCGCGCAATCGCGGCCGGTTGCATACATTATGCCCAGTTCGAAAAGAATGTCGGCCTGGGCAGTTGCCCCCATGGCGCCGAAGCCGGCTTCAAGCATTTCAAAACGTGCCATTTCAATCCCCTGTCTGCTCCCGAGAGCTGCCTCCTTCTGTCCCTTGATTTCCCTTGGGGCGGGCCGCTCTTTCGATGCTTTGGAGGATGACGGCTGGCGTTGAATCCGTCGTTAAATGGCTTGCTTAATTTGAGGAAAACAAAGCTAAAACAAGAAGTAAACACGAAAAACTGTTAAGCATAGGAAGCGCGCAATTCTGCCTTTTCGCGTCAAATTCGACGAAAATTTCGAACCCGTGAATCAAGACTTCGCTAACCACGGAAACCGAAGACTTTTCCGCAGTTGGTTTGTTTCGAGCCCGTCGCCCACGCGAAAATCCCTGCAACCTTCCGTGGCGGCACCGCTTTCGTTTTGGCAACGGCTGGATTAGCCTTCCGTATGCGTAAGGGGCGGAAGGGCGGATGGAGTCCCGACGGAACCTATAGGGAGGACAGAGATGTTTCGAAAAGTGAGCCTGGCCCTGGCGGCCACCTTGATCATGGCAGGCGCAGCCTGGGCCGACCCGATCGAAGGCAATTGGAAAACGCAATCCGGCGAGACCGCCACGATCGACGGCGGCGGAACATTCACTATTACGCTCAAGACCGGCAAATATGCCGGCAAGACCATCGGGTCGCTGAAGGCGGCCGGCGACAACAAATATGCCGGCAACATCACCGATCCGGCCAACGACAAGACCTATTCCGGCAAGGCGACGCTCTCCGGCGCTTCGCTCAAGATGAGCGGCTGCGTGCTGGGCGGCCTCATCTGCAAGAGCCAGACCTGGCACAAGCTCTGAAAGCCTGTCCAAAGACGATGTGAAAACGGGGCCCGGGCGGCCCCGTTCTTCTTTATGTTTGAGGAGCGCCGGACAGGCATACCCGGTGCCCACCCGCGCTTAAAACCCTCATCAATCAAGTTGAACCGCGGATGAATACCGGTCTCAGAACCGGTTCAGAGGGGTTCGGGCATTCTCTCCCGCATCGAAGGAGAGAAACCCAATGCTTGCCCGCCGCTTCACCATCGTCTGTCTGCTGATGAGCCTGTTCGGCATGTTCTTCGCCATTCTGGTGGCCGAAGCCGGCCGGCCCGACCGCTCCTTGGACAGGCCCTGCCAGTTCGGCTGCATGAACCATTTCAGCCGCTGAAACGACCAATCCTCGAAACCGGGAAACAACCACCATGGACCGCATCGCCCCCAGTATAATCGACACTCTCCGGCTCCTGCCGCGGGCGATGCTCATCCTGATGCTGTTTATCGTCCCTGTATTGGCCGTGCCGATGATGCGCGCCGACACCGAGGCGCCGAAAAAGGGCGTCGGTTTTGTGCTGCTGGTCAGCCTGCAGCGCGGATAACACGGTCAAAGAAAAACGACACGCCAGGCCAGCTTCCCGTTCGCTACCCCTCCCAAGCGCTCGCCTAAGTCTCTATATTGGGCCATGGAAAAGCGAATCTACCCCCAAGCCATCGAATCGGTCGTCATGCCGGAGCCTTTCGGCAGGCAGAGTTTCGACAACGCCCGCAAAGCGGTCGAAGCGTTGCAAATGCTCTACGATCGCAACACCAAATTCCTGCGCGATTCCTTCGCCGCGCTTGCCGCCGGCGGCGACGAGAGCAAGCGCTACCGGGCTTTCTACCCGCAGATCGGCGTCACCACGACCTCGTTCACCCAGATCGACTCGCGCCAGGCCTATGGCCATATGCCGACGCCCGGCCACTTCGCCACCACCATCACCCAGCCGTTGCTGTTTGAAAACTACCTCATCGAGCAGCTTCGCCTGATCATGCGCAATCACGGCGTGTCGGTGACGGTCTCGGAATCGACTACACCGATCCCGCTGCATTTCGCCTTCCTTGAGGGCACCTATGTCGACGGCGCGGCTGCCGAGCGCATCAAGCGGCCGATCCGCGACCTGTTCGATGTGCCGGACCTCGACGGCACCGACGACCAGATCGCCAATGGCACGTTCGAGGTGGCGTTCGGTGAACCGAGGCCGCTGGCGCCGTTCACGGCGCAACGCATCGATTATTCGCTGCATCGCATGACGCATTACACGGCGACCAGTCCGCAGCATTTCCAGAACTTCGTGCTGTTCACCAACTATCAGTTCTACATCGACGAGTTCGTCGCGCGCGCCCGCGACCTGATGGAGAAAGGCGGTGACGGCTACAGCGAATTCATCGAGCCGGGCAATGTCGTGACCCGCGCCGGCGCCGGCCTGGCGAGCGAAGGCACGCCGCCGCAGCGCCTGCCGCAGATGCCGGCCTATCATCTGAAGAAACCCGACCATGGCGGCATCACCATGGTCAATATCGGCGTCGGCCCGTCCAATGCCAAGACCATCACCGACCATATCGCGGTGCTTCGGCCGCATGCCTGGGTGATGCTCGGCCACTGCGCGGGCCTGCGCAACACGCAGGCGCTGGGCGACTATGTGCTGGCGCATGCCTATGTGCGCGAGGACCATGTGCTGGACGACGATCTGCCGGTCTGGGTGCCGATCCCGCCGCTGGCGGAAATCCAGGTGGCGCTACAGGAGGCGGTGGCCGAAGTGACGGGGCTTTCCGGCTATGATCTGAAGCGCATCATGCGCACCGGCACTGTCGCCACCATCGATAACCGCAACTGGGAGCTGCGCGACCAGCGTGGGCCGGTGCAGCGCCTGTCGCAGTCACGCGCTATCGCGCTCGACATGGAATCGGCAACGATCGCCGCCAACGGCTTCCGCTTCCGCGTGCCTTACGGCACGCTGCTGTGCGTCTCCGACAAACCGCTGCATGGCGAGCTGAAGCTGCCCGGCATGGCGACCGAATTCTACAAGCGGCAGGTGGCGCAGCATCTCACCATCGGCATCAAGGCGATGGAGAAGCTGGCCGAGATGCCGATGGAACGGCTGCATTCGCGCAAGCTCAGAAGTTTTTCCGAGACGGCCTTCCAATAGCCGGCCGGCGCACCAAATCCAGCGAGGCTAATCGTCTTGCGAATTCGTCTTGCCGATTCGTCGTCTTGCTTGAGCCGCAATTTGGCCGATAAGCAGGCCGAACAGATTGCCGGCGGCATCAGCAGACCACGACCTCGATGACAACAGGCGGCGCGCGCTCGAATATGGTGGCTGGGGTGGCATTCCTGGCGATGATGGCATGCTCGGCCGCCTTGCTGGCCGGGTTCTTCGGCACGCTGCACCCGGCTTTCGATTCCTTCTCGCATTTCCGCATTCATCTCTGCGTGCTGACGGCGCTGCTGGCGCTGCCGCTGCTCGCCAGCTCGTATCGGCTGCAGGCGGCTGCGGCGCTCGTCTTTGCGATCGCCAGTCTCGCCACGACGATAAACGCGCTGCCCAGGCTGTGGCCGGTGCAGGCGGTCGCCAGGCCCGCCGACCAGATCGTCTACACCCTGCTGCAGATGAATTTGCGCTTCGACAATCCGACGCCGAAGAAAGTGCTGTCGCTGATCGGCCGGACCAATCCCGACGTGATCACCCTCGACGAGGTATCGGGTATGTGGACGACCGAGCTTGGCTACATAACCAGCGCCTATCCGTACCGGATCCTGTGCCCCTATCCCAACGGCATATTCGGCGTCGCTCTGCTCTCGCGCCGGCCCTTCGCAGCCGGGACAGAGCCGCGCTGCGAACCGCGCGGCGCGATGGCGACCGCGACGGTCGATTTCGGCGGCACCGGCGTCGATGTCGCCGCGATCCATTTGAGCTGGCCCTGGCCGCGCGAGCAGTACTGGCAAATCGGTGAATTGGCGGAGCGGCTTTCCTCGCTCGGCGACACGGCGATCGTGGCCGGCGACTGTAATGCGGCGCCGTGGAGCGCCGCGGTGCGGCGCGTCGCCTCGCTCGGCGGACTGACAATCATGCCCTCGGCCGGGCCGACCTGGATGCATCGGAAATTGCCTGACTTCCTGCGGCGCTATGCCGGACTGCCGATCGATCAGGTGTTCAGCAAGGGCGGCGTGAGGATCCATTCGTCGACGCGGCTGGAAGACACCGGCTCGGACCATCTTCCCGTGCTGGTCGAATTCTCGGTCGGATCAGCGGATAAAAAGCCCGGCGACGAGCATGAGACAGCACTGGCGGCGAGCGAAGTGTCGCAAAAATCAAAAACAGAGCCGCTGTGAGCCTTCACACCAGGGCGCCCCTCCAGCATCAACGATCCTTCAAGGCTTCCCCATCAGAGCCGCGATGAGGTGCTCGACATGCCCGCCGTCGCGATGTTGGCTGGCGTCGAAGGCGTTCTGTCTGGCTTCATACTCGGCGAAGACGTCCCTGATGCGGCGCTGCGCCTCGCTGCGCGTCTTGTAGCAAAACGGGTCGTCGGCAAGCCTGAGGCCGGTGATCGACTTCTCGGTGGCCTGCATCATCTGCCGGGCGATACGGCCATGGGTCTCCTCATGGGCACGAACGCCGGCGAAAAACCGGTTCCAGCGCTTTCTCAGCGCCGGTGTGGTGGCTGAAGCGACGCGCGGATAGGTGTAGAAGAGATTGAGCGTGCCATTGGCCCGGCGCAGCCGGCAGAAGCCGTTGTCCTGGCCGGTGTCGAAGTCCCAGTTGACTGTGTAAGCAGTTTGCGCGATGGCCCGCGTCGTGAAACCGTGCTTCGGCCCCTTGCTGTCCATCGCCTCGATCAGGGCGGCTCCGGAGTTGCCCGCGATATCGTAGTTCCGCGTCTGGACCAGCACCCTGGAGGCGGCCGAGGCCGCAGGTGCGCACAGGGCGCCGATCGCCACAAGGCATACCAGAACCGGCAGGCGCATGGCCGTTTCCTCCCTATCCGAGAAGAAGGGAACCACAAGCCGGTCGCAGTTTCAACAGTCCTGGCTTAAATGCCCTGACGGATCGGCCCTTCGATGGCTTCGGACGCGCCGCTCACACGCCCTGATAGATCGGCCTCCGGCTTTTCACTTTGGCGCGGCGGTCGAGACGGCCCGGTCGGACGCTTCGCTCACATGCCCTGATAGACCGGGCCTTCGCCGCCTTGTGGCGGCACCCAGGTGATGTTCCGGTTCGGGTCCTTGATGTCGCAGGTCTTGCAGTGGACGCAGTTCTGCGCGTTGATGACGAAGCGCACATCCTTCGCCGCCGGATCGGCGGCGGCATTGCCGTCCTTGTCCACCCATTCATAGACGCCGGCCGGGCAGTAGCGGGTCGAGGGACCGGCGAAGACGTCGTGCTCGGAGCGCTGCAGCAGCGCCGCGTCGCCGACGATGAGATGCACCGGTTCGTTTTCCTCATGGTTGGTGTTTGACAGGAAGACCGAGGAGAGCCGGTCGAAGGTGAGCACGCCATCCGCCTTCGGATAGGCGATCTTCTGATGCTTGGACGCGGGCTCGAGCGTCGCGTAGTCGGCCTTGCCGTGCTTCAGCGTGCCGAAGGGCGAGAAGCCGAACAGCGTATTCAGCCACATGTCGAGACCGCCGATTCCGACTCCGACGATGGTGCCGAAGCGTGACCACAGCGGCTTGACGTTGCGAACCTTTTTCAGATCCTTGCCGATGTCGCTGCCGCGCCAGGCTTCCTCGTAGGACGCAAGCTCGTCATTGGCGCGGCCGGCGCCGATCGCCTGGGCGACATGCTCGGCCGCCAGCATTCCCGACAGCACCGCGTTGTGGGAACCCTTGATGCGCGGCACGTTGACGAAGCCCGCAGCACAGCCCATCAGCACGCCGCCCGGGAAGGACAGTTTCGGCACCGACTGCCAGCCGCCCTCGGTGATGGCCCGCGCGCCATAGCCGATCCGCCTGGCGCCTTCGAAGGTGCCCGCGATCGCCGGATGCGTCTTGAAGCGCTGGAACTCTTCGAAGGGCGACAGATACGGATTCTTGTAGTTGAGATGGACGACGAAGCCGACCGCCACCTGGTTGTCTTCCAGATGGTAGAGGAAGGAGCCGCCGCCGGTCTTCATGTCGAGCGGCCAGCCGAAGGAGTGCTGCACCAGTCCCGGCCTGTGGTTCTCCGGCTTGACCTGCCACAGTTCCTTGAGGCCGATGCCGAATTTGCCCGGCTCGCGGCCGTCCGACAGCTTGTATCTGGCGATCAGCTGCTTGGCGAGCGAGCCGCGCGCGCCCTCGCCGATCAGCACATATTTGCCCATCAGCGCCATGCCCGGCGCGTAAGCCGGTCCGTGCGTGCCGTCCCTCTCGACGCCCATGTCGCCGGTGACGACGCCGGTGACCGCGCCGGCATCGTTGTAGACGAGGCTGGCCGCGGCGAAGCCTGGATAGATCTCGACGCCGAGCGCCTCGGCCTTGGCCGCCAGCCAGCGGCAGACATTGCCAAGCGAGACGATGTAGTTGCCGTGATTGTTCATCAGCGGCGGCATCAGCATGTTGGGCAGGCGGAACGAGCCGGCGGGGCCAAGCACCAGGAAATGGTCCGCCGTTACCGGCGTCTTGAACGGATGGCCTTCCTCCTCGCGCCAGCCCGGCAGCAGGCGGTCGATGCCGATCGGGTCGACGACTGCGCCGGACAGAATATGGGCGCCGACTTCGCCGCCTTTTTCCAAAACGACGACGGAAAGGTCGGGATTGAGCTGCTTCAGGCGGATCGCAGCGGCGAGGCCGGCGGGACCCGCGCCGACGATCACCACGTCGAATTCCATGCTCTCGCGTTCGATTTCGCTCATCGGCCCCTCACTGGCTTGCCTTTGCCGGGCATTTTGCTGGCTCACGCGCTGCATAGCGCATCAATTCGCGACGCGAAACCGGCGTTGGCGTGACAACGGGGATTTCGACAAAAAGCCGCGCTGTTTGCCGCGGATAGCCCATATTATGGGGCCGCTGCAAGCATCGGCCACGACAATCCGATTGGAAGGCCAGGCGCCGCCCGCACGTTTTTTAATTGTTCGGCGGCTTGCTTATCGGCAATACTTGGGTCCATGCGCACCCTCAAGCCATCCGGCTTTTCATCGAAGCGCTTTCTCTTGACACCCGGCACGCTTTGCCGCGCGGGTCTTCTCACCCTCCTTTCGCTCGGCACCGCCCATGCCGATCCGCAGAAAGTCTGGGCGACCGGCGCCTATTCCTTTTCCGACGAGCTTGGCGGCTTCCGCATCACCGGCGCTTCCGGCATCGGCACCAAGGAGGATCCGCTGGTCATCACCGAGGAATTGAACTCGGCGACGCCGGTAACGCTGACCATTCGCGCGACCAAGCCGATCGAGGCCTTCGGCAAAGCGGGCGACGTCGCCAATGGCATCATGTACATGCGCATCGACGTGCTCAACAACAGCGCCCTGCCTTGGGTGGAATTCCAGTTCGAGCTGCAGGAGATCCTCGACCAGCCGAGCGTGTTCGGCGACGGGCTTTCCTTCGACCAGCGCAACAAGACGCCCGATAATGTCTGGTCGAGCAACTTCGCCGATTTCGACCGCCAATTCGAACCCTATGACCGGCTGCTGTTCAAGAATGGCAAGGTCGATCCGCTGAAGACGGCGACCTTCGATTTCTTAGTCACCGACTACACGCCGCGCTGGACGTTTTATCTGGTGCAGGATCCACGCATACCGACCGGGTGAAGGGAGGCGGAAGGCGATTGGCGAAGCGGCGGAGCGCGTGATCTCCCCCCTCGAGGCAGGGCTGTCCGGGGAAAGTTATTCATAATCGAAGCCCAACTGGTTTGGGGATGTTCGATCCCTTCGGCGGCTCGAATTGATCGGAGGCGGCTTGTTGATGGCCTCGATTCTTCGGCGCTCGAGCAGGCATTGGCTAACCAGATCGGTGAAGCGCAGGATGGGCATGGCGATGCGGTAGGTCCGGGCGGCGATGCGCAGCAGCGCATAGGCGATCATGGCGGCGAAGAGCTGCAGGCGGATGGCGTTGTCGTTGTTGCCGAGGAACCTGCGTATCTTGAGATGCTGTTTGATCCAACGGAACAAGAGTTCGATCTGCCAGCGGCCCTTATAGAGCGCGGCAATCTCAACGGCCGGGCGCTTGAGATCGTTGGTCAGCAGCGTGATGGTGTCGCCGTCCTGGCGCTTGACGATCAGGCGGCGCAATTTGATCGGCAGCTTGCAGTGGGTTTTGCCGGCAAGGCTCACCTCAGCGTCGTCGAGAACGGTGAAGCCGTCGCCCCGCGCGACCTTGACGGGACGTTCGGAGAGCACCTCGAGCCCCATGTTGGATTTGGGTCGGGTGACGAAGAAAGCTTGGGCTGCGGCGATCTGCGTCGTCCACCAGCCGTAATGGCAATAACCCTTGTCGAACACATAGGTCGCGCCCTTCTCGATGGCGATCGTGCGGCCGACCTGGGCATCGTTGACGTTGGCATCGGTGATGTCGAGGATGCGCGGGCAATCGGCGTTGGGATCATAGACGACGTGCATCTTCATGCCGCGGATGCGACCGTTCGACTTGGCCCAGCCGCACAACTTGCCGAGCGGGATCGGTGTGGAATCGATCAGCCGCAGCATAGCGGTGCCCTCACGGCGTGTCTGCCGGTCGAGTTGGTTGGCGAGCAGGCCGAAGATCTCGGCAAAGACGGCGACGGGGCGCCTGCGGCCGGCATCCGACAAGGTCGAGCGCCGCAACACGTCACTGCCCAGATGGTAATGATGCTGGCCGTTGGCGTTCCAGCCGGCTTCCAGGCTGCGAAGGCTCGCACTACCGCTGAGCTGGGCATAGATCAGCACCATGAGATGGTCCCAACTTCTGAACGACTTGTCGTAGGCGTCCCCGCCATGGCTATCCACAATCGTCTGGAAGCGGCGGCGATTGATCGGTTCAACCAGCTTGCCAAGAATGCTAGGCGTAAAGCGCATGCCCCGTCCCCTTTCTGAGTCTCGACAACCAGAAGGTAGACGGAAAATCCCCGTCTTACGGGGCATGCGCCTGCGGCATTTCGATTCACCAAACACTTTCCCCGGACAGCCCTGCCCTCGAGGGAGAGATGGCCGGCAGGCCAGAGGGGGTCGCCGCGCGCAGAGCGCCAACCTCATCCGTTAGCGATTTGGCGTGGCGTCCAGTCGAACCGACCCCCTCTGTCGCCTTCGGCGACATCTCCCCCTCGAGGGCAGGGGAATCGCACATGAGTAGAAAAGGACTCTTGTGCGGCATGTGGAAATCGATTCTGAGGGACCTCTGAATGATCGGAGGTCGCGATGGTATTTCTGGATGTATTCGGCGAGGTCCCGGACCCGCGGGACTTGACCGCGCAGCACCCGTTGCCGGAGATTTTGTTCGTAGCGCTTGCGGCGGTGCTTTGCGGGGCCACGCACTGCACGGAAATGGAGCTGTTTGCCAAGAACCGGCTCGATCTGTTGCGGCAGTTCATCCCGCTCGAATGCGGCGCGCCCAGCCACGACACCTTCAGCCGGGTGCTGGCGGCTCTCGATCCTGTTGCCCTCAACGATGCCTTCATGCGCTTCATGGCCGCTTTCGGCGCGCAGGCGCGCATCGATGCGCCCACAGGCCAACTCGCCATCGACGGCAAGAGCCTCAGACGCGCCTACGCCAAGGGCCGCTCGCATATGCCGCCTCTGGTGGTGACCGCCTTTGGCTGCGACACCTTCATGAGCCTGGCCCAGACCGTGGCGCAGGAGGGCGGCGAGGTCCAGGCCGCAATCGCGGCGCTCGAACTGCTGTCGCTCAAGGGGTTGACCGTCACCGCCGATGCCTTGCACTGCCATCGACGCATGACCAAGACTGTGCGCGAGGGCGGCGGCCACTACGTGATCGCCATCAAGGGCAACCAGTCGAAACTGGCCACCGAGGCCAATGCCACGCTCGACAAGGCGGCGGCCAGCAAGGCAACCAAGTTCCATCAGACCGAAGAGCAAGCGCATGGTCGTCACGAGGTCAGGCGCGCCTTCGTCATTCCCTTCGCGCAGACGCCGGGCAAGAATGCCCTTCTCGACCTTTGCGCCATCGCCCGCGTCGAAAGCTGGCGCACCGTCGAAGGCAAGACCACACACAAGGTCCGCTGCTATGCGCTGTCGCGCAAAATGCCGGCACACGAACTGCTCGCCACAGTACGCCGCCACTGGAGCATCGAGAATGACCTGCACTGGCAACTCGACGTCCTGCTCGTCGAAGACAACATCAGAGGCCGCAAGAACAACACAGCCGCCAATCACGCCATACTTCGGCGCCTCGCCCTCAATGTTCTTAGAGCCGATCCCGAAAAGATTCCTCTCAGCCACAAACGTCTCAAAGCACGGTGGGCCGATCAAGACCTGCTCCGCCTCTTTACTCATATGCGATAGCCCTACCCTCAAGGGGGAGAATGCCGTCGCCAACCTTGCAAAATACTGCCACCCGGACGATGGTGGCGGCATGACTGCCGCCTCCCCCAACACCTCAGCCGACATCGCCGAGCTGCTCGCTTTTTATGCCAGCGCCGGTGTCGACGAGGCGCTGGAAGAGGCGCCGGTGAACCGCTTCGCCGAGGCAGCGCCCAAGCCGGCCGCGCGCCCGCCGGCACCGGCCTCAGCGCCGCGCCAAAGCAGTCCTCAGGACCGATTGGCATCCGAGCAACGTCTGACGCCGGAGCGGCCGGCGGCTGGATTCGACGCGAGCCGAGTTCCGGATGCGCCGGCTCGCCTGATGCCGGCCACCGCCGCGGTGCCCGATGAGGCGCAGGCGGCCCTGGCGCGGCAATTGGCGTCGAGCGCGGCGACGCTGGACGAGCTTCGCCAGCACATGGCGGCCTTCGACGGATGCAACCTCAAATTCACCGCCAAGAACCTGGTTTTTGCCGACGGCAACCCGGAAGCCGACCTGATGCTGGTCGGTGAAGCCCCGGGCCGCGACGAGGACCTCGAAGGCCTGCCCTTCGTCGGCCGCTCCGGCCGGCTGCTCGACCGCATGCTGGCGGCGATCGGGCTCGACCGCAATTCGGCTTATATCGCCAACGTCATCCCGTGGCGGCCGCCGGGCAACCGCACGCCGACGCCGCACGAGACCGAGATCTGCCGCCCGTTCATCGAAAGGCAGATCGAACTGGTCAATCCGAAGGTGCTGGTCAATCTCGGCGGCCCGTCGGCAAAAACCTTGCTCAACACCAGCGAGGGCATCCTCAGGCTGCGCGGCAACTGGCGCGTCCACACGACGGCGTCGGGCATCGCCATTCCAGCGATGCCGACGCTGCACCCGGCCTATCTCCTGCGCACACCGGCGCACAAGAAGCTCGCCTGGCGGGACTTTCTCGAGGTGAAGGCGAAGCTGGGGAGTTTGGCGACTAGCTGATTTCGCCCCTCGAGGGGGAGATGGCCGAGAAGCGGCCAGAGGGGCGCGGTTCGACTGGGCTCGACCCCTTGTCGCAGACGAAAGAGGTTGGCGCTCCGCGCGAGGCGACCCCCACTGGCCTGCCCGTCCTCCGCAGCAGCTGCGCTGCAGCTGCGGAGGGTGGTGTCCAGCCGATAGATGGGTAACACTTTGAACCGGATACATGGGTTACAGTTTTCTCCCTGAGTTGCTGTCCGCCGCAGTGCCGTCTGGTCGGGGTTGAACGGCACTGCGGCGGACCAGTTTCTTGTGTCGGCCGTCAATGAAGCCGAGCGGATGGGCATAGAAGTGGAGTGCCCATTCCCCATTCTCGGTCTCGGTTGCGGCAATCGCTTCACCGGCCAGCGCTTTTGAGACGTAGATGAAGTCGCCGTTCCACTTGATCTCGCCGTTTTGGCGCACGCTGCGCACCGCAGCTTCGGCCGGATAGTCCGGCTCTGGTGTCGTCTTCGGCATGGCGCGGGTCGAGGGGCGGTAATGCTGTGCCGGCGTGTCCATACCCAGCGCCTCGTGCGGGCGCTCCTCGTTATACTCGCGCCGGAAAGCCTCGAAAGCCCGAGCCTGGGCGGCCCTGTCGGCCTCCGGCGCCTTGGCCAGCGGCAGCATGGTCAGGTGGAAGCGCTCATGGCATCCGTTCTGCTGCGGTTTGCCCGGCTGAATGCGCTCCAGCACGATACCGAGCTTGATGAAGCGCACCGCAAGCGGCGTCAGCCCGGTGACGCCGGCTGACGCGAACGGCGCCCCATTGTCGCTTCTGAACCGATCCGGCAGGCCATGCTCCTCGAATGTCCGTTCAAACACCGGCCAGGCTTCACCCTCCGACGTCGAGCCGATCGCCGCCAGCGCCAACAGGTAGCGGCACGCCCCATCCATCACCGTCAGCGGCTCGCAGCGCCAGCCGTCGCCGGTCCGGAACCAGCCCTTGTGATCTCCCGTCCACAGCGCGTTCGCCGCCTCAGGCTCCGGCCATGGACCGTTGCCCGCCGCTCTCCAGCGCGCGCGCCGACGCGACGCCCGACAAGGCCATGCCGCTTCAGAATCTCGCCGGCTGTCGACACCGCCGGCCAGCTGCAGCTGGGCTCCGCCCGCTTCAGCCGGGCCATGATCTTCTTCGGCCCCCACAGCGGATGCGCTTCCTTCTGCGCCACGATCCGCTCCACCAGCTCCGCTGCCGTGGCACGGCCGTGCTCGAGCGGCGCCCGCGGCTGGTCGTGCAGGCCTTCCGGCCCGAACGCCCGGTAACGTCCAAGCCATTTGTAACCGGTCTTGCGCGAGATCTCGAAGGCAGCACAAAGCTGCGTCATCGTCTCCTCGCCAGATAGGCATTCCGCAACAAAACGAAGCCGCTCATCCATGAGCCCAGTCTCTCGCCAAACCATCGCCGGTCCTCCCGGCGGACAAGAAAACTGTCACCCATCTAATCGGTCCATTCTGTTACCTATCTATCCGGTTCGGACAGTGGACCGGCCATCTCCCCCTCAAGGGGGGAGATCCGGCGCCGCTGCCTTCGCCAATCTGCAAGGAAGAAGCTTTGCCCATAACCTCCCAGGTAATTGAATTGCTGCCCTCGCCACCTTAGTCATTCCCCCATGACCACATCCGAAACCTCCGCCGGCGGCCTCATCCGCGAATGGCGTACGCGTCGGCGCATGAGCCAGCTCGACCTCGCCATGGAGGCCGAGATTTCGCAGCGGCATCTCTCCTTCGTCGAGAGCGGCCGCGCCCAGCCGTCGCGCGAGATGGTGCTGCATCTGGCCGAACAGCTGTCGATTCCGCTCAGGCAGCGCAACCGGCTGCTGCTGGCGGCCGGCTTCGCGCCGAGCTTCAGCGAAAAGCCGCTGACCGACGCCACGCTGGCGCCCGCAATGGCGGCGGTGGAGACTGTGCTGCGAGGACACGAGCCCTTCCCTGCGCTGGCGGTCGATCGGCACTGGAACCTCGTTTCCGCCAATGCGGCGATCGGCCCGTTCTTGGCCGACGTGTCGGAGCCGTCGCTGCTCGAGCCGCCGGTCAATGTGCTCAGGCTCAGCCTGCATCCGGGCGGCGTGGCGCCGCGCATCGTCAACCTGGCGGAATGGCGCGCACATCTGCTGGAGCGGCTGAAGCACCAGAACGATGCGACCGGCGACCCGGTGCTGATCGAACTGGAACGCGAGCTGCGCGGCTATCCGTCAGGGATGAAGAGCGGCCTGCCGGCGCCGGTCGAGCCGAACGGCATCGTGCATCCGCTGAGGCTCGCGTCTGGCGATCAGGTGCTGTCCTTCATCAGCACGATCACGACGTTCGGCACGCCGCTCGACGTCACGCTGTCGGAACTGGCGATCGAGTCTTTTTTCCCGGCCGACGAGCAGACGCGGACGGTGCTGGTGCGGCTGGCGAAACAGCGGGCCGGATGATCACCCCTGCGGCGGTGCGGCCTTCCTGGTGCGCGTGCGCTCCAGACCGAGTTGCCGCTCGCGCCAGATGATGAAGATGCCGGCGGCGACGACGATCAGGCCGCCGGCCAGCGTGTTCACGGTTGCGATATCACCGAAGAGAAAATAGCCGACGACGACGCCGAGGATCATCGAGGTATATTCGAAGGGAGCGACGACCGAGGCCTCGGCATGGCGATAGGCGGCCGTCATCAGAATCTGCGCCAGTCCGCCGCAAAAGCCGGATGCAACCAGCAGCCCGGCCTGCTGGGTCGTCGGCGCCTGCCAGCCGAACGGCAGCGAAAACAGCGCCATGACACTCGCAGTGGCCGAGAACCACAGCACGATCGTCGCCGTCCTTTCGGTCTGGACGAGGTTGCGCACCAGAAGGATCGCATTGGCCGAGATCGCCGCGGAAGCGAGCGCCGCGACGACGCCAAGCACCTCCTGGTCACCGAGTGCAGCGCCCGACCGCAGCAGCGTCAGTTCCGGCCAAGAGATGATCAGCACGCCGACCATGCCGACCGCTACCGCGCTCCAGCGATAGATGCGGATGGCCTCGCCGAGGAAGAGCGAGGAAAACACCACCACCAAAAGCGGCTGGGCATAGTTCAGCGTGATCGCCTCCGGCAGCGGCAGCCTGGTCAGCGCGAAGAAGCCGAGGCCCATGGCGCAGACGCCGACGACGCCGCGGGCGATGTGGTTGAGCGGGCGCCTGGTCGAGAATGCGGTGCCGAGTTCCCCCTTGAAGGCCAGAAAGGCAATGATCGGGAACATGGCAAAAAAGGAGCGGAAGAAGACGATCTCTCCGGCCGGAACGGTGCCGGCCAGCTTGATACAGGACTGCATGCCGACAAACACCGTCACCGACATGATCTTGAGCATGATGCCGGTCAAGACGCGACCAGGGTGATCCGATAGTTTGGCGGCCGCTTCGCCCCCCGGCCTGGCGCTCACTTTGGCGATACGTCCCGCAGGACACCGTCAGGTCGAAAGTTGTCGCTACGGCGCCGCAACGCGGCGGCCACCATGCCGAATTTCAGTGTGACGACGATCATCATGCCTCATGAGATGAGTGGAAAACGCGGCCAGAAATTGGCCCTGGCGCAGTTTTGTCGAGTGAGCGTTTCGTGTAAAGAGCGCCGACTTCAATTTTCTTGGACCAGCGGACCAGAGCTTCCGCAGCGAAAATCGATAGGAAACGCCACGGAATGCGCACCGATACCGGCCAGGTCTTCAAGCTCGAAGACTACCGCCCCAGCGACTACCTTATTCCGCGGACCAATCTCCATTTCCGCCTCTCCCCCGATGCGACCCGCGTCACCGCGGTGCTCACCATCGAGCGTCGCGACGGCGTCGCCGTATCGACGCCGCTGGTGCTCGACGGCGACGGACTGACGCTGCTTGGCGTTTCCGTCGACGGGCAGGCGCTTTCGCCGGCGGATTATGAGGCAACGCCGGACCAGTTGATCATCGCGAAACCACCGGCGGCATCGCGCTTCGAGCTTCGCCTTGAAACCGAAATCGCGCCGGCCGGCAACGAAACGCTGATGGGCCTCTATCGCTCCAGCAATGTCTATTGCACGCAGTGCGAGGCCGAGGGCTTTCGCCGCATCACCTATTTCCTCGACCGGCCCGATATCCTGTCGGTCTACACGGTGCGCATCGAGGCCCAGCACAATGAGGCGCCGCTGCTGCTCTCCAACGGCAACCCCGTGGAACGCGGGGCGCTGGCCGACGGCTGGCACTATGCGGTCTGGCACGACCCCTTCCCCAAGCCGTCCTATCTCTTCGCGCTGGTGGCCGGCGCGCTTGGCAAGGTCGCGGGCAGCTTCATCACCATGTCAGGCCGCGAGGTCGAGCTCGGCATCTATGTCGAGCCCGGCAAGGAACGTCTGGCCGGGTATGCCATGGATGCGCTGAAGCGCTCGATGAAATGGGACGAGGATGCCTTCGGCCGCGAATACGATCTCGATGTCTTCAACATCGTCGCCGTGTCCGACTTCAACATGGGCGCGATGGAGAACAAGGGCCTCAACATCTTCAACGACAAATATGTGCTGGCCGACGAGGAGACCGCGACGGACGCCGACTTCGCCAATATCGAGGCGATCATCGCGCACGAGTATTTCCACAATTGGACAGGCAACAGAATCACTTGCCGCGACTGGTTCCAGCTCTGCCTGAAGGAAGGGCTGACCGTTTACCGCGACCATGAATTCTCCGCCGACCAGCGCTCGCGGGCGGTCAAGCGCATCGCCGAAGTGCGCACGCTGCGCGCGCACCAGTTCCCCGAGGACCAAGGTCCGCTGGCGCATCCGGTCAGGCCACGCCGCTACCGCGAGATCAACAACTTCTACACCGCGACCGTCTACGAAAAGGGCTCGGAGGTGGTGCGCATGATCCGCACCATTCTCGGGCCCGAGACCTTCCGCGCCGGCATTGACCTCTATTTCGAGCGGCATGACGGCGAGGCGGCGACCATTGAAGACTTTCTCAAAGTGTTCGAGGACGTCTCCGGCCGCGACCTGGCGCAGTTCGCGCTCTGGTATCATCAGGCCGGCACGCCGAACCTGACGGTGAGTTCCTCGCACAATGCGGCGGCAAAGGAGTTCACGCTCGAGATCGAGCAATCGGTGCCGCCGACGCCGTCGGAGAGCCGCAAGCGGCTGATGCACATTCCGCTGGCCTTCGGCCTGGTCGGCGCCGGCGGCAAGCCTGTCGCGTGGGCAACTGCCGAGGGCGCAACCGTCGAAGACGGCATCATCCATCTCCGCAAGCGGCGGCATCTGGTGCGTTTCACCGGCGTCACCGAGCGGCCGGCGGTGTCGCTCAATCGGGGTTTCTCGGCGCCGGTCACGCTCGCGGTCGAGCAGAAGGCCGACGACCAGTTCTTCCTTGCCAGCCACGACGACGACAGCTTCTCGCGCTGGCAGGCGTTCAACACGCTGCTCACCGATGCGCTGATCGCCGCCTTCCGCCAGATCCTCGGCGGCAAGATGCCGGTCTTCGCGGCACAGCTTGCCGAGCTTGCCGGCAGGATCGCCGGCGACGAGACGCTGGAGCCCGCCTACCGCGCGCTGGCGCTGGCGTTGCCGGGCGAAGCCGACATTGCCCGCGACATCGGCAAGGGCATCGACCCGGACGCCATCTTTGCCGCCCGCGAGGCGCTGGCGCGGGCGATCGCCCAGGCAAACCGTGGGGCCTTCTCGGCGCTCCACGCCAGCCTTGCCGACAACGGCCCGTTCAGCCCCGACGCGGCGAGCGCCGGACGGCGCGCGCTGCGCAATATCCTGCTCGACTATCTCGCGCTGCTGCCGGAAGGGGCTGCGCTGGCCGCCGGAGATTTCCGCTCGGCCACCAATATGACCGACCGGGCCGCGGCACTGACCGTGCTGGCACACCGCCATTCCGGATCGCCGGAAGCGGCAGAGGCACTGACGAGTTTCGAGGCGAGATACCGCGGGGATGCGCTGGTACTCGACAAATGGTTCCTGATCCAGGCCGGCGTGCCCGGCCCGCAAACCGTCGAAACGGTGCGCGCGCTGATGCGGCATCCGGCGTTTTCGATCGCCAATCCCAACCGGGTGCGCGCGCTGGTCGGCACCTTCTCAAGCGCCAACCAGACCGGCTTCCACCGCACCGATGGCGAGGGCTACCGCTTGTTCGTCGAGACGGTGCTGGAGGTCGAGAAGCGCAATCCACAAGTGGCAGCCAGGCTGGCGACGGCGCTGAGATCCTGGCGCTCGCTGGAGCCCATTCGGCAGGCGAAGGCAAGGCAGGCGCTACTCACGATGGCGAATGCCGAAAACCTGTCGGCCGATTTGCGCGATATCGTGGAGCGCACGCTGGCTTGACCCTCCCCTTTGAAGGGACGATGCCGAACCCGAAAGCCGCGCACTGCCGCAACGACCCCACCCGTCCATCCGCCTCCGGCGGCTGTCCACCCTCCTCTCAACGGTGAGGGAAAGACCGTTATTTTAGTCGATTTTTAATCTTTTTTGGCCGCGCCTCTGGACAAGGCGAATCACCTTTGATTCTTTAATGACGATTCGGACGTGCGGTGTAGCCGGATCGTCAAGAATGCGGCAAATCGGGGAGTGCCATTTATGGCCAAGACGGACGCGTGGGGCGCGCCCGGCGGGAAGGCCTTTGCGCGTCGTGCGGCAAGGGGCGACGGGCTTGCCGGCAATGCGCGTCTGATCGCCGAACCGGCCTATCAGCGGCTGCTGGCGGCAGAGCCGCTGCTGCGCCGCTCGATACCGGCGCTGATCATCATCTTCCTCATCGTCATCGCTGCCCTGCGCGTGCTGTCGCTGATGAACGAGCGCGACGAGGTCGAGCGCGACGCCAGAGCGGTGTTGGCGCTTGCCGCCGGCCAGATGGCGCAGGCAATTACCGCCGACCCCAACGCGGCTACCAATACGGCCATGGATCTTCTGGTGAACACCAGCCGTCAGGGCGCCATGGGCCGCGCCCATGTGCTGGCCATCACCGACGACGCTTTCAAGGTCATCGCGGTGTCGCCAATGTCGACGGGCTGGCAGGGCCGCACGCTGGACAGCCTTGTGCTCGGCGGCCAGCCGCTGTTCATGTTCGGCGACCGCGCCGGCGTCATGGACGTCAGCATCGGCGGACAGGACTGGTTCGCGGCCGTAAGCCTCACCGGCAACCGCAGACACGCCGCTGCCGCGATGGTGCCCAAGGAAGCGGTGTTCGACAGCTGGCGCAAAATGGTCTCGCTCAACGTCACCCTGTTCGTTTTGACCGCCGGCGTTTTGATCGTCATCCTTTACGCCTATTTCGGCCAGGCGGCGCGTGCCCAGGCCGCCGACCGTATCTACCTCGAAGCGCATCAGCGCATCGACATGGCGCTGGTGCGCGGCCGCTGCGGCCTGTGGGACTGGGACATGGTGCGCGGCAAGATGTACTGGTCGCGCTCGATGTACGACATGCTGGGTTACGAGCCCTGCGACACGATGCTGTCCTTCGGCGAGGTCGACGAGATCATCCATCCCGAGGATGGCGACCTGTTCGAGCTCGCCAACCGCATCGTCGAGCGCGAGATCGACCATATCGACCAGGTGTTCCGCATGCGTCATGCCGACGGGCAATGGGTGTGGATGCGGGCGCGGGCCCAGGTGATCGACCCGGAAGCGCCGGAGATCCAGCTGATCGGCATCGCCGTCGATGTCACCGAGCAGCGGCATCTGGCGCTGCGCTCGGAAGCCGCCGACCTCAGGCTGAGGACAGCGATCGAGAACATCAACGAATCCTTCGTGCTGTGGGACGCCGCCGAGCGGCTGATCATGTGCAATTCCAAATTCCAGAAGGATAACGGCCTATCGGACCGCGACGTGATGCCGGGCGCCGCCCGCACGGCGCTCGAGGAGCGGATGCTGGCCTTCGCCTCAGAGCGGCGGCTGGCCAATGCCAACGGGCCGCAAGGCGGCGTCACTTTCGAGCGCCAGCTTTCGGACGGCCGCTGGCTGCAGGTCAACGAGTTGAAGACCAGGGACGGCGGCATCGTCTCGGTCGGCTCCGACATCACCCAGATCAAGCTGCACCAGGAAAAGCTGGTCGACAGCGAGCGCCGGCTGATGGCGACCATCCACGACCTCAGCCTCGCCCGCCGCGCCGAGGAGGAACGCGCCAAGGAGCTGGTCGAACTCAACCGCAAATACATGAAAGAGACCGAGCGCGCCGAGGCTGCCAACCGGGCCAAATCCGAATTCCTCGCCAATATGTCGCACGAACTGCGCACGCCGCTCAACGCCATCATCGGCTTTTCCGAGCTGATGCAGCAGGGCCTGTTCGGGCCGCTGGGCTCGTCGCGCTACGAGGAATATGCCGGCGACATCAACGGCAGTGGCAAGTACCTGCTCGGCGTCATCAACGACATCCTCGACATGTCGAAGATCGAAGCCGGCCAGTTCTCGCTGGACCGCGAGGAAATCGACCTCTGCCCGCTGATCAAGGAGACGGTGCGCGTCATCTCGCTGCAGGCGGCGGAAAAGTCGATCACGGTGGAAACGCGCATCGCCGATACGATGCGGCTCTTCGCCGACCGGCGGGCTATCAAACAGATCGCCATCAATCTGTTGTCCAACGCGGTGAAGTTCACCGGCCAGGACGGCCATATCACAGTGCGGGCGCGCCACGCCTCAGGCGCGCTGGTGCTGACCATCGAGGACAATGGCTGCGGCATCCCCAAACAGGCGCTGGGCAAGCTCGGGCGGCCGTTCGAGCAGGTGCAGAACCAGTTCTCCAAGAACCACGCCGGCTCCGGCCTCGGCCTTGCAATTTCGCGCTCGCTGGCCGAACTGCAAGGCGGCGCGCTGAAGATCCGCTCGACCGAAGGCGTCGGCACCATCGTGTCGGTACGCATCCCGCTGAAGAAGTCGCCGCCGTCGGTGAAGGCGGCGGCGTAAATTTCATTGAAAAATCCGCTACGTCGGCGGGACAGCACCCCCTCTGTCCTGCCGGACAGATGGGGTGTGAAGGAATGAGACGTGGATTAACCTTGCGAAGTCGGTGCTCCCACGCGAAGCAGAATCTCGAAATCCTTTCTGACCTTCCGCGACGTCTCCTTGAGGTGTGCTTCCAGCACACCGAAATCCGGCAGGTCGGTGACCGCCAGAAGCAGATCCGACAGCCCCGGCGGGACATCGTCCCGCTGGAACTCACCGGTGAGGCAGAGCCTGATCATCTGGGTCAGCGCCAGATAGAGACTGTAGGCCTCGCAAAGCTCCTGCCGAACATCGATCCCTGCGAAACCGGGAGCCAGCCGCGCGAGCACATCGGCCGTTGCGGTCGCCCGGCGGCCGGGCTCGACATTGCCCGATATGACCGCCACCTGGGCGATGAATTCGAGGTCAATGAGACCGCCGGGAATGAGCTTGATGTCCCAAACGTCGTGCGGCGGCTTCTCCTTCTCGATCAGCGCCCGCATCTCGGAAGCTTCCGCCTTGACCCTAGCCGCGTCGCGCGGCAGCGCCAGAATCGCGGCCACCTCGGCGTCAAGCTCGGCGCAAAGCGCCGGATCGCCGCCGATGGCGCGTGCTCTTGCCAGCGCCATATGCTCCCAGGTCCAGGCGTCCTGGCGCTGATATTTCTTGAACGCATCGATATGGGTGGCGACCGGGCCTTTGTTGCCTGAAGGGCGCAGGCGCAGGTCGAGCTCATAGAGCACACCTTCAGCCGTCGGCGCCGAAACGGCGGCGATCAGGCGCTGCGTCATGCGGGTATAGTAGTGCGAGGGCGCCAGCGGCTTTTCGCCATCAGAGTCTTCCGCATCCGCATCGTGGTCATAGAGCAGGATGAGGTCGACGTCGGAACCGGCGGTCAGCTCACGGCTGCCGAGCTTGCCCATGCCGAGCAGCGCCACTCTGGCCCCTGCGATCCTGCCGTGACGCAATGCGAACTCGGCGATCACCGCGTTGAGCGCCGCCTCGATGGTGAGGTCGGCGAGATCGGAAAAGGCGCGGCCGGCGCGGGCCGGATCGATCGAGCCGGCAAGCAGCCTGACGCCGATCAGGAATTTCTGTTCGGAGGCAAAGATGCGCAGCCGGTCGAGCACGTCTTCATAGGCGCGGTCGCCCTCGATGAAGGCGGCAAGGCGTGCCGAGAGATAGGCGCGGTCCGGCAGCTCCGTCAGCAGCGCCGGATCGAGCAGTCCGTCGAAGACATGCGGGCGGCGCGTGATGATGGCGGCGAGCCGAGGCGCGGCGCCCATGATCGTCGCCATCAGCTTGAGCAGCGCTGGGTTCGACTGCAGAAGCGAGAACAGCTGGATGCCGGCCGGCAGGCCGGCGAGGAACTCATCGAAACGGATCAGCGCTTCATCGGCGCGGCGCGTCTGGCCGAAACTTTTTAGCATCGCCGGCGTCAGCTCCGTCAACCGCTCGCGCGCTTCCGCCGACCGGGTGACGCGGTAGCGGCCGAAATGCCAGCCGCGGATAACGCGGCAAATGTCGCTCGGCCGCTGGAAGCCAAGGCGATGCAAGGTCCGCAGCGTATCGGGATCGTCGACATCCCCGGTGAAAACGAGATTGCCGATACCGGCCGACAGTTCGGGCGCGGTTTCGAATAGCGCCGCATAATGGCGCTCGACCTGCTGCAGCGATGCGCGGAAAGTTTCGGCGAATTCCGCCTCGCCGGCAAAGCCGAGCATCAGCGCGATGCGCTCCAGCTCCTCGTCATCGTCGGGCAGGATATGGCTCTGCTCGTCGGCAACCATCTGGATGGCATGCTCGACGCGGCGCAGGAACCAGTATTGCCGGGCCAGCGCATCGCGCGCATCGGCGGTAATCCAGCCGCGCGCCGCAAGCTGGCCAAGCATCGGCACCGTCTCACGGCCGCGCAGCTCCGGGAAGCGGCCGCCGGCAATCAGCTGCTGCGTCTGGACGAAGAACTCGATCTCGCGAATGCCGCCGCGGCCGAGCTTGACGTTGTGGCCCTTAACCGCGATCTCGCCATGGCCCTTGTGGGCGTGGATCTGGCGCTTGATCGAATGGACGTCGGCGATCGCCGCATAGTCCATGTATTTGCGCCAGACATAGGGCTGCAATTCCTTGAGGAAGACCGCACCCGCGCGTCGGATCGCCGGCCACCGGCCGCGCCTTGATCATGGCGGCGCGCTCCCAGTTCTGGCCGCGCGCCTCGTAGTAGCGAAGTGCAGCCTCGACCGGGATGGCCAGCGGCGTCGAGCCGGGATCGGGGCGCAGCCTCAGATCGGTGCGGAAGACATAGCCGTGCTCGGTACGGTCCTGCAGGATGCGCACCAGCCGCCGCGTGAGACGCGAAAACAGCTCGGTAGCGTCGAGCGGATCGATGACGGCCGGCGCCTCGGGGTCGAAGAAGGCGATGAGGTCGATATCGGAGGAAAAATTCAGCTCATGCGCCCCGAGCTTGCCCATGCCGAGCAGGATCCAGCCCGAACCACGCGCGGGATGTTTCGGATCGGGCAATTTGAGCTTGCCTTGGCCATGCGCGTCGAGCAGCAGGAAATCGACAGCGGCGCGCGTGCAAGCATCGGCCAGTTCGCTGAGGCGGCGCACGGTAAGGCGGGTTTCGGCCTCGCCGGCAAGATCGGCCAGCGCAATCAGGAAATGCGCCTCGGTCTTCCACTGCCTGAGTTGCATCATCAGACTCGATTCCGAGACGGCATCAGCCTGCGCCACGCGGCCGACCGCCTCGCCGATGGCGTTCAGCCGCGCCTCGATGGACCCGTCGAACAATGTGTCGAGGATCGCGGGGCGTCTTCGCGCTATGTCGCGCAGGAAGGGCGAGAGGTCGAAGACGGCGGCGAGCAGATCCTGCCACGGTCCCTCGCCCGCCAGAAAAGCAGCGAGACGGGAAAGACCTTCTTCCTCCGCAGCGTCGGCGATTTCCGACAGTTCCCGCCTGGCATGGTCCTTATCTAGCGGACGAAGCGCCAGCGTTGGGCTGAGTTGCCATTCCTGTTGCCTGGGTTTTTTGGCCATCGTCACCGCCATCAGTGCGTCTCCCGTGCAGGGAAACTCATGACCACGGACAATCCGGGATTGGCTGGCAAAAGATCAAGCCTGCCGTTGTGAAAAGTCATGATGGCCTTGGCGAGGCTCAAGCCCAGCCCGGAGCCCGGCTGCGAGCGGCTCTTCTCCAGCCGCACGAAGCGCTCGGTGGCGCGGGCGCGATCGGCGTCGTCGGGGATACCATGGCCATTGTCGGTGACGGCAAGCTTGATCTCGTTGCCAGCGCGCTCCAGCACCACCCGCACTTTCGGCGTCTCGGCTGCGTCGGTCGAGTATTTGATCGCATTGTCGACGATGTTGGACAGCGCCTGGCCGATCAGCTCGCGGTTGCCGTTGATCGTGAGGGCCTCCGCTACGGTCGTTTCCAGCGCGACCCCCGCCTCCTCCGCCACCGGCTCGTAGAGCTCGGCGACGTCGCTTACCGTGGCGGCGAGATCGACGGGACCGGTCTGTTCGGAGGAGTAGCCGGCCTCCAAGCGCGAGATCATCAGGATGGCGTTGAACGTCTTGATGAGCTGGTCGGACTCCGCGATCGTGCCTTCGAGCGCCTGGCGGTAGTCCTCCGTCTTGTGCCTGCCGGCAAGCGTCGCCTCCGCGCGGTTGCGAAGCCTGGTCAGCGGCGTCTTCAGATCATGGGCGATGTTGTCGGAGACCTGCTTCAGGCCCTCGTTCAGCATGGCGATCCTGGCCAGCATCGAATTGAGGTTTTCTGACAGGCGGTCGAATTCGTCGCCGGCGCCGGTGACCGGCAGCCGTCCGCTGAGATCGCCGCCCATGATGCGGCGGCTGGCGTCGGAGACGCTGTCGATGCGCTTCAGCGCGGCGCGCCCGACAAAGAACCAGATCAGGATGCCGCCAAGGCCCATCATGCCGAGCGCCAGGGTCAGCGCGCGGCTGATGACGGCGCGGAAGCGCTCGGGCTCGCCGAGGTCGCGGCCGACCAGCATGATCATCTGGTTAGGCAGCCTCAGCACCAGCGCGATGGCGTTGTGACCCTTCTCACCTGTCGATTGTGGTGTGTTGCCCTCGTTGGCCGGGGGCGCGGACTGGTCCGAACCGCCGCTGCGC
Organism: Mesorhizobium sp. B1-1-8; assembly: GCF_006442795.2. NCBI lineage: Bacteria > Pseudomonadati > Pseudomonadota > Alphaproteobacteria > Hyphomicrobiales > Phyllobacteriaceae > Mesorhizobium > Mesorhizobium sp. B1-1-8. The sequence goes on from NZ_CP083956.1 coordinate 4,769,940, forward strand.
AGACGATCGAGCTCGCCCTCGCCGAAGCGCTGGTAGGAAAAGGGCTCGGTCGTCCAACCCTCCGTCTCGATGACTCCCGGCTCCAGGCTCTGCACATTGCCGGTCAGGATCTGGCCGTTGGCGTCGGCGATCAGATAGAGATTGGCGCCGGGCTGACGCGAGCGGGCTTCGACGACACGCACCAGCACCGGCAGGCCGCCGCGCTGATAGGCGCGGGCCAGGCCCAGCACCTCGTCGTTGATGGTCTCCTGCGTCTGCGCAGTCAGCATGCGCGCCGACAGCGACGTCATGTAGAGGACGAGCAGCACCGCGCAGAGCGCGAAAAGCAGAAGATAAAGCGCCGAAAGCCGGGCCGCCGTCGTCTTCATGATGGCCGGCAGGGAAAGAGCCATCTTGCTCCCTAGCCGCCCTTCAGCATGTAGCCGGCGCCGCGGATCGTGTGCAGGATCGGCTTGTCGAAGCCCTTCTCGATCTTGCCGCGCAGCCGCGAGACATGGACGTCGATGACGTTGGTCTGCGGATCGAAGTGATAATCCCAGACATTCTCGAGCAGCATGGTGCGCGTCACCACCTGGCCGGCATGGCGCATCAGATATTCGAGCAGGCGGAACTCGCGCGGCTGCAGCGTGATGTCGCGGCCGGCGCGCTTGACCGAATGCGAAAGCCGGTCGAGCTCGAGGTCGCCGACCCGGTAGACGGTCTCGGATTCACGTGCGCCGGCGCGCCGGTTCAGCACCTCGACGCGGGCAAGCAGTTCGGAAAAGGCATAGGGTTTGGTCAGATAGTCGTCGCCGCCGGCGCGCAGGCCGGTGACGCGGTCGTCGACTTCGCCCAGCGCCGACAGGATCAGCACCGGCGTGGTGTTGCCGCGGGAGCGCAGGGCTGCGATCACCGACAGGCCGTCGCGGCGCGGCATCATGCGATCGATCACCATGACGTCATAGTCGCCGGCATCGGCCAGCGCGAAGCCGGTCTCGCCGTCGCCGGCGACATGGGCGGTATGGCCGGCCTCGGCGAAGGCCTTCTGCAGATAGTCCGCCGCCTCGCGATCGTCTTCCATGACCAGAATCTTCATGGAGCCGTTATACGCGATTTCACTTGAAGGTTGAGGGGCAGCCATTGCACTGAGCCCTTTTGGCCGTCGTCGTCCTGAGCGGCGCCACGACATGCTCTTTGTCTCGCATGTCGTTATCCCAAAACCGGTTTCCACTTTTGGGCGACGTGCTTTGTTAAAGCGGCAGCGGGGATGGGAACCCGCTGCCGCCAGGAGCGAAACACGGTGACTGACTAACGTGTTCGGCCCCATGTTTTCCCGGCGATGGCTCGGGGGTGTTGATCCACCACAGGGAAAAGCCGCTTAGAGCGCCGCGCATCTCCTTGGGCGCGCAGCGCCCTAACATTTTGAAGCGATCAGCCTTTGCCGACCGGCAGCGCGACGAAGCGGTTCGAGTCGTCGCGGGTGATCTGCATCAGCACAGCCTTGCGGCCCGCCTTGGCGGCGTCCGCCATTGCCTTGGAGACGTCGTCGGTGCCATTCACCTCGACCGAATTGATCGAGGTGATGGTGTCGCCGGGCTGGATGCCGCGGTCGGCGGCGTCGCTGTCGGGATCGACATCGGTGACCACCAGGCCCTTGCCATTTTCCGACTTAGTGACGGTGAGGCCGAGATCGGCGAGCGTGTCGGCCTTGGCCGGTGCGGCTGGCTTGCTGTCGTTGTTCGAGGCCTGCTTGTCGCTCGACGGCAGCGTGCCGAGGTCGACCTTGACGGTTTCGGTCTTGCCGTCGCGCAGCACGGTGACATCGACCGACTTGCCCGGCGGGTAGGCGCCGATCAGGCGGGCGAGTTCCTTCGGCGAGGCAACGTCCTTGCCGTCGACCTGGGTGATCACGTCGCCGGCGGCGATGCCGGCCTTCTTGCCGGGACCGGCATCCTGGGCGCTCGAAACCAGCGCGCCCTTTTCCGACTTCAGGCCGAGCGACTCGGCAATGTCGGAGGTGACCGGCTGGATCTCGACGCCGAGCCAGCCGCGCTGCACGGAGCCGTTCTTCATCAGGTCTTCGACGACCTGCCTGGCGGTCGAGGCCGGGATGTCGAAGGCGATGCCGACGCTGCCGCCCGAGGGCGAGAAGATGGCGGTGTTGATGCCGATCACCTGGCCGTTGAGATTGAAGCTCGGGCCGCCCGAATTGCCGCGGTTGACCGAAGCGTCGATCTGGATGAAGTCGTCGTACGGACCGGCGCCGATATCGCGGCCGCGGGCCGAGACGATGCCGGCAGTGACGGTGCCGCCGAGGCCGAACGGGTTGCCGACGGCGACGACCCAATCACCGATACGGATCTTGGAATCGTCGGCGAAGTCGACATAGGTGAACTTGCTGCCGCCGCCATCGACCTTCAGCACCGCGAGGTCGGTGCGCGGATCGGTGCCGATCAGCTTGGCGTCGAGCTCCTTGCCGTCATTGGTGACGACGCTGAAGTTCGAGCCTTCCGAGACGACGTGATTGTTGGTGACGAGGTAACCGTCCTCGGAGATGAAGAAGCCGGAGCCTTGCGCGACCGGGCGCGGCTCGCCATTGCCGCGGTTGCGATGGCCGAAGGGCCGCATGCCGAACTGCTGGCCGCCCTGGTCGCCGAAGCCGCGGAACTCCTTGAAGAAGCGGCGCAGCTGCGGATTGTCGGGCAAATTGTCGAAGCCGTCCTGGTCATCGGAACCGTCATCGGCGGTCGGCTGGATCTTGGCCTTGACCTTGACGCTGACGACCGCCGGCGAGACGCGCTCGACGACATCGGCGAAGCTCGGTACCTGCGGAGCCTGGACGCGCACCGCATCGGCCAGCACGGGGGCGGTGCCGGTAGCGAGCGCGCCCGCGCCAACCGCGCCGACAACAGCCAGGGAGGCGACGGCCGCCAACAGGCGCTTGCGGGTACGGGAATATGAATCGGGGGCAATGTTCATGGGGTCTCTTATCCTCTTTAGAGTGGATGCGCTCAGGCGAAGCATCCTCGGGCAAGAGGATTAGAGAGCCGCACATTACGGCGCCATTTCCGATACATGAAAGTTTTGTAATGTTGAGGAGCGGCAGGGATGCATTGGGATCACGAGGTTCAAAATGACCAAAGGCCGTACGATGCGAATTCGAGTCTCAATCGATTCGGAGACTAAGATGATCGAAGGCATCAAGCGCGGGATAGCCGATGCAAAGGCGGGCCGTGTTGTGCCTCACGAAGTTGCGATGGTGGAAATCGACGCTGTGATCGAGGCCGTGGAAGCCGAGCGTAAAGACAAGGGATGAGGTATGCCGCGCTCTGAGGCTTGGCGGACGCACCCGCGACGTCGTCATCCCAGGGCAAAGCAGGAGCGAAGCTCCGTCGCGGAGACCCTGGGATCCATTCCGTTACCTCGCGCGAGGGGTGCCACGGAGCAGAATTCTGGACGGCCGCGACGCCTCGAAGTCACGGAATGGATCCTCGGGTCTGCGCCGCGTCGCTTCGCTCCTTGCTTCGCCCGTGGATGACGAGACGACGGCGCAGGCGTTTCGACTAACCTCCGCATTGCTCACTTCGTGCCCTAATCCCGCAGCATCTTGTCCAGCGCCGCCTGTTCCTCGGCGTTCAGGGGGCTATCGGGCGCGGCGCGGCGCGAGCGGGCACTGATGACGATGAAGGCTCCGCCGACGAGCAGCAGAAGCACCGGCGTGCCCCACAAAAGCGCGTTGCGCAGGCTGAAGCGTGGCTTCAACAGCACGAATTCGCCGTAACGCGAAACGATGTAATCCATCACCTGCTGGTCGGTATCGCCGGCAACGAGGCGCTGGCGCACCAGGACGCGCAGGTCGCGGGCGAGGTCGGCATCGGACTCGTCGATCGACTGGTTCTGGCAGACCATGCAGCGCAAACCTTCGGACAGCGCGCGGGCGCGGGCCTCCAAGGCCGGGTCCTGCAGCACCTCGTCGGGCTTCACCGCCTGGGCGACGCCGGCGAAGAGAAGCGCCAGCAGCAGCACCAGGGAGGCGAGCGAAAATCTCGCCTTCATATCGGGCTCGCGGACACGGCCGCAGTGGCTGTCTTGCGCCGCCTTGCGGGCGCTCCGACGCGCAGACGGCGGTCCATCAGCGACATGGCTGCGCCGGCCATCATCACCAGTCCGCCGCCCCAGATCAGCGTCACCAGCGGCTTCCACCACAGGCGCACAACGACGGAGCCGTCATTGGCCTCGTCGCCGAGCGACAGGTAGAGCTGGCTGAGGCCCAGCGTCCTGATGCCGGACTCGGTCGTCACCGTCTGCCGCACCGGATAGAAGCGCTTGGCAGAAGTGATCTCGCCATCCGGATTGCCGTCGGCGCCGATCAGCAGGAAGCGGCCGCGGTCCTCAGAGTAATTCGGGCCCTTCTGCGGGAAAAGCCCCTCGAAGCGCACCGAATGGCCGGAAAGTTCGATCGTCTCGCCGGGGCGCATGGTGGTGATCTTTTCGGTGCCGAAGGAGAGCGTGCCGACGATGCCAAGCAAGGTCAGCCCAAGGCCGAGATGGGCAAGCGCGGTGCCGAAGACCGAGCGCGGCAGTCCGGCAAAGCGCCTCAGCATTACGGCAGGCGCCACCAAGCCGGCCCCGGACTTCACCGCAAGGTCGGTCAACGCGCCGGAAACCAGCCAGACGGCAAGGCCGACGCCGAGCGCAGCAAACACCGAGGCGCCATCGATGAACAGGCCGGTGACCAGCATCGCTGCGAGCGCAATCGCGAAGGCCGCCATCAGGCGCTGTGAGGCGGCAAAGACATCGCCGCGCTTCCAGGCAAGCAGCGGCCCGAATGGCACGATGGCAAGCAGCGGCAGCATCAGCGGGCCGAAGGTGAGGTCGAAGAACGGCGCGCCGACCGAGATCTTGCCGCCGGTCAGCGCTTCCAGCGCCAGTGGGTAGAGCGTGCCGACCAGCACCGTTGCGGTGGCGGTGGTGAGGAACAGATTGTTGAGCACCAGCGCGCCCTCGCGCGAGATCGGCTGGAACAGGCCGCCGGCGGTGAGCCTCGAGGCGCGCAATGCAAACAGCGCCAGCGAGCCGCCGATGAACAGCGTCAGGATGCAAAGGATGAAGACGCCGCGTGTCGGGTCGGTGGCAAAGGCGTGCACGGAGGTGAGCACGCCGGAGCGCACCAGGAAAGTGCCGAGCAGCGACAGCGAGAAGGTGAGGATGGCGAGCAGCAGCGTCCAGATCTTCAGCGCCGAGCGCTTCTCCATGACGATGGCCGAATGCAGCAGCGCGGTGCCGGCAAGCCATGGCATGAAGGAAGCGTTTTCGACCGGATCCCAGAACCAGAAGCCGCCCCAGCCGAGTTCGTAATAGGCCCAGTAAGAGCCCATGGCGATGCCGCCGGTCAAAAACATCCAGGCGACCAGCGTCCATGGCCGCACCCAGCGCGCCCAGGAGGCGTCGATGCGGCCCTCGATCAGGGCGGCGACCGAGAAGGAAAAGCAGATCGAGAAGCCGACATAGCCGAGATAGAGCAGCGGCGGATGGATGGCGAGGCCGAGATCCTGCAGGACCGGGTTGAGATCGCGGCCCTCGATAGGCGCCGGGTTGAGCCGGATGAAAGGGTTGGATGTCGCCAGGATGAACAGGAAGAAGGCGGCGCCGATCATGCCCTGGACGGCCAGCACATTGGCTTTCAGCGTCGCCGGCAGGTTGGCGCCGAAGACGGCGACAAGCGCCCCGAAGAAAGTCAGGATCAGCACCCAGAGCAGCATCGAGCCTTCGTGGTTTCCCCAGGTGCCGGTGATCTTGTAGATCATCGGCTGCAGCGAATGCGAATTCTCCCACACGCTCGCCACCGAGAAGTCGGAGCCGGCATAGGCGGCCGCAAGTGCGGCGAAGGAGAGCGCGGTGAGCGCAAAGCCGGTGACGGCGACCGGGCCGCCGACCACCATCAAGCGCTGGTTGCCGGTGCGGGCGCCGACCAGCGGCACCAGCATCTGCACCAGCGACAGTGCGAAGGCCAGCACGAGGGCGAAATGTCCGGTTTCAACCATCTTTTACCTGTTTGCCGCAGGTTCTGATCGCAAAACCGCGTGGCACTTTTGCGGAACCCGCTTATTCACTCTTGCTTTCCTGCCACACGCCCTTGGCCTTCAGGCCGTCGGCGACTTCCTTGGGCATATAGCGCTCGTCATGCTTGGCCAGCACGCTGTCGGCGACGAAGACCCCGTCCGGGCCAAAGGCGCCCTCGGTGATGACGCCCTGCTCCTCGCGGAACAAATCTGGCAGGATGCCGGTGTAGGTGACCTTGACAGATTTCTGCTTGTCGGTGACCGAGAAGCCGACGGTAGCGCCCTGCCCGCGCACGAAAGTTCCCTTTTCGACCAGGCCGCCGAGACGGATGCGCTGGCCGGGCGGGATGGTTGCCGTGGCGAGATCGGCCGGCATGTAGAAATAGGACGCCTTCTGGCCGAGCGCGTAGAAGGTGAGCCCGGTAGCGGCGGCAAGAAAGGCCAGCCCCGCCAGGATCACCGACAATCGCTTCTGCTTACGCGTCATCCTTTACTCCGTCGCCGTCACGCCGAGCGAGGCGGCAAGGGCGGTTAATTTTTTTGCTTCCTCGCTGTCGGCGCCAAAAACGGCGACAGCGCGGCCGAGGGCGTCGCGCGCCTGGTCGGCCTTGCCGAGCACGGCATAGGAACGAATGAGCCGCATCCATCCTTCCTCATCGCGGGGATTTTGCTTCAGCCTGTCGTCGAGGCCGGCGACCATGGTTTCGATCATCGCCTGCCGGTCCTGCGGCGACATCTGCTGCGCCGCCTCGACTTGCTGGGCGTCTGGTCCGCTGGCCGGCGCGCCTGCTGCAACCGCGGGCTCCGTCGTCTCGGCCAGTGCCTGCTGGACGGCGCTGTGCCAGGGCGAATCCGGCGCAAGCTGGCCAAGCATTTTTTGCCAGGCTGCCGCGGCTTCGGCCTTCTTACCTTCCTGCGCCAGGCCCATTGCCAGATAGAAGCTCGCCTTGGCGTTGGCCGGGTCGAGCTTCAGCGCCGCCTCGAAGGCGGCCTGTGCGTCGGCCGAGACGATGCCGCCGGCAGCGTTGGCGATTGCCTCGCCAAGACCGGCCCGGCGGGTGGCGCTGTCGCCGTCGAGCCTGATGGCGTTGCGATAGGCCGTCACCGCGTCGGGGAAACGCTGCAGGCGCAGATAAACCGGCGCCAGTATGTCCCAGCCCCTGCCATCGGACGGGTTGGCGGCGAGATGCGCCTCGGCGCGGGCGACAAGCTCATCGACCGAGGAGTCTGCCGGGTTCTTGGCGAGCCGTTCGGCAAGCGGCTGCGACGGCAGGTCCGGCGAGCCGAGCTCGCCATAAAGCCCCCAGCTCACCAGCGGCACCGCCAGCACGGCGGCGGTGGCGATCAATCTTGCGGCGCGCGAGGATCGCCGCGCTTCTGCGCCGGGCTGAGCAGCCGCGCCGAGACGCAGGATGCGGCGGCCAATCTCGGCGCGCGCTTCTTCCGCCTCAGCCGGCTGGATCAGGCCGCGCGCTACATCGCGCTCGAGTTCCGACAGCTGGTCGCGATAGACTTCGAGGTCGTGGTCGCCGGCAGCCGATGCGCCCCTGGTGCCGCCGGCAAGCGGCAATAGCACCGCCAGGCTGGCGCCCAGCGTGAGGATTGCGGCTATGACCCAGAACAGCATGGTTCTTCCAATAAAGGCAGAGCCCCGCCCTGCCAACACAGGCGCACTGCGACGCTTTGACGGCGGATGCGCCGCCCGGCCTTGATCGACATCAATGGCGCCGACTAAAGCATGTCGCGTGAAAAAGGATTCACGCGACATGCTTTAGGTCTTATGCATGTCGTTGTCCCAAAACCGAGGTCACTTTTGGGCGACATGCATTAGACTGTGATGGCGTTTCGTTGAATCGCCATCACAGTCTAACTCTTTGTTGGAGCATGATCTTCTCCGAAAACCGGTTCCCACTTTTCGGGATCATGCTCTAAGGCGCCGTCAGGTCAGCGGCGTCCAGCTGCCGTCGGCATTGCGGCAGGCGGTGCCGCGTGCGGTGACGCCCGAGGTGCCGGTAAAGACGGTGTGGGTGTACTGGCGGCAATCCTGCGAGCCGACCCGGTAAGGCTGGGCGGCGACGACCTCGCCCGAGTGATTGGAACTGTCGCTCTTCCACGTCACCTTCTGGCCGCTGGTGTTGTATTCCAGCGCCTTGTACTCCGCCTCCAGCCCCTTGCGCTTTTCGGCGTCGCTCAGGCCTGAGCCGATCGATCCGCCGATGAGCCCGCCATTCATCGCCGAGACGATGCCGGTCGACACCTTGCCGCCGGCCGGCGGCGTGGCGACGGGCGTCAGCGGAGAGGCAGGGCCACCGCTGCCGAGCGTGGTGCAGCCCGAAACGGCCAGCAAAGCGGAAACGAGCGCGACGCAAATCTTCATGCCAGCAACCGGTTCTCTTGAGCGAGATGGACTTTTTGGTCGGGATGGATTTCTTGAGCGAGATGGACTGGCGGCCGCGCCGTCGGGGAAACTGGCGTGCGCATAGTATTGATATTTGTCGGAAATTTGGCCGCAGCTGCCCTCACGCAAATCGATAAAATACATTATTGAAGGCTCCGCAATCTCACCACCGCCCTCAAGCCGCCCATGCCGGACCGTTCCAGCGCCAGGGCGCCTCCATACTCGTTGACGAGGTCGGCGACAATGGCAAGCCCAAGCCCCGTCCCCGGCTTTGTCTCGTCGAGCCTCCTGCCGCGCTTCAGCACTTCCCGCGCACTGTCCTCGGGAATGCCCGGACCATCATCCTCTATAACGATGTCGAACAGGTTGGCGCTTCCCATCGCCGGAGCAACGGAAACGGCGACAGCGCTCTTCGCCCATTTCATCGCGTTGTCGAGCAGGTTGCCGAGCAACTCCTCCAGATCCTCGCGCTCGCCGGCAAAAATGATCTCGGCCGGCGGCAGCGACAGCGAAAGCCTGGTTTGCGGATTGAGCTTGCGCAGCACGCGCACCATACGCTCGACCAGAGGCGCCACCGGCGTGCGGAAAACGACACTGTCGCGCTGGGCCGCAACGCGCGCCCGCTGCAGATAATGGTCGACCTGCTTTTGCATCGAGGCCGCCTGTTCGGCGATGAGACTGCCCTTGGCGCCGCCGAGCGCGCGGCCCTCGTTGATCAGCACGGCAAGCGGCGTCTTCAGCGAATGGGCGAGATTGCCAACCTGCGTGCGCGAGCGCTCGACGATGCGCCTGTTGTTCTCGATCAACGCGTTGGTCTCGCTGGCCAAAGGCTCGATCTCGGCCGGGAAGCGCCCGTCGAGCCGCTGCGCCGTGCCCTCGCGCACCATGGCCAACGCATTGCGCACACGGCGCAAAGGCTGCAGCCCAATCAGGATGGCGATGGCGTTGATGGCGATCATGCCGACGCCGAACAGCGACAGATAGGTGAGCAAACGACGCTGGAAGCTGGCGATCTCCTGCTCGAGCTCGCTGTGGTTGCCCATGACGCGGAAGCGGGCGGCGCGGTTCTTGGCATCGAGCACGAATTCGCTCTCGAACACGTGCAACTGCTCGCCCTTGATGCCGTCTGAGGCGTAGCTGCGCTGGAAGTTCGCGTTGAAGGGCACTTCGGCGACGCTCGGCGACGGGATCGAGGTCGTCATCGAGGAGGAATGGATCTCGCCATGCACGCCCTCCGAGGCCGGCTCCACCGACCAGTACCAGCCCGAATTCGGTTCGGAGAAGCGCAGGTCGCCAAGGTCCGGCGAGCCGGTGAGCGCGCCGTTGTCGGAAATGCCGACAGAGCCGATCAGGTTGAACAGATGCGCCGACAGCAGGCTGTCGAAGCCGCGCTCGCTGGCCTGGCGGTAAAGCGTGGTAATCAAGGTGAAGATGACGACCAGCGTCAGTATCGCCCAGATGGTGGAAAAGGCGATGACGCGAAAGGTCAGCGAGCGCGGCCAGAGCCGCAGCACGCGTGTCCTCATGGTTGTCGGCTGCAGCGGTTCCGCGTCACGCCTCCGGCTCACGCATGCGATAGCCCATGCCACGCACGGTCTCGATCATGTCAATGCCCATCTTTTTGCGCAGCCGGCCAACAAACACCTCTATGGTATTGGAATCGCGATCGAAATCCTGGTCATAGAGGTGCTCGACCAGCTCCGTCCTCGACACCACCTCGCCCATATGATGCATCAGATAGGCCAACAGCCGGAACTCGTGCGAGGTCAGCTTCAGCGGCACACCGTCGACATCGGCCTTGGAGGCCTTTGTGTCCAGCCTGAGCGGGCCGCAGGTGAGCTCCGATGAGGCGTGGCCGGCGGCGCGCCGGATCAGCGCCCTCACCCGGGCCAGCACCTCCTCGATGTGGAAGGGTTTTGTCACATAGTCATCGGCGCCGGCGTCGATGCCCGACACCTTGTCGCTCCAGCGGTCGCGGGCGGTCAGGATCAGCACCGGCATCTTGCGGCCGCCGCGACGCCAGCGTTCGACGACGCTGATGCCGTCCATCTGCGGCAGGCCGATGTCGAGGACGACGGCGTCGTAAGGCTCGGTGTCGCCAAGGAAATGCCCCTCCTCGCCGTCATAAGCACGGTCGACCACATAGCCGGCATCGACCAGCGCATCCGCCAGCTGCCGGTTGAGATCCTTGTCATCCTCGACGACGAGCACGCGCATGGGTTGAAGCCTGTTGACGGGTTGAAATATAGGCCGATTCCGCCGGCCTGGGAAACTCGAGCCTGTTCAAAGGCAAAAGGAGCGTCAGTTCATCGGGACGACGATTTCCGAACGGCGCGGGCGCTGCCCGTCCTTGCCGGGAACCAGGACGACAATGACGCAGACCTGCTGGCCGCCGCGCGTCGACTGCGAGGCCTTGGCGAGCGTGCCGCCATTCTGCGCCGCGACCTGCTGACCGATGGCGTAGCAATCGCCGGCGGCGAGCACGACCGGCCGTTCGACCGACGGCTCGATGAGCGGCATCGCCCTCGCCTGCGATGCAAACAGTCCGGCTGTGGCAAGCGCCAGCATGGCGGTTCGGAGGTTAGAGCCAAAATTTTTCATGATCACGGTTCTAACGCATACGTGCTGAACGTGAAATGAACGGTGAACGGCCGAAAATCCATGCCCGCCATACCCCCGTAACGCGAGACAACCGATTGCATTCCTGCCGCCCAAATCCCTCAAGCCGGCTCCAGATTCATAACCGCAAAACCAGCTGCACGGCTATGATTTTTATGGTTTTCGCGTGCCGGGTCCGGCACTAGTTAACGTGCTGAACGCCGATGACAATGGAGCGCGCCGTGACGAGCGAGGAACTCGCCGACCTTTACAAAAGCTACATCGCCTGCCTGAACGCTGAGGACTGGGCCAGTCTCGGCCGCTTCGTCGGCGAGGAGGTGCAGTATAATGGCGAGACGGTCGGACTGGCGGGCTATCGCCGCATGCTTGAGAGCGATTTCCAGGCCATTCCGGATCTGCGTTTCAACATCGAGCTCCTGGTTAGCCAGCCGCCGCGCGTGGCCGCCCGCCTGCATTTCGACTGCAGGCCGAAGGGCATGCTGTTCGGCCTGCCGGTCAACGGCAAGCGCGTCGCCTTTGCCGAAAATGTCTTTTATGAATTTCACGACGGCCGAATCCGCGAGGTCTGGTCGGTCATCGACAAGGCCGCCATCCAGGCGCAGATTTAGAGCAATTCCAGGAAAAGTGTGACACGGTTTTCCGTCCGGAATTGCGTAAAAACAAACAGATAGAGTGTTTCGCCGTTTCCGTGAAACGGTGAAACGCTCTAGAGCGGGGAGTTGGATCGAGCTGGCTGTCAGGCGGTTTCCTGCGTGACGGCGCGAAAGCGCAGCAGCCCGTGATGGACGGCGAGGTCCTCGTCATAGCGCGCCTCGGCGAATTCCAGCGACAGGCGTGTTTGTCCGCGCGGGCCGATAGAAAGCGCAGCACCGTCGAGGCGCGACCTGATGCTATCCATGATCAGTCGCGTCTCGGCCTCGCCTTGCGCCTTCGACCAGACATGCAGCGTGACGAGCTGATCTTTGTCGTCATCGGCGCCGCTTTCGAGATCGAACGCGCTGGTGCGGCCGTAAGTGACATGCGGAAAGGCGGCATTCTGGCTTGCCCGCTCGAGCAGGCCAGCGCCGCCGAGCAGGGCCGACAGCGAGGAATCGCTTTTCAGCCTGAGGAACAAGGCCTGCATCAAATCGCCAGGCGCCGTCATTTATCGTCCCATCGCCTGACACGCCCTGAACAAATCTTACGCCGGCAGTTTCGCACCCACCGTAACCGCGTTGCGCTCACTTCGCCAGATCGACGGGCCCGATCCGAGACCCGCTTTCTGGAAGTCGGCGCGGCTCACCGCTGATCAACTCCGCGTGGTCCTTGATTACGGCGGCCACGAAGCGGATGACGGCGCGCACCGGCGCCTCATCACCGATCTCGCGGCGATAGACAAGCGAAACTGGGTGGCTGCCGATAATATCGGGGGTGAGCCGCACCATACGCGGTTCGGGTTCCGCCAGCATGCAGGGCATCGCCGCCAACCCGGCGCCGCCGAGCGCCGCCGCCAGCATCTCGGTCATTTCCGCAACGCGAAACACGATCGTCGCGCCGTTGCCGTACGCTTCGACCCAGCGGGCACCGGGCACGCCAGCAAGGTTCTCGTGAAAGCCGATGATGTCGTGCCCGAACAGTCGATGTGGATCGATCGGCATTGGATGGCGATCAAGGTAGACCCGGGAGGCGTAGAGCGACCAGCCCGAGACGCAAAGCTTGCGTGCAACAAGCGTTTCGTCGATAACAGGCCCAATCCTGACTGCGAGGTCGGCCTCGCCATGCTGGAGATCGACGGGGCGGCTGCCGCTGGTCAATTCGAGGCTGATTTCGGGACAGGCCTTGCGGAAAGCCGCCGTGCGCTCGGTAAAGAAGGGGCTGAACCCGGTCGGCAGCGCCAGCCTGACGCGGTGCGTACCCGAGCGGGCCAAGGCGGTCATCGCCTCAATGGCGCGTTCCAGATCCTCGCCGAGCGGCAGTAATTTCTGGCCAAGCGGCGTCACCTCGACGCCTTGCGGGCGGCGCACCACCAGCGCGACCCCAAGCGCAGCCTCGAGTGCGGCCAGGCGCCGGCTGACCGTGGTGTGCCGCACGCCCGCCGCGCGGGCCGCGCCTGACAGCGTTCCCGCCCGCGCGGTGGCGAGAAAGTAGCGCAGATCGTTCCAGTCGGGTTCGCCGGTTGTCATCACGGGCTCATTCTAGACCAGCTCGGCGCCGGATGCTTGTGCCGTTCCGCACAGGCTTGCGCGAAAATCGCCAATGGCGGGATCACGCCGGCGGCGCCAGAATCGGCATGATCCGTATCAGAAGAGCTGAGCCATGGGCATGGAAAACCTGCGAGCGGTAGTGGCGCGGCACGCGGCATCGTTAAACGCGCTCGTGGCGCTCGGCCTTGCGCTGGAGGCGCGGCTGCGTGGCACGGCACTGGACGATGAAGCGGCTCGGCGCACCGAAGCTGTACTCGGCAGCCTCGGCGTATCGGACGTGGTTGCCGACGCCAGCGCCGCCGAGCTTTTGCCCGTGCTGGCGAGCATCAAGGTCGACCTGTTGTCGGGCGGCAAGCTCCTGTCGGCGCCATCCGCCGGCGCGGAGACCGCGGAAGCCAGCCTGCGGCAGGCCCTCGGCGACGTTTCCGCCGGTTTCCCTGTGCTGCTCAAGCGATCAATCGCGCCGCAGCTTGCCGGTCTGCCGGAGAGGCTCGACAAGCCAGGTGCTGCTTTCCTCGATATAGGCGTCGGCGTCGGCGCACTGTCGGTATCTATGCTGCGGGAGTGGCCGGAACTGCGGGCCGTCGGCATCGACCCGTCGGCCGACGCCATCGCCCAGGCACACGCCAATGTGAAAGCGGCCGGGCACGCGGACCGTATCACACTGCGCATCGGTCTCGGCCAGGAGGTTGAGCTGGAGGAAGTGTTCGACCTCGCTTTCGTACCCAGCGCCTTCATCCCGGAAGCACATGTCAGAGCAATCGTCCCGCGCTGCCGGGCGGCCCTGAAGGCGGGCGGCTGGTTGCTGCTGGCAATGGTCAATCCCGGGCCGGATGCACTGGGACACGCGCTCGCAGGTTTTCGCACCACGATGTGGGGCGGCACAGTTTTCGAGAACGGTGCAGCGCAGGCCCTGGTCGAGGAATGCGGCTATGCCGACACAAAGCTGCTGCCCGGTCCGGCGGGAGCACCCGTCGCTTTCGTTGCCGGGCGCAAACCGCGCTGACGATAACCGGGAGACTGACGATGAGATTGTTGATCTTTGGCGCCTCCGGCGCGACGGGGCGCGGCCTCGTCTCGGCGGCGTTGGCGGAGGGCCACATGGTGACTGCCTTCGTCCGCACGCCGAGCAAATTTGCCGTCAGCGACGAGCATCTGAGGGTAATCATCGGAGACGTCGCTGACCGCCAGGCGGTGGACGGCGCGATTCGCGGCCACGACGCGGTGCTCAGTTGTCTCGGGGTCAGCGTGCCGCTGAAGCACGATGCGGCGGTGATTGCCGGCATCGGCTTCATCGTCGAGGCGATGCAGCGGACCGGTCCCGCGCGGCTCATCTATCAATCGTTCCTGGGCGTCAGCGACAGCCGTCGACAATTGGGGCCGCTGCTCGGCGGCATCATCGCGCCGCTCGTGCTGCGTCATGAGGTGGCTGATCACGAAGCGAAAGAAAGACTAATCGCGCAGTCCGGCCTCGACTGGACGATCGTTCGGCCGCCCAGGCTTGGCAATGGCCCCGCTACTGGCCGGTTCCGCCACGGCAACGGCATTCGGGCAAAATCGCTGCTGCCGATCCTGCCTCGCGCCGACGTGGCGGCCTTCATGCTTGCCCAGGTCAGCAACGCCACATATTCGCGCAAAGCCGTCTCGCTGCTCGACTGATCTTACGACACCGGAGCGGCCCCGCCCTCTTCGGTGCGCCGCGCGATGAACGCGTCGAGCACGCCGGCGGTGGCGGCGGCCGAAGGCGGCGGCTGGAAGTCGGCGAGCAGACGCTTCCAGATGCCGGTGGCGCGTTCGGTGGCATTTTTCGAGCCGGCTTGCGTCCAATTGCCGAAATTCGACCAGTCGGCGACCAGCGGCTCGTAAAAGGCGGTGCGGTAGCGGGCCATGGTGTGGCCGGCCGAGAAGAAATGCCCGCCGGGTTGCACCTCGGCGATGGCCTCGAAACCGATGGCTTCGGCATCGCCCGGCGTGCTCACGCAAAGCTCGGCGATCGTCTGCAGCGCTTCCATGTCGGTGATCAGCTTCTCGAAGGAGACGCTCAAGCCGCCTTCCAGCCAGCCGGCGGCATGGATGCAGACGGTGGCGCCGGCAAGCACCGAGCCCCACAGCGCGAACTGCGTCTCATGCGCTGCCTGCGCATCGGATGTGTTGGCGGCGCTGCCGCCGCCGGACCGCCAGGGCAGGCCGGTGAAGCGCGCCAGCTGGCCGGCGCCAAGCGTCGCCTTGACGTGCTCCGGCGTGCCGAAAGCCGGCGCGCCGGACTTCATGTCGACATTGGAAGAGAAGGAACCATAGACCACCGGCGCGCCGGGACGCACGATCTGGGCGAGGGTCAGGCCCGCCAGCGCCTCGGCATGCTGCAGCGTCAGCGCGCCGGCCACCGTGATCGGCGCCATGGCGCCGGCCAGGCAGAAGGGCGTGATGATCAGCACCTGGCCGGCCTTGGCAAAGTCGATGATGCCTTGCGCCATCGGGATGTCGAGCTGGCGCGGCGAGTTGGTGTTGATGACGGTATAACAATAGGCGCCGGTGCGGAACTCATCCTGCGAAAGGCCGCGCGCCAGCCTGATCATCTCGAAGCCGTCCTCGACCTGCGGCGTGCCGCGCGCGAAGATGAAGGGGAACTTGTCGGACAGGGTTAGCTGCGCCCGATTGACCGCATAGTGGCGGACACGATTGTCGACGTCCTGCGGCTCGATGCAGGGGCCGAGCATATGCAGCACGTCGAAATGCTGGATCAGCTTGGTCAGTTGCTCGAAGGCGGCGAGCGTGCCCGGCCTGCGGCCGCGTTCGAGATCGGTGACGTTCGGCGCGCCTGAGCCGGCCAGAAAGGTCATCGAGCCGAGTTCGAGCATCAGGTCGCGAGAGCGGTCGCCGCCGAAGGCGGGAATGGAGCGCGGCGCCGAGGCAAGGGCTGCCTCGACCATATCGCGGCCGATGCGCACCATCTGGCTGTCCTCGTCGACCAGCGCGCCGGACCTGGCAAGAATGGCGCGCGCCTGCGGCAGCAGCACCTTGATGCCTAGCTCTTCCAGCACCCGCAGCGCCGTGTCGTGAATGGCGGCGACCCGGTCGTCGGAAAAGACCGGCTGCGGCAGGAACGGGTTCTTCAGCGAGCGATAATTTGGACGGCGGCTCGATTCGCTGCCCGCCTCGCCGGCGCGTCCGCGCCGACGCTCGCGCCTAAGATCACGTGCGGCCTCATCAATCATGGCACAACCTCCTCATTGCCGCATCGCCTGCCTTGCGGGTTGTAGGGCGAGGCCGCAATACGCGCGCCGGCCGCTCGACGCCGACAATATGCACCGACAGCGCCGTCCCTTTCCCCGGCGAAATCGTCGTCCGCCAACGCCAGCGCGACGCCGCGGAAGTTCCCATCTGTTCGTTCAAGCGGACGGCGGTCGGAGACCCACGTCTCGCGGCCTTACGAAGAATCGGATGCATTTGGAACAATTGAAGATTGTTTCAGTTCAAGGTGCATCACAGACACGCAGTCATTTCAAGGCAGCGAGTTGACGGCATCCAATGGCGACGGACGAGGGCAAGACCAGTGATCAAACCCTGCAATGCCTCACGACCGAACATTTCGTGTTGCAGACGGCGCGGTCGGCCACCATCCAGGAGGCCAATTCGCGCGCCGTCCTTTTCCTGACCGCCGTTTCCAGCGCCACCGTCGCGCTGGCCTTCGTCGCTCAAGTGACGAGCATGGGCCAGCCATTCGTTCTTTTCAGCCTGATCCTGCTTCCCTGCCTGTATTTCATCGGCATCGTCACCTTCGTTCGGGCGGTCCAGGTCGCAATCGAGGACATGGTCCTTGCACGTGGCATGGCTCGCATCCGGCATTATTTCGTGGAGACGGCTCCCGGCGTGGAGAAATACTTGATCCACTCCCGTCACGACGACGAGGAGGCATTGCTCGTCAGCAAAGCCCTTCATTCCTCGCACTGGCAATCATTCATGAGCACTGCGGGGATGGTGAGCGTCATCGCCAGTGTCATCGCAGGTGTTTTCACCGGCGTGCTGGCGAAAGCCGTCGCAGTCCCGGGTATCGTCGCGGCAACCGGAATTGGCATGTTGGTGTTCGCCGTCAGCATCTTCGCCCTTCGTCAATACCAGGAGGCTAGATGGAATGCTGCCGAACATATGCTGGACGTGCGGTTCCCAAGCACCACAGCGGCCTCCCGTGGCGCCGGCCGTTCAGATGAACGGGGTCGAGAGCACCCCGAACCATAATGGTGGTCGGTGCGCTTCCAATCAACAAAGCTGTGCTGTGGCTTCGCTGCTCTTGTGAGCAGTGATAAAATGGTCGAATAGTTTGACAGGGTGCTCCCCCTGAAACTGCCCGCATCCTGTTTCGGGCGAAAGCACGCTCGGCGGGAAATCTGGAATGGCAAGTCCTTCGAAACCACGCAAGAGAAGAGGCCGGATCGCCTCCGCGCTGCTTGCCGTCGACGCTTGGCTCGATTCCTCGCTCTACGAGATCAGCTTCAAGGCGCGCGAGTTCTGGGAAGCCGCCACCATCTTTTCGCGTCGTTTCCGGCTGCATGGCTGGCGCCGCAGCATCATCGAGGTGCTGAGCGAAGGCTTCACCATGGGCGCCGGCGGCTTCGTCGTGCTGCTCGCGCTTGCCATGCCCGCCTTCCAGATCACCGCGAGCGACTGGCGCGGCCAGGGCGACTTCGCCGTCACCTTCCTCGACCGCTACGGCAACGAGATCGGCCAGCGCGGCATCATCCAGCGCGATTCCGTGCCGGTCGACGAGATGCCCGACCACGTCATCAAGGCGGTGCTGGCGACCGAGGACCGGCGTTTCTTCGACCATTACGGCATTGATATTCTTGGTCTCTCCCGCGCGATCTTCGAGAATGTGCGGGCCAATTCGGTCGTGCAGGGCGGCTCCAGCATCACCCAGCAGCTCGCCAAGAACCTGTTCCTTTCCAACGAGCGCACCCTCGAGCGCAAGATCAAGGAAGCCTTCCTGTCGTTGTGGCTGGAGGCCAACCTCTCCAAAAAGGAGATCCTGCAGCTCTATCTCGACCGCGCCTACATGGGCGGCGGCACGTTCGGCATCGAGGCGGCGGCGGATTTCTACTTCGGCAAGAGCGTCAAGGACCTGAACCTGGCCGAAGCGGCCATGCTTGCCGGCCTGTTCAAGGCGCCGACCAAATACGCCCCGCACATCAACCTGCCGGCGGCGCGCGCCCGCGCCAACGTGGTGCTTTCCAACCTCGTCGACGCCGGCTTCATGACCGAGGGCCAGGTGCTGCAGGCGAGGCTGCATCCGGCCGATGTCGTCGACCGCGGCGAGCAGAAGAGCCCGGACTATTTCCTCGACTGGGCCTTCGACGAGGTCAAGAAGATCGCCAAGCCCGGCCAGCACTCGCTGGTGGCGCACACCACGTTCGATGCCAACATCCAGAAGGCGGCGGAGGAGTCGGTCGAGTTCCACCTGCGCCAGTTCGGCAAGGAATACAACGTCACCGAAGGCGCGGTGGTGGTGATCGAGACCAATGGCGCGGTGCGCGCCATCGTCGGCGGCCGCGACTACGGCACCAGCCAGTTCAACCGCGCCACCAAGGCGCTGCGCCAGACCGGCTCCTCGTTCAAGCCTTACGTCTATGCCACCGCGATGGAGCACGGCTTCACGCCGGATTCAGTCGTGTCCGGCGGCCCGATCAGCTGGGGCAGCTGGTCGCCGCACAATTACAATGGCGGCTCGGCCGGCAACGTGACGCTGATCACGGCGATCGCCAAATCGATCAATACCGTGCCGGTGCGGCTCGCCAAGGATTATCTCGGCGTCGGCCCGATCAAGGCGATGGCCGAATCGATGGGCGTCGAATCGCCGCTGGAATCGCATAAGACCATGGTGCTCGGCACCTCCGGCATGACGGTGATGGACCAGGCGACAGGATATAGCGTGTTTGCACAGAACGGCTTCGTCGGCTCCCGCCACGGCATCACGCAGCTCGTCACGCGCACCGGCGAGGTGGTCTATGACTGGGCCAAGGACGCGCCGCCTCCGCACCGCGTGCTGTCGGAACAGGCGCTGAAATACATGAACACCATGCTGGCGGCGGTGCCGGCGATCGGCACGGCCAGACGCGCGCAGTTGCCCAATATCGTCGTCGCCGGCAAGACCGGGACGACGCAGTCCTATCGCGACGCCTGGTTCGTCGGCTTCACCGGCAATTACACGGCCGCCGTCTGGCTCGGCAACGACGACTTTACGGCAACCAACAAAATGACGGGCGGCACGCTGCCGGCAATGGTCTGGCAGCGGCTGATGGTCTACGCGCACCAGAACATCGACCTGAAGCCGATCCCGGGCATCGAGCATCCGTGGGTCGATCCGGAAGTCGCCGCCAAGGCCGAGGAGGCGGCGAAGAAGGAGGCTGACGCGGCGGCTGCGCAAGCCGAGGCCGAGCGCCCGCCGGTGCTTTCCAGCCGGACCACGCAGACGCTGAGGGAAATGACCAAGCTGTTCGAGGCTGCACACGTGCTCGACGCGCCCGCCCCGCGGGAGACGCTGTCGGCGCTCTAACCGGCCTCAAATCAAGCCGGCTTGCCACATGGCCCCGCGTCGCGATATCCCGAGCAACCTCCTCTGTTGCGGCCCCTCATGCTCAAGAATGCCTTCCTCACGCTGCTGTCGCTTGCCATGGCCATCGGGCTGGGTGGCGGCAGCGTCTGGTACGCGCTCAACGCGCAGGATGGCGTCGGCGCGATCCGCATCGGCCAATGGACAGCGTTTCCCGAAGTGGGCATGCTGGCCGCCGATCCCTATTCGAAGGCGCGCGTGGCGCGCGAGGGTGTTTTGGCGCTCGGCCGGGCCGAGGGCCTGTCCTTCGTGGCCGAGCGCGACGAGGCGGGCGAGCCGCTGAAGCGGGAATGCGCCTACACGATCGAAGGCGGCTATCCGACGGCCAGGTTCTGGACGCTTTATGCCGCCGACCAGTCGCTCGGCGTCATCGACACCGGCAAGGCAAGGCCTGCCGCGCTGCAATCCTACGAGGTGCTGCGCCAGCCCGACAATACGGTCGACATTTCGGTCGGCAATCGCCCTGCCCCCGGCAACTGGCTGCTCACCAACGGCTTCGGCCAGATGTATTTCGTGCTCACCTTCTACGATACGCCGATTGCCTCGAGCACGGGCCTCTCCGACGTGACGCTGCCGCGCATCCTGAAGGCGGGCTGCAATGCGTAGCCTGCTGCACGCCCTGATCCTCGGCCTGCTCGGCGCCGGCATCGTGCACATCGTCGTGCTGTTCCTGGTGCCGGAATTTTCCGAGCGCGACGCCTGGTCGCGGCTGGCGATGGCCTCCGATCTCTACAAGATGGCGCGACTGGACGCCGAAGCCGGCGGCGCGCCGGTGGTGAAGTCGGTCGACCCGCTGTTCTACGCCGCCGCCTGCCGCTTCGACCTGGCCGACGGGCTGGTGCGGATCAGGGCGCCCGGCGACGTGCCGTTCTGGTCGGCCTCGGTTTATGATCGCAACGGCCACAACATCTATTCCTTCAACGACCACAACGCCAACGGCGAAAAGCTCGACGCCGTGGTGCTGACGCCGGCGCAGATGATAGATGTCCGGCGCGATCTTCCGGAGGATCTGCAGGGCGCGATCTTCGTCGAAGCGCCGATCGAGGAAGGCATTTTCGTCGTCCGCGCCTTCGTGCCGGACGAGAGCTGGAAGCCGACCGTGTCGCGCTTTCTCGAGCAGAGTGCCTGCGAGCTACAGGACTACTGACAATCCAAGCCGATCAGTGGTGCGGGACTGGCGGTTGCGGCGAAACCGGCTTGTCCGCCGGACGCGCCTCGCCGATCAGCGGCTTCTGCTCGTAGCGAACGCCGGGGAAAATAATGACCGCCGACGCCGTGCCGGTGTCGTGACTTGCTCGATTGACTGGTGCCGGTCGCGGCACGAAAGACAGTACCATGCCCATGGTTCGCGCATTCCTCTCGGTTGCCCCGGAGCACAACGCTACGCCTCCAAGTCGATTAAGGCGGGCAGAGGGTTAACGGAGCGCTAACGGATCGTCGCTAAGTTGATCTTTGTTCCCTGGAGACGCCAAACCGGCACGGCTGGATTGCGCGGGCCAGGGTCGTGTCGAGTGTCGGGCGTATCTTCCGTGTCTTCTTCCGATTTCAGGCAAATCGCTATCCGGACCGAAGCGGGAAAAGCCGAAAGGCTGTTCCGCGCCGCCGTGTCGGCATTCTGCTCGCTGACACGCCCCTCGCGCCGCGAGATCGCCCAGCTCGAGGATCTGACGCTGCCGCTGTTCAACGACGTCTCGGTCGAATCCCGTCGCTATGTCGCCGCCGCGCTCTCCGAATGCGAATACGCGCCGGCCGCGCTGGTGCGGCGGCTGGCCGAGGAGCCGGTCGAGATCGCGGCCCCCCTGCTCACCCGCTCCAACGCGCTGAGCGACATCGACCTCATCGCTTTGATCGGTCGTCACGGCCTGCCGCATGCGCGCGCCATCGCGCGGCGCAAGGCGCTCAACCCGACGATTGCCGACCTGGTCCGCGCGCTGGAGAAGCCAACCCTGGTAAGGACGCGGCCGCCGGAGACCGTCGCCAAACCTGCGCCGGCGAAGCCGGAGCCGGTTGCCACTCGGGACACCGCGCGCCCGGTTCCCGGCGGGGCAGCGGAAAATGCGCGGCACCGGCTGCGCTCGATCATGCGCCCGGCCGGTGAAGGCGCCGCCGTTGATACGTTCCTCGGCCAATCGGCCTATGTGAAGCTGCGCGAGACCGCGCTGACGGGGAACGCCGCCTTCTTCCAGACCGCCCTTTCAGATGCCCTGGAGATCGACTTTCAAACCGCCCGTGCGGTGACCGGGCAGTCGAGCTACACTGCCTTGCTTGCGGCGCTCAGGGCGCTCGATCTGACCGAGGACAGGGCGTTCCTGATCGCGGTCGCCGTCTATCCCGCGGAGTTCCCGCATCCGCAGGCGATCCGGCTGTTCCTCGACCGCTACCAGCAGCTCAATCGCGAGGCGGCGCTGGACAAGGTGCGTGCCTGGAAGGCCGAGACGCTGTCGCGGGCAATCCGCGGCAATGCGCCGGAGGGCTCCGAGCGCCGCCAGGCGTCGAACAGCGACGAGGCCAGCCTGAAGGCTTCCTGATCCTGCCTCATTCAGTCTTGACGGATAGAAGCTCCTCGGCGGGAACGGCACCCGCCTCGATCTCGACCACCCAGATATCGGGATCGAATCTTTTTTCCTTCTCCAGGCGCGCATCGAAGGCGGCGCCTTCGTCGCCGGAGCCGAGCAAAGTGAAGAAGCGCTCGTCGGGCTTTGCCGAATCGTAGCTCGTCTGCGGCGCCGGCCCGTAGAGGGCAACCTCCCCCAGCCGGCCGCGCGACAGCACGAAGACGGCGCCTGCCTCGATCGCGCCGCGCTTGACCACGGCGGCAAAGCCGCCGGCGGCGAACACCCGGCGCAACAGGGCCGATACCCACAAATCGGTGGTCACGCGCATGACAGGGTTCCGGACGACATCCGCGGTTCCTTACAGCACTGAGCCGGTGACAGGAACGGTTGTCGCCGCTTGGCGCCGTACCTGCAGGATTGGCTCAGGCCTTATAACCGCTCCCCTAACAATTCCGGCGTGATGTTTCGCCCACCATAAAAGATGCCCAAGATCAGCACGCGTTCGCTCTCGACGGCAAAGGCGATGCTGACAGCGCGGCGATAGCCGACAATGCGCAACCCCTGCATAATCTCGGTCCGCTCGGTGCCCCGCGCAGGAAACGTTGAGAGGTTTTGGCAATGATCGCGAATACCGGCAACGAAATTCCAAGCGATTGTGGGCGAGGCGCGCTCCGCGATGTGCTCTAGAGTTCCTCCAGCTCTGCCTTTGCCTGAGGATGGAAAATTACCTCATGCCCCATCGTCACTTGGCTTTCGCCAACTTCACACGATGACGCGTTTCCAGTTCAGAAAAGACCTTGTCGGCCGGGATGCCCTTCGCTGGATCCTGCCGAAGCTCGGCAAGACGGGATGGGATTTCGACACGCAGCCACTTCTCCCGCTCCGCCTCGAAATCTTCCAGCATTCGCAGGCCCGCGCGGACCACTTCGCTGGCATTGTTGTAGCGGCCGGATTCGAGCTGCTTGCGGATGAAGTTCTCGTAGTGTTCGCTGAGGGCGTAGTTTGGCATGGTGACCTCCTGCCTGGACCGCCGCAATATAGCAATAGATGTCAACTATTGAAATCGGCTTCAGCGATTGCGTTGCCTTGCGACGGCTGCGTACCTGTCAGTTCGTCAGGCCGATCTCGCGCATCTTGACGTAGACCGCCTCGTCCGGCTCGCCGGTCTCCGGCAGGCCGAACAGCGCCTGGAATTCCTTAATCGCGGACTTGGTGCGGGCGCCGACCATGCCGTCGAGCTGCATGTCGTTATTGCCGAAGGCCTTGAGACCGGCCTGGATCTTGACGATGCGGGCGTCCGGAGCCTGCGTCGCGCCATTGGCCGTGGCGGAGACCGGGATCGCGGCCGGCTTGGCGGCCGCGGCGGTTGCGGTTGCGGCATCGACCGGGCGCGGCATCGGATGCGGGATGGCCGCCGTCGTCTGCCTGGCGCCGAGCTGGTCGAGCAGCGTGCCGTCAATCTCGCCGGATGCCGTCAGCCCGACCTTGATCTGGTAGGCCTGGATGGCCTTGCGCGTGGCGGGGCCGGAAATGCCGTCAACCGTGCCGTCATAGAAATTAAGATCTTTCAAAATGCCCTGCACCTGCTGGACGACCGGGTCGGGCTTGGCCGGCGGCGGCGGCGGCACCTGGCGCACGATGTTGATGGTGGTCTCCGGCTCGTTGGAGGCGTGCGGAAAATTCTCGATGCTGCGGGTGGCGAAGAAGGCGCCCGCGTGCGGAAAAGGCTGGTACCAGAGCGCGTTGGCGGACACGTAGAAGAGCGTCACCAGGAAGGCGGTCGAGCCGCCAACCAGCACCGGATTGCGCGAGATCAGCTGGCCGATGGCCACCGCCCCTTCGCCAAGGACCCCGCGCTCGGGTTCGACGACCTTAGGCCGTTTTGCGGAGCGCGCCATTTCTCTCCCCATTTGCATCCCCCTTCGGCTTAGCCGCGGGCATGGGCAGCACGCCTGAGGGCGCGCCCGAGCGCCGCTTCGGCCCGTTCACCGGCAGGCTGATCGTCACCGTGGTGCCCTCGCCCGGCGCGCTTTCGATCGACATCGTGCCCTCGTGCAGCGCCACCAGGCCCTTGACCAGCGACAGGCCAAGTCCGGTTCCCTCGAAACGGCGCGTGTAGTCACTCTGGATCTGCATGAACGGCTTGCCGAGGTTGGCGAAATCCTCCTCGGCGATGCCGATGCCGGTGTCGCTCACCCAAAAATGCAGCCGCGAGCCGACGCGCTTGGCGCCGATCACCACATTGCCGCCATCGGGGGTGAACTTCACGGCATTGGAAACGAGATTGATCAGGATCTGCTGCACGGCGCGGCGGTCGGCATTGATCTCGCCGGCATCCGGCGCGACCTGCGCGTCGAGCGCGATGCTCTTTGCCTGGGCCAGCGGCAGCATCATCGAGCGGCACATGTCAACCGCCTCGACGAAGCGGAACGGCTCCGGCTCCGTCGCATAGGCGCCTGCCTCGATGCGCGAAACATCGAGGATCGAGGTGACGACCGACAGAAGATGCTGGCCGGAATCCCGGACAAGACCGACATATTCCTTCTGGCGCGGATCGCTGAAGCCACCGAACATTTCATGCAGCAGCATGTCGGAAAAGCCGATGATGGCATTGAGCGGCGTGCGCAATTCGTGGCTGACCACCGCCAGGAAGCGGCCCTTGGCCACTTCGGCAGCGGCGGCTGCCTCTTTGGCGACGGCGACTTCCTCGCGCAATGCGGCAACGTCATCATTCTCGCGTAGCATCAGGGTGAAGAGGTCCTGGTCGAACTCGCCGCGCATCAATTCCAGGCGGAACGGCCGGAAATTGCCGGCGGACTGGCCGGTGCCGCCGTCGCGCGGCAGCCGGATGCGCAGGTCGAGCCGGCGCATCAGCACCCCGTCGCGCATGTCGGCGAGCGCGGTGAGGTAGGCGACGCGGTCGGAAAGATGGATGCGGTCGAACAGGCCGGTGCCGAACAGCAGCTCCGGCGCCAGCTTGAGGATCGAGCGTGACTTGGCGGAGGCATCGAGCACCTCGCCCTGGCGGGCGACGCGCAGGATAACGGCGTCGATGACATCCTCGAGGCGATCGCCGGCATGCTGCGCCGGCCGCGCGTCGACCGCATTGCTGAAAGCCGCCGCACGCGGAAGCAGCGTCAGCACCCAGGCGAGCGGCAGCAGCCAGTGCCAGGTGGCGATCTCCGTCGCGCCGAGCGGCGGGAGGTGGCCGGCCAAGGGCTGCAGCAGAATGGCGGCGAGTGCCGCAAGCACTCCCGATAAGGCCGCGCGGCGTGATCCGGTGATCCACCACGCTTCGACCGGTAACGCGACCGCCAAAAGAGCGACCGGCGAGGCAAGCCCGCCTGCCGACGTGATGGCGCCGGCAAGGGCGAGGCCGCCCATCGCGATCGCCGCCCGGCTGGCGAACGCCATGTGGCCGGTGGCCGCCACCAGAAGCGCGGCGAACCAGCACAGGCCGAAGGCGGCGAAGATCGCGGCGACCGTGACGGCCGCGCCGAGGCTCGACGTGACCAAAGTCACCGCCGCACCCGCCGCAAGGAAGGGAGCAGCGAGCATGACGCCGATGAAGCGGCGCTGGCGCAAGCGCTCGCCCGGCTCCGTGATGGTCGGGTGAACCATGCGTTCGCAGCCGGCAGCCATCGCACCAGGCAATTGAACGTATCTGGCCGAAATCGAACTCAACGCACTCGTACCCGGTCGTGAAACTGCCCTGCTCATGCAGGTGACTCTTAATTGGCTTGAAATTCGCATTCAGCGTTTAAGGAATGGATAAGGCTAACGCGGCGAACGCCTTGCCCACGTCAAATATCGGGACGCCGGACCAACAAAGCGCGTCGAGTTGCCGCCATGGTAAACGGAGCGTTAGCCGCGACGGGGTACCCGAGCCCTGCAAAGTTGGCCGATCGCTTCGTCTATTTCCATAAATTTCTCTTTATAATCAACTAGATATATGGTTATCATAAAGTTAATGCAATTGGTGAGATTTGAGACAAATCGATTGCAAAACCAGTCGTTTCGAATTTGCCTAAAATTTGAGGAAAATGCATGGCTTCTGCGCAAGCCGTCCTTTGCGCGCCCGTGCCATTATCCCCCCATAAAGAGGTCATGCCGATGATGCATGATCCGCTCACGGACGAGAGGCATTGAGATGGGCTTTCTGATCAGGATGGCTTTCTGGTTTTCGCTGGTGCTGCTGGCGCTGCCGCTTGGCGTCGGCTCCGACGAGGATGGCCGCGAGAGCGTCGGCCCGATCCAGGCGCTGTTTGCGGCGCGCGAGGCGGTCGGCGACATCGCCGGCATATGCGAGCGCAAGCCCGATGTCTGCGAGACGGGCAAATCGGCCATGCACACCATCACCGTCCGAGCCAAGGAAACCGCAAAGATCGCCGCCGCGATGCTGGACGACCAGCGGGCAGGCGCGCCGGAGACGAAGATTGCCGACACATCGGTTGAAACCACCGGCAGCGTCGCCGAAGACATCGTGCTGCCGGCCAAGGTCAACATCCCGGTGACGCTGACGGCGAAGAACTGATGTCCTTTTTCAGCCGCTCACCTGGCTCTTTAGTTTGGCGCGATCCCGGACGGAGAGTTACGGCGAAGTCGCCGAACCCAACCGTTTCACACTTTTCCTGGAATTGCTCTAACGCCGCGGACCCGTCCGACCTCTCGACGTCCGCGGCGTCTTTGTTTTTCCGTGACGCGGCAGCGCCGGGCCACTATATGCGGGGTAATGACGACCTCGATCCGAACGATCCGCGACGACTTTTCCCTGCTCGATGAGTGGGAAGACCGCTACCGCTATGTGATCGAGCTCGGCGAGGCGTTGCCGCCGTTCCCCGAACAGGAACGGACCGCCGCCAACAAGGTGCCGGGCTGTGTCAGCCAGGTCTGGCTGACTACCCAGCAGGGACCGGGTGCCGATCCGGTGATCGACTTCAGGGGCGATTCCGACGCCCATATCGTACGCGGCCTCGTCGCCATCATGCTGGCGCTGTTTTCGGGCCGGCCAGCGAGCGAAATCCAGAACACCGATGCGGAAGCGACGCTGAGGGAACTCGGCCTCGACGAGCATCTGTCGCCGCAGCGCGCCAACGGCCTTCGCTCGATGGTCAAGCGCATCAAGCGCGACGCGGAAGCGGCGTTGAAGCAGACCGCCTGATCTCCGCTATTGTTTTTGCGCAATTCCGGCCGGAAAACCGCTGCGCAGTTTTTCTGGAATTGCTCCGGCGCCCGCCAAAATCTTCCTCAAAGGCAAAACGGCGCCCGCAGGCGCCGTCGAATTCCGGAATTCCGGGCGGCTGCGGTCAGCGGCCCTTGCGCTTGCGGCCGAGGCCCATCTTTTTGGCGAGCTGCGAACGGGCCGCGGCATAGTTGGGGGCGACCATCGGATAGTTGGCGTCCAGGCCCCACTTCTCGCGGTATTCTTCCGGTGTGAGGTTGTAGTGGGTCATCAAATGGCGCTTCAGCGACTTGAACTTCTTGCCGTCCTCGAGACAGACGATGTAGTCGTCATGGACGGACCGCTTCGGATTGACGGCCGGCTTCTGCTTCTCGGCCGAAGGCTGCTCCGTCGTGCCGCCGACGCGGCCGAGAGCGGCATGGACATCGGCTATCAGGTTCGGCAGCTCGCCGACCGGCACCGGGTTGTTGCTGACATAAGCGGCGACGACATCGGCCGTCAGCTCGATCAGCGCGTCACTGTTTTTTGAAGGTGTTTCGGCGATATCCATTGTGTTCAGGCCCCAACGAGATTGTTTCTAACTGCGCCCGTTTTCTAGGATCGGGCATCGCGCGAATTTTCCCGCAGGAAAAGCCCCCTGCGATTCGCGTCGCGTTATCTTAATGCCGCTAGAAAGCAAGTAAGTCAATTCGCATATTGACTTATATTGAGCGATATTCATCAAACATTGCTGATTCAGCTTCAAAAATTCGTGTGGGGTGTAACTTAGCGAGATTTTTCTGGTCAGACCAGTGTAGCCTGACGCAGCGTCAAGCAAGCTTTAACGACGTGGCGACCATCAAGGTCGAACGCTTATGCTTGACCAATGCTTGCGCATCCATGCAACCGGCACAAGGAATCCGGCATATATCCCAGGTTGCCGAACATTGAAGCATTGAGGCCGTCGATCAATAAGGCATGATGCGCGCGTTGAGCGTGTCGCCGAACGGCACACCGGCCACTTGCCAGGCGGCAAACGCGGTTGCATGAGATTGGGCGGAAAAACTCAAGACAGTCACAGCGACGGCAAGAGCCGCGGCAACCAGAATACAGGACTTCGTCTTTCCCCCTCAACTTAGCTTCTGCAGACTTGAACCCCGCCCCTTGGACCGCTGCTGAGCGGTGTGTCCATTCGCCATTCAAGCCAATTCGACAGCGAGACGTAATGACCAGACCTTCCTTCCCGACCGCCAGCCCGCCGCAGCCCGAGAAGCACCCGATCTTCGATACGCATCACGGCTTCACCCGCACCGACGACTATGCCTGGATGCGGGCTGATAACTGGCAGGCGATGTTCAGGGATCCTTCCCTGCTCGACAGCCGCATCCGCGCCCATCTCGAAGCCGAGAACGCCTATCAGGCGACGCTGATGGCCGACACGACCGGACTCAGAAGCAAGCTATTCGCTGAGATGAAGGGGCGCATCAAGGAGGACGACTCCACCGTGCCGATGAGGGACGGTCCCTACGCCTATGGCTCGTCCTTCCGCCTGGGCGGCGAGCAGCCGCGCTATTTCCGCACGCCGCGCGACGGCGGGGCGGACGAGATCCTGCTCGACGGCGACGCGGAGGCCGAAGGCAAACCCTATTTCCGGCTCGGCGGCGTCGATCATTCGGCCGACCACAAAAAGCTGCTCTGGGCTTTCGACGACAAGGGGTCGGAATTCTACACGCTGCGCGTCCGCGACCTCGCCAGCGGCGGCGAGCTTGCGGACGAGATTGCAAGCACCGGCGGCGGCGGTGTGTGGAACGCCGGCGACGACGGTTTCTTCTACACCCGCCTCGACGACAACCACCGTCCCTCGAAAGTATTCTTCCACGCGCTCGGCGACGGCGCGGAGAACGACCGGCTGATCTATGAGGAGACCGATCCGGGTTTCTTCATGGATGTCGGCGGCACCCGCTCCAACGAGTGGATCATGATCGGCATCAACGATCACGAGACTTCCGAATACCGGTTGCTGCGGGCGGACGAGCCATTCGCCGAACCGAAGCTGGTGGCGATGCGCGAAACCGGCCTGCAATACGATATCGAGGAAGGCGGCGATATCTTCTTCATCCTCACCAATGCCGATGGGGCCAAGGACTTCAAGATCATGACGGCGCCGGTCGAAAATCCGGTGCGCGCCAACTGGCAGGAACTTGTGCCCCACGAGCCCGGCCGGCTGATCCTGTCGGTCCTCGGCTTCAAGCACCATCTGGTCAGGCTGGAGCGCAAGGACGGCCTGCCGCGCATCGTCGTGCGCGACCGCGCAAGCGGCCAGGAGCATTTCATCTCCTTCGACGAGGAGGCGTTCTCCCTCGGTCTCTCCGGCTCCTACGAATACGACACCGAGACGATGCGCTTTACCTATTCGTCGATGACGACGCCGGCGCAAGTCTTCGACTACAACATGCGCACCCGCGAGCGCGTGCTTCTGAAGACGCAGGAAGTGCCCTCCGGCCACGATCCCGAGCACTATGTCACGCGCCGGCTGATGGCGCCCGCCGCCGACGGCGAACTGGTGCCGATCTCGCTGATGCATCATCGCGACACGCAGCTCGACGGCTCGGCGCCTTGCCTGCTCTATGGCTACGGATCTTACGGCATTACAGTTCCCGCCGCCTTCAACACCAACTGCCTGTCGCTGGTCGACCGCGGCTTCGTCTATGCCATCGCCCATATCCGCGGCGGCAAGGACAAGGGCTATGGCTGGTATGACGATGGCAAGCGGGCGCGAAAGATGAACACGTTTACCGATTTCATCGCTTGCGCACGCCACCTGGTGTCCGAGCGCTACACAAGCCACGACCGCATCGTCGCGCAAGGCGGCTCTGCAGGGGGCATGCTGATGGGCGCGGTCGCCAACATGGCGCCTGAGAGTTTTGGCGGCATCGTCGCCGAGGTACCGTTCGTCGACGTGCTGACCACCATGCTCGACGCCAGCCTGCCGCTGACGCCGCCGGAATGGCCGGAATGGGGCAATCCGGTCGCCTCGGCCGACGATTACAACACGATCCGAGCGTATTCGCCCTATGACAATGTCGCAGCGCTCGCCTATCCGCCGATCCTGGCGTTGGCAGGGCTTACCGATCCGCGCGTCACCTATTGGGAGCCGGCGAAATGGGTGGCGCGGCTGCGCGACCGCAAGGCCGGCGACAATCCGGTGCTGTTCAAGATCAACATGGAGTCCGGCCATGCCGGCGCCTCCGGCCGATTCTCCAGGCTGGAGGAGATCGCCTATATCTACGCCTATGCCCTGAAAGTGACGGGCAAGGCCTGATTTTTCTCTCGCAATCGCCAGTATGGCGCGCTAGGCAGTGCGCCGTCCTTGGGCGCGGCCTTTGCCCGCTCGTCATAGAATTCCGCAAGGGTCCTTCATGCTGCTCGTCGACGTCTATCTCGACAAATCGCCGATCCAGGGTATCGGCGTCTTCGCGAAGCACCGCATCGCCAAGGGCACGCTGGTCTGGAAGCTCGACCCACGGTTCGACCGGCGCATTCCCGTCGAGACCTATGAAAGCCAGACCGGTCCGGTGAAGTCGTACCTCGACCGCTATGCCTATCCGGACCGGCGCGATCCCAACTTCATCGTTTTCGAGGCCGATGACGCGCGCTATATGAACCACGCCGACGACCCGAACTGCGACGTCTCTTCCTCCGAGGAGGCCTATGCATTGCGCGACATTGCGCCGGGCGAGGAAATGACCTGCAACTACAACCATTTCTTCGAAAATGGCTTCGATTTCCTCGGTGACCGCCACCCGTAAGGGAGATCGCGACGCGCCTTAGAGAGTTCAGCGTCGGGTAGGCCGAACTGCCTTAAACGTTTGATTTTTTTCGCAATTCCGGACGGAAAACCGTTACACGCTTAGTCTAGGCAGAGCGCAATTCCGGCTGGCGCCCAATACCAAATCTGCCACGCAGGGTACGGACGCCTGCCAGAGCCTTGCCGGCGATGATGCCCACACCGATCCCGCCGGCAATCGCCAGCACATGAAAGACCGGCGCCGGTAGCGTGTCCACGAGCGGTGCCATCAACAGCTCCGGAACGAAGCGGTGAAACAGATAAATCGGAAACGCCGAGGCTGCGATCAGCACCACTCCCCGCCCGACCATCGCCGGAAGGCGAATGCGCGGCACATAAAGAAGGGCAAGGAGCGCGGCGAAGACCAACAAATATTTGATCGTGGTCCCGAACCGGACCGAGTCCCAGAAGGCGAGATAGCCCAGCACCACAGCGGCAACCCCAGTCAAAGCAAGTCTTCTTGCAGCGTTGTCGGCAAAACCCGCACACCAACCGAAGGCGGCGAGGTGAAAGACCCAGTAAATCGCAAAGATCTGGCGATTGCCGATGTCGACGAGCAGCGGGATCACAAGGCGCGCAGCGACGGCAAACCCGAGTAGGCCGACGGAGACGGCGAAGCTGTGCAACCGTGCGAGCCTGCGCATGGCAGGCACCAGGAAGATGAAAGAAAAGACGAGAACGGTCTGCGTATAGGCCTCGATGAACCAGTAAAGATAGGGAATCATCTCGTGGCGTTCGGGCTCGGCGTAGCCGAAATTGCCGGTAAGCGTTATCGAAGCCCAAGGCATAGCCTGCCAGGCGACCGCGTAGGCGGCCACGATGAGGACATAGGGAATCAGGACGTCGATCACAGGCCTCAGCGCTAGTTGGAGCCGACCGCTCAGGAAATGGGTTGACTGGAAGCGTGCCAGACTGAAGCCGACGAGCAGCATCATTACGCCCGATCCGCCGGGGATGGGCCACAGCGTCTCGTGATGTACCACCACCAGCAGGATGGCCATTACCCTCAGCACCAAGTCGGTTGGGAATCCGCTGGCCTCATTGCGCTTGCCGGGCATCAGCCCACGGCGGCCCCCAAGTTCGGCGATCCTCAGGTGCTCCCAGCCGTCCGGCAGGTCCACGCCAAGCCGCTCTAACTCCATGATCAGTTGCAGATAGCGGAGGGAATCCCCGCCGAGCGAGACGAAGCTGTCGTTGCGGCCAACTGTGATCGGATAGAAGACGCGACCATAAGCTTCGAGCACGCCACCCGCCTCAGATCGGGTCTCGGTCGGCCTCTTCAGCCTCTCCTGGTCCAGGCATGCATAGTCGATCTTGCCCGAGTCCAGCCTGGGCAAGCTCGCGCGCGCCGTAACGAAAATCAGATTGGCCGGGAGGCGGCTGGCCTCGGCGAGGATGCTATGCGCCCTTGCCGTTGCGCCAGCATCGGTCACGAAGACATACAACCCGCGATCGTCCCCCAGCACCGCGGCGGCGACGCCTGCCCGGTTCAGCGCCTGCTCCATAATATCGAAGCCGATCCTGAGACCTGCAATCTTGGCGAAGCGGCTCTTGCGCCCGACGATGCGGAAGAAACCCTGGTCGTCGCGTATCGCGATGTCGCCGGTATTGAGCGCCTTGAGTTCGGCACCTCGCGCGAGGTCGCAGCGCCGCGCGCCGTAACCCATCATCACGTTCGGGCCGCGATAGACGAGTTCACCAGGCGTGCCCGGCTGCCAGATCGCCTTTCCTTCATCATCGATGAGGATCAGACTGCCCCCGGGGATGGGCAGGCCGATCCGCTCCTCCCTGTCAGAAAGGCTTTCCGGTGGAACGAAGGCGATGCGCGCCGTAGCCTCGGTCTGGCCATACATGACGAAGAAGCGGCCACCCCTGGCGAGCATGTGGTCCCGATAAAGGCGGATGAGGTCGGGGCTGAGCTGTCCGCCGGCCACCGTCATCATGCGCAGCGCCTTCAGATCGGCGGCACGGAAGCGCGCCCGCTCGAGGAGTTCGTAGGAATACGGCACGCCGGAAAGATTCGTGCAGCCGGCATCGGCGATTGTCCCCGGGAAATCGCCGCTCATGACCGAGACACCGGGAAACAGGACGCTGCCGCCGGCAATCAGATGCGAATTGAGAACCGACAGCCCGTAGGAATAGTGTAGCGGCAGGACCAACGCCGCCCGGTCGGCCGAGGAGAGTTCGAGATAGTTTGCAATCGAATGCGCATTGGCATTGAGATTGTCGTAGGAAAGCCGCACCGCCTTGGCAGCGCCCGAGCTACCTGAGGTCATGAGCAGCAGTGCGAGATCGGGATGGAGTGGCTCTGCGTTTCCTGCCGACCGAGTTCCCTTGACGAGACGCCAGCGGCCATCGGTTGGGCGGTACGTGAAATCTGGCTCGAAGGCCGCAACAAAGTCGTCCCATAGCCTCTCATCGCAAGGCGGCAGCATGGCCACCGCATGCCCGGCCCGCAGAGACGCGAGATAAGCGACGACCGCATGCTCGGACGATTCGGCTGAGACGGCCACGAGCTGCTTTTCCGCTTGTCCCAGCCGCGAGGCGAACTGCAGCGTCAGGCGGTTGAGCTCCGCATAAAAGAGCGTCCGCCCGTCGGCAAAGACAAGCGCGGTGCGATGCTCGCCGCGGGCGATTTCGGACACAAGGTCAATGGAGGGCATGGGCAAGCTTCGGGCTGTCGGAGAAACTGGCCGAAGCGCCTATTATACATGAGTATTAAAGTCAACTAATGCGCTATGAGCGCGATCTCAGCTTGCCGGCTTGCGCGCCGGATACCCGTTGGGATGCGGCGGGACGGCCTTGAGATAGGCAGCGATCGCGGCGCGGTCGTCGGCCGTCAGCTGGGCGATGTTGCGCTGCACGTCGACCATGGCGCCGCCGACGGAATCGAAATCGGGCGTGAAGCCGGTTTCGAGATAGTTGACGATGTCTGCCTCGGACCAGCCGTTGATGCGAGCCCCGCCGGGCGTGATGTTGGGCACGACGCCTTTGCCTTCGGCGGCCACGGCGCCCGCCAGCCACTCGGCCTTCTTGACGCCGCCGGCGAAATCGCGCGGCGTGTGGCATTCGCCGCAGTGGCCCGGCCCCTCGACCAGATAGCGGCCGGCGAGCACGTTGGCCGGCGTGCCTTCAGGCAGCGCGATCACCGGTTCGGGGCTGAGATAGAGCCGCTTCCACAAGCCGATGCCGCGGCGAATGTTGAAGGGGAAGCCGAGCCTGTGGCCGGGCGCCTTGCCGGCGATCGGGGGCAATGTCTTCATGAAGGCGTAGAGGTCGGCGATATCGGCCGGCTTCATGCGCGTGTAGGAGGCATAGGGAAAGGCCGGATAAAAGTGCTCGCCGGAGGGTGAGACCCCCTTCAGCATGGCGTTGGCGAAATCTTCTTCGCTCCAGGCGCCGATGCCGTCCTTTGGGTCCTGCGAGATGTTGGGCGGCACGAAAGTGCCGAACGGCGTCTTGAGCTCCAGGCCGCCGGTCAGTTGCAAGCGGGCATCGCCCTGTGATCCCGGTTTGGCGTGACACGACGTGCAGCCGCCGGCGTAAAAGATGCGCTTGCCCCTGGCGGGGTCGCCAGGGCCGAGTTGCGCGACGGTCGCAGCATCAAGCCGGACCGGGGCCGACACGACCCAGCCGGCAGCTGCGCCGGCGCCGCCCAGCACGATGACGACGCCGACGAGCTTGCCCAGCCAGGACATATCGGGCGATCAGCTCTTCTTGATCCTGTAGGTCTGATGACAGGTGCCGCAGTCGCCGCCGATCGTGTTGAGCTGCGTCTTCAATGCGTCGACATCGGCCGGAGGGGCCGCGACCGCGGCCCTGACGTCGGCGAGGTACTTGTCTCCGGCCGCCTTAAAGCCGGCCATGTCTTCCCAGATCTTGGGCGAGGCCGTCGTTTTGCCCTGGTCGGTGCCGGCCGGGAACAGCGTCTCGGCATCGAACTTCTCGGCATTTGCCTGCAGCGCCTGCAGGGTCGTCAGCACCGCGGCGGCGTCGAAAGGCTCGTCGCCCTTGACGATTTTCGACACCTGGCCGGCGAGCTTGCCGCGTTCCTTCATCAGGGCCTGGCGATCCTGTAGCGGATCGGCTGCCGCCATCGTACCGGCAAAGGCGAGCATAGAGATGGCGATGACAAGCTTTCTCATTCAATTGGCTCCATGATGAAGAGAGTTCGCGACGAAATGCTAACGGACGTGGCGGCGGGATTATTCCCGGCGTTTTTGCCGGCCTGGGCGGTGAATCCTCTTTGATCAAAAAGAAAGCCCCGGTGCGCCGGGGCTTTTCAGGGATCGATCAGGCCATTACAGCGCCGCGCGCCTTTTCAGGCGCGCGAAGGACGCTGCAACGCTTTGGTTTCGCGCATGATCCTTTCCGAAAATTGTTTCCGATTTTTGCTGCGCTGACCTTCGGTTCGGGGTCATGCGCTGGCCTTTTCGTACATTTCGAGGACATGGTCCCAGTTGATGAGGCTGTCGACGAAGGCTTCGAGATATTTCGGCCGCGCGTTGCGGTAGTCGATGTAATAGGAGTGCTCCCACACGTCGACGCCGAGGATCGGCGCGCCGCCATGGACCAGCGGGTTCTCGCCATTCGGGGTCTTGGAGATTGCCAGCTTGCCATCCTTGACCGAGAGCCAGGCCCAGCCGGAGCCGAACTGGGTGGTGCCGGCGGCGATGAAGTCCGCCTTGAACTTGTCGTAGCCGCCAAGATCGCTGTCTACGGCCTTCTGCAGCACGCCTGGCAGCTTGTTGCCGCCGCCGCCCTTCTTCATCCACTGCCAGAAGTGGATATGGTTGTAGTGCTGGCCAGCGTTGTTGAAGAGCCCGGCATTCTTGCCGAAGGACTGCTTCACGACCTCTTCGACCGACAGGTCGCCCATTCCAGCCTCCGCGGCGAGCTTGTTGCCGTTGTCGACATAGGCCTTGTGGTGCTTGTCGTGGTGGTATTCCAGCGTTTCCTTCGACATGTAAGGCTGCAGCGCCTCGTAGTCGTAAGGCAAAGCGGGCAACTCGAAAGCCATGGATGGTACTCCCTCGTGGAAAAGTCCGGTGAAACTACCGGACTAACATAGGTCTGGAATGGATTGGGGCAACTCCGGAATGGAACGCCGATCGCCTTTTTAGCCGCTCAGGCGGCGGAAGTCGAATGCGCCCAATCCCAATAGAGTTCGCGCGCCTTCTTGGCCACCGGCCCGGGCTGCAGGTTACGGTCCTCGATGCGGGTGATCGGCACGACCTTGGAATGGTTTCCGGTCGAGAAGATCTCGTCGGCTTCGAGGAAATCGCGGATCGACAACGCCTTCTCCGTGGTCTTGAAGCCGTAATCGCCGAGCAAATTGATGGTGCGCGAGCGAGTGATGCCGGACAGGAACGTGCCGTTCGGCGCCGGCGTCAGCACATGGCCGTCCTTGACCAGGAAAATGTTGGAGGTGCCGGTCTCGGCGACATTGCCCAGCATGTCGAGCACCAGCGCATTGTCGAAGCCGCGCATCTTGGCCTCGAGGATGGCGCGGCCATTGTTGGGATAGAGGCAGCCCGCCTTGGCGTTGGTCGGCATGGTCTCGATGGTCGGCCGCCGGAATGGCGAGACGGTGATCGAGAAGCCGGAAGGCGAGATCATCGGCGATTCATAGAGGCAGAGGCAGAAGCGGGTCGAGGCCGGGTCGGCCGGCACGCCCATGTAGCCGCCATGCTCGGCCCAGTACATCGGCCTGATGTAGACGGCGGTCTGGCCGTCGAATTTCTTCAGACCATCCCAGGTCAGGCCGACGATCTTGTCGGTGGTCATGGACGGCTTCAGCCCGAGCGCGATCGCCGAGGCGTTGACGCGCGCGGCGTGGCGGTCGAGGTCGGGCGCGACGCCTTCGAACCAGCGGGCGCCGTCAAAGACGCTGGTGCCCAGCCACATCGCATGGCTGCGCGGTCCGAGGATGGCGACATTGCCCTCGTACCAGTCGCCGTCCACATAGGTCCATGTCGCGGATTGCGCCGCAGCCGCCAGTGTCATCGTTGGTGTCCGTGTGGCTGATTTCCGGCCGCCATAGGACGATGCTTTGGCCGCCGGCGTCAACCGACATCGGCGAAATTCGTTGAGGCCAGAGGCACTTGAGCGCAATCAGCACTTGCGTAGCGCGCCGCCGCGCCGCAAAACTCTTGACATGCACCACGCGGCCTATGTCTTCGACGCCTATGGCACGTTGTTCGACGTGCATGCCGCCGTGCGCCGCCATGCCGGCGAGATCGGCCCGGACGGCCAGCTGCTCTCCGACATCTGGCGCGCCAAGCAGCTCGAATATTCCTGGGTCAGGACGCTGATGGGCGCCTATGCCGATTTCTGGCAGTTGACCGAGCAGGCGCTGGATTTCGCCTTCAGCAAAGTGCCTTCGGCCGACCCCACGCTGAAGGCCACGCTGCTGGAGGCCTATTGGCGGCTGGACTGCTACCCGGAAGTGCCGGCGGTGTTGAAGGCGCTCAAGGCATCGGGGGCAAAGCTCGCGATCCTCTCCAACGGCTCTCCGGCAATGCTGGACGCGGCGGTCAAATCGGCCGCGCTCGACCAGATCCTCGACGACATCTTTTCGGTCGATCAGGTCAAGCGCTTCAAGACCGAGCCGTCGGTCTATGACATGGTGGTCACTTCCTGGCGGCTCTATCCGGGCGCGGTGTCGTTCCAGTCCTCCAATCGCTGGGACATTGCGGGTGCGGCCAAATTCGGATTCCGCACCGTCTGGATCAACCGGACCAACCAGCCGGACGAATACCGGGATTTCGCGCCGGGGTTGATTCTGCCCTCGCTCGAGGGCCTGCTGGCCGGCGCCTGAACCGCATGTTGCTGCGGCGCAACAGAGGCATGGCGGTCACAGCTTCGCCTTTGTTTGTCCACCCTGAGGCCAGAATTGGAACCGCCTATCGCCGCCGACTGTTATTGCAGCTGCCGGAGGCCGCCCGGCGGATTCATGCTTTCCTGCGAATTGCGACCCAGAAAAGGCAACCATGTCCACCGACGAGACCGAATCTTTCCGCCTCAGCCGCCGGGCCTTCCTCAATTTCACCGCCCTTGGCGCCGCCTCAGTCGCGGTTTCCGCCTGCGCCACCACCGGTCCAGGTCCCGTCCAGCCGCCACCGCCGGCCTATGTGGAGCCCCCGCTCGGCGACTATGAGACGATATATGGGGCGATGTCCGACAACGGCTTCGAGCTGCCCGCCATCCCGGTCAACAAGATCGACCACAGGTATCTGCGCCAGATCGTTCCCGATCCGACCGGGCAGCGCCCTGGCACCATCGTCGTCGATACCACCAACCACTTCCTCTATCTGGTGCGCGAAGGCGGCCAGGCGATCCGCTACGGCGTCGGTCTCGGCCGCGCCGGCTTCGAATGGTCCGGCGATGCGGTCGTGCAGTGGAAGCAGAAGTGGCCGAAATGGACGCCGCCGGACGAGATGATCGCCCGCCAGCCGGAGTTGAAGCCCTACAGCGCCGACAATGGCGGCATGCCGGGCGGGCTGAAGAACCCGCTCGGCGCACGCGCGCTCTATCTCTTCCAGGGCAATCAGGACACGCTCTACCGCCTGCACGGCTCGCCGGAATGGTGGTCGATCGGCAAGTCGGTTTCGTCGGGCTGCGTGCGGCTGATCAACCAGGACATTATCGATCTCTATGACCGCGTGCCGAACAAGACCCCTGTCGTGGTGACCGCCGACATCGGCGCGCCGGTGGCCGACATGCCGGAGCGCAAGGCCATCCCGATCGATAACGGCGTGCCGACCGGCTCGATCCTGCTCGGCCCGGTCAAACGGCTCGGCGACGCGATCTTCTGATTCGATCGCTGTGCAGGGCGGCGGACCGCGCCGCCCGCCATCGGTTTTCCGATGAACCAACCGGGAAAAATTAGTAGCCCCGACGCTAGCGGGGCATTAGTGACGTCCGGCTGCAACAGAGAGAGTTCCGCCTGCAAGGTCGCCAACGCTCCTGTAGAGGACATAGCCCGCGACGACAAAGACGAGTGCGGCAAAAATTCGGTTGAGCGCATTCTTGTAGGACGCTAAGCGCGTCGCCGCCAACATGCCGATCAAGCCACCGCCAACACCACCGATGATGAATTCGGCAGCCAAATTCCAGTCAACCATTCCCGACAGAGCATAGTTGAAGGTAGTCGCGAGGCCGAAGGCCGTGACGGCGAGCAAGGACGTGCCGATCGCATTGATCGTCGGCATTCCCGTGGCAAGGATCAGCCCGGGAACGATGAGGAAGCCACCGCCAATGCCGAAGAAGCCGGAGGCCATGCCGGCAACAACGGCGACCGCGGCCGTCATCGCACACATTTTGGCATCGGCGGGCCGGACAGCCGTCGACATGCTTAGCCGCGGACGAACCATCAATGCACCAACCACCATCATGAGCAGGCCGAAGAAGAAAAGCAGACGCGTTCCATCAATCGACATTCCCAGCGTCGATCCGGCCAGGGCACCAACGGAGCCCAGTGCCGCGAAGACAAGCGCGCAGCGCCACCAGACGTGGCCCTTCAGGGCGTGGCCCCCGAAATTCGCAAATGCGTTGGCGGCCACTGCAAGCGAGCCTGTGCCGATGGCAAGGTGTGGTTGGGCAACGCCGACAACATAGAGCAAGAGCGGCGTAGCAAGGATCGATCCGCCGCCGCCTACCAAACCAAGAGTAAAGCCGACCAGGCCGCCAGAGCCGACGGCGGCAAACAATGTACCGGTCATGATGTTCTCCCGACAAGAAGGCGGTCATGGGCAAACATCCCCGCCAGCATAGAGGCTACGAAGACGAGCGTTGGCGTTAGGCCAAGCGACAACGAAGCGATCGCCGGGCCAGGGCAAAACCCGCCTAGGCCCCATCCAAGGCCAAAGATTGCCGAGCCGATGACCAAAGGGGCGTCAATCCGCGAGTTCTCTGGCAGATAGAATCTATCCGCCAGCAGTGGTCGCGACATCCGTTGGATCCAGGCCACGCCTCCCGTTGCAACTGTAACGGCACCGCCCAGCACGAACGCCAGAGTCGGATCCCAGGCGCCGAAACCGTCGAGAAATCCCTGAACCCGGGCAGGATCAAGCATCCCCGACAGTGCCAGACCAAGGCCAAATATGGTGCCCGCTGCGAAGGCGACCAAAACTCGTAATTGGGTGTGTTTCATAAGACTGTTCCATGGAGAAGCGCTACAGCCAGGACGCCGCTCGCAACGAACGTCAAAACCGCGACGATTGAACGCGGCGATAGCCGTGCCAAGCCCATGACGCCATGACCACTGGTGCAACCCGAACCCATCCGGGATCCGAAGCCGACCAACAATCCCGCGATCATTATCAACGGCAGCGACGCCGTCATGGTCACTGGCGGCCGGTGATGAAAAGCCCCGATGTACACGACTGGGCCAAGCAACAATCCGACGACGAAGGCAGCGTTTGTCCAAGCATCGATGCCCTGGACTAGCCTGCCGACGATCCCGCTTATGCCGGCGATCTTCCCGTTCAGGATGAGGAGCATTGCCGAAGAAAGGCCGATCAGAGCCCCACCCAGGAGGGAAACGAGATAGGAGGTCACGGCCGACCTTCCGGACAGAAGATCGTGTAAAGCGCC
This sequence comes from Mesorhizobium sp. B1-1-8, assembly GCF_006442795.2. Classification (NCBI taxonomy): domain Bacteria; kingdom Pseudomonadati; phylum Pseudomonadota; class Alphaproteobacteria; order Hyphomicrobiales; family Phyllobacteriaceae; genus Mesorhizobium; species Mesorhizobium sp. B1-1-8. The sequence goes on from NZ_CP083956.1 coordinate 4,810,945, forward strand.
GCGACCAATTGAGCGGCCTTCTCGGCGGTCAGCCGGTAGAAGATCTGTTTGCCTTCGCGCCGCGTCTCCACAATCTTGGCGTCTCGCAGCACCGTGAGCTGCTGGGAAAGGTTCGGTTGATGGATGTCGAGCACCTCTTCCAGCTGGCTGACCGAATGCTCCCCTTCGACAAGGGTGCATACGAGCATCAGCCGCATTGGATGCGCCAGTGTCTTCAACAAAGCCGCTACTTCGTTGGCGCGGGATTCCATGGCGGTAGGCGACATGCTCATGGCATCAGGCTGGATCTCGCTCACCATGCTGCTCCTTCCAGTGCATCCAAGGGAAATTTCAGATAGCGCCTGCCGTTTGCTTCCGGCTCCGGCAGGCGCCCCGCCTGAATGTTGACCTGCAAGGCATGCAAGATCAGTTTCGGCATCGGCAGCGTACGGTCGCGCGCTTCGCGCAGTCCGGCGAAGGCCTCTTCGCTCACGCCGGCCAAGTGTGCATTGGCGCGTTTCTGCTCGCCGACCGTGCTTTCCCACTTCGGCGCGCGGCCGCCCGGCTGGTAGTCATGGCCCGTAAACAAGCGGGTTCCGCCCGGAAGCTCCAGAATGTTCTGGATCGATTTCCACAAGGTGCGAGCGTCACCACCAGGAAAATCGGCTCGAGCCGTGCCGCTGTCGGGCATGAAGATGGTGTCGTGGACAAAAGCCGCATCGCCAATCAGGTAGGTGATCGACGCCAGGGTGTGACCAGGCGAAAGCATCACCCGAGCCTCGATGGAACCAAGCTTGAAAGTGTCGCCATCCGAGAACAGCCTGTCCCACTGCGATCCGTCTATACGAAGTTCAGGCCAGTTGTAGATGCCTCGCCATAAGCGCTGGACATCGATCACCCGCGCTCCTATCGCGGTCGGCGCGCCCGTCTTCTCCTTGAGGTATTGCGCTGCCGAAAAGTGGTCGGCATGAGGGTGAGTGTCGAGAATCCATTCGACGGTCAGACCGCTCTCCGCAACATAGGAAAGGATCGTGTCGGCACTGCGTGTCGTGATCGCTCCGGACTTCTCGTCAAAATCAAGAACCGGATCGATAATGGCACATTTTCGGGTATCGGAATCTGAAACGACATATTGCACGCTCCGTGTCCGGGGGTCGAAGAACCCGCTAACTTCCGGTCGAAATTGCCTGTGCGCATCGAGCCATCTGGACGCAGCGCTCAGGTCGATTCCCAGCCGCTGGCCAAGATCCGTGATTTCCACGGACGCCATGCGGCCGTCGAGGGCCTCGCCAAGTACATGCAGGGTCAGAGCACGTGCGCCGGTTTTGCAATGTGCAAAGACCGTGCCGCCCGCATCGACCATAGCCGCCTGGAAGGCTCTCACGTCGGCCTCCGTGATGGTCGCCATTGTTACGGGTATGAAGTTGTAGGAAATACCGGCGTGACCGGCAGCCTCTCGTTCCGCGTCGTTTCCAGGCTGGGCGGGCTCTTCCCTGTCAGGGCGAGCGTTGATCAGTCCGGCGAACCCATGGTCCGCAAGCGACCGGACCTCGGAGGTCGAGGGTTGGGGGCCTACGGCCAGCATGTCATTTATGCGGATCATATTCATAATTGGTTGCCTGCGTCCGTTATCAATATATAATTTCATATAATGTATAATGATTCGTGTCAACAGGTAAACACCTTTCTGCGAATCCAACCTCACAACGGCTATGAGTAGCTTCTTGCCACTGGATCGACCTAACGCCGCGGTCGTCGGCAAGGCTGGGCATGGCTCGACAACCGACGAGCAGACCCATCATGATCAAATGGATAATCCATTGGCCGACAACCCGGACAGCGTCGCGACGCCGATCGAAAAGCACGCCGGCGAAGGCGCGCGTTGACCGGCCTCGAAACCAGCCGATGCCGGTGACCGAACAAGCGATCGAAGTGGTGCTCGGCGTGAGCTGCGGCCGGTGCCTATTAGACCGCGTTACCGCCCTCGCGCCAGGCTTCCCAGGATGCCGCGCACGATGGCGCGGCCGACCGACGAGCCGACCGAGCGCACCACCGATTTGATCGCGGCCTCGGCCACTGTCTGACGGTTAGAGGAGCGCGGCGCCGGGGCGCGCCTGCCGCCTGGCTGTGGCGGCGGGTCGTCATTGCCGAAGCCGGGAATGGTCCAGCGCGAGCGACCGGTGTCGGCCTGTTGAGCCTGTGCTTCAGCGGCCTGGGCCTGCTGAGCCTTTTTCTGCAGCATCTCGAATGCCGATTCGCGGTCGATCACCTGATCGTACTGGCCGGCGACCGGGCTCCCGGCGATGATCTTGCGGCGCTCTTCCGGCGTGATCGTGCCGAGCCGCGAGGATGGCGGCCGGATCAGCGTGCGCTGGACCATGGCCGGTACGCCCTTGTCTTCCAGCGTCGAGACCAGCGCCTGGCCGGTGGCAAGCTGGGTGATGGCGGTGGCGCAGTCGAAATCGGGATTGGGCCGGAAGGTATCGGCTGCCGTGCGCACCGCCTGCTGCTCGCGCGGCGTATAGGCGCGCAGCGCGTGCTGGACGCGGTTGCCGAGCTGGGCCAGTACCTTTTCGGGGATATCCAGCGGGTTCTGGGTGACGAAATAGACGCCGACGCCCTTGGAGCGGATCAGGCGGACCACCTGCTCGACCCGGTCGATCAGCACCTTCGGCGCCTCGTCGAAAAGCAGGTGCGCCTCATCAAAGAAGAAAACGAGCTTCGGCTTGTCCGGATCACCGACTTCGGGCAGTTCCTCGAACAGTTCCGACATCAGCCAGAGCAGGAACGTCGCGTAGAGCCTGGGATTCATCATCAGCTTGTCGGCGGCAAGCACGCTGATGGCGCCACGGCCGTCGCGCGTGGTTCGCATGAGATCGGCGATGCGCAGCGCCGGCTCGCCGAAGAAGTTCGCCGCGCCCTGCTGTTCCAGCACCAGCAAGGTGCGCTGGATGGCGCCGACCGATGGCCTGGTGACATTGCCGTAGCGGGCGCTAAGCTCGTCGGCGCGCTCGGCGATGTTGGCAAGCAATGCCTGCAGGTCTTTCAGGTCGAGCAGCAGCAGGCCCTCTTCGTCGGCGATGCGGAAGGCGATGTTCATGATGCCTTCCTGAGCTTCCGAAAGGTCCATCAGCCGCGACAACAGCAGCGGTCCCATTTCCGAGATGGTAGCGCGAATCGGGTGGCCCTGTTCGCCGAACAGGTCCCAGAAGATGACCGGGAATTCCTGGAACTGGTAGGGATCAAGTCTCACCTGTTCGGCCCGTTTGACCAGGAAATCCTTGGCCTCGCCCATCATGGCGATGCCGGAAAGATCGCCCTTGATGTCGGCGCAGAATACCGGCACGCCGGCGTTCGAAAAGCCTTCGGCGAGGATCTGCAAGCTCACCGTCTTGCCGGTGCCGGTAGCGCCGGTGATCAGGCCGTGGCGGTTGCCATAGCGCAGCAGAAGCTCTTCGGCCTTCTGGTAGGAATCGTCGGTCTTGCGGCTGGCGCCGATGAAGATGCTGGTGTCGTCAGCCATAGGTCCGGTCTCCGCAATCTGTTCCGTCGAAAAGCCTCATCCGAGGTATAGTGAGGCTATCGCGCAGCGACAATGGCCCAGGATGGGCGGCGCCGAAATCGGCGTGTTGGTGCTTGCGGATTTTGCGCATGTTTGGCAATCGGTTAGCGGGCCGCCAAGGCCATGGGGCCAATACCGCATTGTGATATCTGGCGCAGGACCCTAGATTGACTGAACCCGGCCGACGTGGCCGAGAAAACGGGGAGAGCGATGGCCGCCGGCACCTTGACCAGGGATGTCGATCTACCGAACCCGGACGCCAAACGCTGGCGGGCGCTGGCGGAAAAAGCGATTGCGGGCGGCTCCTTTGAGGAAAAGCTTGTTTCCCGCACCGATGACGGCATCCGCATCGAGCCGCTCAGCCAGCGCTCGTCCACGGCCGAGCCGCTGTTGCGCACCAATCCGAGGTCGCCGTGGATCGTCAGCCAACGCGTCGACGATCCCGACATTGCCCGCGCCAGCGCCCAGGCGCTGGAGGATATCGCGCAGGGAGCGACGGGGCTGTCGCTGGTTTTCGAAGGCGCGCCGAATGCTTTTGGCTATGGCCTGCCAAGGACAGCCGAGGCACTGGAAACCGTGCTCGACGGCGTGCCGCTCAATCGCATTCAGGTGCGCATCGACGCGCATCCGTGGAGCCGCGCCGTTGCCGACTGGCTGCTTGCCTTCCTGACCAGGCGCCGCTCCGATCCGGCCAAGCTCAACCTCTCCTTCGGCATCGACCCGGCGGCGATCTTTGCCGGCACCGGACGGCTGCGCATGTCGATCGAGGCGCTGCAGGAATCAATGCCGCAATCGCTGGCGCATTTCTTCTCGATGGACGTGCCTGGCGTGCTCTTGGAGGCAGACGGCCGCGTCTTCCACAATGCCGGCGCCACCGAAGCGCAGGAACTCGGCGCGATGATGGCCTCGGCCGTTTCCTATCTCAGGATGTTCGAGAACGCGCGCCAACCGCTCGTCTATGCGGCACCGCATATCGGCTTCGCGCTCAGCGTCGACCAGGACCAGTTCCTGTCGATGGCCAAGGTGCGAGCCTTGCGCAAGCTCTGGGCGCGCATCCAGGAGGCCTGCTCCATCTCGGGCTCGACCGCCAGCATTCATGCCGAGACATCTTATCGCATGATGACGACAGCGGATGCCGAGACCAACATCCTGCGCACGGCGATCGCCGGTTTCGCGGCGGCCGCCGGCGGCGCCGATTCGATCGCGATCCTGCCGCACACGATAGCGCACGGGCTGCCGGCGGGGTTTGCCCGCCGCGTTGCCCGCAATGCGCAATTGATCATGACGCATGAGAGCCATATCCACCATGTCGCCGACCCGGCCAGCGGCTCGGGCGCCGTCGAGGCGCTGACCGACAATCTCTGCGCGGCCGCCTGGGAGGAATTCCAGCGCATCGAGGCCGAAGGCGGCGTGCTCGCCAGCCTGCAGCAGGGTTATATCCAGAATCGCGTCCGGACGGCTTCCGCCAAGCGCAATGCCGCATATCGCTCCGGCGAGCGCGCCATCATCGGCACGACGCTGTTTCGCGCCGGCAGCGAACGCCCGGCCGAGACGCTGCCGGCGGAGCGTCGGCCGGCGCTGACGGAAGGCGTTGCGGTCTGCGAGCCGCTGTTCCCGGTGCGCATCGACCAGTCGATCGGAGCCGGATCGTGATCCCCGACTTCAGCCAGATCGGCTGGTCGGCGCCGCGGCGTGCGCCGGTCGAGCTCAAGGGCCAGCGGATGACGCCGGAAGCCATCGCGGTCAAGCATCTTTACACGCAAGGCGACCTCAAAGGTCTGGCCAATCTCGACACCTATCCGGGCCTGCCACCCTTCGTGCGCGGCCCCTACCCTACCATGTATGTCCAGCAGCCGTGGACGATCCGGCAATATGCCGGCTTCTCGACGGCAGAGGAATCCAACGCCTTCTACCGGCGCAACCTCGCCGCCGGACAGAAAGGGCTGTCGGTCGCCTTCGACCTTGCCACCCATCGCGGCTACGACAGCGACCATCCGCGAGTCGCCGGCGATGTCGGCATGGCCGGCGTGGCGATCGATTCCATCCTCGACATGCGCCAGCTGTTCGATGGCATTCCGCTCGGCGACATGACGGTATCGATGACGATGAACGGCGCCGTGCTGCCGATCATGGCGCTTTATATCGTGGCGGCGGAGGAACAGGGCGTCGCGCCGAAGGACCTTGCGGGCACCATTCAGAACGACATCCTGAAGGAGTTCATGGTCCGCAACACCTATATCTATCCGCCGAAGCCATCGATGCGGATCGTGTCGGACATCTTCTCCTACACGTCCAAGCACATGCCGAAGTTCAATTCGATCTCGATCTCCGGCTATCACATGCAGGAAGCGGGCGCGACGGCCGATCTCGAGCTCGCCTATACCATCGCCGACGGCATCGAATATGCCCGCGCCGGCGTCGCCGCCGGCCTCGACATCGATCGTTTCGCGCCGCGGCTTTCCTTCTTCTGGGCAATCGGCATGAACTTCTTCATGGAGGTCGCCAAGCTCAGGGCGGCGCGGCTGTTGTGGTCGAGCCTGATGCAGAAGAATTTTGCGCCGAAGGACGAGCGCTCGCTGTCGCTGCGCACCCATTGCCAGACCTCGGGCTGGTCGCTGACGGCGCAGGACCCCTACAACAACATCACCCGCACGATGATCGAGGCGATGGCGGCGACGCAGGGCCACACGCAGTCGCTGCACACCAATTCCTTCGACGAGGCGATGGCGCTGCCGACCGACCACTCGGCGCGCATCGCCCGCAACACGCAACTCGTCCTGCAGAAGGAATCCGGCACCACGCGCATCATCGATCCGTGGGGCGGCTCGACCTATGTCGAGCGGCTGACGCATGATCTCGCCGCGCGCGCGCTCGCCCATATAGAAGAGGTGGAGAGCCTCGGCGGCATGGCTGCGGCGATCGAGAAAGGCATTCCGAAGCTGCGCATCGAGGAAGCAGCCGCCCGTACCCAGGCGCGCATCGATTCCGGCGAGCAAATTCTGGTCGGCGTCAATGCGCACCGGCCTGAGGCGGACATCGAAGTCGATGTGCTGAAGATCGACAATGCCGAGGTCAAGGCCCGGCAATTGACGAAGCTGCAGCGGCTGAAGGGCACGCGCGACGTCGGTGCGGTCGAGAGTGCGCTTGCCGCCCTCACCCGCGCGGCCGAGAGCGGCGGCAACCTGCTTGAATTCGCCATCCGCGCGGCGCGCGCCAGCGCAACGGTCGGCGAGATCTCGCTGGCGCTGGAAAAGGTCTTCGGTCGCCATACCGCGGCGGTGCAGACAATCTCCGGCGTCTATCGCGACGCGCTCGGTGACAATCCGGCGGTCGAGCGGCTGCAGGACAAGATCGCGGCATTCGAGCAAAAGTCCGGCGCCAGGCCGCGCATCCTTGTCGCCAAGATGGGACAGGACGGCCACGACCGCGGCCAGAAGGTGATCGCCACCGCCTTTGCCGATCTCGGCTTCGACGTCACCGTCGGACCGATGTTCCAGACGCCGGAGGAGATCGCGAAACTGGCGGTCCAGCACGACGTCGACATCATCGGCGCTTCCTCGCTCGCGGCCGGGCATCTGACGCTGATTCCCGAGCTCAAGGAAGCGCTGAGGAAGCTCGGCCATGGTGAAATGCTGATCGTCGCCGGCGGCGTCATCCCGCCGCAGGACTATGATGCCGTGCTGAAAGCGGGCGCGTCGGAGATCTTCCCGCCGGGAACCGTGATCCCGGAAGCGGCGGACCGGCTGATGGATCGGCTGCTGGCTGCCAGATGAGGGTTCGGTGGCCAATGTCCGCGACTTGCGGAAGCATCCCTCCCCTTCGTCATGTATGGACATGACGAAGGGATGGGTGTCGCGGCTGGTCGTGGACGTTGGCCGGTTCATAAGATTGTGTTGGGTTATAATACCAGTTGCAACGATACGGCGCTCAGGTTATAATTAGTGTTGCAACAAGGATGCAGCACCATGAACACCACCATCCGCAAGATCGGCAATTCCGAAGGCGTGATCCTGCCCAAGGATCTTCTCGATCGCCTGAACATGAAAACGGGCGACCAGCTTCAGATCGTCGAAACGGACAAGGGCATTGCCCTTGAGCCCGTGGACGACAGCTTCGAACGACAGATGGAAGCTGCCCGCAAGGTCATGGACAAGTACAAGGTCGCGCTTCAGAAGCTCGCAGAATGAGCTGGGAGTTTCTGTCGCGGCGCGCCGTCGAAGCGATGCATGCCGAGCAGTTGCGCCGGCATGGCGGCGCGCAGGGTTTGAGGGATGAGAATGCTCTCGAATCCGCGCTGGCCCGTGCCGAGAACAAGGCCAACTATGGTGATCCGTCGATCGAGGATCTGGCGGCAGCCTATATCTTCGGCATTGCCAGAAATCACGCTTTTGTCGATGGCAACAAGCGCACAGCCATGGTCGCGGCGGGCGCTTTCCTGATCATCAATGGCTACGGACTTACCGCCGACAACGGCACCATTTACGAATTCGTGATGGGCATCGCAGCGGGCGAAATCGACGAGGCAGGCGCCGCGGCATTCTTCCACGACCACGTCGTCAAGCTTGAAGGCTAACTCTCGGAGAGCTTGACGATCTCCCACTCCTTGCCGTTGACGGTGACGACCTCGCCGACCTTCTTGCCGAACAGCGCCATAGCCATCGGCGAGACGTGGGAAATCGAACCCTTTGACGGATCGGCCTCGTCCTCGCCGACGATCTTCCAGTGCACTTTCTTGCTATCATCGCTTTCCAGCGTGACGCCCATGCCGAAGCGGACCACATCGCTGCCGGGCTCGGGCACCGAAAGCTCGGCGCTTTCGCGCCGCGCGGTCCAGTAGCGCAGGTCGCGCGACACGACAGCCAGGCGTTCACGATCGCCGCGCCTTTCGGCCTTGGCCATCAGGTCGCGCAGGTCGGCCAGATTCTCCTCGATCATCGCCAGGCCGCGCTCCGTGACCAGATTGCGGTGCTGACTGACCGGCCGCTCGCCGACGCCGGCGATGGCATTTTCGCTGTCTTCCTCGCGGGTAAAGGCTCTGCTCATCGAATGAACTTAGGCTTGGCGCGACGACTGCACAAGCAATTTGCCGGACGGCAGCTTTGGCACGATTCCTGCGAGAGGTCAGGCGAACGCCGAGACCCTGTGCCGATGTTGAACAGACGAACCCTGCTTGCCCGGACTGCCGGCCTCGCTGTTGCCGGGCTCTTTGCCGGCAAGGCATCGGCAAAGGTGCTGCCCGGCATCGAGAAGGCCGCCATGCGCGGTTCGATCAATGCCACCGAGATCGGCGTGCAGCCGGGCGCGCTGGACGACCAGAGCAAGGCTTTCGCCAGGATGCTTGCCGAGGCCAGCGACCGCGATGCGCCGGTGTTTTTGCCGCCCGGCACCTATTTCGTCTCCAATTTGAAGCTGCCTGCGCGCCTGCGCCTGTCCGGCGTGCCGGGCGCAACGCGCATCGTCTATGGCGGTAACGGCCATCTGATGATGGCCGAACAGGCCGAGCATATCGAGCTCAGCGGGCTGGTGCTCGATGGCAGCAATCGCTGGCTGGCCGACTACACGCAAGGGCTGCTCGATCTGCGCCGCGTCGCTCATCTCACCATCGACAATTGCCAGGTCACCGGCAGCCGCAAGAATGGGCTGGCGCTCGAGCATGTGACCGGCCGTGTCGGGCGCTCCGACATTTCCGGCGCAGCGGACGCCGGCATCTATTCGGTCGAGGCCGGCGGGCTGGAGATTTCCGGCAACACGGTGTCCGACTGCGCCAATGGCGGCATCCTCGTGCATCGCTGGCAACATGCCGAGGACGGCACCATCGTCACCGGCAACCGCGTGCAGCGGATCGGCGCGCGCAGCGGCGGCACCGGCCAGAACGGCAACGGCATCAATGCCTTCCGCGCCGGCAATGCCGTCATTTCCGGCAATATCGTCTCCGATTGCGCCTTCACGGCGATCCGCGCCAACAGCGCCAGCAATCTGCAGATCACCGGCAACACCTGCTCGCGTTCGGGCGAAACGGGCATCTATTCGGAATTCTCCTTCGAAGGCGCGATCCTCAGCAACAACCTGGTCGACGGCGCCGCCAACGGTATCTCGATCGTCAATTTCAACGAGGGCGGCCGCATGGCCGTCTGCTCGAACAACATCGTGCGCAACCTGACGACGGTCGGCCCCTACACTGCCGATCCGCCCGGCTTCGGCGTCGGAATCAGCGCCGAGGCCGATACCACGGTCTCCGGCAATGTGATCGAGAACGCGCCGCTCTACGGCATGCAGATCGGCTGGGGACCCTATCTGCGCAATGTGATTGCGACCGGAAACATCATCCGCAAGGCGGGCACAGGTATTGTGGTCTCCGTGGTCGAAGGCTCCGGCACCGCCGTCATCTCGGACAATGTCATCGACGGCGCGCAGAACGGCGCCATCATCGGCCAGCGCTGGGCCGACCCGGTGACCGGCGACCTCGCCCGTTCAACCGACACCGGCTACGCTCATCTCACCGTCGAGCGCAACAAGGTGAGCTAGGTGTGAGCCTTCAGGAGGTTGTCCATCAGGCCACGGCCACGATAATGTGCGCCTGGATTTTTGCGGCAATTTCGCCGCGGCCATGTCTGTCAGCGATGACCGATTCGGCATAGTCGGTCGCAGATGCCAATCGTCCTGCCTCCCTGGCTTCGATCTCGTTGCGAAGAAGGGTTCCCTGGCAATAAGCAACGGCCGGAACGCGCGGCGAGGATGCCCGGCTCTGCTCGACTCGGGTATCGATTGTCACATCGGAAAACCCTGCGGCCTCGAGATCGCTGCGGATCAGTGCCTTGTCGTGGTAGCCATGCGGCGTGCGCGCCAGGAAGCGCGGCGGATCGTGCGGAAAAATCCTCGCCAGAGCATTCGTCACGTCATCCGCGAATATATTCTCCTCGATGCGATCCCATACGCTAAGCAGGAAATGCCCGCCGGGCTTCAGGACCCGCTTTGCCTCGCGATAGGCGGCGGGACGGTCGGGAAAGAACATTGCGCCAAACTGGCAGCAGACGAGATCGAAGGCCGCATCTTCGAATGGCAACTTCAGGGCATCAGCCTGACGCCATGCGATGCGGCTATCTGAGCCCTGGCGCGAAGCCGCATAGTCGAGCATCGGCTGGTTGAGGTCGGTCACGGTGTAGCTGGCGCCGGGGGCGAGCTTTGGCGCCAGCGCTCGGGTGACGACCCCCGTGCCCGCGGCGGTTTCCAAAATGGCGCCGGGCGAGAAGGACGCTGCCCGCGATGCGAGATCCGCGGCATATGGCTCGAAAATCAACGGCACCATATGGCGATCGTAATTTTCCGGGATCGACCCGGCAAACACCTTGTCCGCTTCCAGCATGGCTAGCACCCGCCGTCCGTTTGATGGGAAAGGAGACTAGCACACACTTGTATGTCCTGGCTGGTTTTCGCAGGAGAGGCGGTCAACGGCACAGGCGCGTCAGTGGGTCAACGCTAGTTCAGCGCCGCCGTCGGTCGCAGAAAGCCGACCTTGGCGCCGATCCGGCTTTCGACCGGCGGATGTGCAAGTTCGATTAGCTTTGCAGCCAAGGCTTCATCCGCTGCCAACAGCTTGGCCAGCACCGCGGCGATCATCACCTCGGCGGCGCGGCCGGCGCCGTCGTCACATTTCAGCGCGATGCCGAATCCAAGTTCAGGAACAGCGGCGCAATAGACCCCTTCGGCGCCGGTCTTGACGAAGATGCGGCCGGGGCCGGCCTTCGTCAGCGCGACGTCCGCCTTGCCGGTGCCGGCGACCAGGAAGGGCTCGGCCATACAGGCCGAAAGCAGCCGTTTCGCCGCCTTGGCTCGCTCCGGCGCGAAGCCACGGCCCGTCGCCATGCGGGCAAAGCCCAGCGCAAAGCTTTTCAGCGGAACAGCATAGGTCGGGATCGAGCAGCCATCGGTGCCGCAATGGTCGACATTATGGGCCGCACCGGTCACGGACTGCATGGCGTCGCGCACCATCTCCTGCAAGGCATGCCCTGCCCTAACGTAACCCCGATGCGCGATGCCGGCGTGCACGCAGGTGCAGAGGAAACCCGAATGCTTGCCTGAGCAGTTGTTGTGCAACGCATTCGGTGTGCCGCCGGCGCGGGCGAGCGCGATGGTGGCGCCATGGCTCGACGGCCAATGCGCGCCGCATTCGAGCGCGGTCTTGTCAAGGCCGGCCTTTGCCAGCATCGCCTGTGCCAGTTCGACATGCGCGGGTTCGCCCGAATGCGAAGCGCAGGCCAGCGCCAGCTCGCGATTGCCGAAGCCATAGGCATCGGCAGCACCCGATTCGACCAGCGGCAGCGCCTGGATCGCCTTCACCGCCGAGCGCGGGAAGACCGGACGGGCCGTGTCGCCGATCTCCCAGACCGGTCTGCCGTCGGCATCGAAGACGGAAACCGCGCCGCGATGGGCGCTCTCGACCACTGCGCCACGCAGAACCTCGACCAGGACCGGATTCGTCATGCTGTCTCCCGCACGCGCCGCCCAAGGGGGCGCGCTTTAATGCGAGGTGCTTCTATCTGATCCGATCGAGGATGGAAACGTAGTTGGCGACGGCGGCGCCGCCCATGTTGAAGATGCCGCCGAGCTTGGCGCCCGGCACCTGGATGCCGCCGGCCTCGCCGGTGAGCTGCATTGCGGTCAGCACATGCATCGACACGCCGGTGGCGCCAATCGGATGGCCCTTTGCCTTCAGCCCGCCGGAAGGATTGACCGGCAGCCGCCCGTCCTTGGCGGTCGTGCCGTCCAGCGCCAGCCTGGCGCCCTCGCCTGGCTTGGCCATGCCCATCGCCTCATATTCGATCAGCTCGGCGATGGTGAAGCAGTCATGCGTCTCGACGAAGGAGAGGTCGTCCAGCGTCACGCCGGCCTTCTTCAGCGCCTGGTTCCAGGCCTGCTCGCAGCCTTCGAAGGCAAGGATGTCGCGCTTCGACATCGGCAGGAAATCCTGGACATGCTCGTTGGCGCGGAAGGTGACGGCGCGGCGCATCCTCAATGCGGTCGCGGTATCGGTCAGCACAAGAGCGGCGGCACCGTCGGAGACCAGCGAACAGTCGGTGCGCTTCAGCGGACCGGCGACGAACGGGTTCTTGTCGCTTTCCTGGCGGCAGAACTCATAGCCGAAATCCTTGCGCATCTGCGCATAGGGATTGTCGACACCGTTCTTGTGGTTCTTGGCGGCAATCGTGGCCAGCGCATCCGACTGGTCGCCATAGCGCTGGAAATAGGCTTGCGCGATCTTGCCGAAGACGCCGGCGAAACCGGCCGGCGTCTCGCCATCCTCGGGCAGATAGGAGGCCTTGAGCAGGTTCTTGCCGATCTCGGGACCGGGCGTGGTCGTCATCTGCTCGGCGCCGACCACCAGCACGATGCGGGCGGCATGGGCGTCGATGGCGCGGATGCCTTGCCTCACCGCGGCCGAGCCGGTGGCGCAGGCATTCTCGACGCGGGTCGCCGGCTTGAAGCGCAGCCGGTCGTCGGCCTGCAGCACCAGGCTGGCGGTGAAATCCTGCGGAGAAAAGCCGGCGTTGAAATGGCCGAGCACGATCTCGTCGACATCGTCCGGGCCGATGCCGGCATGGTCGAGCGCCTCGACGGCGACCTTGGTGATCAGGCCCTCCAGCGTCTCGCCCTCGAGCTTGCCGAAGCGTGAATGCGCCCAGCCGACGATGCATGCGGTCATGACAACCTCCGTTTGCCGCAAGCCTAGCATAGGCGGGCACGGCATCAGTCTTTAATATTGTTCAATGGTGAACCGCTTTCCAGTCCAGGAGATGGGCCAGAGCGACACGATCAGTTGATCTCCGGTCGGATTTTTATTGATTGATCCGTCAATAAAAAATAATCTCACCACAATCGGACCCGCAAAATGCCGAAAATCGGAATGGAACCACTGCGCCGCAGGGCGCTCATCGACGCGACGATCTCAGCGATCGGCGAGCGCGGCTCGCTGGACGTGACCATGTCGGAGATCGCCGGCCGTGCCGGCGTATCGTCGGCGCTGGCGCATCATTATTTCGGCGCCAAGGACGAGTTGCTGTTCGCCACGATGCGGCACATCCTTTCCGAGCTCAACACCGACACGCGGCGTGTGCTCAGCGTAGCGATGTCGCCGCGCCAGCGCGTCTCGGCCGTCGTCGCGGTGAATTTCTCCGACGCCCAGTTCCAGCCCGAGATCATCGCCGCCTGGCTCGCCTTCTATGTCGAGGCTCAGAAGTCCCCGGCCTTGCGGCGGCTGCTCAAGGTCTATGCGCGGCGGCTGCACTCCAATCTGATGAGCGGGCTGACCGCCATCCTGCCGCGCAGCGAAGCCGACCGCGTGGCGGAAGCAACCGCAGCGCTGATCGACGGGCTCTACATCCGGCGCGCGCTGAAGGACGGCGTGCCCGACGCCCAGACCGCGATCGCGCTGATCGAAGATTATCTCGAAACCAAGCTTACAAGACGGAGCATGCCTTGACGGCCAGACGACCCAATTTCCTGATCCTCATGGTCGATCAGCTCAACGGTACGCTGTTCCCGGACGGGCCAGCCGAGTTCCTGCATGCGCCGCACCTCAGGGCGCTGGCCGCCCGCTCTGCGCGCTTTGCCAATACCTATACCGCCTCACCGCTCTGCGCTCCCGGTCGCGCCTCGTTCATGAGCGGTCAGCTACCGTCGCGCACCGGCGTCTACGACAACGCGGCCGAATTCGCCTCCTCCATCCCGACCTTTGCCCATCATCTGCGCGCCGATGGCTACTACACCTGCCTGTCGGGCAAGATGCATTTCGTCGGGCCGGACCAGTTGCACGGTTTCGAGGAGCGGCTGACCACCGACATCTACCCGGCCGATTTCGGCTGGACGCCGGACTACCGCAAGCCCGGCGAGCGCATCGAGTGGTGGTACCACAATCTGGGTTCAGTGACCGGCGCGGGTGTGGCCGAGACGACCAACCAGATGGAATATGATGACGAGGTCGTCTTCATGGCGACGCAAAAACTCTATCAGCTGTCGCGGGAACAGGACGACGCGCACCATCGGCCTTGGTGTCTCACGGTTTCGCTGTCGCACCCCCACGATCCCTACGTGGCGCGCAAGCAGTATTGGGATCTTTACGAGCATTGCCAGGCGCTCGACCCGGAAACGGGGTTCATCGCGCATGACGAGCAGGATCAGCATTCACAGCGGCTTTACCACGCCAGCGACTATCCTTCGTTCGAGATCACACCCGAACAGGTGCGCTGCTCGCGGCGCGGCTATTTCGCCAACATCTCCTATGTCGACGACAAGCTCGGCGAGGTCCTGGACGTGCTCGAACGAACGCGCATGGCCGACGACACGATCATCCTGTTCTGCTCCGACCATGGCGACATGCTCGGCGAACGCGGCCTGTGGTTCAAGATGAGCTTCTTCGAAGGCTCGGTGCGGGTACCGCTGATGATCGCCGGCAAGGGCGTGCAGGTCGGGCTGATCGAAGCGCCGATCTCCAATCTAGACGTGACGCCGACGCTTTGCGACCTCGCCGGCATCGACATCGGTGCAATTGCGGCCTGGACCGACGGACAGTCGCTGCTGCCGCTGCTCGACGGCAAACAACGCACGGCACCGGTGCTGATCGAATATGCCGCCGAGGGCTCCTACGCGCCGCTGGTGGCGATCCGCGAGGGCCGCTACAAATTTGTCCATTGCGAACTCGACCCGCCGCAGCTGTTCGATCTCGAAACCGACCCGCTCGAGCGGAACAATCTTGCAGCCGATCCGGCCAATGCGGCGCTGGTCGCCGCCTTCACGGACAAGGTCAAAGCGCGCTGGGACATGGCCGGTTTCGATGCCGCCGTGCGCGAGAGCCAGGCGCGCCGCTGGGTCGTCTATCCGGCGCTGCGCAACGGCGCCTACTACCCGTGGGACTTCCAGCCGCTGCAGAAGGCCTCGGAACGCTACATGCGCAACCACATGAATCTCGATAATCTCGAAGAAAGCAAACGCTATCCACGAGGCGAATGATGACTGATGTTCTTGTCCCCTCCCTCGATCATCTCCGGCAGGCCTATGCCGCAACCTCGGCCGCCACGCAGGTGACGCCGCTGCTGGAATCGACAGCACTGGCAAAAGAAACGGGTGCCGCGCGGGTCTTCGTCAAGCCGGAGTCGCTGCAATGGGCCGGCTCCTTCAAGGTGCGCGGCGCCTATTGGCGGCTGAAGCGGCTGTCGCCGGCTGAGGCGAAGAAGGGGGTCGTCGCCTATTCTTCCGGCAACTTCGCGCAAGGGCTGGCTGCCGCCGGCCAGTCGCTCGGAATTCCTGTCACCATCGTCATGCCGATCGACGCGCCCGCCGCCAAGCGCGACGCCACGGCGGGCTACGGCGCGCGCGTCGTGCTGACCGACCATGGCGAGCGCGCGCGTGAGGAAGTCGCGGCCGAAAAGGCCAGGGACATCGCCGCGACCGAAGGGCTCACCCTGCTGCACCCCTTCGACGACCCGGAAATCGTCGCCGGCCAGGCGGGCGCCGGTCTGGAGGCGCTCGACCAGCTGGCGGCCAAGGATGCGCATGCCGACCTGCTGTTCTGCGCGGTCGGCGGAGGCGGTCTGATTGGCGGCGTGTCGCTCGCCTTCCATTATCTGTCGCCGTCGACCGAGATCATCGGCGTCGAGCCGGAAGGCTTCGACGGCATGGGCTCTTCGCTCCGGCATGGCAGCATCGAGACGATGCCGATCGGGCCGAAATCGATCTGCGACGGGTTGATGGCGCGCAAACCCGGCGAGGCGCCCTTCGCGGCCGTGAGCACGGCCGGCGTGCGCGGCGCCACCGTCGACGATGCTTCGGTGCGCCGCGCCATGAAGATCGCCTTCGAGCGGATGAAGCTGGTGCTTGAGCCTTCCGGCGCGGCGTCGCTTGCCGCGCTCCTCGGCGGCAAGGTGGATGTGGCGGGCAAAACCGTCCTCGTGGTGGCAACCGGCGGCAATGTCTCGCTCGCCGATTTCATCTCGCATATGAACGATGGGCGCATGTGAACAATGCTTGAAGCGGATTTCGTCATCATCGGTTCCGGCTCCGCCGGCTCGGCCATGGCCTACAGGCTGTCGGAAGACGGCAAGCATTCGGTGATCGTCATCGAGTTCGGCGGCACCGATCTCGGGCCGCTGATCCAGATGCCGTCGGCACTGTCGATCCCGCTCAACATGAGCCTCTACGACTGGGGCTTTGCCAGCGAGCCGGAGCCGCATCTCGGAGGCCGCGTGCTGGCGACGCCGCGCGGCAAGGTGATCGGCGGCTCGTCGTCGATCAACGGCATGGTCTATGTGCGCGGCCATGCGCGCGACTTCGACCATTGGGCCGAACAAGGCGCTGCCGGCTGGGGTTTTGCCGACGTGCTTCCCTATTTCAAGCGCATGGAGGATTCCAATGGCGGCGAAGATGGCTGGCGGGGCCACGGCGGTCCGCTGCATGTGCAGCGCGGCTCGCGCCGGAACCCGCTCTACGGCGCTTTCGTCGAGGCCGGACGCCAGGCCGGCTTCGAGCTGACCGACGACTACAACGGCGCCAAGCAGGAAGGCTTTGGGCCGATGGAGCAGACCATCCGCGGCGGCCGCCGCTGGTCGGCGGCGAGCGCCTATCTGAAGCCGGCTCTCAAACGCAAGAATGTTATCCTGCTCAAGGGTTTCGCGCGCCGGGTAATCATCGAGAATCAACGCGCCACTGGCGTTGAAATCGAAGCTCACAAACAGATTCAAGTGGTTAAGGCGCGACGTGAGGTGATCGTCGCGGCGTCCTCGATCAACTCGCCCAAAATCCTGATGCTGTCTGGCATCGGCCCGGCTGAGCATCTCAAGGAAAACGGCATCCAGGTGGTCGCCGACCGGCCCGGCGTCGGCCGCAACCTGCAGGATCACATGGAACTCTACATCCAGCAGGAATCGACCAGGCCGATCACGCTGAACTCGGTGCTCAACCCCTTCTCCAAGGCAATGATCGGAGCGCAGTGGCTGTTTTTCAAGACCGGCCTCGGCGCGACCAACCATTTCGAGGCGGCCGCCTTCGTGCGCTCGCAGGCCGGCGTCGACTATCCCGACATTCAGTACCACTTCATCCCGGCGGCGGTGCGTTATGACGGCAAAGCGGCGGCGAAAGCGCATGGCTTCCAGGCGCATGTCGGGCCGATGCGCTCGAAGTCGCGCGGCTCGGTGACATTGCGCTCGCCCGATCCGAAGGCCAAGCCGGTGATCCGCTTCAACTATATGTCGCATCCCGACGACTGGAGCGAGTTCCGCCACTGCATCAGGCTGACGCGCGAGATTTTCGGCCAACAGGCCTTCGACGGTTTCCGTGGCAAGGAGATTTCGCCCGGCAGCCATGTGCAGTCCGACGACGAGCTCGACGCCTTCATCCGCGACCACGCCGAAAGCGCCTACCATCCGTGCGGCACCTGCAAGATGGGCCGAGCCGATGACGCCATGAGCGTCGTCGATCCGGAATGCCGGGTCATCGGCATCGATGGCTTGCGCGTCGCCGATTCCTCGATCTTCCCGCGGGTGACCAACGGCAATCTCAACGCGCCCTCGATCATGACCGGCGAGAAGGCCTCCGACCACATTCTCGGCCGGACGCCGCTGGCGCCGTCCAACCAGGAACCGTGGATCAATCCGCGCTGGCAGGTGGCGGACCGATAGAGCATTGTCGGGCGAAGTGCTCTGCACCAGACATTGGAGAAAGCCATGCGCGCCCAGCCGACGGCATCGCACTATGTCAACGGCCGCTACATCGAGGATGAAGGTGGCGCGCCACTGCCGGTGATCTATCCGGCGACGGGCGAAACGATCGCCACGCTGCATTCGGCGACGCCTAACGTGCTGGAAATCGCCATCGAGGCGGCGCGCGCCGCGCAGCCGGCCTGGGCGCGGCTGAAGCCGGTGGAGCGCGGCCGCATCCTGCGCCGCGCCGCCGACATTTTGCGCGCCCGCAACGCCGACCTTGCGCGCATCGAGACGCTTGATACCGGCAAGGCGATCCAGGAAACGCTGGTGGCGGACGCGCCCTCGGCGGCGGATTGCCTCGAATATTTCGGCGGCGCGGTCGCCGCCTTCAACGGCGAGGCCGTCGATCTCGGCGGGCCTTTCGCCTACACGCGGCGCGAAGCGCTCGGTGTCTGCGTCGGCATCGGCGCCTGGAACTATCCGATCCAGATCGCCGGCTGGAAGTCGGCGCCGGCGCTCGCCATGGGCAACGCCATGGTGTTCAAACCGTCGGAGAACACGCCGCTTTCGGCGCTGGCGCTGGCAGAGATCTACTCGGAGGCAGGCCTGCCCGACGGGCTGTTCAACGTCGTCCAGGGCTATGGCGATGTCGGCGCCAGCCTTGTCGACCACGATGTCGTGGCAAAAGTTTCGGTGACCGGCTCGGTGCCGACCGGCCGCAAGGTGCTGTCATTAGCCGGCTCGAAGATGAAGCACGCCACCATGGAGTTGGGCGGCAAGTCGCCGCTGATCGTCTTCGACGACGCCGATCTCGAAAACGCCATCGGCGGCGCCATGCTCGGCAATTTCTACTCCACCGGCCAGATCTGCTCCAACGGCACCCGCGTCTTCGTGCAGAGCGGCGTTCACGACCGTTTCGTCGAACGGCTGGTCGAGCGGACGAAGAAGATCCGCATCGGCGACCCGCTCGATCCGGACACGCAGATGGGGCCGCTGGTCAACAAGGCGCAGCAGGTGAAGGTGATCGGCTATATCGAGGCAGGCAGGCAGGAAGGGGCGACGCTCGCCTGCGGCGGCAACGTGCCCTCCTTGCAAGGTTTCGACGGCGGTTTCTTCGTCGAGCCGACGGTGTTCACCGGCGTGACCGATGGGATGCGCATTGCCCGCGAGGAGATTTTCGGGCCGGTGATGAGCGTGCTCAAATTCGATGGCGAGGACGAGGTGATCGACCGCGCCAACGACACCGAATTCGGCCTGGCGGCGGGCGTATTCACGCGCGACCTGCCGCGCGCCCACCGCGTCATCGCCGAGTTGCAGGCCGGCACCTGCTGGATCAATGCCTACAATCTGACGCCGGTGGAAATCCCCTTCGGCGGCGTCAAGCAATCGGGCATCGGCCGCGAGAATTCGCTTGCGGCGCTGGCGCTCTACTCGCAGCTGAAATCGGTCTATGTCGAGACGGGGGACGTGGCGAGCCCGTACTGATTGGCGAAATCGGGCGAGCTGGTAATCTCCCCCCTTGAGGGGGAGATGTCGCCGAAGGCGACAGAGGGGGTCGTTGCGCGTGGAGCGCCAGCCTTCATTCGTCGCCAGGGGAAGGTCGCATCCAGTCGAACCGACCCCTCTGCCCTGCCGGGCATCTCCCCCGCAAGGGAGGAGATTGGCAGCTTCAGCGCCTCACCCCCTCTCGGCCGTCCCATCCAGATACTGCGTCAGCGCATAGACCAGGTGGTAGAAGATACTGGCCGGCACGTCGGTCGCCAGTGAGCGGCCGCGTTCGTCGATGCGGTCGATCCAGAGGCCCAGCGGCGCCGGGTCGATATGCCAGCGGAACAGCCGGCCGACGCGCGCCTCGATCTCCGGCTTGAGATCAGGTCCGCCCGAGCCGTCGAGCGCGATCGCCGCCTTCACCGCTTCGGCCTGCGGCCAGGTGCGCGAGACACGGTCGAGCGGCAGGCCTTGGCGCGAGACGGCGCCATAGGCGAGACCGGTGGCGCGGTTGAGGCCGTTGGCGATCGCCGAGGCGTAGAGTTTCCTGGCAAAGCCGCTGAGCTCCGTCTGGCCGCTGCGGGCGGCGAAATCGACGAGCAGCGAAGCCCATTCGAAATGATGGCCGGGCTCGGTCCAGGTGGCCTTCTCGCCGGCGACTGGCTTCCAGCCGGCGTCGAAATGTTCGCCCAGCGTCCAGCTTTCCGGATCGAAGAAATAGCTGCGGAAGAGGTCGATGATGCGCGCGGCGCGGCGCAGATAGGCGCGATCGCCGGTCGCCCGGTGCCAGGCAAGGAAGGCTTCGAGCAGATGCATATGCGGGTTGGAGCGCCGCTCACCCTCGCCGTCGGAGGTTTCGAGGAAGCCGGTCATGCGGCTGTCCTCGAGATGCGCGTCGAGAAAGGAAAAAGTCTCTTCGCCGAGCCGCAAGGCGTCGGAATGGCCCGACATATGGGCGTGCGCCAGCGCCAGAAGCACGCAGGAATGATCGTAAGCATCCTCGACAGGGTCGGCCACCGAGCCGTCGACATTGAGCGTGCGCACCCAGCCGCCTCTGGCGGTGCGGCCCCTGCCGGCGATGAAATCGATGCCATGGGCGATCAGCCGGTCGGCCGGGCCGTCCCAGCCGCGCTCCTTGGCGACCGCGAAGGCATAGATCTGGCGCGCCTGCGTGCGCATGCGCTTGGGCTTCATCAGCGGCGCTGCGTCGAAGCCAAGCGCCTCGTGGAAGCCGCCATGGCGCTCGTCGACGCCCGATGTCGACCACAGCGGCAGCGTCTCCTCAAACAGCCAGTGACGCACGCGCCGCCGCCAGGCGCCGCTTTCAATGACGCGGTCATGCGCGGGGGTGAATCTCGTTTCCAGGCGGCCGGATTTTTCCAGCTGCTCGACGATCTTCTTGACATGCTGGCTGTGGCTGACCGGGGCGACAAAGGTGGCGTCGGCGGTAGAGACGATGGCGACGTCCTTCATGCCGATAGCCGACAGCAGGCGGCCGTCGCTACGGATGTAGGAGTTCTCGCAATCGATGGCGACGACGTCGCCGACAATGACGTTGCCGTCCTTGTCCGACGGGCCGACATCTAGCAGCGACTGCCAGGAACCGAGATCGTTCCAGCGGAAGCCGGCCGGCACCATGGCGATGCCGCTCGCCCGCTCCATGACGGCGTAGTCGATCGAGGTCGAGGGAATGGCTGAATAGAGTTCCAGCGGCATATAGAGGCCGGAAAGGTCGCTGATGGCGGCGTTGTAGGCGGCTTCCGTCGCCTGCCAGATCGCCGGCTCGAACGCCGCGAAGGCATCGCGCATGGCGCCGGCCCGAAACAGGAAGATGCCGGTATTCCAGTAGAAGGTACCGGCTTCGAGATAGCTCCGCGCGGTGGCAAGGCTGGGCTTCTCGACGAAGCGCGAGACGTCGAAGACGCCGTCCCTGTCGGCGGCGACCTCGATATAGCCGTAGCCGGTCTCGGGGTGTGTCGGCTTGATGCCGAACACCACCAGCCGGCCCGCGCTGGCTGCGGCAACACCCGCCTCGATGCTCTGCCAGAACTGGCCGGGCGTCGAAATCTCGTGGTCGGACGGCACCACCAGCACAAGCTCGTCGCCGAATTCGGAGAGCGTGCGCAGACTGGCGAGCGCAACTGCGGCCGCGGTGTTGCGACCTGTCGGCTCGAACAGCGGGCCGCCACCAGCGAGATCAAGACCGGCGAGGTCGGCATGGACGCGCTCGGCATGGCGTTCCGAAGCAATCAGGAAGATCGGCGTGGCGCCTTCCGGCCGCGCCGCCAGCCGGCGCAAGGTCTTGGCCAGCATCGAGCCGTCGCCGGAAAAGTCATGGAATTGCTTGGGGTTGTCCTCGCGCGACAACGGCCAGAGCCGCGAGCCGACGCCGCCGCTCATGACGAAACTGACGATGCGCTGGCTCATGGACGCCTGTCAAAAAGTCTGATTGTACGCGCCGACTTCCGGACTGCGGCGCAGCACGGCATCAACGGCTTCGAACATCTGGCGGCGCCGCTCGGACGATACCGGGCTTTCCACCACCACGACAAGCTCCGGCTTGTTGGAGGAGGCGCGCACCAAACCCCAGGTGCCGTCCTCGGCGACGACGCGCACGCCATTGACGGTGATCAGCGCCGATATCTTCTGGCCGGCGAAGGTCGCACCTTCGTGATGCATGGCCTGGAAATCGCCGACCACGCGCTCGACCACGCCGTACTTCACCTCGTCCGCGCAGTGCGGCGACATGGTCGGCGTGCCGTAGGTCAGCGGCAAGGCGCGATAGAGATCGGCCATCGAACTCTCCGGGTTGCGGTCGAGCATCTGGCATACGGCGATGGCGGTGACCAGCCCGTCGTCATAGCCGCGACCGATCGGCGGGTTAAAGAAGAAATGGCCGGATTTCTCGAAGCCGGCGACGGCGCCAAGTTCGGCGACGCGGCGCTTGATGTAGGAGTGGCCGGTCTTCCAATAATCGGTGCGGGCGCCGTTCGTCTTGAGCACATGATCGGTAACGAACAGCCCGGTCGATTTCACATCGACAACGAAGGTCGAGCCCTGATGCAGGCTGGAAATATCCCGCGCCAGCATGACCCCGACCTTGTCCGCGAAGATCTCGTTGCCTTCATTGTCGACGACGCCGCAGCGGTCGCCATCCCCGTCGAAACCCAGCCCGACATCGGCGCCCGTCTCCAGCACCTTTTCGCTGATGGCATGCAGCATCTGCATGTCCTCGGGGTTCGGATTGTAGCGCGGGAACGTATGGTCGAGCTCGACATCGAGCCGGATCACCTCGCAGCCGATGCGCTCGAGCGCCTGCGGCGCGAAGGCGCCGGCGGTGCCGTTGCCGCAAGCGCAGACCACCTTGAGTTTGCGGGCAATATGTTTTGCGCTGGTCAGGTCGTCGAGATAGGTCTCGCGAAAGCCGGAGACGAATTCATAAGCGCCGCCGCCGGCAAGGTCGAAATCGCCGGCGAGCACGATCTTCTTCAGCTCGCTCATCTCCTCAGGGCCGAAGGTCAGCGGCCGCGCCGCACCCATCTTGACGCCGGTCCAGCCATTCTCGTTGTGCGAGGCGGTGACCATGGCGACCGACGGCGTGTCGAGCGCGAACTGGGCGAAATAGGCCATCGGCGACAAGGCGAGCCCGATATCCTTGACCCGCGCGCCGGCGGCCATCAGACCGCAGACCAGCGCCAGCTTGATCGACAGCGAATAGGAGCGGAAATCGTGGCCGGTGACGATGTCGGGCCCGACTCCAAGCCGGCGGATCAGCGTGCCCAGCCCCATGCCAAGCGCCTGGACGCCGATCAGATTGAGCTCCGGCGCCTGCGCCGAGCCCGAATGGCCGAACCACCAACGCGCGTCATATTCGCGAAAGCCCGACGCCTTGATCAGCGCCGAGGTCTCGAATTCGAAGCTGTTGGGCTGGGCTTCGCCAACGATGCGCAAGGGCAATGGTTGAAACTCCAGAAGGCAGGAATGACGGTTTACCGGGGCGATGGCTTATCACACAAGCCTTTAAGCCGCTCTTTATCGGATGGCTAAATCCGAAGCCTTTCCTGCACTTGCGGCGAAAGCCGACCAAATGCGACAGAAGCGCTGCCATTGGCGCTTGCAGGAACGAAAGGCGGCGGCTATAAGCCCGCGGTCTGGTCACGGAGTGTAGCGCAGTCTGGTAGCGCACCTCGTTCGGGACGAGGGGGTCGCAGGTTCAAATCCTGCCACTCCGACCAGAAAAAACAAGCGCTTGGCTGCTTGTTCTCCCGCTCCAGATTAACCAGCAGCGCCGCAAAGCGAGCCGGATCAGTCATGACCGCTCGACAGGAGACCTGCACTTTGACCTAATGGCACCCAAACCCCTAGTTCGAGCGGGTGCCTAGAACATTGGAACGGCAAGACCAGGTAGGGATATGAAGTTGACGCCGACGGCCGCTTTGCCGTTTGTCCTGACCGCCGTGCTGCTTGTCGCAGCCGGCTGCTCGTCGACGGTCGCATCGATCAATCCCGCACAATACGACAAGATGAGTTGCACCGAGCTCAATGTTGCGCTCGGCGACACCGCCACCGACATCTCGCGAACCGCCATCGCGCGCGGCAAGGTCGCCAACACCAGCGTGCCGAGCTGGCTGCTGGGCGGCTCGACGGTTAAGACAGGCATCGCCAATCGCGAGACGGCCAGGATCGAGAGGCTGCAGCAGCAGCAACAGGCGATTGTTGCGGCAAGAGCGCGCAGGTGCACATCGGCGAACTAAGCCGCAGGCGATCGATTTGGTCTCGTCTGCCTCAGTCTTCGTCGACCAGTTGATCGACCGGCACCTCAAGCGCTCGTGACAACCGCAGCCAAAGACTGACGTCCCCGCCCCGCTTGCCGTTCTCAACTGCCGAAAGCATATTCTGTGAGATGCCGACTTCCGCTGCCAGAGCGGCTTGCGTCTTGCCTTTCCTTCCTCGCCAGAAAGCGAGCGGCGATACCGCATTGGCGAAGGCCAGCGCTTCCTCGGCAGTAAATCCTGGGGCCTCGCCGGCACGATAGTTCGCCACCTCCCGGGCACGCACGGCGCGGTCCTGCAGCGCGTCAAGCTCGGCGCGCGGCAAGACGGCCATTTCGTCGCCCTTGGGGGTGGTAAAATAGTGAACGCTCACTACCGTCTCCTATTCGTAAATGGAGCCACGCGGCCCGATCCTGCTTACGATGATCTCGTTTTCCGTTTCGGTGAAGAGGATGCGGTAGTCGCCGACACGCAGTCGTATTTCGTCCGAACCGACCAGCTTCTTGACGTTGTTGGCCATGGCTTCCGGAGTCTCGGAGTAGACCGCAATCTTGGCGACGATGCGAGGCGCGTCAGCCTTGTGTTTGCGGAGCGATTTGAGTGCGGCTGCCAGGTAAACAACCTGCTTCACAGCTTATATCTCATTTTGGGATAAAAAGATCAATCTAGAATCGCATTTAGGGATATTTCGCATACCTCATGCACTCATCCTGAATCGCGTCACATCGATCGCCGCGTTCATCAGCGTCTGCGTATAGGCAGCCTGCGGATTGCCGAAGATCTCCTCGGTGGGGCCTTCCTCGACGATCTTGCCCTGCTTCATGACGATGATGTAGTCGGCCATGGCGCGCACCACGGCGAGGTCGTGGCTGATGAAGAGATAGGATAGCTCGTGGTCGGCCTGCAGCTTGCGCAGCAGCTCGACGATCTGCTTCTGCACCGAGCGGTCGAGCGCCGAGGTCGGCTCGTCCAGCACCACCACCTTCGGCTTCAGGATCATGGCGCGGGCAATGGCGATGCGCTGGCGCTGGCCGCCGGAGAATTCGTGCGGGTAGCGGTTGCGGGCGTTGGGGTCGAGCCCGACCTCGCGCAGCGCCTCGACGGCGCGATGGTCGCGCTGCTTGCCGGTCAGTGAAGGCTCATGCACCAATAGCCCCTCGGTGATGACCTGGCCGACCGTCATGCGCGGCGACAGCGAACCGAACGGATCCTGGAAAACGAGCTGCAATTCGCGCCGCAGCGGCCGCATCTGCTGGCGGTCGGCTTGGGAGATGTCGCGGTCGCCGAAGCGGATCACGCCGTCGCTGGGGAGCAGCCTCAGCAGCGCGCGGCCGAGCGTCGATTTGCCGGACCCCGATTCGCCGACGATGCCGATCGTCTGGTTGCGTTTCAGCCGGATCGAGATCTTGTCGACGGCGCGCAGCATCAGCGGCTCGCCGCCGAGAAAACCGCCGCCGATCTTGAACACCACCTCGACATTCCTGCCTTCGAGCAGCACCGGCGCGTTGGCCGGCGGCGGCGCCTTGGTGCCGGTCGGTTCGGCCGCGAGCAGCATCCTGGTGTAGGCATGCTGCGGGTTGGCGAAGATCGCCTCGGCCGCGCCCTCCTCCACCACCTCACCCTGGCGCATGACATAGACGCGGTCGGCGAAGCGCCGGACGATGCCGAGATCGTGGGTGATGAAGACGATGGCCATGCCGAGCTTGCGCTGCAGCTCGGCAAGCAGCATCAGAATCTGCGCCTGGATGGTGACGTCGAGCGCCGTCGTCGGCTCGTCGGCGATCAGTATGTCGGGGTCGTTGGCCAGCGCCATGGCGATCATGACGCGCTGGCGCTGGCCGCCCGACATTTCGTGTGGATAGGATTTCATGCGCCGCTCGGGATCGGGAATATGCACCAGCCTGAGCAATTTAAGCGCCTCTTCGCGCGCCGCGGCCGCATTCAGCCCGCGGTGCCGGCGGATCGGCTCGATCAGCTGGTTGCCGATGGTATAAAGCGGATCGAGCGAGGTCATCGGCTCCTGGAAGATCATGCTGATCTTGCGGCCGCGCACCTGGTTGAGCTCGCTCTTCGACATCGTCAGAAGATTGCGGCCGCGATAGTCGACCTGGCCGGTCGCCTCACCATTGGAAGAGAGCAGGCTCATCGCCGCCATCATCGTCTGGCTCTTGCCGGAGCCGGACTCGCCGACCACGGCGACCGTTTCGCCGGCATTGACCTTGATGTTGATGCCCTTCACCGCCTCGACAGTGCCGTCGAGCGTCTGGAAGCGGACGCGCAGGTCGTTGACGCTGAGGATTGTTTCGGAGGCCATGTCGGCGATCCCCATCTTTATCGATCTTTCGGGTCGAGCGCGTCGCGCAGGCCGTCGCCGACGAAGTTCAGCGCGAAGAGCGTCGAGACGAGGAAAAAGGCGGGGTACAGCAGCAGCCAGTTGGCGGTGCCGATATTCTTGGCGCCGACCGAGATCAGCACGCCCCAGCTGGTCATCGGCTCCTGCACGCCGAGGCCGAGGAAGGACAGGAAGCTTTCCAGGATGATCACCTGCGGCACCAGCAGCGTCATATAGATCACCACCGGGCCGAGCAGGTTGGGGATGACGTGGCGCAGCAGGATGCCGCGCTGGCCGACGCCCATGGCTTCGGCCGCCTGGACATATTCCTGGCGGCGGATCGACAATGCCTGGCCGCGCACGATGCGGGCCATGTCGAGCCACAGCACCGCGCCCACCGCCAAAAACATCAGCACGAAGTTGCGGCCGAAGAACACCACCAGCATGATGACGAAGAAAATGAAGGGCAGCGAATAAAGCACGTCGACAATGCGCATCATCACTTCGTCGATCCTGCCGCCGGAAAAACCGGCGGTGGCGCCGTAGATGACGCCGATGACGCCGGCGACGACACCCGCGAGCAGGCCGATGGCGAGCGAGATGCGGCCGGCCATCAGCGTGCGCGAGAGCAGGTCGCGGCCGGTGTTGTCGGTACCGAAGAAGAAATATTGCTGCTTGACGGCCGAGCTCATCGTCATTTCGAGCCCGTCGGGCGACTTGTTCTCGATCCTGGTGTCGTCGAAGGCATCGGAACGATCGAGATAGCGGATGTTGCGGTCGTCGACCGGCTTGGTCGAGGTGACGGTGACGATAACGCGGCTACCGTCCTGGTGCCATTCCTTGATGTCGACGCGCATGCGCTTGATGGCGTCGGTCAACGCGCCCTGGATCATGTCGGGCTTTGGATAGGCGGAGAAGCTCGGCGGCGTGCGCACATAGTCGCCGTAGATGGTCGTGTATTCATGCGGCACGACCCAGGGGCCGAAGATGCTGATGACGGCGATCAGCGCCAGGTAATAGAGGCTGAACATGGCGGCGCGGTTGCGTTTCAACCGCGCCCAAGCATTACCCCAGAGCGAACGGCCGACGATGGGCTCTGGAACGGCGACGGCGAGTTCAGTCATAGCGCACCCTCGGATCAACGACCGCGTAAAGAAGATCGACGATCAGGTTGAAGACGATGGTGAAGAGCGCGATCACCACCACGGTGCCCATGACCAGCGTGTAGTCGCGGTTGAGCGCGGCATCGACGAAATAGCGGCCGACGCCGGGGATGGAGAAGATCGTCTCGACGATGATCGAGCCGGTGAGCAGCGCCGCCGCCGCCGGCCCGGTGAAGGAGACGATCGGCAGGACGGCGCCACGCAAAGCATGCTTGACCACCACCGACCAGTCGGACAGGCCGAGCGCGCGGGCGGTGCGGATATGGTGCGAGCGCAGGCTCTCGATCATCGAGCCGCGCATCAGGCGGGCGACAATGGCGATCTGCGGCAAGGCAAGCGTCAGCACCGGGCCGACCTTGTTGATTAAGGCGCCGTCGCCCCAGCCGCCGATCGGCAGCAGCTTCCAGGCCAGCCCGAAGACCAGCTGGATTATCGGCGCGGTGACGAAGGTCGGGATGGTGCTGCCGGCGGTGGCCAGTGCAATCACCGAATAATCGCCGAGCTTGTTCTGGTTGAGTGCCGCGATGGTGCCGAGGATCGAGCCGAGCAGCAGCGCCAGGACAAGTGCCGAGCTGCCGATCTGGATCGAGATCGGCAGGCCCTTGGCGAACAGCTCGGTCACGGTGAAATCCGGCAGATTGTAGCTCGGGCCGAAATTGCCGCGCAAAAGATTGCCAAGATAGTGGACATATTGCAGCCAGAGCGGATCGTTGAGGCCGAACTGGGCTTCGAGATTGGCCTTGATCTCGGGGCTCAAGCCACGCTCCTGGTTGAACGGGCCACCCGGCGCGACACGGATCAGGAAGAACGCCACCGTCACGATGACGAATAGCGTCGGGATGGCGGTCAACAGCCGCCGGAAGACATAACGCAGCATCGGCGCCCCGCTTCAGCCAGGGCGACAGCTCTCCAAACGAAGACCGTGGCGCGCTGGCATCTTTGATCTTCGCACCGCGTCCGCCGGAAATCCAACCCGACTTTCGACCCGGTACGACGTCAAACCGCAGCCGCCGCACCCAGAAGGGCGCGGCGGCACGGCCAAGGTTGCTTGTCAGTCCTTGGAGATGAAGCGGGACGGATGGATGTCCATCACATTGTCGTCGAAGCCATGCAGCTTCGAGGAAACGATGTCGTGGAAGCTGTAGTAGAGAAGCGGGATCTCGCCGACGTCGTCGACGAGGATGCGCTCGGCCTCGGCGAGGTCCTTCATGCGCTCCTCGGGCTTGCCGCCGGCGGCGGCGGCCTTGTCCATGGCCGCCTCGTATGCCGGGCTGTTGTAGTTCGAGTAGTTGTTGCCGCTTGCCTTGCGCGAGATGCCGAGGAAGGTTTCCGGATCCTTGTAGTCGGCGATCCAGGCGGCGCGGGCAACGTCGTAATTGCCCTTCTGCTCGAGGAAGGAGTAGTGGGTCTTGGTGTCGGTGTTGAGCAGCGTCACCTCGACGCCGAGCGGCTTCAGCTGTTCCTGGATGGCGACCGCCGTGTTCTTATGGTTCTCCGAGGTGTTGTAGCGGATCTCCATCTTCAACGGATGCTCGGGTGTATAGCCGAGTTTCTCGAGGACCTTCTTGGCCGCGTCCTCGCGGTCGATCTGCGGCATGTCGGCATATTTGGCCATTGCAGGCGTATAGCCCTCGATGCCCGGAGGCACCATCGAATAGCCGGGTAGCATCGAGTTCTGCCAGACCTTCTCGGCGAGGAAGTCGCGATCGATCGCCATCGAGATGGCGTTGCGCAACTCGACATTGTCCCATGGCGCCTTGTCGGTCTTGATCGCAAAATAATAGGTGCCGAGATATGGCCCGACACGGACCTGGTCACCGAATTTGGTTTTGAGATCGGCGAGCTGTTCGGTCGGCAGGTCACCATAACTGTCGAGCTCGCCGGCCTCGAAGCGCTTCATCGCCGACGAGCGATCCTCGGTCGGGATGTAGTTGACCACGTCGAGCTTGACGCTCGCGGCGTCCCAGAACTTCGGGTTCTTGATCAATTTCATATGGTCGTTGGGAACCCACTCCGCCAGCGTATAGGCGCCGTTGGAGACCAGCTTGCCGGGCTTGATCCAGTCGGCGCCGAGCTTGTCCATGGAGGCCTTATTAACCGGATAGGTCGCCTGATGGGTCAGCATCTCCAGGAAGTAAGGCGTTGGCGCCTTCAGCGTCACTTGCAGCGTGTTGGCGTCGATCGCCTTCACGCCCATGTCCTCGGCCTTGCCTTTCTTGGTGTTGAAGTCCTCGGCGCCCTTCACCGGATAGAGCATCGAGGCGTATTCGGCAGCGGTGGCCGGATCTTCCAGCCGATGGAACGAATAGACGAAGTCATCCGCCGTTACCGGGCTGCCATCCGACCAGAGGCCGTCCTTGCGCAGCTTGAATGTGTAGACAGTGCCGTCGTCGGACACCGTCCAGCTTTCGGCGGCGCCCGGAATGAGGTTCGTCTTCTGGTCATGCATGACGAGGCCCTGGAACAGGTCGCGTATAATATCAGCTTCGTAGGTCGTCGACGTCTTGTGCGGATCAACCGTCTCCGCCTCGGCAGCGGACCCGCGGTTGTAGACGGTCTCGGCATAGGCGTGCGTGTAGAAGGCGCCGGTCGCCAAGACCATGGTGGTGGCGAACACCGTCGCCTTCAGCAGATTTTTCAGCATGAAGTCTCTCCCTGTCGGCGCGGCCCCTCAGCCACACCTTTTGCGTGTTGACGCCCGGAACCGTCGAGCGGCTCGTTTTTTGAGCGTGCCGCCGGTCTGTTCCGGCAGCTGGTGGCGGCGAGACTAGACAGAGCGAAATCTTATTTCAACTACCTACTGCTTGACGTTGAGTGAGCGGCCCCTCGCTAAAACAGCGAATTCTTAAGCTTAAATCTCTTGTTCAACTTGATGCATCTCTCGGTTGTTCCAGCCGTTTTCTGTTTTTGCAGGCAGGTCTTGGCATTCTTCGAGGCATGCTGAAAAACCGCAAATCCCTCACTTCGTGGTCTCGTTTTCGGGCTGACGCCACGGGCACGTCAGCTGTGGAATTCGCCATGTTGGCGCCGATTTTCATCCTGCTTCTGCTCGGCATGGTTGCATACGGAATCTATTTCGGCGCCAGCCATTCGGTCCAGCAAATCGCCGCCGACGCGGCCCGAACGGCGATTGCCGGCCTCAATCAGACGGAGCGCCAGGCGCTGGTCACCGATTTCATCACCCACGACGTCGCGGGCTATGCCTTTGTCGACCCGAAGAAGCTGACGGTCGACGCCAAGGACAGTGCCGTCGACGGCAGCCAGTTCGTCGTCTCGGTCAGCTATGATGCGCGCAACCTGCCGATCTGGAGCCTATTCCATAACCTGCCGCTGCCCGGCACCACGATCCAGCGCCAATCGACGATCCGGGTCGGAGGCATATGATGCGCAATAAAGCGGGGGGACTGATGGGCGCGACCCGACGGCTGATCGCCGATCGGCGCGCCAATTTCGCCGTCATGACCGCGCTCTGCACGCCGGTGGCGCTGGCGTTGACCGCGTTCGCGGTCGATGAGGGCTCGCTCTACAACGAACGCCGCGCCGCGCAGTCGATCATCGACCTCGCCGCGATCACTGCCGCCGCCCACATCAACAATGCCGAGCAAGCAGTCCTGACGACGCTGAAGGACAACGGAATCACATCGGTCGCCGTGCAGCAGAAAGGCACGACCGTTGCGCCAAACGCCACCAAAGCCGTCGTGCAGGTCGTGCCCGGCCGCTATTCCGGGGTCAGTTCGATTGCGGCAGGCAGCCGTTTCGAGGCAGGCAAGCTGCCCTACAACGCCGTCCAGGTGTCGCTGAAGAAGCAGGGAACGCTCTATTTCGCCGCCTCGATGATGGCGCCGCCGGTGATCGGCACGACAGCCACCGCCAGCGCCCAACCCGAAGCGGCGTTCTCGGTCGGGTCGCGGCTTGCCAGCGTCAATGGCGGCGTTCTCAACGCGCTGCTCGGCGGATTGCTGGGCGGCAACATCTCGCTCAGCGTGATGGACTACAATTCGCTGATCTCGGCCGATGTCGATGTGCTCTCCTTCACCGACGCCCTGGCAACCCAACTGCACCTGACTGGGGTGACCTATTCGGACGTGCTGGCCTCCAAGGCGACCGTCGGGCAGATCGCAACCGCCATTGCCAACGTGCCCGGGCTCGACCACACCGCTAAGCTCGCGCTGCAGACCATGGCCTCGAGCGCCACCAACTCGGTCAAGATTCCGCTCAGCCATCTGATCGACCTCGGCTCGGTCGGCAGCCTCGGCATCGGACAGAAGCCCGCAGGGCTTTCGATCGCCGCCAGCGCCCTGAGCATGCTGACGGCGGCTGCCGCGCTCGCCAACGGCACGAACCAGGTTGCGGTCAATCTAGGCGCCACGATACCCGGCCTGACATCGACGACGCTCAACATCGCCATCGGCGAGCCGCCGCAATCCTCGCCCTGGCTGGCCGTGGGAGAACTGGGCACCGTGGTGCGCACGGCGCAGACCCGCATCAAGCTCAACGCCAGCGTCACGGTCGGCACGCCGAACCTTGGCGGCGGCATCAAGCTGCTCGCCGTCAACCTGCCGCTCAACATCGAGGTGGCCTATGCCGAAGCCAAGCTGACCGACATAAGCTGCCCGACCGGCCCATCCAGCATCAAAGTTACCATTGCCGCGCAACCCGGCGTCGTCGCCGCGCATCTCGCCAACAGCAACGCCAGCGGCTTCGCAGACTTCAGCAAGCCGCAGTCCTTCTCTAACGCCGACATCACGGACTTAAAGCTGTTGCTCATTCCGCTGCTGCAGGCGACTGGCTCCTCGGCCTTTTCGGTGACCAACATGGCGCCGACGAACCTGACCTTCAGCGCCTCCGATATCGCCAGCAAGGCGATCAAAACCGTGTCGACAAAAAACCTGACGCAGTCGCTCACCACCTCGCTCGTGAACAACCTATCACTGACGGCCAATGCGCTGGGCCTCGGTCTCGACGTGACCGCCTTGCTCGGCACGGTGAAGCCGGCGGTGACGACGCTGCTCAACGGCGTGACCGCGCCGGTCGACGACCTGCTCTACAATGTGCTTGGCGCGCTCGGCGTGCATGTCGGCGAGGCCGATGTGCGGGTCACCGGCGCGACCTGCGGGCGGTCCGTGCTCGTTCAGTAGCAGACGGTCAGCCAATTCTCCCGACGAAGCAACCTACAGGCGGCAGCGCCAGCGCAATCTCTTCGAGAACGCCGCCAAGAACGCCGGCGACGTCAACGGCAAGAGCCGTTATCTCGATATCCCTGATCTCCGCCGGCAGCGTCCACTTCGCCGGCTCACCGGCGAAGTTGAAGACGCATAACAACTTCTCGTCTTCGTGCTGGCGGATGAAAGCCAGCACGCCGCCTTCGGCGTCGAGAAAACGGATCGAGCCGGCGATCAGCGCCGGGTGGCATTTGCGCAGGGCCAGAATCGAGCGATAGGCAGCAAGGACAGAACCTGCTTCACCATTTTGCACGTCGACCGCCCGGCCACGATGCGCCAGCGGCACCGGCAGCCAGGGCTTGCCGGTGGAGAAGCCGCCACCTTCGGCGCCTGCCTCCCAGACCATCGGCGTGCGGCAACCGTCCCTGCCCTTGACGCCCGGCCAGAAGCGGATGCCCAACGGATCGCGCAAATCCTCATAAGCAAGCTCCGCCTCTTCAAGTCCGAGTTCCTCGCCTTGGTAGAGACAGATCGAACCGCGCAGGCAGCAGAGCAGCGCGATCGAGAATTTCGCCACCGCATCCGGATTCTCGCCTGGCCGCGTCCAGCGGCTGACATGGCGCACTACATCGTGGTTGGAAAAGGCCCAGCAGACCCAGCCATCGGCGACGGCGCTTTCGAAAGCCTCGACGCAGCCGCGCACATGGGCGGCCGAGAATTGCGGGCCGAGCAGGTCGAAGGTGTAGCACATCTGCAGCTTGTCGCCGCCGGAGGTATAGGCGGCGAGCGTCTGCAGCGAACGTTCCTCGTCGCCCACCTCGCCCACCGCGGCGCGATCTGGGTACTCGTCGAGCAGCGTGCGGAAACGCTTCAGAAAATCGAGGTTTTCCGGCCGCGTCTTGTCGAAGAGATGCTCCTGGAAGGCATAGGTGCTGGTGGCCGCATTGGTGCCGGCGACGCTCGCGGCGAGCGGCGGGTTGTCGCGCAACCAGCGGTCGTGGACATAGTAGTTGACGGTGTCCAGCCGGAAGCCGTCGACGCCGCGCTCCAGCCAGAAGCGCACGGTGTCGAGGACAGCGTCCTGCACTTCCGGGTTATGGAAATTGAGGTCGGGCTGCGAGGCCAGGAAATTGTGCATGTAATACTGCCGGCGCGTGGCGTCCCATTCCCAGGCTGGGCCGCCGAACAGCGATTGCCAATTGTTGGGCGCGGTGCCATCCGGCTTCGCGTCGGCCCAGACATACCAGTCGGTCTTGGCGTTGTCGCGGCTGGCGCGGCTTTCGACAAACCATTCGTGCTTGTCGGACGAGTGCGAGATAACCTGGTCGATGATGATCTTCAGGCCGAGCCGGTGCGCCTCGGAGACCAGTGCGCCGAAATCTTCCAGCGTGCCGAACATCGGATCGACGTCGCGATAGTCCGACACGTCATAGCCCATGTCGGCCATCGGCGACTTGAAGAAGGGCGACAGCCATATGGCGTCGACGCCGAGCGAGGCGACGTGGGAGAGCCGCGCGGTGATGCCCTTGAGATCGCCGCTGCCGTCGCCGGTCGTGTCCTGGAAGGAGCGCGGATAGATCTGGTAGATGACGCAGCCCCGCCACCATTCGGCTCCATGCTTGGCATTATCGTCAGCCATAACTAGCCTTTCCTGGCGCGAGCCTTCCCGGCCTGGCGCCAATGATTTTTGATTTCGCATCGGATCATCCGAAAACCGGCTGCCGCTTTTCGGTCCGATGCTCTGTCATGAAAGTCACGCTGCGGCCGGGCAGCGGGCGCACAAGATCGACCACCTGCGTCTCGATCGCCGAGCGCCACTCGAATTCTTCCCGCTCCGGCAGAGTGAAGACGCATTGGCGGCGGTCGCCATTGATCATGACGGCAAGGCGGCCGCCGCCGGTATCGCCGAGCAGCATGACGAGCCGATGTCGCCCGGGGTCGTTCCAATCCGGTTCGCCGAGCGGCGCGCCGGTCTCTGTCAGCCAGGCGACATCGGGAATGCCGGAAGCGTCTTGCGGCTCACCAGTCAGGAAATGCCCGTCCGACAGCACCGGAAAGGTGCTGCGCATCGCCGAAAGTTCCGCGGCATACCGCTCCAGCGCCTTGTCGCGGCCTGTCCAGTCCAGCCAGGTGATGGCGTTGTCCTGCGCATAGGCGTTGTTGTTGCCCTTTTGGCTGCGGCCGAATTCATCGCCGGCGGTCAGCATGATCGTGCCGCGCGAGGCAAAGAGCGTGGCAAGCAGCGCGGATCGATCGCCGAAGCGGGCGTCGGTGATCGCCGCATCATCCGTCTCGCCCTCGATGCCGTTGTTCCAGGAGATATTGTCATTATGGCCGTCGCGGTTCTGCTCGCCATTGGCCGCGTTGTGCTTCCGCTCATAGGCGACGATGTCGGCCAGCGTCATGCCGTCATGCGCGGCGATGAAGTTGACGCTGCGGCTGACCGGCTGAGCGTCCCGGCCGAACACATCGGATGAACCGGCAAGCCGCGTGGCGAGCGCGCCGACCATGCCGGCATCGCCGCGCCAGAAGCGCCTGATATCGTCGCGGCAGCGGTCGTTCCATTCGAGGTAAGGCGGCCGGAAATTGCCGAGCTGGTAACCGTTCGGCCCGATGTCCCAGGGCTCGGCGATCAGCACCCGGCCGGCGAGCACAGGATCGCCGGCGATGGCCTCGAGCAGCGGCGCCGCCGGATCGAACACGCCGTCGACCCGGCCCAGCACCGGCGCCAGATCGAAGCGGAAGCCGTCGACGCCGGCATGGCGGACGAAATGGCGCAGCGTGTCGAGCACCATCTCGCGCACCACCGGATGATCGCAGGCGATCGTGTTGCCGGTGCCGGTGTCGTTGGCCAGCCTGCCATCCGGTTCGTGCCGGTAATAGGCCTGGGCATCGAGGCCGCGCAGCGCCAGCGTCGGACCCAGCCGGTCGCTTTCGCCGGTGTGGTTGAAGACGAGATCGAGAATGGTGCCGATGCCCGCTTCACGCAGCGCCGCGACGGTGTCGCGCAATTCCTTGAGGCCGCCGGGCGCAAGGCGCGGGTCGAGGGCCATGAAGGTGACGGGGTTGTAGCCCCAGGCGTTGCTGAGGCCCAGCGGCGGCAGATGCCGCTCGTCGATCGAGGCGGTGATGGGCATCAATTCGACGGCGGAAACGCCGAGCCGCTTCAGGTGATCGATGATCGCCGGATGGGAGAGCGCCGCGATGGTGCCGCGCTGTTCTTGCGGTACATCCGGATGGAGTTTCGTGAAGGAGCGGACGTTGAGCTCGTAGATCAAACCGCCGGGCTGGAACAGCGGCGGCTTCGGCGGCAGCGGCGTGGGCAGGAACCGCGCTACCGCCTTCGGCATCAGCGAGGCCGTGTCGGCGCCTTCGTTGCGTTTGGCGGCAAGCCGCCAATGATATTGATATGGACTGTCGAGCTCGACGGCATAGGGATCGGTGAGAAGCTTGTTCGGGTCGAACCACAGACCGCGCTCCGGCGCATAGTCGCCATCGGCGCGAAAGCCGTAACGCGTGCCGTCGCCAAGGCCGGGGACAACGAGCGCATGCACGCCCTCGCCTTCCGGGTTGAGTTCCAGCCGGTGGAGTTCGCGTGTGCCGGCGTCCTCGTAGATCGAGACCCACAGGCGCCTCGCTGACGACGACCAAACGGCAAAGCGGATGCCTTCGGCGGTGACGGTAGCACCGAGGTGAATCACGGGCGCGCCTCTCCTTCTCCCCTTGTGGGAGAAGGTGGATCGGCGCGCAGCGCCGAGACGGATGAGGGGTGTTGGAAGAAATGAGGCATTACAGATTTGGATGCAGGTCTGCGCCAAGCTGGAGCACCCCTCATCCGACCGAGCTTCGCTCGGCCACCTTCTCCCACAAGGGCAGAAGGGGGAGCCTTGTCCACCACCCTCACGTAATCACGCTCGGCTTGTCGCGGCCGGTGTGGCTCTTGATTCCGGCGATGTCGTCGGCCGCGGCGATCAGGTCGGCAAGCGCCTCCTGCGTGTCGAGGTCGTGCCTCGCCTTGTCGGGCTCATAGCGCTCGATATAGACGCGGATCGTCGCGCCCGAGGTGCCGGTGCCGGAGAGCCGGAAGACGACGCGCGAGCCGCCCTCGAACAGGACCCTGATACCCTGGTGCTGGCTCACCGAACCGTCGACCGGATCGTGATAGGCGAAATCGTCGGCATTGGCGATCTTCAGGCCGCGCACGCTGGTGCCGGGCAGCGAGCCGAGCCTGGCGCGCAGCTCGTCGACCAGCTTGTTGGCGCGCTCGGTCTCGACTTCTTCATAGTCGTGGCGCGAATAGTAGTTGCGGCCGTAGGTCTCCCAGTGCCTGGTGACGACGTCCTTGCAGCTCTCGCCGCGCACGGCGAGGATGTTCAGCCACAACAGCACGGCCCACAACCCGTCCTTCTCGCGCACATGGTTGGAGCCGGTGCCGGCACTTTCCTCGCCGCAGATCGTCGCCATGTCGGCGTCGAGCAGATTGCCGAAGAACTTCCAGCCGGTCGGCGTCTCATAGATGCCGACGCCGAGCTTTTCGGCGACGCGGTCGGCGGCGCCACTGGTCGGCATCGAGCGGGCGATGCCCTTCAGGCCTTGCTTGTAGCCGGGCGCCAGATGCGCATTGGCGGCAAGCATCGCCACGGAATCGGACGGGGTGACGAAGATGCCCCTGCCGATGATCAGATTGCGGTCGCCGTCGCCATCGGACGCGGCGCCGAAATCGGGCGCGTCCGGTCCCATCATCTCGTCATAGAGGTGCCTGGCGTGGACCAGGTTCGGATCAGGGTGATGGCCGCCGAAATCCGGCAGCGGCTTGAAGTTGCGGCAGGTGCCGTTGGGGGCGCCAAGCCGGCGCTCGAGGATCTCCTTGGCATAGGGGCCGGTCACCGCATGCATGGCGTCGAAGCGCATGCGGAAGCCATATTTGAAATTGGCGCGGATGGCGTCGAAGTCGAACAGGCTTTCCATCAGCTCGGCATAGTCGGCGACAGGGTCGAAGATCTCGACGCTCATGTCGCCGGCCTTGACGGTGCCGATCTTGTCGATGTCGATCGGGTCGATATCGGCGATCTTGAAGCTTGCTATCGTCTTGGTCTTGGCGAAGATGGCGTCGGTGATCTTCTCCGGCGCCGGGCCGCCATTGCCGGCATTGTACTTGATGCCGAAATCCTCATGCGGGCCGCCCGGATTGTGGCTGGCCGACAGGATGATGCCGCCGAAGGTCTTGTACTTTCGGATGATGTTGGAGGCCGCGGGCGTGGAAAGAATCCCGCCCTGCCCGACCATCACCTTGCCGAAGCCGTTGCCCGCCGCGATGGCGATGGCCTTCTGGATGACCTCGCGATTGTAGTAGCGACCGTCGCCGCCGATCACCAGCGTCTTGCCTTCAAAACCGTCCAGCGCGTCGAAGATCGACTGGATGAAGTTCTCGGCGTAGTGCTCCTGCTGGAACACGGGCACCTTCTTGCGCAGGCCGGAGGTGCCGGGTTTCTGGTCGGGATAGGGTTTGGTGGGGACGGTGCGTATCATGTCTCAGGCAGCCCTTTTCGAAAGCAGCAAGCGATAGAGTTCCATATATTTCTCGGCGCTCTTGTCCCAGGAGACATCGGCCTTCATGCCCTGGCGCTGGATCGACGCCCAGGTCGCGGGGCTGGCATGCACCTCGGCCAGCCGGCGGATCGTGTGCAGAAGCGCGCCGCCATTGTTCGGCGCGAACTGGAAGCCGGTGGCGACGCCGGCCGAAAGCGCGGCCTCGTTGGCGTCGATGATGGTATCGGCCAGCCCGCCGGTGCGGGCGACGACCGGCACGCAGCCATAGCGCAGACCATAGAGCTGGGTGAGCCCGCAAGGCTCGAAACGCGACGGGATGACGATGGCGTCGCAGCCGCCCTGCATGATGTGCGAGAGCCCCTCATCATAGCCGATGACGACGCCGACACGGCCGCGGTGACGCGCTGCGGCGGCAAGCAGCGAGCCTTCGAGGCCGGCATCGCCCGAGCCGAGGATGGCCAGCCGTGCGCCGCGCTGAACAATGCCGTCGACGACTGCGGCCAGAATGTCCATGCCCTTCTGCCAGGTCAGCCGGCTGATGACGCAGACGATCGGGCTGTCGTCGCGCTCGAGGCTGAAACGATCCTCGACGGCGGTGCGGTTGAGATGGCGTGCCTCGAGCGTTTTAGCCGAATAATTGGCCACCAGATGCTGGTCGCTCTCGGGGTTCCAGATGTCGACATCGATCCCGTTGACGATGCCGTAGAGGTCGGTGGAGCGCATGTTGATGAGGCCGTCGAGGCCCATGCCGAATTCCGGCGAGCGGATCTCCTGCGCGTAGGTCGGGCTGACCGTGGTGATCGCCCAGGCGGCTTGCAGGCCGGCCTTGAGATAGCCGACGCCGCCATAATATTCGACGCCGTCGAGCTGCATGGCGACGCCCGGCAGGCCGAGCTCGCCGAAGATGCCGGCGCCGAACCGGCCCTGGAAGGCGAGATTGTGCACGGTGATCAGCGACGGCACGCCGACCGCCTTGCCGTAGCGCATATAGGCAAGCGTCATCGCCGACTGCCAGTCATGGGCATGCACGAGGTCGGGCTGGTAGCCGGAAATGGCGCCACCGGCGATGTCGCCGCCGACCTGGCTCAGCGCAGCGAAGCGCCGCCAATTGTCCGGCCAGTCGGCGCCGTTTGCATTGCCATAAGGGCCGCCGGGACGGTCGAAGAGGTGCGGCGCTTCGAGCACGAACAGATCGAGATCGCCGACCTTGACGGCATGGACCGAAGCCTTGCCGCCCTGCAGCAGCGGATACTGGTAGACGGCCCTCTTTTTCTTGAAGGCCGCCATCACCACGGGGTAGCCGGGGACGAGCGTGCGCATGGCGACGCCCTTGCCGGCCAGCGCAATCGGCAAGGCGCCGGTGACGTCGGCAAGCCCGCCGGTCTTGACCAGCGGAAAGATCTCGGGCGTGACCGACAGAACCTGCATGCGCCTCACATTCCGATTTTAAAGTGACAGCCTGTTGATCAAACCGACAACTGCTGATCAAGCTGACAGCTTGTTGATCGACCTGGTCAGGTCGACAACTTGTTGATCATATCCTGCGTGACGAGGCAGATGCCCTTTTCCGACACGCGGAAACGCTTGGCGTCGAGTGCTGCGTCCTCACCGATCACCAGTCCCTCCGGGATGTGCACGCCATGGTCAATGACAACGCGCTTGAGGCGCGCGTTGCGGCCGACCTGGACGTCGGGCAGCATGACCACTTCCTCCAGCTTGGAATAGGAATTGATGCGCGCACCGGTAAAGACCAGGCTGCGGCGCAGCGATGCACCGGAGACGATGCAGTCGCCGGAGACCAGCGAGGAAATCGCCTCGCCGCGGCGGCCGTCCTCGTCATGCACGAACTTTGCCGGCGGCTTCAATTCGGCATAGGTCCAGATCGGCCAGTCGCGGTCGTAAAGGTCGAGCTCTGGCGTGATGTCGGTGAGATCGATGTTGGCTTCCCAATAGGCATCGACCGTTCCGACATCGCGCCAGTAAGGCTCGGCCTCATGCGAGGAGCGCACGCAGGACTTGGCGAAGCGGTGGGCGATCGCCTTACCGTGCTGGACGATATAGGGGATGATATCCTTGCCGAAATCGCGGCTGGAGCCCGGCTCGGCGGCATCGCGGCGCAGCTGATCCATCAGGAATTTGGTCTTGAAGACATAGATACCCATCGATGCCAGGGCGAACTCCGGCTTGTCCGGGATGCCGGGCGGATCGGCTGGTTTTTCGACGAAAGCGATGATGTTGTCCTTGGCATCGACATGCATGACGCCGAAACCGGTCGCTTCCATGCGCGGCACTTCAAGGCAGCCGACGGTGACGTCGGCATTGGCGTCGACGTGCTGGCGCAGCATCAGCTCGTAGTCCATCTTATAGATGTGGTCGCCGGCGAGGATGACCATGTATTCGGGCCCGTAGGCCTCGATGATGTCGATGTTCTGGTAGACCGCGTCGGCCGTGCCCTCATACCACTGCGTTTCGGAGACGCGCTGGCTGGCGGGCAGGATGTCGAAGCTTTCGTTTCGCTCGGGCCGCAGGAAATTCCAGCCGCGCTGCAGATGGCGGATCAGCGAATGCGCCTTGTACTGGGTGGCGACGCCGAGGCGGCGGATGCCGGAGTTGAGCGCATTGGAGAGGGCAAAATCGATGATGCGCGTCTTGCCGCCGAAATAGACCGCCGGCTTGGCGCGGCGGTCGGTCAATTCCTTGAGGCGACTGCCGCGGCCGCCGGCCAGCACGTAGGCCATGGCATCGCGTGCCAGCGGCTGGGTTCTTTTGATCTCTGCCATTTTGTTACCCTCCCAAACAAGCTGCCCGGATCGTTGCAAGAGCAGGATGAGACATCATCTGCTTCAATCCGTGACGAATTCCAGCATGATCGTCGACAGCGGCGGCAAAAGCATCGTCGCCGATATGCCGGCTCCCTCCCCGCTTGCCTCGACCATGCCGCCATTGCCCTTACCGGAACCGCCATAGTCGACGGCGTCGGTGTTGATGATCTCGCGCCACTCTCCCGCCTTCGGCAGCGGCACGCGATAGTTCTCGCGCGGCAGCGGCGTGAAATTGGAGATGACGGCGATCGGGTTGCCGCCGGGCGCGCTGCGCAGCCAGGCGAACACCGAATTGTCGCGGTCGTCGACGATTAGCCAGGAAAAGCCCTCCGGCTCGCAGTCGCGTGCATGCAGCGACGGGCGTGAGCGGTAGAGGTAATTCAAGTCGCGCACGACCTGCCAGACGCCGCGATGCGGGCCGTAATCGAGCAGGTTCCAGTCGAGCGCGCGCGCCTCGCTCCACTCGCGGCGCTGGGCATATTCCTGGCCCATGAACAAAAGCTTCTTGCCGGGATAGCCCCACATGAAGGCGTAGTAGGCGCGCAGCGTGGCGAATTTCTGCCAGTCGTCGCCGGCCATCTTGTGGAGCAGCGTGCCCTTGCCGTGCACAACCTCGTCATGGGAAAGCGGCAGCACGAAATTCTCGGAAAAGGCGTAGACCAGGCCGAAGGTGATGTCGTTGTGGTGGTGCTTGCGGAAGATCGGCTCCTTGGAGAGATACTCCAGCGTGTCGTGCATGAAGCCCATGTTCCATTTGAAGCCGAAGCCCAGCCCGCCTTCGTGCACAGGGCGCGACACTTTCGGCCATGACGTCGATTCCTCGGCGATGGTCACCACGCCCGGATGGTGGCCGTAGAGCTCCTTGTTCATCTTCTGCAGGAAGCTGACGGCCTGCAGGTTCTCGCGGCCGCCCTTCTCGTTGGGGATCCACTCGCCAGCCTTGCGCGAATAATCGAGGTAGAGCATCGAGGCGACCGCGTCGACGCGCAGACCGTCGACATGGTATTTCTCGGCCCAGAACAGCGCGTTGTTGACGAGGAACGACACCACCTCGCGGCGTCCGAAATTGTAAATCGCGGTGTTCCAGTCGGGATGGAAGCCCTGGCGCGGATCGGCATGCTCGTAGAGCGCTGTGCCGTCGAAATGGACCAGGCCATGCTCGTCGACCGGGAAAT
The DNA here is from genome assembly GCF_006442795.2 of Mesorhizobium sp. B1-1-8. Lineage (NCBI taxonomy): Bacteria > Pseudomonadati > Pseudomonadota > Alphaproteobacteria > Hyphomicrobiales > Phyllobacteriaceae > Mesorhizobium > Mesorhizobium sp. B1-1-8. The sequence goes on from NZ_CP083956.1 coordinate 4,853,640, forward strand.
GCGCCGGCACCCAGTCGAGGATGACGCCGACGCCGGCGCGGTGCGCGCCGTCGACGAAGCGGGCGAAGCCCTCGGGATCGCCGAAACGGGCCGTCGGCGCATAGAGGCCGGTGGTCTGGTACCCCCAGGACGGATCGTAGGGGTGCTCGGAAATCGGCAGGAATTCGATATGGGTGAAGCCGGTATCGACCACATAAGGGATCAGCCGACTGGCGAGCTCGTCCCAGGTCAGGAACGTGCCGTCGTCGCGGCGCTGCCACGAGCCGGCATGGACCTCGTAGATCGAGATCGCCTCGCGCCGGGGATCGGCTTTCCGCCAATAACTGCGATGCGCCTCGTCGCCCCACTGATGCGCCATGGGCGGCGCCGTCACCGAGGCGGTCGCCGGGCGCAGTTCGGACTCGAAGGCGAACGGATCGGCCTTGAGCGGCAGCCTGACGCCGTCGGGGCCGATGATCTCGAACTTGTAGGGCCAGCCGGCGCCGAGGTCGGGAATGAAAAGTTCCCAGATGCCGGTGTCGCGACGGTCGCGCATGGTGTGCCGGCGGCCGTCCCATTCGTTGAAATTGCCGACCACCGAGACGCGCCTGGCGTTCGGCGCCCAGACGGCGAAATGCACGCCGGTTGCGCCCTCATGCTCGATGATATGGGCGCCGAGCTTGTCGAAGAGCCGCAAGTGCGAGCCTTCGGCGATGTAGTAATCGTCCAGCGGGCCGAGCACCGGGCCGAATGAATAAGGGTCGGTCAGCCACCAGTCGCCGCCGGCGTTTCTTGCGTGATAGCGCAGCGGCTGGCGCTTGCGGATCGAGAGCTTGCCCTCGAAGAAGCCGGCATCGTCGCGGCGCGACAACTCGCCAGCCTTCTTGCCGGTCAGCGTGTAGGCGGTGACGAACTCGGCATTGGGCACGAAGCAGCGGGCGACAAAACCGCTGCCGGCTTCGTGCACGCCCAGGATGGCAAATGGATCACCATGCGTTCCGGCGACAATCGCCGCGACATCTCCGGCTGGCGCCGGTCCGTCCGGCCCGCCTGTCGCAGCGGTCACGCGCGGTTTCCTCATCAGGCAGTGTCCCTCCCGGGAGTTGGACCACGTTTGTTCGTGACCTCATGCAATCACATCAGACGGGCACGTTCCAGATTTCTTTCGCATATTGGCGGATCGTGCGGTCGGATGAGAACCAGCCGACGCGGGCGACATTGCGGATGGCGCGTGCATACCAGTCGGGACTGTCGCGCCAGACGGCGTCGACGTCACGCTGGCGGTCGGCGTAAGAATCGAAATCGGCGGCCACCATGAACCAGTCGCTCTGATAGAGGCCGTTCATCAGGTCACGGTAGCGGTTGGGATCGTCGGGCGAGAAGACGCCGGAGGAAATCGCCGCGATCGCCTGCGCCAATTCGGGGGACGCCTCTATGACTTCGCGCGGATTGTAGCCGTTGTTGCGGCGATCGGCGACCTCGGCGGTGGTGAGGCCGAAGATGAAGATGTTGTCGTCGCCGACATGCTCCTTCATCTCGACATTGGCGCCGTCGAGCGTGCCGATGGTCAGCGCGCCGTTCATCATGAACTTCATATTGCCGGTACCGGACGCCTCCATGCCCGCGGTTGAAATCTGCTCCGACAGGTCGGCGGCCGGCATCAGCACCTCGGCCAGGCTGACATTGTAGTTGGGCACGAACACGACCTTCAGCAGGCCGCGCACCGACGGATCGCTGTTGATGACCCTGGCGACGTCGTTGGCCAGTTTGATGATCAGCTTGGCGTTGTGGTAGCTGGGCGCCGCCTTGCCGCCGAAGATTTTCACACGCGGCATCCAGCCGCGCTCGGGATGCGAGCGGATCTGGTCGTAAAGCGCGATCGCCTCGAGGATGTTGAGCAGCTGGCGCTTGTATTCGTGGATACGCTTGACCTGGATGTCGAACAGCGCCGAGGGATCGAGCTTGATGCCGAGCCGGTCGGCGACGAGGTTGGAAAGCTTCACCTTGTTCTGCCGTTTCACGGCGGCGAATTTTTCGCGGAAAGCGGCGTCGGCGGCGAACGCATCGAGCCCCTTGATCGCCTCGATGTCGTCCATGAAGCGGTCGCCGATCGCCTCGCGGGCAAGCGCGGTCAGACCGGGATTGCACTGGATCAGCCAGCGCCGCGGCGTGATGCCGTTGGTCTTGTTGTTGATGCGGCCGGGATAGAGCCGGTGGAGATCGGCGAATACCGTTTCCTTCATCAGCTCGGTGTGCAGCGCCGAGACGCCGTTGATCGAATGCGAGCCGACGAAGGCGAGATTGCCCATGCGCACGCGGCGCTCGCCATTTTCCTGGATCAGCGAGATGCGGCTGATCTGCTCGCCGGAGAAAAGGTTGGTGGCGCGCGCCTCGAGCAGCACCTGCGCATTGATGGCGTAGACGATCTGCATATGGCGCGGCAAAAGCCGCTCGAACAGCGGCACCGGCCAGCTTTCCAGCGCCTCCGGCAGAAGCGTGTGGTTGGTGTAGCCGAAGGTACGCTTGGTGGTGTCCCAGGCGAGATCGAAATCCAAGCCGTGAACATCCATCAAGAGCCGCATCAGCTCCGGCACGGCGATCGCCGGATGCGTGTCGTTCAAATGGATCGCGGCCTTGTCGGGCAGCGACTTCAGGTCGCCATACTGGCTCAAATGGCGCTGGATGATGTCCTGGAGCGAGGCGGTGGAGAAGAAATACTCCTGGCGCAGCCTGAGCTCCTGGCCTGCCATGTGGGAGTCGGCCGGATAGAGCACGCGCGACAGGGCGTCGGCCTTGTTGCTCTCGGCGAGCGCGCCGATATGGTCGCCGGCATTGAACTTGTCGAGCAGGATCGGATCGATCGGCATGCCCGACCACAACCGCAACGTGTTGACGCGCCTGGCGCGCCAGCCGGCGACCGGCGTGTCGTAGGCGACGGCCAGCACGTGCTCGTTCGGCTTCCAGATATGGCGTTCGCGCCTGCCGTCCTTGGAGGTGATCGATTCCACCGAGCCGCCGAAGCCGACCTCGAAGGAGCGCTCGCGCCGCTCGAACTCCCAGGAATTGCCATGGTCGAGCCAGTTCTCCGGCAACTCGACCTGCCAGCCGTCATGGATCTCCTGGCGGAACATGCCGTTGGCGTAGCGGATGCCGTAGCCATGCGCCGGGATGTCGACGGTCGCCATGCTCTCCATGAAGCAGGCGGCAAGCCGGCCGAGACCGCCATTGCCCAGGGCCGCGTCCGGCTCGAGGGCCGCGATCAGATCGAGGTCGACGCCGAGCGAGGACAGCGCCTCGCGCATGTTGTCCATCAGGCCGAGGTTGGAGAAGGCGTCGCGCATCAGGCGGCCGATGAGGAATTCGAGCGAGAGGTAATAGACCCGCTTTTCCTGCTGGTCGTAGGCCTCCCTGGTCGCCTCCATCCAGTGATCGACGATGCGGTCGCGCACGACCTTGATCGAGGCGGTCAGCCAGTCATGCGGCGTGGCGACGGTGACGTCCTTGCCGACCCTGTATTTGAGGGACAGCAAGACCTCTTCAGCGAGCGTCTTCGGATCTGGATAATCGAGAGCGGGAGCCTCGATCGTCACGGCGGATGTCATAATCGCCTCTCATTTGATAGCCTGATCATACCGGCTTTCGTCGTTCGTCCCAGCCCGTCGCACTGCATTGCAGCATACGTTCAATCGGTTTAGATGACCAAGCCATTCGGTCCTCCTGCGGCGATTTACCCGTCAATTGCCGATTAGGCTGCCAGCGCATCCTCCGGCGGTTTCTTCGCGCCGGTCATCAGGGCCACGGCATCCGACATGGAAATCTGCTTCGGATCGACGACGCAGAGGCGTTTTCCAAGCCGGTGGATGTGGATGCGGTCGGCGACCTCGAACACGTGCGGCATGTTGTGCGAGATCAGCACGATCGGCAGGCCGCGCTTCTTGACGTCGAGCATCAGTTCCAGCACGCGGCGGCTCTCCTTGACGCCGAGTGCCGCCGTCGGCTCGTCCATGATCACCACTTTTGAACCGAAGGCCGCGGCACGCGCCACCGCAACGCCTTGGCGCTGACCACCGGACAGCGTTTCCACGGCCTGACTGATGTTCTGGATGGTCATCAGGCCGAGTTCGGAAAGCTTTTCGCGGGCTATGTTCGCCATTCGCGTGCGATCGAGCCGGCGGAATATCTGGCCGCTCCAGCCTGGCTTTCTCAACTCGCGCCCAAGGAACATGTTATCGGCGATCGACAAGGCGGGCGACAACGCAAGGGTCTGGTAGACAGTCTCGATGCCGGCCATCCTCGCTTCCATCGGCGAGCGGAAATGGACCGGCTTGCCCTCCAGGTGGATCTCGCCGCTGTCAGGTAAGACGGCGCCGCACAACGCTTTAATCAGCGTCGACTTGCCGGCGCCGTTGTCGCCGATCACGGCCAGGATCTCGTTCGGCATCAGATCGAAATCGGCGTTGTCGAGCGCCACGACGCGGCCGTAGCGCTTGTTGAGGCCTTTCGCCTGAAGGACCGGCATCTCGTTCATGCTGAAATCCTCCTGATCCATTGGTCGATGGTCACCGCGACGATGATCAGCACGCCGACAGCAAAGTCCTGCCACAGGAGTTCGAGGCCCGAAAGCGCCAGGCCGTTGCGGAAGACGCCGACGATCAATGCGCCGATCAGCGTTCCAACGATTGAGCCGCGGCCGCCGAAAAGCGACGTGCCGCCGATCACCACGGCGGTGATGGAATCGAGGTTGGCGGTCTGCCCGGCCTGCGGGCTAACACCGCCGATGCGGCCGATAAGCACCCAGGCGGCGATCGCGCAAATCAGTCCCGCAAGACCGTAGACGGCGATCAGGGTGCGGTTGGCATTGATGCCCGCGAGCATCGCCGAATCCGGATCGTCGCCGGTGGCATAGACATGTCGTCCGAACGGCGTTCGATTGAGCACGTACCAGATTAAGACCGCAAGAACGAGCATCAGCAGCGAACCATAGGTCAACACCCATCCCTTGAGGAAGGTCCAGTCGAGCCCAAGCGTCCTGGAAAAGAAGTCATAAGGTTTGATGATCGTGCCGGTCCATTGCAGGAACGGCGCCGATGCCTGCATGTCCTGCTGGCGAATGGTCTCGCTTTGCGAGTACCAGACATTGAGCGCGCCAAAAATGCTCCAGGTGCCGAGCGTGACAATGAAGGGCGGAAGCCGCAGCATCGTCACGATGAGGCCGTTGACGACGCCGCAAGCAAGACCGCAGAGCAACCCCAACGGAAAGGCGATGATGACCGGCACGCCATAGACCACGGCAGTTCGCCCCATCACCACCGAGCAGAGGATCATGATGGCGCCGACCGACAGGTCGATGCCCGCCGTGAGGATCACAAGCGTCTGCGCTACGCCGAGCACGGCGATGATCGTGACCTGCTGCAGCACCAGCGAGAAGTTGAACGGCGCGAAGAATCTGTCCGGTGCGGCGATCGTGAAAATGATGACGCCAAAAAGCAGAACTATGAACGGAATGGATGTGGGATACTGGTGCAGGAACCCCTGCAGGCGCCGGATCCATCCGGCGTCCGGTTCGTCGAAACTGGCCAGCGCCTCACCGGCACCCTTCAACCCGCGTTCGGCCGTTGCCAAACCCGCCGTATCGTCACTCATGAAGATAATCCTCCCGGCGCCCCCGTTGTGAGGGGACGCGACGCGTCCCCTCCGAGGTTTTGAACATAGCCGTCGTGTGACGGAGTTGAAAGGCTCTTAACCCCAGCAGAGCTTCAGGCCTTCCTCGACCGAAATCGACTTCACGCCTTCAACCGGCTTGGCGGTGATGAGCTGCGCACCGGTGTCGAGGAAACCCATCTTGGGGTCGATGTCAGGGATCTTGCCCGAGACGATCGCTTCGAGCGCCATCGACGCCATCTTCAACGGATATTGCTGGCTGGTCGCGCCGATCACGCCGGCCTTGACGTTCTTCACGCCCGGGCAGCCCCCGTCGATCGAAACAATCATCACGCTGCCGTCATCCTTGCCCACTGCCTTGAGTGCCTCCCAGGCGCCGGCCGCGGCAGGCTCGTTGATCGTGTAGACGACATTCACGTCCGGGCACTTCTGCAATGCGTTTTCCATCGCCGTGCGGCCCTTCTCCTGGTCGCCCTGGCTGATTTCGTGATCGCAGATGCGCTTGTCGTCCTCATCGCCGTATTTGTTGGGATCCTTCACGTCGATGCCGAAGCCCTGCATGAAGCCCTGATCGCGCAGAAAGTCGACGGTCGGCTGGTTGGTGGCGAGGTCGAGAAACACTATCTTGGCGTTTGCCGCCTTGTCGCCAAGAGTCTTGGAGGCCCACTGACCGATCAGCATGCCGGCCTTGCGGTTATCGGTGGCGAAGGTCGCGTCAGCGGCGTCCATTGGATCGAGCGGCGTATCGAGCACGATCACCTTGAGGCCGGCGTCGCGCGCCTTTTTGATAGTCGGCACGATTGCCTTGGAGTCGCTCGGCACGATGGCAAAACCCTTGGCCCCGGCAGAGATCAGGTTCTCGATCGCCGCCACCTGGCCGTCATTGTCGCCATCGAACTTGCCGGCTGCGGTGATCAGGGTAACGCCGAGTTCCTTGGCCTTGGCCTGAGCGCCCTCGCGCATTTTCACGAAGAAAGGATTGGTTTCGGTCTTGGTGATCAGGCCGACGGTATCGGCCGCATATGAAGCGCTTGCCATCGCGCCGCAAAAGGCAAGGCCAGCAACAGCCGCCTTGACGATATTCCATCTACTACCCATGACGTTCCTCCCAATGATGCATCTTCGGATGCCGGCCAACCGGCCTCCCAAGCATCCATGACATTCTCCCAGCATGGACGCCTGATCGCAACAGATACCAGTCGGCGATTGCTGTCAATAATTAAATCACTCTTATTTATTATTGACACACTTGCGCTGTTCACTCATTCTGAACGAAAAGCCTGTGTAGGGAAACTACGGGAGGAACAGGGTGGAGACCGGCATTGCGAGGCGCGGTTCGCCCGAGGCTTTGGAGAGCCGTCTTAATCGCGGCACCAACCAGAGCGGCATGCGCGACCACAATGAACGGCTCGTGCTGTCGCTGGTCCGCCAGCACGGCAGCCTTGCCAAATCCGACATTGCGCGCATGACCGGGCTATCGGCCCAGACCGTATCGGTCATCATGCGCGAACTGGAGGAAGACAAGCTTCTGCTGCGCCAGGCGCCGTTGCGCGGCAAGATCGGCCAGCCCTCGATCCCGATGGCGCTCAACCCGGAAGGCGCCTTCTTCATCGGTCTCAAGATCGGCCGCCGCAGCGCCGAGCTGGTGCTGATCGACTTCCTCGGCAATGTGCGTTCGATGCTGCAGAATTCCTACCGCTATCCGGCGCCGCGCGAGACGGTGGAGTTCGTCACCGCCGGAATCAAGACGATGCGCGCGGAGCTGACGCCGACGCAGGACAAGCGCATCGCCGGGCTCGGCATCGCCATGCCGTTCGAACTCTGGAACTGGGCAGACACCGCCGGGGCGCCGCGCGACGTCATGGACGAGTGGCGCCATCGCGACATCCGCGCCGACATCCAGGCACAATGCGAGTTTCCGGTCTATCTGCAGAATGACGCCACCTCCGCCTGCGGCGCCGAGCTTGTCTTCGGCCAGGCGGGAGCGGCGCGCGACTTCGTCTATTTCTACATCGGCGCCTTTGCCGGCGGCGGCATCGTGCTTAACGGCCGCCTGTTCAGCGGCCCGACCGGCAATGCCGGCGCGTTGGGCTCGATGCCTGTGCCGGGGCCGGACGGCAAGCCGGCGCAGCTTATCGACGTCGCCTCGATCGCGATGCTGGAAAAGGCGCTTTCCGCCAAAGGCATCGACGGCTCCTACCTTTGGACCTCGCCGCAGGAATGGGGCGAGATCGGCGCCGAGCTGGACGACTGGATCGCCGGCGCGGCGCAGGCGCTGGCCTACGCCATCGTCGCAGCCTGCGCCATCATCGATTTCGAGGCGGCGGTGATCGACGGATGGATGCCGCTTGGCGTGCGGCGCAGGCTCGTCGACGCGGTCACCGACGCCATCGCCGGCATCGACGCCGAGGGCCTGAAACTGCCGGTCGTGCGCGAAGGCACAGTCGGCATTCATGCCCGCGCGCTGGGCGGCGCCAGCCTGCCGCTTTCCGAGCGCTTCCTGATCGGGCCGAACACGATCTCCGGGGGCACCTGATCATGCTGATCGGCATCCCGCCGCTGCTCGGCCCGCAGCTTCTGGCGACGCTCAGGGCAATGGGGCACGGCGACGAGATCGCGATCGTCGACGGCAATTACCCGGCCGAGGAACAGGCAAAGCGGTTGATCCGAACCGACGGCCATCCCATCATTGCGGTGCTCGATGCCGTGCTCAGCGTGCTGCCGGTGGACGACGCCGTGCCGCAAGCACTGTTCCGCGCCTCGGTCAAAGGCGATCCGGCGCTCGCCGATCCCGTGCATCACGAGATGGAGGCGATCTGCGCCAGGCGCGCGCCGGGCCACAAGGTGATTGCGCTGGCCGGTCCCGACTTCTATGCACGCGTCAAGGCCGCGCACGCCATCGTGGCGACCAGCGAACCCAGGCTCTATGCTAACATCATCATTCGCAAGGGCGTGATTTATCCGCCGGAGACCAAGACATAATGATCCTTTGCTGTGGCGAAGCCCTGATAGACATGCTGCCGCGCACGACGACGGGAGGCGAAGCGGCCTTCGCGCCCTATGTCGGCGGTGCGGTGTTCAACACGGCGATCGCGCTCGGGCGCCTGGGTGCCCCGACAGGTTTCTTTTCGGGCCTGTCCTCCGACCTGTTCGGCGGCCAGTTCCGCGAGGCGCTGGGAGCAAGCAAGGTCAGCTCGACCTATGCGCACACCTCGGCCCGGCCGACCACGCTCGCCTTCGTGCGGCTCACCAATGGCCAGGCGACCTACACTTTCTACGACGAGAACACCGCCGGCCGCATGCTCACCATCGAGAACCTGCCGAAGCTGGGTGCCGAGATTGAGGCGATGCTGTTCGGCGCCATCAGCCTGATCTCCGAGCCGGCGGGATCGGCCTATGAGGAGTTCATGCGGCGCGAGCACGAGAGCCGGCTGATGATGCTCGACCCCAATATCCGCCCGAACTTCATCCCGGACAAGGCAAAGCATCTGCGGCGCATCCGCGAGATGATGGCGATGGCAGATATCGTCAAATTGTCGGACGAGGACCTCAACTGGTTCGACGAGGCCGGCTCGCATGAGGACGTCGTCCGCAACTGGCTGGATCGCGGCCCCAAGCTGATCGTCGTCACCCATGGCAGCGAAGGCGCCGTCGGCTACAGCAAGGAACATAAGGTCACGGTCGTGCCGCAGAAGGTCAAGGTGGTCGACACGGTCGGCGCCGGCGACACTTTCAATGCCGGCATTCTCGCCTCGCTGCACGAGCAGGGCCTGCTCAACAAGGCGGCGATTGGTGGCCTGTCCGAGGACGCGATCCGCCAGGCGCTGGCGCTTGGCGCCAAGGCTGCGGCGGTGACGGTGTCGCGCGCCGGCGCCAACCCGCCCTGGCGGCACGAGATCGCCTGACCGGTTGTCCGGATTGGCCGAAAGGCCTCGCCGGCCGATCACTTTATGTTTCCTACGGTCGGAACGACGCGATAGAAGACACCGGAAAAAGCTCGTTTTAGGCTCGTTTTCCGGCTTGTTCGGCAATGCGCCGGCAAAAAGCGGTAACAGGCTGCGACACTTGCGCAATTCGCCCTCGCCCCGGCCGACTTTCTCAGCCGCGCCAAGTCTGGTAGCAGCGGCCCGGTTATTGGCAGAATTATTGAGGCCGACATGCAGTTTATCGATCTTGGCGCGCAGCGCGAACGAATCCGCGACCGGCTGAGGACCGCGATCGACCGTGTCGTCGAGGACGGCCGCTACATCCTCGGACCCCAAGTCACCGAATTCGAGAACAAACTCGCGGCTTACATCGGTACCAAGCATGTCGTGGCCTGTGCCAACGGCACCGATGCGCTGCTGTTGCCGCTGTTTGCCGCCGGCATCGGTCCGGGCGACGCCGTGTTCGTGCCGAGCTTCACCTTTGCCGCCACGGCGGAAGTGGTGGCGCTGGCCAAGGCCGAGCCTGTGTTCGTCGACGTCGATCCCGATACCTACAACATCGACATTGCCAGCCTCGAGGCGGCGATCGACATGATCAAGACGGAAGGCCGGCTGAAGCCGAAGGCGATCATTCCGGTCGACCTGTTCGGGCTTGCGGCCGACTACGAGGCGCTCATGGCGATCGCCAAGCGCGAAGGGCTCCTGGTGATCGAGGATGCCGCGCAGTCGATGGGCGGCTCGGCGGACGGCAAGATGTGCGGCGCCTTCGGCCATGTCGGCTCGACCAGCTTCTATCCGGCAAAGCCCCTCGGCTGCTACGGCGACGGCGGCGCGATGTTCACCAATGACGATGCGCTGGCCGACACGCTGCGGTCCTTCGCCTTCCACGGCAAGGGCGAGACGCAATACGACAACATACGCGTCGGCATCAATTCACGCCTCGACACGCTGCAGGCGGCGATCCTGATCGAGAAGCTCGCCATCCTCGAAGAGGAGATGGAGGCTCGGCAAAAGGTGGCCAGCCGCTACGCCGAAGGTCTCGGCGATATCGTCAAGGCTTCGCGCAATCTGGGCCATGGCCGCTCGGCCTGGGCGCAATACGCCATCGAGACACCGAAGCGCGATGGGCTGAAGGCCCATCTCGGCGAAAAGGGCATCCCTTCGGTCGTCTATTATGTGAAGCCGCTGCACAGCCAGGTCGCCTATCGCGACTATCCGCGCACGCCGACCGGGCTGACCGTCTCGGAAGAACTGCCGAAGCGGATCCTGTGCCTGCCGATGCATCCCTATCTCAGCGAAGCCGACCAGGACCGCATCATCGAGACCATCCGCAACTATATCGGCTCGAACTCGGCGCATGTAGTGGCAGCGTAAGGAGCGCGTAATCTCCCCCCTCGAGGGGGAGATGGCCGGCAGGCCAGAGGGGGTCGGTGCGACCGGGCTCGGCCCTCTATCGCCGACGAAAAAGGTGGGCGCTCCACGCGGGGCGACTCTCTCTGTCGCCTTCGGCGACATCTCCCCCTCAAATAGGGAGATCAGACCGCGCTCTTGCCCGTCGCAATGAAATGCGGGTTGGCGAAATCAGCATCGCCGGCCTGGTTGCGCTTGCCATAGGCGAGCGGCTGGCCGTCAAGCGTGCGCGTCATGCCGCCGGCGGCGCGCAGCACCGCGTCGCCTGCCGCGGTGTCCCATTCCATGGTGCGGCCGAAGCGCGGATAGACGTCGGCCTCGGCGGCGGCGAGAAGGCAGAATTTCAGCGACGAGCCGACCGAGACGATCTCGGCGGCGCCGAGATCGCGGATGAAGGCATCGGTCTCCGGTGTGTTGTGCGAGCGGCTGGCGACGACCGCGAGCGGTGTGCCCCCTTGACGGACGGCGATCGGCCGGCGGCCGGCGATGCGGTAGTCGCCGTCGACTTCGATCGCTTCCGCTCTGCCCGGCCGGCCCGAGAAAAAACGCCCCGTGCAAGGCGCGAAGACGACACCAACCTCCGGCACGCCATGACGCACCAGCGCGATGTTGACGGTGAAGTCGGTCCGGCGGTTGACGAATTCCTTGGTGCCGTCGAGCGGATCGATCAGGAAGAAAGCGCCGTCGAGGTCGGGCGTGGCGATGCCGGCCGCGACCTCTTCCTCAGCCACGCAAGGGATCTGAGGATATGCGGCGCGCAGCCCCGCAAGGATGATCTTCTCGCTTTCGCGGTCGGCTTCCGTCACCGGCGAGGAGTCGGACTTCTTATCGACCGCGCAGCCTTCTTGGAAGACGCGCATGACCTCGCGCCCGGCTTCGAGCGCCAGGCGCTCGAACACGCCGAGCATGGCCTCGTCGTCAGATACCGCCGCCGTTGTCGTATTGGTCTTCGGCAATGTCGCGCTCGTCCAGCCAGTGTTCCAGGGCTTCCACCATCTCCTCGGCCGATCTGCCGAGCGTCTTCAGATGGATTTCGGGATTTTCCGGCGCCTCATAAGGGGAATCGACGCCGGTGAAGTTCTTGATCTCGCCGCTCAGCGCACGCGCGTAAAGGCCCTTCGGGTCGCGCCGGGCGCATTCCTCGAACGGGGTGTCGACGAACACCTCGACGAATTCGCCCTCGCCCATCAGTTCGCGCGCCATGCGCCGCTCGGCGCCGAAGGGCGAGATGAAGGAGACGATGACGATCAATCCGGCGTCGGCCATCAGCTTGGCTACTTCGGCGACACGGCGGATGTTCTCGACACGGTCGGCGTCGGTGAAGCCGAGGTCGCGGTTGAGGCCATGGCGGACATTGTCGCCGTCGAGGATGTAGGTGTGGCGGCCGGAAGCGAACAGCTTCTTCTCGAACAGATTGGCGATGGTCGACTTGCCGGAGCCGGACAGGCCGGTGAACCAGAACACCGCAGGTCGCTGGTTCTTCTGGTCGGACCGGCCGCGTTTGCCGACATCGAGCGACTGCCAGTGAATGTTTTCGGCGCGGCGCAGCGAATGCAGGATCATGCCGGCGCCAACGGTGGCGTTGGAGACGCGGTCAATCAGGATGAAGGCGCCGGTGGTGCGGTTTTCGGCGAAGGGATCGAAAGCGATCGGCGCCCTGGTCGAGATGTTGCAGATGCCGACTTCATTCATGTCGAGCGACTTTGCCGCTTCATGCGCGAAATCGTTGACGTTGACCCGGTATTTCAGGTCGGTGACGGTCGCGCTCACCTGATCGGTCTCGGTGCGCAGGATATAGGAGCGGCCAGGCAGCAGCGCGTGCTCGTCGAACCAGACGATGTTGGCCGCGAACTGGTCGGCGACCTGCGGACGCGCGGCCGGCGACACCAGCATGTTGCCGCGCGACACCTCAACCTCGTCCTCGAGCACCAGCGTAATCGCCTGGCCGGCAACGGCCTCGTTGAGATCGCCGCCATGCGCGACGATGCGCTTGACCCGAGAGGCTTTGCCCGACTTGGCGACCACCACTTCGTCGCCCTGTGAGACGGTGCCGGAAGCGACGGTGCCGGCAAAGCCGCGAAAGTCGAGGTTCGGCCGATTCACATACTGGACGGGGAACCGGAACGGCAACTCGACGGCAGCCTCGTCGACCGACACGGTTTCCAGGTGCTCGATCAGCGACGGGCCGGAATACCAGGGCGTGCGCTCCGAGCGGCTGGTGACGTTGTCGCCGAAGCGGGCCGACATCGGGATCGGCGCGATGCTGGCAAAGCCCAGTCCTTTCGCGAACGCGCCGTAGTCTTCGACGATCCGGTCGAACACCGCCTTGTCGAAGCCGACGAGGTCGATCTTGTTGACGGCAAGCACGATGTGACGAATGCCGAGCAGCGAGGCGATGATCGAATGGCGCCTGGTCTGGCGCAGCACGCCCTGGCGCGCATCGATCAGCACGATGGCGAGATCGGCGGTCGAGGCGCCGGTCGCCATGTTACGCGTGTACTGCTCGTGGCCGGGCGTGTCGGCGACGATGAACTTGCGTTTCGGCGTGGCGAAAAAGCGATAGGCGACATCGATGGTGATGCCCTGCTCGCGCTCGGCTTCCAGCCCGTCGACCAGCAGCGCGAAGTCGATGTCGTCGCCGGTGGTGCCGTGCTTGCGCGAATCCTTTTCGAGCGCGGCAAGCTGGTCCTCGAAAATCTGCTTGGTGTCGGACAACAGCCGGCCGATGAGCGTCGACTTGCCGTCGTCAACCGAGCCGCAGGTGAGGAAGCGCAGCAGCGACTTTTTCTCCTGCGCCGCCATGTAATCGCGAATGCCGTCGGTCGGGGCGAGGCTCTTGGCCATGATGTGGCGCATGATCAGAAATAGCCCTCGCGCTTCTTCTTTTCCATCGAGCCTGACTCGTCGCGATCGATAAGGCGGCCCTGGCGCTCGGAGGTGCGCGCCGTCAGCATCTCTGCCACGATCGCCTCCAGCGTGTCGGCGTCGGATTCAATGGCGCCGGTCAGCGGATAGCAGCCCAGCGTGCGGAAGCGCACAAGGCGGTTTTCGACCGTCTCGCCGGGGCGCAGCTGCATGCGGTCGTCATCCTTCATGATGAGCATGCCGTCGCGTTCGACGACCGGCCGTTCCCCGGCGAAGTAGAGAGGCACGATCGGGATGTTCTCCTGCAGGATGTACTGCCAGATGTCGAGCTCGGTCCAGTTCGACAGCGGGAAGACGCGTATCGATTCGCCCGGCGCGATGCGGGTGTTGAAGATCTTCCACATTTCCGGCCGCTGGTTCTTCGGATCCCAGGCGTGCTGGGCGTTGCGGAAGGAGAAGATGCGCTCCTTGGCGCGCGACTTCTCCTCGTCGCGCCGGGCCCCGCCGAAGGCTGCGTCGAAACCGTATTTATCCAGCGCCTGGCGCAGCGCCACCGTTTTCATCACATGTGTGTGGGTGTTGGAGCCATGGTCGAACGGATTGATGCCTTCACGCACGCCGTCTTCGTTGACATGGACAAGCAGGTCGAAACCGAGCTTCTGCGCCATCTGGTCGCGAAAGGCGATCATCTCGCGGAACTTCCAGGTGGTGTCGACATGCAGGAACGGAAAGGGCGGCTTGGCGGGATAGAAGGCCTTCATCGCCAGGTGCATCAGCACCGAGGAATCCTTGCCGACCGAATAAAGCATGACCGGCTTGGAAAAGGAGGCCGCGACCTCACGGAAGATATGGATGGATTCGGCCTCGAGCCGCTGCAGATGCGTAAGTGCGATATTCATGGGCAGCCTAGCGCTCTCTCGTGCCGACCAGACCTTAACAGGCGATTGGCGCGGTTTCGTCAGAACGGCCCGTCAAGCGCTGGACATTTGTTGCCGGCGTTCTAGCAGATCGCCATGGTCCAGAACAATGCTGGACAGGCCGGCCGCAACACGGTTCGGGAATGAATTTTCCAAGCGAGCTTCATAATTCGCAAAATCCTGCCCGGCGGAGGGGCAGGTTGAGGGGATGAAGAAAAAGCCTATTGCCCCGCTGAAGATTTTGGCCGCCGGCGCCCCTTTGCCCAAGCCGCCGTTTTTTGACTGGACATCTGTCCGGCGCCCTATCGGAGATCGAAGCCAGCCGCTATACCGGCCCCGG
Organism: Mesorhizobium sp. B1-1-8; assembly: GCF_006442795.2. Lineage (NCBI taxonomy): Bacteria > Pseudomonadati > Pseudomonadota > Alphaproteobacteria > Hyphomicrobiales > Phyllobacteriaceae > Mesorhizobium > Mesorhizobium sp. B1-1-8. Next base: position 4,868,738 of record NZ_CP083956.1, read on the forward strand.
GGAACGGGGCAAGGCAAAACCGGGGTTGTTCGAGGCAGCTGTTTGGCTGTCTGCGGACAATCTGGAAAATCGCGAACAAGGCATTGAACCCGTTTTCATCGCTCCAGCGACATCTTACCCCCGCACAGATCAACATCTATTTCTCGATCGTCTGCTTCTTTTCGCCGCCGGTTCTGGGATCGGTGGTGAGCTTCGCCTTCAATGCCGGCGCCGTCTGGTCCGTGCTGCTGCTCGCCGTGAGACGGCGGCGCTTCAACATCGACCGGCCGATGCTTGCCATGACGGCGGCGATCTACGCTTATGCAGCGGCCTTGGTACTTGCCTCGATCGTCAACGGCACGCTGGCGGCCGATCTGCGGTTGTTCCTGCCGCTGATCCCCTTGCTGTTCTTCCCGGTCTCCTATTCGACCTGGAGCATCACGGACAAGGTCACGCTTGCGCGCATTGCCGTGCTTGCCAGCGCGGCGGCATGTTTTGGCGCGCTGGCGAGCGCCATCGTCCAGTATTACTGGATCGGTTCCCTCAGGGCTGAGGGCGGCGCCGGCAATCCGATCGTGTTCGCGGAGGTGACCTGCCTTGCCGCCATGATATGCCTCGCAGGCGCTCTTTCGGGCATCGAAAGGCGATGGATGCCGCTGGCCTTCGCAGCGCTCGCCGGTTTCGCGGCGATCGTTTATTCGGGGTCGCGCATGATCTGGGTGGCGCTGCTGCTGTCGGGCTTCGCCTTGCTGATGATCAACCGGCGCAGGCTTGGAGCGGTGAGGCTGACGCGCCTGATCGTAATCGCCGCCGCGGCCTGCCTTGTGGTCGCCGCCATCGGTTTTCCCATCATCATGGATCGCACCGACTTCCTGTTCAGCGACTGGGACGCGCTGGCCACCAAGGGCGATCATTCGACGGCGCTCGGACTGCGTGTGGCGATGTGGGAGATCGGCCTTGGCGCATTTCGTGAGATGCCGATTTTCGGACATGGCATCGCGGCCAGCCGCGCGCTGATGAAACAGGGTTTTCACGACCAGTTCGGCCTAAACATAAGCTTCGGCCATTTCCATAACGGCTTTCTGACCGCGCTGGTGCAGGCCGGCTTGCTGGGGGCGCTGGCGCTGGCGGCGATCTTTGTCGTCGCCGCCTGGAATGCGGCAAGGGTGCTGCGCCTGAGCACCGATCCGGTAGAGCGGTTCGGCGCAACGATGATCATGATCACCGTCATCACCTATCTGATCGGCGGCCTGAGCGGCATTCTAATCGGTCATGACATCCTCGATGCGACGCTGATGGTGTTCCTGATTTCCGGGACCTATCTGGCTTGCGGGCGAACGGTGCTACCGGTCAGGGAAGAGACCAGTTCCTCAATCGCGGCCGTCAGCCGGCAGCCATGAAGGTCCTGGTCACCGGCGCGACAGGTTTCATCGGGCGCCAGGTCGTCGCCCGGTTGCACGGGACCGGGTTCGATGTGAGGATCGCAACGCGCCGGCCGGAAAAGCTGGCGACCGCAGAGGACGCGGTGCTGCTGCCCGGCGTCGATGCGCCGGACGACGCCTTCCTGGCAATGATGAGCGACGTGGCGCATGTCATTCACTGCGCAGCGCTCAACAACGACCATGATGCCGGCGAGGCCGACTACCGGGCCGCCAACGCGACGCTGACTACCCGGCTGGCCAAAGCAGCAGCCGCACGCACCGGTGGGCGTTTCGTCTACCTTTCCTCGATCCGCGCGGTCGCTGGTCCCGGCTTCAGCGGCACCATCGACGAAGCGACGCCCCCGGCCCCCCAAAATGCCTATGGCCGCTCCAAGCGTGAAGGCGAGGTCGGAGTGTCCGCGGCCTATGCGCCTGCCAACCGGCAAGATGCGACGGCGTTACGTCTGCCGCCCGTGTATGGCGAAGGCATGAAGGGAAACATGGCCGCGCTGATGCGGCTCGCCGATACCGCCCTGCCGCTGCCGACCAGCGCGTTCGCTGGCGTCCGTTCGCTGATTTCGTCCGACGCGGCGGCAGGTGCGGTGCTGCACCTTCTGACCCGTCCCGGACCGCTTCACCCGGCCTATGTCGCGGGCAGCGCCGCGCCGCTCGCGATGTGCGAAATCATCGCCGCGTTCCGGCACGGTTTCGGCCGCCCGGCGCGGCTTTTTCCCATGCCGCCGCGGCCGCTGCGGCTGACGGCGGCGCTGCTTGGCAAAGGCGCGTCCTGGCAAGCCTTGACTGCGACGCAGATCTGCGATCCGGCGCTGCTTATGTCGGAAGGCTGGATGCCGGAGACCGACACGATCGAGCGGCTTCGCGAACTGGCGCGCCGAAGCTCCGCTCAGGCTGGGTAGAGGGTCCCCAGCAAGATCGTGACATCGAGAGCGACCGAGGCAGCTTTGAGATAGGCGGCATCGGTCTCGGCGCAGAGTTTCGGATCGGACATGTCGATGCCCTTGATCTGCGCGAGCCCGGTCATGCCCGGAAGCGCTCCCAGCACACCCAGTTCGGTACGCCGTTCGATAAGTTCCGTCTGCATCGGCAGGCACGGACGCGGCCCGACCAGGCTCATCTCGCCCTTGAGCACGTTCCAGAGCTGCGGCAACTCGTCGATCTTGGTCCTGCGCAGCACCTTGCCGACGGCGGTGACCGAGTCCTCCGGCACCTCGTGGGTAGGCAGCGACGGCGTTCCCAGATACATCGTGCGCAGCTTGTGGCAGGCAAAGAGGACGCCTCCCCGCCCGACCCGAGCTTGAGAAAAGATGGCGGGTCCGGCCGACGTCGCAAGGATCGCGAGCATGGCGGCAAGCAGCATAGGCGACGCCACCACCAGCATCAGCGCCGCGACAATCAGATCGAAAGCGCGCTTCGCCGTCACCGGTCAGATCCGGCGCCAGAGGAATGCGAGGTACAGCCCCAACGTGCCCATGAAGGTCTGCCTGTAGACCCCACTTCTGCCGAGCAGCCTGAATCGTCTGAGAACATTGCCCTTTCGCGCCTTGATGAACAGGCGAAGGCAAAGTGCTGCGTCGTGTGTGAGCAGGTCCCGGTTGACGGCAAGGCCATTGAGATTGGTATCGGTCCATGAGGCGAGCTGGCCCTTGAACAGGCGCCCGATTCTCGAAAACCTCGCCTTCCAGGAGGCATTGGCGCCGACCAGGTTCGTCGCATGCTGGCGGTACCGCACGAGCGGCCGCGGCTCGTAGCGGACCATGCCGCCGGCGGCGGTCACGATAAGATAGGCCCACCAGTCGTGGCTGACGAATTCGGTTGTTGCCGATGCCTTCGCCAAAAGCTCGCGCGCGGCGCGGTTGAGCAGCATGGTGTTGCCGCCGGCGATGCTCTGCACCAGAGCGTTGCGAAACGAAGGCGGACGCCGAAAGAGCGGCGAATAGCCGGCCTGAACGCCGGTCTCCGTGATGGTCGCGGTCCTGGAACAGAACAGCAGCGGTGTTTGCGCGGCCTGCGCCTGCATCCAGCGGATGGCGCTCTCCAGCCGGTCCGGCTCCCAGACATCGTCCTGATCGCAGAACGCGTAGTAGTCGGCGTGGATGCGCGGATCGACGATCATCGAGCGGAAATTGGCCGCGAAGCCTTCTCGCGGGCCGTCCACCAGCGTCACCCGGCCCTTGTTCCAGCGGGTCCGCCACGACTCGACGATCGAGGTCGTGCCGTCGGTCGAGCCGTCGTCGGAAATCCAGAGATCGACGAGAGGCCATGATTGCGCGAGCAGGGATGCCAATTGCTCACCGATGAATGCCGCGCCGTCCTTGGTGCCCAAAAGAACGGCCACGCGCTGATCTTGGGTTGTCACGTTTTTCACTTACCTGCGGGCGCTCCACAGGCTCAATAGCCAATTGCGGGCGGGCAGGACAGGCCTAACCCGTCTGTTCCGCCGTTTTTGGCCCTGCCTGCGCACGCGCGAGATCGGCATCTTCTTCCGGCTGGTGAAGCCCCGCCAGCACGGCAAGGGCGGCAGCCTTGTCCTGATCCCGCATGGCGGCCTGCAGCGCGGCAAGTGCCGCCTGGATTTTGGGCCATTTCACGACATCGGTCCTGAGGCCGAAGACCTTGGCGGTGTCGAGCTTGACGATCTCCTCGTCCTCGCCATGCAGCGCCTCGTGCAGCTTTTCGCCGGGCCTGATGCCTGTGAAGCGGATCGGAATGTCGGTATGAGGGCTCTTGCCGGCCATGCGGATCATGGTTTCGGCGACTTCGAGGATCGGCACGGGTTTCCCCATGTCGAGCATGTAGATGGCATAGTCCTCGCCCTGGCGCTGCTGGGCGTCGGCAGCCGACATTATGACGAGGTCGACGGCTTCCGCCACCGTCATGAAATAGCGGGTCATGCGCCGGTCGGTGATGGTGACCGGACCGCCGGCCTCGATCTGGGCCTGGAAGATGGTCGCCACCGAGCCGTTGGAGCCAAAGACATTGCCGAAGCGCACGGCGATGAACTTGGTGCCGGGGTGACGGCCGACGGCATCATGGCCGTTCGCCGCGCCGGTGTAGGGCCCGGACGACGCGGCATGGGTTTCGTGCAGCGAAGAGACGATCTGCTCGGCTGCCCGCTTGGTGACCCCGAGCATGGAAGACGGGTCGACGGCCTTGTCGCTGGAGACGAGCAGGAACTGCGGCACCCCGCATTTCGCGGCGACCTCGGCGCAGGCGAGCGTGCCGAAGATGTTGGTCTCAATCGCCGCTTCCCAGTTTTCCTCGAGCAGCGGCACGTGTTTCAGCGCTGCCGCATGAAAGATGATCGATGGTTGGAAGTCGCCGACGAGGCGCATCATGTGGCGCCGGTCGGTGACGTCGACGATGCGGCTCGTCAGCCGATCGCGATCGTTCTCGTCGATCAATTGGTCGAGCTGGAAAATGCCGAATTCGGAAATGTCGGCTACCAGCACCGCCGCGGCGCCGAGCTCCAGCGCGCGCTTGACCAGAACGCGGCCGATGGAGCCGGCGCCGCCGGTCACCAGCACGCGCTTGCCGCCGATAAAGGCGCCGATGCGCCCGATGTCGGTGGTAACCGCCGAACGGCGCATGATGGTTTCCATTTCGACGGCGTCGAGAACCAGCTTGCCGCCCTGCCCCAGCTCCGAAAGGCCGGAGAACTGGACGACGGCGATGCCGCTATGGCGGGCGACGCGCACCAGTTCGGCATAGTCCTCGATATCGCGCTCGGCGCCCTTGCCGAAGATCAGAAGGTCGAGATTGGCCGTGCCGTTGACGAAATCCTCCAGCACCTCGACCAGGCGCGGACGGACCGCCACCACGGGGACGCCCTGGATCTGCATGCCGAGCGGCGCATCGGCCTCGGTCGCCATGATGCCGGCGATGGCATATTCCGCCGGCACGGCGGTGCGGGTGAAGCGGACGATGACGTCGGCCTGGCTCAGCCGGCCGATGAACAGCGCCTGCTTGATGGAAGCGTCGCCGGCAGCGCGGCGCAGAATGCGCCAGCTCGCGCCATCGCGCAGGAACCGGTAGTAAAGCCTCGGCGCGGAAATGATGGTGAAGGAGACCAGGAAAAAGACGATGAACTGGCGCTCGTTGAGGCCGGCAACGGGCTGAAAGGAGCGGAATGCGAGCGAAGACAGATAGAGAACCACCGTCAGGATGCCGCAACTCTTCAGGATGTTGAAGAAATCGGGCGTGGACGCAAAGCGCCATACGGTGTTGTAGAGGCCGCAATAGCGAAACAACAGATGGGCGAGCAGCACGATGAGCGCCCAGCAGGCCAGCCCGCCATAGGAGAACGCGTCGAACGAAAGCCGCGACTGCGACAGGGTCAGGCTAAGCGCCACCGCCACCAGGACCATGACGAGATCCTGGACCATGATGATGGCTTGCCGCATCCTGGGTCTGAGACCCGATACGGCTTCTACATATAAGGTCATCAGAAAGTACTGAACTCCCGGGCGTAGATTAGCAGACCGGCGCCGGATGGAACATCATCCCTGTCGCCACTCCAGATTGCAATCCCCAGTCCCGTACCCCCACTATCGCATTAGCGCGGAGCCGAGAGCATCGCCAGAGATTTTTGGAACATAAGCCGGCGGGAGCTGACGATTTTGTTCCGGTGTGACATCGATTTAAAGGCCGACCGGCCGGAACGCGATATTGTTCAACAGACGTTGCTAATTTTTCTCAAAACAATGTCACGGGCGCGCGACGCATTTTCGGTCCGGCTAAGATATCGTGCGGTCAAATTGGATAGCCGGACTAAAGGTTTCCGGGTCAACTTTGGGAGCCGAAAACTGGTGCTTGTCATCGATGCGCTCATCGCGCATATGTCTTGTGCCCCCCGGGGGATCGATTTGTAACCAGCATATGCCCGTCGCTTTGATCGTATCAAACACCATCTTCCGTCCGCACGCGGCAGCACTCATTCGCACGTTGTCCCCCCGGCCCTCTCGTGCCACCCAGGTCACCTGTGGGCGGTTGCATGACAGGCAGCGCGGGCAGCATTCCTGCCCGTTGGAAACAATGTGATGGCGTATATTTCGATCGAAAACCTAACGGTTGAATTCGCGGTTTTCGGTGCCAATTCGCGGTCGCTCAAGAACAGTATTGTGTCCCAGGCGACTGGCGGCCGTGTCATGGCCGGAGCGCGAGACATCGTAACCGTGCGCGCCATCGACAGCCTCAATCTCGAAATCAAGGACGGTGACCGGGTCGGCCTGATCGGTCACAATGGCTCGGGCAAGACGACGCTTCTGCGTGTCCTTGCCGGTATCTACAAGCCGACACGCGGGGCCATTACGATGGAAGGGCGCATTGGGGCATTGCTGGACCCCAATGCGGGCATAGATCTCGAATCGACGGGCATCGAGAACATCTATCTTCGCGGCTATATGCTGGGGATGAGTCGGCGCGAAATCGCTGCCAAGCTCGACGATATCGCTGAATTCACCGAACTCGGCGAGTTCCTGGCCCTCCCAATGCGAACCTATTCGGCCGGTATGTTCGCGCGACTCGCCTTCGCAATCTCGACCGCCGTTCATAATGACATCCTGCTGATCGACGAAGGAATCGGTGCCGGCGACGCCGCCTTCCAGAAAAAGGCTCAGCGGCGGATTGAAGGGCTCTTCGATCGCACACCGATCGTCATCCTGGCGAGCCACTCCGAAGGGCTGATCTCGGAATTCTGCAATCGCCGCATCGAGATGGAGCACGGCGTGTTGAAGTCGGCAGCGTAGAGCAGCTTGCGACTGCCCAACGAGTCCAACCGCCTCCGCTCACAATAGACCATGAGCCCGTAGTTTTTCCGGGATGCCCCAGAATGCCATTGGTTCATAGTCGGGATAGGAATAATGTCCGAAATTGAAGCGGATGTCGCTTTTGCGGTCCATCCGCCACTGCTCGACCAGCCGCCGAATTGAAACCGGCTGACCGCTGGAGCAATTGATTATCCCGGCGCAGGACGGCGTATCGAGGAGGCCTGCTACGATCCGTCCGATCTCAGGGGCGGGCAGGTAGTCGCGAAGCTGTTCTCCGCCGGACATGTCGAAGCTGGCGTCGCCTCGATCGATGGCGGCATCGAGTTGCGCCAGTAAGCTGCGCGGGTTCTGCCCCTGACCAAATGTATAGAACAGCCGGACCCACTGGACCACGAATCCTCGCTCAAGGGCCAGATATTCCAAGGACTTCCGCAATGTATCCTTTGCCAATCCGTAGGGGGTAGATGGAAATGTCCGGTCATCTTCTCTTAGCGGGCCGTTCTGTACTCCATACTCAAGACAGGTGCCGGTGACCAGAATCTGCGAGACCCCTTCCGCTGCAACTGCGGAGAGGAATTTGAGGTCGGCGCCAAGGTTTGTCGTTAGGTGGAAGCTCCCCTGGTAATTAGGCAGGCCAGACCAGGCCAGGTGGATGATCCGCTGGCATTCGCGCGACCGCGCTACGGCTGGACCCGGATCGGTCTGCAAGTCGCACTCGACCCAGTCGAGGCCGTCGTTGCCCAGCAACGCGCTGGCCCGACGGGCATCCCGCACCACAGCCAGGACCGGCGTGCCGGTGGCCCGCAGCGCATTCACCACATGGCGGCCGATGAAACCAGTTGCTCCGGTCAGCAGGATCATGGCTGGAGGACTTGCAGGCCCGGTACGGCAACGACGAACCGGCATCCCCATCTCGACACCAAGGGCCCCTCCTGGCCGACGACTTCTTCGGCAATATTCCAGGGAAGGATCACCAGATAGTCGGGCTTGATCTCGCTGATCCGCTCAACAGGCAGGATGGGAAGGTGGCTGCCGGGCATCAATTTGCCCTGCTTGGAGGGGGCTCTGTCGAATACGCACGCGATCAGATCGGTCTTGACGCCGGCGTAGTTCATCAGCGTGTTTCCTTTTGCGGCCGCGCCATAACAGGCCACCGTCTTCCGGCCGGCCTCGCAATCGAGCAGAAAGCGCAGGAAGTCGTTTTTGACCTTGTCGGCTCGTGACTGGAACGAGGTGTAGGTCTCAACCTTCGTCAGCCCGAAGGCCTTCTCGCGCTCGATCATGTCATTGACGTTGGAGGCTGTCGGCCGCGGGTCGTCATCGTGGCAGCCATAGATGCGCAGGCTGCCGCCGTGAGTGGACAGTTCTTCCACATCGAAGATGCGCAGTCCGCAGGCGGCGAACACCTTGGCGACCGCGATCAAGGACAGATAGGAGAAGTGCTCGTGATATACCGTATCGAACTGATTGTGCATGATAAGCCGCAAAAGGTGCGGAAACTCGAGATTGATCGTCCCCCCTTGCGCCAGGGCGATCCTAAGCCCATTCGTGAAATCATTGATGTCCGGCACGTGCGCATAGACGTTGTTGCCGCAGATCAGCTGCGCCTGGCGTCGGTCGGCGACGATGGTTCGGGCGGTATCCGCACCGAAAAATTCCCGAACGACCGGTATGCCCAGAAGCTCGGCCGCCGCCGCAGTGCTGTCGGTAGGCTCGACGCCCAGGCAGGGTATGCCGGCATCGACGAAGTTCCTGAGCAGGTAGCCGTCATTGGAAGCGACTTCGATGACGAAGGATTTGTCGTCGAGAGCCAACGACTGAATGACCTTGCGGGCGTAGGTTCTGGCATGGTCCAGCCAGCCCCTGGAGGCTGAAGAAAAATAGGCATATTCGCCGTTGAACAGCATGGACGCATCCGCGTAATCCTCGGTCTGCACCAGCCAGCAGTTGTCGCAAACCCTAATTCTGAGCGGCAACGTGATCTCGTGCGCCATGAGCTGGTCGCGGTGCAAATACGCGTTGGATGGCGGTGCGAATCCCAAGTCCAGGAACTTGTGTTTCAGCTCGGCTTTGCAATGCCGACAAATCATATTTGCGCTCCTGCGAAATTGGGCTCGAGCCAAGGATGGCGCTGGTCGCGCGCCGAGACATCGGTCACCGGCAGAGGCCAGCTCACGTTGATCCGAGGGTCGTCATAACGAATTCCCCATTCGGACGCCGGGGCGTAAAATGCCGTGTGCAGGTACAGGAGTTCGCTGTCGGGCTCCAGCACCTGGAATCCGTGCGCAAATCCTTCGGGTATGATGACGGCATTCTGTTCCTCCGCCGACAGCTCGACCGAATACCATTGACAAAATTGAGGTGAATGCGCCCGAAGATCTATGGCGACGTCGAAAACACGACCTCGTAGGCACCGCACGATTTTCATTTCGGCATTTGGCGCGTTCTGGAGGTGCATTCCGCGTATCGCGCCGACGTTCGAGGTGACCGATTTGTTGATCTGGACGATGCGACGCTCGCCCAGGACCGTCGCGAGTTCACCGATGCAGAACAGGCGGGCGAAGCTGCCGCGCACATCGCCTATCACGCTGGTTTTATAGACCGTCAGGCCTTCGATCGGCGTCGCGGAGAATTCGAGCGGCATCATGCTGCTCCGCGTGTTGCTTGTCCCGAAGGCTCCCGCGTCCAGACCGCAGCACGCTCGGTGGCGTCGCGCTCGAAGGCCTGCAACTGGCTCAAGCTCAGCACCTCCCGCTGGCCGAGAAAGCGCTCGTACCACAGCGCCGTGGCGGCGACCCCTTCCTCGAATGTCCATATCGGGCGCCAGCCCAGATTGTGGAATGCACGGGAACTGTCGAGATGGAGCATCGTCGCCTCGTGCGGCTCCAACCGGTTCGAGTGAATCCAGGAGATGCCGGGCCAGTTGGCCTTCATGGCGAGAAGCAATTCCTCGACAGTTCGATTGCCATTGTTGTCGGGTCCGAAGTTCCAGGCGCTAGCAGCGTCCTCGTCGCCGTCCAGCAGGTGCTGGCCCAACACCAGGTAGCCGGAAAGGCATTCGAGCACGTGCTGCCACGGCCGGGTGGCGCGGGGCGAACGGATCTCGACGCTTCGGCTAGACGCGACCGCCCGCACCAAGTCCGGGATCAGCCTGTCCTCGGACCAGTCGCCGCCGCCGAAGACGTTGCCGGCCCGGGCGGATGCAATGAGCGGTGCTCCCTTTTCCCCAAAGAAGGACCGGCGGTAGCTTTGGACGACGAACTCGGCGGCGGCCTTGGAGGTGCTGTACGGATCATGTCCCCCAAGGCTGTCCGTCTCGCGGTAGCCCCATTCCCAACCACGGTTTTCGTAGCATTTGTCGGAGGTGACAACGATGGCGGCCTTGAGACTGTCGACGGCGCGGCACGCGTCCAGCACATGGACCGTGCCCATGACGTTCGTGGACCAGTTGGCAACCGGATCGCGGTAGGACTGCCGCACCAGCGGCTGCGCCGCCAGATGGAAAACAATTTCCGGCCTGGACAAGCGCACTGCCTCGGCAACCGCGTCGCCATCCCGAACATCAATGGCCCGTGAGTCGATATCGATATCGAGGGTTTCCCAGTGATTGGGCGTCGTTGCCGGCGGTAAGGCCAGGGCCGTAACTTCGGCACCCAATCGCGTCAGCCACAGCGCCAGCCAACTTCCCTTGAAGCCGGTATGGCCCGTGAGCAAGACCTTGCGTCCGTGGTAGACACCGCCGAACAATTGCTTCAACTCCAGGTCTTCCATGGTGCCTTTCCTGACTGCCAAAGTTCCTCCAGCAGAACACGATCCCGCAAAGTGTCCATTGGCTGCCAGAAGCCGCGATGCTGATAGGCCGTCAATTGGCCGTCCCTCGCCAGACGCCGCAAGGGTGCCTGCTCCCACACCGTATCGTCGCCCTCGACGTAATCGAGAACGCCTGGTTCTAGCACGAAGAATCCCCCGTTGATCCAGGCGCCGTCGCCCGCCGGCTTTTCCTGGAATTCGCTGACGGCACCATCATTGATCTTGAGAGACCCAAATCGCCCTGCCGGCTGCAAAGCCGTAACGGTGGCAAGGCGGCCGGCCTTGCGATGCGCATCGACCACGGCGGAAATGTCGACGTCGGAGACGCCGTCGCCATAAGTCAGACAGAAAGTCTCGTCTCCCAGATATTTGGCAACCCGCTTCAGGCGCCCGCCAGTCATCGTGGCCTCGCCGGTCTCTATCAGCGTCACCTTCCATTTCTCGGCAGTGCGATGATGAACTTCCATGGTATTGGTTTCCATGTCGAGCGTTACATCCGAGGTATGCAGAAAGTAATTAGCAAAATATTCCTTAATATAATAGCTTTTATATCCAAGACATACTATGAAGTCATTTATGTTATGCTTTGTGTACATCTTCATGATATGCCAAAGTATTGGCTTTCCACCGATCTCAATCATCGGCTTTGGCCTCAGGTGACTCTCCTCGCTAATTCGTGAGCCGAAGCCGCCGGCGAGTAAAACAGCACGCATGTCGTCTAAATCCATTCTTCGTGAGCTGAGAGGAGCGCTTTTCCGCTAACTTGTCATTCCGCCGCGCCTTGTCCGACCAAAGACGCGCTTGTTGGGATCTGCAGAGCCTTCTCCAGTTCTCCGAGGTCGGAGGAATAGTTCTCCTCCCGCACAAAACGGCCCCAGGTTTGTTGAACTAAAAACTCTTTCTCCAGCCAAGTGGAACTTTCATAGGCGCGGGTCATATTGTCGGCGACCAGGAGGTTTTCTTGCAGGCCCTGTCGAAAGGTCCCGCTGAACGGCCACCATTCGGGCGGGAAAGCTCTGCCGTTGCGGCCGACAAGCACCACGCGCTTACCACGCTTCAGAACCAGGCGCGTAAGGCTCCTGCGCCCGCTTTCAAACCGGTACGCATCGCGCTTGCTCGAAATATCGACACCTTCGACAATGCTGCAAAACGTCATCCTTTCAATGGCGAAGGCGTTTGAGCGAACATGAACATTGGGAAATTTGAGGAAGTGGCGACTGAGCGGACGCAGGCTCTCGTAGGAGCCGGTTGCGCCAACCAGACCGACGTCGGCGGCCGAAAGGTGGACCATGAACTTGGCCAGCCACCGATGCCCGAGTATTTCACTGTGGGTGTTGAAGAAGCATAAATGATCCTCCTTCACCAGTCGTGCGGCGGCTGCGTAGGCTCCTATATCGAATCCATCGTCGGGGAGATGGATGATTTCAAATGCCTGCTCGGCAAAAAGTGCCCGTGCCTGGGCGAGACTGGCAGCGTCCGGAAACCCTTTGAGGATGACAAAGGGCAGGTGGGCGGCGCCGGAATCATGGCTGCGGTATGAGGCAAGAAAGGTGTCGGCGGCCGATCGCCACCACCCGTCCGCGCCCCGGACCAAGTATATTACTGCGACCGACAAGGTGTAACGCCCTGCAACACGTTAAAGCATACGCTGCTTGAAGGATGGCTGGAAGGTGGGAGGATTCACCGACAGGAACCGCTCGTTATAGAATGAATCCTGCGTCAACACCTTTGCCCATCGCCTGCGAAAGTACTCCAGTTCGTTGGGATCGGCGAATGCCTCGCGCGACATGGACTCCATGTGCGTCAGCGAAGCCTGTGGCGCGTAAACCGTGCGAAAACCGAGTTGGCGCACTTTGAGGCAATAGTCGACATCGTTAAAGCTTACCGCCAATGCCTCAGTGTAACCGCCAACCTGCCGGAACAAACCGGCTCGCGTCATCATGCACGCCCCGGTCACGGCAAGGTAGTTCCGGGCTCCGCAGGTGCTGAAGAAATAACCTGCCTCGTCGCCAGCATAACCACGGCGAACGTGATCTGGATTGCTGTAGTTGTGCACGACGCCGACGTGCTGAGTCAATCCGTTCGGGTAAAGCAGACGCGCGCCAACGACACCAACGCCCGGTTTTGCAAGCTGGTCGAGCATTCGTTCGATCCAGTCTTCATTGATGATCTCGATATCGTCATTAAGCAGCAGCAGGAACTCGCCGCTTGCTTTCGAAGATCCTAAATTAAGCTTCTCCGCGACGTTGAATACGGGATTGGAATAGGTGACCCGGATGCATCCGGCAGCGTCGAGTGCTGCGATCTGCCCCGGCGTCAGGTCACCGTTGTCAACGACCACGATCTCGAGATTGGGATAGCTCGACAGATGCCTGATTTGCCGGACCACATGCATAATGAGGTCGATTTCACGCGCGCCGACGCGGACCGTGCGGCCTGCCGTTGGAATAATGATGGAAACAAGCGGAAAATTGTCCCGGTGAAGTTCGGTCAGATAGCAGCCGTCATATTTCGGGTGCGGCCGGACAACTCCCGGCCGCCCGGTGCGGGCTAAACGTCCAGTGAGAGCCTCCGCATCCGCCGCTTGCTTCCGGGTAGGGTCGGCGGGGGGTACCGCCTTGTCGGTTCTCATCAACACCTTGGAAATGTGCTTTACCTCGACATTTCCCTCGGTAAATCGCAGATTGAGGTCATAGCCAGTAGCGAGCGTTTCCAACACCGATGCAGCCCGGGCCTTGCGGTAACATGCGGCCCGCCCGATGTAGTCGGTGGCCTCAAGGTAATCGGGACTCCAGTCCGGTTTGTAAAAAATCGGTGCGTCCTCGGCCGGTTCGCTCGAGGCCCGCTGTTCGTCACAATAGATTAGGTCGAGGCTCGGCGTGTGGTTCAGCGCCGACGCGAAGTGGTACAATCCACTTTCAGACAGTTCATCTCCCGGTCGCATCAGCACGAAAAAGTCCCCTGGCAAATCGGAGACATTAAGCGACGCCACACGCGCAACACCCGTGGGAAGTGCGCCGGCGGCCTCATTCCCACCCCAGATCAGGATGTCTGAAGCCTGGTAGATCTGGTTTGCCAGCGATTTCAGCGTTTCATCAAGACCCTGCTCGCCATCACGTGCATCTATAACCACCGAGAACAGCGGCCGCTCAAGCATCGTGCGGATGTCGCGCCGAAACTCGTTGTTCTCGGCGCGCTCGTGCTGCAGGAGCACCCGGCGCCATTCCACTTCGCCGGTCGGCGAATCGATTGACTTGCGCCTTCCAGGAACCCTGAGGACCAAACTGCGGCTTACGCGGACCCAGTGGCCGTCTTCCAGCTGAAGTTCAATCACCAGCCTATGAAGTCCAAACCCGACCGCCCGTTCCGCAGCGAAGCCGCAGGCAATATTCGATTTCAAAGTCGCCTCGAATGCGCGGACCACATCGGGCCGGATTTTCGACACGGCCTTGACCGGTTGGCCTGCGATCGTAACGCGAACCGGCAGCGACTTCTGTGCATTGGCGTCGAACGCCCAGCCCGACACATGTGCCTGCGTGTCTCGCAGCAACGAAAGCCGCCAGATCGGCTCGTCGATATGAAAATAAACCTCTTGCGCAGCCAGCCTTCGCGTCATCGTCGAGGGGTCAAGACAGGCCAGCCTGCCGACCAGTCTCTTGGAGGCAAAATAGCGTCTTGCAACAAAGCGGAGCGGCCAGGCGGCCGCCGGCGACAATCCGGTCGCCTCTTGCACGCGGGCGCGGTATTCCGCGTCGGTGTCAATATTCAACAGGATATCTTCGACGCCGCGCCAGCCGCCGCGCCGAAACGCGGTCAAACCTGCACGGGAAATATGCATTGCCGGCCGCACGAGGGGGATGGCACGACCGATTTGGCGAACAGCTGCGCCGACCGCCCGCAGCGGCTTGGTCAATCGCCAGCTTCTGGATTTCTTGAGCGCTGCGAGGGCCGAAACGGTAGCTGCCAGCTTTTGCTGCTCGTCCGCAAGCTGTGATTGCAGCCTCATGCGCTTAGGCGCCTCATCTGCAGCAGCCTTTTCCAGCCGCATGATTTCGCTCAGCCGCCAGTTGCTGACTTTTTCAATCGCCGCTGTCGCCGCAACGCCGGCTTCAACTTGCTGCCGCACCTCCTCCTTCAGCCGCTCGATTTCCGCAAGCCGCTCCATAAGTTCCTCAGCGGGCGGGTGGTCGCGCATCGACCACGCATTGGTCGATTGGTCGAAGATAATCGTCGCCTGAATCAGACTGCGGTCGACCGGCTGAACACTCGATTCACTGCCACTGATAATCCTTCTGCCAATCTGGTTTTCCAGGGCCTTTCGCTTGCGGACAATGCACATCGAATTGGTAAATTCGATCGAATAGATCTGGGACAGATCCGGATCGTCTATGTCCGATGAACAATGATTTAAAATTCCCGCAAGGATAGATTTCCTGTCTCGACCAATTCCCCAGTGCTGGTGATTTATGCAATCGGATAAGTACTTGAAAAAAGTCATTGGCGAATATGGGTAAAAAAGGCCGCCTTCAAACTGCTCCCAATAGCTGCAATGCAGATCTTCTACAATGTAGATACCGCCGTCCGTGAGGCGTGGAAAATACAAACAAAACGATTTAACAATGTCGCGCGACCGATGCGAGCCGTCATCAATGATCACGTCAAATGTCGGCGAGAGGTCAAATATCCGTGCTGCGGTCTTTTGATCTGTCGAGTCGCCAACAACGATCCGTATCCGGGGATCATCGTACACGAGCTCGCCGCAGGCGGCGTCGATATCAGTGCCTATGATTGCTTCGGCACGGGGGAGAAAACTGGCCCATACTTCCAGCGAACCGCCGTTCTGGACACCTATCTCCAGGAGAGATATCCGCTCCTCCCGAACGGGTTGCAGAATATCTTGATAGACCGGCAGGTAGTGATCCCATTTGTCAGCAGTTTTGCCAACCTTCCGCTCAAACAATTCCCTAACGCTCAGCGATTCCAATAATGCTTTCGAATTGTTGTCCGCCTGCAACTGTTCACTGCCTTCCACCAAGCCCCACACCGCTCGAATTTCTGCGAGGACACGCGCTGCCTTGCGCGATGTTTTGGCTGCTTTGCACCGCCTCGTTGTTGGCCAATGTCAATGGACGCTTAGCATGAAAGATTCTGAGGCGAAAGCTTGCTGACTGCGAGCAGAATATGCCCCGGGGACGACGGCATTTCGCCCTCGCCGGTCCGCGCTGCGGGATGAATGAACCGTCGGCGACTGCGGCATTTCGACGAAGAATTTACGCGGCGACGAAAGGGGGTGGCGGGATTTTCGAGCCAAGGCTCCGGTGGTGACGTCGCTGGCGGGCCATGCTAGATGCCGCCGACGAACAGGAGCTCAGCAGACTATTGCCCACCAAGACCAGCGCGACGCCCGGTGCTCCGACGCAGCCGGCGGGGCGGATTACCCGCATCTCCGCCGACTCCGTGCCGCGGCAAGCCCTGACGGATCTGATCCATGGCGCCAAGCTATTTGATATGTGGAGCCGGTTCGCCCTGTATGACATTCGGCAGCGTTTCCGCCGCTCGCTGCTCGGCCCGTTCTGGCTCACGCTGTCGATGGGCGTGATGGTGGGCGCCATGGGTCTGGTTTTCTCGACTTTATTCCAGCAGGACGTCGGCAAAACCGTACCATATATTGCCACTGGTCTCATCTTCTGGGGATTGTTGACGAGCACCATCAATGAGGGCGCCACCGTCTTCATTTCGGCTGAATCTTACATCCGCAACGTACCGATGCCCTTGAGCGTCCATTATTACCGAATGCTCGCGCGCAATGTCATCATTTGGGCATTCAACATGGCCATCTATTTCTGCGTGCTCCTGGTGTTCCGCATTACGCCGGGATGGAACATTCTGCTGTTCATTCCGGGATTTGCGTTATTTCTCATCAACCTGGCGTGGATCTCACTGGCTGCTGCGGTGCTGTCCACCCGCTTCCGGGACGTCCCGCAAGTCATCCTCAATGTCATCCAGGTGGTGTTCTTTATTACGCCTGTGTTCTGGTCGCCGGAGAGCCTGCCGCGCCGTCCGGTCTTCGTGATGCTGAACCCATTCCACCACCTTCTCGAGCTGGTCCGTGCACCGCTGCTCGGCAGCACCGCGCCGGCGATGAGCTGGTGGTTGTGTCTGGCGATGACAGTCGTCGGCCTTGGCTTCACTGCCTGGCTCTATCGGCGCAGCCATGCGCGTATTGCCTATTGGGTATAGGCGGCGGCAGCCCCTGCGCCAGCGTCGGCGGCGCACGATGCTTGGTCACGCGCTCAATGCCGTCTCGTCTCGCCTTCCAGAAGCCGGCGCACCACCGCCTCCGCCGACTGCCGCCACTCCGGCGCCGTCCATCCGAACGCCGCCGCGAATTTCGCGCTGGACAGCCGCGAATTGACTGGGCGCAGGGCCTTACCGGGGTAATCCGCCATGGCGACATCCCGTACCCGCGCATAAGGACCGCCAAGCTCCCGGCTTTTGTCCAGGACCTGACGGGCGAAGCCGCTCCAGTTGATCTCGCCGGTTCCCGCCACATGATAGACGCCGAAGGCGGCAAAGCTCTTGTTACGGCGCAGGATAGCGCTGGCATGCCGGATCGCATCGGCGATGTCGAGCGCCGATGTCGGATTTCCCCACTGGTCGGCCACCACTGATACCTCGTCACGCTCGCTCGCCAGCCTGAGCATGGTTTTGACGAAATTCCTGCCGAACGGGCTGTAGACCCAGGCCGTGCGCAGGATGAGGTGACGCGGATTTGCGGCCGCCACCGCCCGCTCGCCGGCAAGCTTGGAGGCGCCGTAGACGCCGAGCGGCGCGGTCGCGTCGGTCTCGACATAGGGACCATCCTTGGCGCCGTCGAAGACATAGTCGGTGGACAGGTGGATGACGGGAATGCCGAGCCGGGCCGCCGCCTCGGCGACCTTGCCGGCGCCTTCGGCGTTCACCTTGAAGGCCAGTTCCTTCTCGTCCTCGGCCTGGTCGACGGTAGTGTGGGCGGCGGCGGAGACGACGATGTCCGGCTTTGCCGCCGCAAGCGCTTCGAATACGGTGTCGGGGCGCGCCAGGTCGAGCGCCGGCCGGCCGACGGCGACGACCTCCACGCCTTCCAAATCCCGCCGCCCCACCTCGATCAGGCTGGTCGCAACCTGGCCTTGGTGTCCGGTCACGGCAAGCCTCACGCCGCCCCCTTCCGACCGCCAACGACGCTCTGGCCCAGCCGCTCGCCGTTGTAGCGCTGCTCACGAATCGGCCCCCACCACCATTTGTTGTCGAGATACCAGTCGACGGTCCTCGCCAGACCGCTGTCGAAATTCTCCCGTGGCGCCCAGCCGAGGTCGCGCGCGATCTTGGAAGCGTCGATGGCATAGCGCCGGTCGTGCCCGGGCCGGTCGGTGACGAAGGTGATCAGCTCGCGGTGGCGCTTGCCGCCGGCGCGCGGCCGCCTGGCGTCCAGAAGCTCGCAGATCGCCTCGACGACGCCGAGATTGGTGCGCTCGCAATTGCCGCCGACATTGTAGCTCTCGCCCGGCCGTCCCCTGGTCGCCACCAGTTCCAGCGCGCGCGCATGATCCTCGACATACAGCCAGTCGCGCACATTGGCGCCGGTGCCGTAGACCGGCAGCGGCTTGCCGTCGAGCGCGTTGAGGATGACCAGCGGGATCAGCTTTTCCGGGAAATGATAGGGGCCGTAATTGTTGGAACAATTGGAGAGCACCACCGGCAGGCCATAGGTTTCGTGCCAGGCCCGCGCCAGATGGTCGGAGGCCGCCTTGGACGCCGAATAGGGCGAGGACGGTGCATAGGGCGTCTCCTCGACGAACGTGCCGCCGTCCAGGGGAAGATCACCGAACACTTCGTCGGTCGAAACATGGTGGAAGCGGAAACGGGCGCGGCGCGCCTCCGGCAGGCCGCGCCAATAGTCAAGCGCCGCATTCAGCATCCGGTAGGTGCCGACGATGTTGGTCTCGATGAAGGCGCCTGGTCCATCGATCGAACGGTCGACATGGCTCTCGGCGGCGAGGTTCATGACGATGTCGATGTCGTGGCGGCGCAATATCTCCAGCACCGCGCGCTCGTTGCAGATGTCGGCCTGCTCGAAGCGGTAATTGTGAGCGTTCTCGACCGCCCGCAGCGAAGCGAGATTGCCGGCATAGGTGAGCTTGTCGAGATTGATGACGCGGTAGGCCGGATTGGCGCACAGATGCCGGCACACGGCCGAGCCGATGAAGCCGGCGCCGCCGGTCACCAGAAAGTTCACGCCGCCTTCTTTCCTCACGCGAATACCTCCGCCATGCCAAGCAATGGCGCCTTGCTATCCTTGTCCGAGAGCTGGAACCCGCCTGATAGCGCGGGCCATTCGATACCGATTGCCGGGTCGTCGAAACGGATGGACCGGTCATGCTCCGGCGAAAAGGTGTCGGTCACCTTGTACAGGACCTCGGTGTGCGGCACGAGCGTGACGAAGCCATGCGCGAAGCCCTTCGGCACCAGGATCTGGTTGCCCTTCTCAGCCGAAATCTCCAGCGCCACCCATTTTGCGAAGGTCGGCGAGCCGCGACGGATATCGACGGCCACATCCAGCACGCTGCCCCTGACGACGCGCAGCAGCTTGTCCTGGGCGCACGGCGGCAGCTGATAATGCAGCCCGCGCAGGACGCCGGCGGCGGCGGAATAGGAATGATTGTCCTGCACGAAGACGAGGTCTATGCCGGCCTCGGCGAACCGCCCGGCGCTCCAGGTTTCGCTGAAAAAGCCGCGTGCGTCGCGGTGCCGCTCCGGCACGATCTCCAGCACGCCGTCGAGGCCGAGCGGCCTGACCTCAAGCACCCCGTTCCTCCGTCAGATCGGCGACCCGCTTGCGCAGATAGGAGGCATATTCATTCTTGCCGAGGCGTGCCGCGCGCTCCAGAACCTTGTCGGCGCCGAGCCAGCCCTGCTCGAAGGCGATCTCCTCCGGGCAAGCGACCTTGATGCCCTGGCGGTGCTCGATGGTGCGCACGAAGGAAGCCGCCTCATGCAGGCTGTCGAGCGTCCCGGTGTCGAGCCAGGCATAGCCGCGTCCGAGCTGGTGGACCTGCAGTTCGCCGCGCTCGAGATAGACATTGTTGAGCGCCGTGATCTCGAGCTCGCCGCGCGCCGAGGGACGGATCGTCGAGGCAATGTCAATGACGTCGTTGTCGTAGAAGTAAAGACCGGTGACGGCCCAGTTGGACTTCGGTTTCTGCGGCTTTTCCTCGATCGTCAACGCCTTGCCTGTCGCCTTGTCGAACGAGACCACACCATAGCGTTCGGGATAGTCGACATGGTAGGCGAATACCGAGGCGCCGCGTTCGCGCGCCGCCGCCGCGCGGCAGAGTTGCGACAGGCCCTCGCCGAAATAGATGTTGTCGCCAAGAATCATCGACACGCTGTCCTTGCCGATGAAATCGCGGCCGATGATGAACGCCTCGGCAAGACCATTGGGGTGCGGCTGCTCGGCGTAGGACAATTCCAGTCCGAATTCCGAACCATCGCCCAGCAAAGCCTGGAAGACCGGTAAGTCGCGCGGCGTTGAAATGACCAGGATCTGGCGGATGCCCGTGAGCATCAGCACGCTCAGCGGATAATAAATCATCGGCTTGTCGTATATCGGGAGAATTTGCTTGGAGACCGCTAATGTCAGCGGATAAAGACGCGTTCCGCTGCCTCCCGCAAGGATTATGCCTTTCAACAAGCTCTCCTTGAATTACCGAGGGGCCCGCCAAGATATATCAAGTTGCCCGTGCTTAGGTTTCGCGGATCGGCTTGTCAATTGTCGGTGCTGGCGCTGCTGTCCGTTCAGAAGCCAGCGGTTTCGGCTGCGCACCACGAAAAACAGCCGGCGAGCAGAACACCCGCCGGCTTTTTCGTCTGGTCGATATCAGGAGCGCTTGAGCAGCGTCCAGACGGCCGGCACCAGGCTGGCGGCGAGCGCTACCTTGATCAGGTCGCCGACGATGAAAGGCACGACACCGAACTGCCAGGATTTTTCGGGGCCGATGAGTGCCGCCAGCCAGGCAAAGCCCATCGCCATCATGACGATCTCGCCGGCGAGCATCGCGCCTGACAGCTTGAGCGGATTGCGGTCCCAGCCGCGATCGGCCGCCCAGCCGGCGATGGCGGCCATCACCACGAAGCCGGCGAGGTAGCCGCCGGTGGAGCCGAGCATATAGGCGATGCCGATGCCCTTTTCCGGCGTGCTTTGGAAGACTGGAAAGCCCATGGCGCCCTCGGCCAGGTAGAGAAGCAGCGTCGCGACGGCCAGGCGCATGCCGAAGGCGCAGCCAATCAGCAAGACGGCGAGCGTCTGCAGCGAAAGGTCGACCGGGCCGAGAACGACCTTGGTCTTGGCGGACAGCGTCAACAGAAGGGTTCCGGCGAGCGCCAGAAAGAGCTGCGTCGCCAGACGGGCGGCGCCCTGGTCGGGCAGCGCGAGAGAAACAAGCGGACGCATCGTGGTTGCAGTTGCCATGGTCTTCCCCATTGTGGCTGATTTGCTGGCTCGCATTTTCCTATATTGGCTTCCGTATCAGGCGGCAATCGTTTTGCCGCATGGCGATGGAGCCCCGGCATGGCGCTTGAATTCGACATACGCTTCGATCCTGCTTATGGCCAGGCGGTTACCGTTGCGCCGGACGTGCAGCGCATCACCGCCAGAAACCCGGGCCCGTTCACCTTTCACGGCACCAACAGCTATCTCGTCGGTCGAAAGACGCTGGCGGTGATCGATCCCGGGCCGGATGACGATGCCCATCTCGAGACACTGCTCGCCGCGATCGGCGACAGGGCCGTCAGCCACATTTTCGTCAGCCACACCCATCGCGATCATTCGCCGCTCGCGGCCAGGCTGAAGCTGCGAACGGGCGCCACGGTGCTTGCCGAAGGCCCGCATCGTCCGGCACGGCCGTTGCGCATCGGCGAGGTCAATCCGCTCGATGCCAGCGCCGATATCGGCTTCGTTCCCGATGTCGCGCTTGCCGACAGTGCCCTTACGCAAGGCGACGGCTGGACGGTCCGCGCCGTGCTGACGCCCGGTCATACCGCCAACCACGCGGCCTTCGCGCTCGAAGGCACCGGCATCCTGTTTTCGGCCGACCATGTCATGGCCTGGGCCACCTCGATCGTGGCGCCGCCGGACGGCGCCATGGCCGACTACATGAAATCGCTCGACAGGCTGATCGAGCGCGACGACCGCCTGCTCTTGCCGGGGCATGGCGGGCCGGTGACAGCGCCGCGCAGTTTCATGCGCGGGCTCATAGACCATCGCAAGATGCGCGAAAGGGCGATCCTGGAGCGCATCGCCGGCGGCGACCGCACGATCAAGCAGATGGTGGCGGCGATCTATCGCGATACCGACCCGCGCCTGCATGCCGCCGCCGGCCTGTCGGTGCTTGCCCATCTCGAGGATCTGGTGGCCCGCGGCTTGGTTGCGACCGAAGGCGAGCCTGCGATCGACAGCATCTTCATGCCTGGATAGCGCTAAGCAGGCATTCATGGGTTATCCGACGAATGCCTGCTTAGATTCCTTTGTTTGCCGCAGGTTCTTATCGCAAAACCGTGAGACACTTTGCGGAACCTGCTTAGTCGGCCGGCGCCGCGCCGACCTGACCGGCGACCTCCTGATCGAGCTCGCCGAGGAAGTCCGTGATGCGGGCAGCGTTGTCGCCAAGATCGTAGCGGCCATAGCGCGAGGCCGAACGCATGTCGACGACGACCGCGTCGCCATTGTCGGTGATGCGGATGGCGATATCGGCCGGCAGGCCTAGCGCAAAGCCCTTGGCCACGGCGGTTATGGTCGCCTGGCTTTGCCCGCTGATGTCCGGATAGGGCGCGCTCAACTGCCAGTCCCGCCGGTCGAGCACGGTTTCGACCGCGTCGACAACCGTCTCGAAAGGCAGATTGTAGCTGCGGCCGGTGACCAGCGGGTAGGCATCCGCCTGCAGGCTCTGCTCGCCTGGCGTCGGTGGCGACAGCGCGCTCATGTCGCTCGTCCGGTCGCTGGTGTCGAGCACCGGCGGGTCGTCCAGGTCGGTCGAGATATCGCGCAGCGGCGGATAGATCGTCGCCCAATAGACCGCGACGCCGTACGGCGCGAGCACGAGAACCGCCAGCAGCGCGCCGACACTGAGGTCGCGGCCGCCGCGGTCGCCAAAACTCCATATTCTGGCCAGGGCAAGCCCGGCCAGCAACAGGGCAAATGCAGCAAGCAGCGCGACGACCGCGAGCACCCACAGGAAGGGCGGCGTGTCGACGAGATCGAGACGATAGCCGGCAAGCACGGTCAGCAAAAGGACAAGCGAGAACGCTCCGGTCCGTCGCGACCAGCCGGCCGCCTTCGACGTCTGCCGTTCAGGAATGCTAATCATCGTCCGCCGCACTACCCCAGCCCGAGCAGACACTTAAAGGCTTTTTGCCCGGGCTTGAAGCCGAAAGATCGAACATTCCCCTCAATCCGTCGGCAGCCGATAGTCGCTGAACTGCTGGCGCAAGGCGATCTTCTGAATCTTGCCGGTGGCGGTGTGAGGAATTTCGCCGACGAAAGCGATGTCGTCGGGCATCCACCACTTGGCCACCTTGCCGCTCATGAAGGCGAGGATGTCGGTCCTGCTCGGGTCACTGCCGGGCTTGCGCACGACGACCAGCAGAGGCCGCTCGCCCCATTTGGAATGCGGAACGCCGATGGCCGCGGCCTCCGCGACATCGGGATGGCCGACGGCAAGGTTCTCGAGGTCGATGGTCGATATCCATTCGCCACCGGATTTGATGACATCCTTGGCGCGATCGGTGATCTGCATGTAGCCCGTGGCGTCTATATGCGCGACGTCGCCGGTGTCGAACCAGCCGTCCGCGTCGAACTGGTCCGCGCCGACACCGCCATAATAGGCGCGGGCGACTGCCGGACCGCGCACCTTGAGATGCCCGAAGGTCCTGCCGTCCCATGGCAGCGCATTGTTGTCATCGTCCGTCACCTTCATCTCGACGCCGAAGGGCGGATAGCCCTGCTTGGCCTGGACATCGAGCCTGGCCTCGCCGGTCAGCCCTTCATGGTCCGGCTTGATCGTGCACAGCGTGCCGAGCGGCGACATCTCGGTCATGCCCCAGGCATGCACGACCTGCACATCGTAATTGTCCTGGAATTTTTTGGTGATGGCGCGCGGGCAGGACGAGCCGCCGATGACGACCTTCTTCAGGCAAGGCAATTTCTTGCCGGTCTCCTCCAGATATTGCAGCAGCATCATCCAGACCGTCGGCACGGCGGCGCTGAACGTCACCTTTTCGGTGTCGAGCAGCTCGTAGATCGAGGCGCCATCCATCTTGCAGCCAGGCATTACCAGCTTGGCGCCGATCATCGGCGCGCTCTGGCCGAGACCCCAGGCATTGGCATGAAACATCGGCACCACCGGCAGGATGACGTCGCGCGCGGATATGCCCATGGCGTCCGGCATGGCGGCGATCATGGCGTGAAGAACGTTGGAGCGATGGCTGTAGACGACACCCTTCGGATCGCCCGTCGTGCCGGAGGTGTAGCACATGCCGGCGGCGGTATTCTCATCGAAGACCTTCCAGGCGAAGGCGCCGTCGGCTTCGGCCAGCCATTCCTCATAAGCGACGGCGTTCGGCAACGACGTCTGCGGCATGTGCGCCGCGTCGGTCAGCACGATCACCTGTCGCAGCGACCTGACCGCGCCGGCGATGTTTTCAAGCAGCGGCACGAAGGTCAGGTCGACGAAGACCGCCCTGTCCTCGGCATTGTTCATGATCCAGGCGATCTGTTCGGGAAAGAGGCGCGGATTGAGCGTGTGGTAGATCGCGCCGATGCCCATGATGCCGTACCAGGCCTCGATGTGGCGGGCGGTGTTCCAGGCGAGCGTGGCGATGCGGTCGCCAAGCCCGAAGCCGTCCCGCTCAAGCCGTTGCGCGACCCTGAGCGCGCGGCCATGGATGTCGGCATAGGTGGTGCGCACGATCGGCCCCTCGATCGAACGCGACACGATCTCGCGCCCGCCATGCTGCCGTTCGGCGTTGTCGATGAGCTTGTGGCAGAGCAGCGGCCATTCCTGCATCAGTCCGAGCATCGCGGTTCCTCCCGTTGCGCTTCAGCGTCATTGTTTTGCGCCATTGTGGGACGAACGGGGGGATTGTCCAGCCGCTATAAGTCCAAGGCTGTCCACAGCCGAAATGCCGGGAAGAACCGCCATAATCCGGCCATCGTCGGCGTTAAGCTTCATTAACGGGCTGGGAGCGATTGGCGAATGAAAGAGGTTCGCATGGACGCGCAGCTCGACGACCAAATCCTCGAAAGCACGCTTGCCGAAAGTCTGGCCGATCTGGCGCCGGACGCCAAAACCGTTTCCGATGATGAATTTGCCGAAGTCGTCGGCGGTGCGCTGGATGCTGTCGGCGGAACGCTGCTGTTCAAGATGTGCGTCGAGAACGGCGGCGAAGGCCAACATGTCGCCGCTGCCTGCATCGGCGACGGCGGGAATCGCCAGTTCCTGCTCTTGACGCTGCCAACCGCGGGCGGCGCGCTGAAGGTCGAGACCGCGGCGCGGAGCACCAATCCGGTTGCGGGCATCGCCGCCGCCTATGCCGGCCTGATGGACGCGTTCAAAGCGGCCGCCTGAACGATCGCGACAGTTCAACCAACCGTGATCCGGTGCCGCGAGGTGCCGGGTTGCGCTTGGCCTTTGGCCGACACAACTTATGTCGGACAAGGAGACTTTCATGGACAAGCTCGCCAACCCCTCCCCCGGCTTTCAGCGCAATCCCGACAAGGTGATAACAGTCGAACCCTATCGCGGCAGCGTCACGGTGCGCGCCGGCGAAATGGTTATCGCCAAGTCGACCCGGGCCAGGCTCCTGACGGAGCCGCCTTATTCACCGGTTTTCTACATTCCCTTCGACGACATCGATTTCAGCAAGCTCGCCGGCACCGAGCACTCGACGCATTGCCCCTACAAGGGCGATGCCAGCTACTGGAGCATCGTGCCGGCCGGCGAAGGCGGCAAGAATGCCATGTGGGCCTATGAGCAGCCCTTCGACGAGATGACGGAGATTCGTAATCACGGCGCGTTCTACACGAGCAAGGTAACGGTCGAAGCCACGCCGGACTGAGTGTGCCGATATTCAGGTGATGACGGCCTGCGAACTGCCGGCTCCTGTGCTCACGGAGTTCGAAGCTGTTCTCGGCTAAGCCTGACCTGAATCCCCGACTGCGGTCGCGCCACGGGCCGGTCTAATCCGTGGTGCCGTCGTTGCCGACATCCTCTGCATCGTCGAGGCGAACGAAGGTCATGCCCTTCTGCTTCAGGGCGAGCAGACCTTGGACGACACCCTCGCCCGCCGCATGGGTCGGCTGGTTGATGTGAGCGATGATGACGTCGCCGTCCTTGGCGGCGGCGATGCGACGGGCGGTCTCCTTTGCCCCCAGCAGTGAGCCGCCGTCGCCGTTGACCGAGAAGCCGGCGATCTTGAAGCCCAGCTTGCGGATCATGGCGATCGCCGACGGGCTGTATTCCGCGGTCGCGCCGCGAAACCATTTCGGCGCCGGGCCGCCGGCCCCGGCGAGCGCGGCGGCGCCGGATTCGACTTCGGCCAGCACGGCGTCAGGGCTGCCGGCGCTGCGGATGCCATATATCTTTTGTGGTGTGTCGACCGCCGGAATGTGGCGGCCGCCATGGTTTTCCAGCTCGAACAGGTCGGGATGCGCCCGCATGATCTCGACGGCGGCCGGATTGCGCTTCAGCCAGATGCCGGTGACGAAGATGGTAGCGGGGATGCCGTTGTCGACAAGTGCTGACAGAATGCGTCTATCGGTCTGTCCGCCACAGGCATCGAGTGTCAGCGCGACGCGGCCGCCGCCGCCCTGCGGTTTCAAATGCAGCGTCGGCTCGACCAGCGTCGCGGCATTGCCCGAGACGACCGAGGCCGACAGCACAATCGCGCAAAGATATTTTCGCAGCACGCGCATTCCTTGTTCCAGTCCGTCGGGTCAAACTTCCTACCGCAGGATGATCGCGCCAACATGACCGGCATCAAGGCCAAAATCGGGACGCGTCATGAGGGGAGTGCGGAATCCTGCCCGCAAATATCAGACCCCATGCCCAAGGGCCATCTCCGTCCGCGACAGCAGCTCCCGCACCGCGTCGACGACAGGATCCACTTCGAGGCGCCAGACGCAGCATGCCTTGCTCGGATCGGTCCGGCGGCACAGGTCGCCACCTACGCAGCTGCACGGCATGGAGGGCTGCAGCGAGATGCTGGGCACACCGACCGGCGCCCAGCGGATCGGGTTGGTCAGCCCGAACAGGCCGACCACCGGCGTGCCGGCCGCCGCCGCCATGTGCATCGGGCCGCTCTCGTTGCCGAGGAACAGCCGTGCCTCCTTGAGCAGCGCCAGCAACGTTTCGAGCGATAGCGCCCCGACCAGATCCACGATCGGCGTCTTGACCGCGGCCTTGATTTGCGCGGTCGCCTCGGTCTCGCCGGGACCGCCGACCAGCGCGACGGAGAGACCGGTCTCGTTGGCGATCCTGTCGATCGCCGCGGCGAAGCGCTCGGGCTGCCAGCGACGCCCGGGAAAGCTTGCTCCGGCATGCACAGCCACAAAGGCGTTTGGCCGCAGACCGAACTTGTCCAGCAAGGCCAACGCCTGCGTGGTTTCCAGCGGCAGCGGCTGGATCGAGGGTGCCTTCACCCGCAAATCCACACCGAGCGCCTCCAGCGGCGAAAGGTAGCGGTAGAGAAAATGCCGTTCTCCATACGCGATCGGCCTCATGCGGACATTGGCGGGCTGGCGTTCGTACCAGCGCAGCGGCCTTTCGGGCTGGCTGTAGCCGAGCCGGACCGGCGCGTTGACCAGCCCGGAAACAAACCGGGAGGTTTTCGAGTCGGTAATATCGATGGTCATATCAAACCGGTACCGCCGCAACGCGTGTATCGTCCGGACAAGCTCCTGGCCGCGCTGCAGTATAGTGCCGCGCGCGCTGGCACGCCGGAAAGTGACCGTCTCGGAGGCGATGCCGTTCGCGGTCAGGAAGCTTGCGACGCGGGCCTCGCATAGAAAGACGATCCTGGCGTCCGGATATGCGAGCTGCAGGTTCTTCGCCAGCACGGACGCCAGGACGATGTCGCCGATGAACTTCGTCTGCAGGATCAGGATCGAGCGAAAGGAACCAGGGGGAATCTGCGACACTTGTCTCTGGTCACCGGACGGATCGGAGCCCACGAAACCGGGTTGAGACGATGTCGACATTCAGAACCGCCACGCGCACGTTCACGGGACCTTCTATACAAGACTGTATCTGCGTGGGCCATAGCGCTCAGGCGCGCGACCAACGGCGGCGCAGAGTTCGCCCGCATTGTCAGACTGCATGCTCCAGAGGCGCCTCGGTGCGCGAAAGAAGCTCGCGCACGGCATCGACAACCGGGTCGACTTCGAGGCGCCAGACGCAGCATGCCTTGCTCGGATCGGTCCGACGGCACAGGTCGCCACCTATGCAGTCGCACGGCATGGAGGGCCGCAGCGAAATGCCGGGCACACCGACCGGCGCCCAGTGGACCGGGTCGGTGAGGCCGAACAGGCCGACCACCGGCGTGCCGGTTGCCGCCGCCATGTGCATCGGGCCGCTCTCGTTGCCGAGGAACAGCCGTGCCTCCTTGAGCAGCGCAAGCAACGTTTCTAGCGACAGCGCCCCGACCAGGTTGACAACTGGCTCCCTGACCGCGGCCATGATTTGCTCGGTCGCCTCGGCCTCGCCAAGGCCACCGACCAGAGCTACGCCCAGACCGGTTTCGTTCGATATCCTGTCGATCGCGGCGGCGAAGCGCTCGGGCTGCCAGCGGCGCCCCGGAAAGCTTGCTCCGGCATGCACCGCCATGAAGGCGTTTGGCCGTAGACCGGACCTGTCCAGCAAGGCGAGGGCCTGCGTGGTTTCCAGCGGCAGCGGCTGGATTGAGGGTACCTTCACCCGAAGGTCTACACCAAGCGCCTCCAGCGGCGAAAGATAGCGGTAGAGATAGTGCGGTTCTCCATAAGCGAACGGCCTCATGCGGACATTCGCCGGCTGGCGCTCATGCCAGCGCAACGGTCGCTCGGTCGGATGGTAGCCGACCCGGATCGGGGCATTGACGAAGCCGGAAATGAGCCGCGAGGTCTTCGAGTCGGTAATGTCGATGATCATATCAAAACGATATTGCCGCAATGTGCGCACCGTGCGGAAAAGCTCCCGCCCGCGCTGCAGCGGCGTGCCGCGCATATGTGCACGCCGGAAGGTGACGGCTTCTGAAGCAATGCCGTGCACGGTGAGGAAGCCGGCGAAGCCGGCCTCGCACAGAAAGACGATCCTGGCGTCGGGAT
Organism: Mesorhizobium sp. B1-1-8; assembly: GCF_006442795.2. NCBI lineage: Bacteria > Pseudomonadati > Pseudomonadota > Alphaproteobacteria > Hyphomicrobiales > Phyllobacteriaceae > Mesorhizobium > Mesorhizobium sp. B1-1-8. The sequence goes on from NZ_CP083956.1 coordinate 4,898,128, forward strand.
ATGCGAGTTGCAGGTTCTTCGCCAACGCTGACGCGAGCACGATGTCGCCGACGAACTTGGTCTGCAGGACCAGGATCGACCGCAAAACCGTGGGGGAAATCTGCAACATCTGTTCTTGCACCGGGGGTTCGGGGGCCGGAAATTAATTGGAAACGATGTCGAGATTCAGGGCCGTCACACGCACGTTCGTGTGAGTTTCCATACAAAATCGTAAGGTCGCAAAACCGAAAAGCGGCAAACCGCAAGGCGACGGCGCGCGCCCGCTCAGGCGCGCTTTGCCGCCTCCTTGGCCGCCTCTACGGCAGCCTGGGCGGCGGCAAGCCTGGCGATCGGAACGCGATAGGGCGAACATGACACATAGTCGAGGCCGACCTCCTCGCAAAAGCGGATCGATGCCGGGTCGCCGCCATGCTCACCGCAGATGCCGAGCTTGATGTCCGGCCGCGTCGCCTTGCCCTTGTCGGCCGCGATCCGCACCAGCTCGCCGACACCGTCGACGTCGAGCGACACGAATGGATCCTGCTCGATGATGCCTTTTTGCCGGTAGGTTTCGAGGAAGGACGCCGCATCGTCGCGCGAGATGCCGAACGTCGTCTGGGTGAGGTCGTTGGTGCCGAAAGAGAAGAATTCGGCCGCCTCTGCGATGACATGGGCGCGAATCGCCGCGCGCGGCAATTCGATCATCGTGCCGGTGAGATAGTCGATCTTGGTGCCGGTCTCCTGCATGACGCTTTGCGCCACCGCGTCGATGCGCGCCTTTACGTATTCCAGCTCCTTCGCCAGGCCGACCAGCGGCACCATGATTTCCGGCACGACAAGCGCGCCGGCCTTGCGGCCGGCCTCGACGGCCGCCTCGAAGATGGCGCGCGCCTGCATCTCGGCGATCTCCGGATAGGACACGGCCAGCCGGCAGCCGCGATGGCCGAGCATCGGATTGAATTCGTGCAGCGCCTCGGTGCGCTGCCTGAGCTTGTCGGCCGAAACGTTCATGGCCGTGGCGACCTCGGCGAGTTCGGCTTCGGTCTTGGGCAGGAATTCGTGCAAAGGCGGATCAAGCAGGCGGATCGTCACCGGCAGGCCGGCCATGATCTCGAACAGTTCGAGGAAGTCCGAACGCTGCATCGGCAGCAGCTTGGCGAGCGCTGCGCGACGGTCCTTCTCGGTGTCGGCCAGGATCATCTCGCGCATGGCGACGATGCGGGCGCCGTCGAAGAACATATGCTCCGTGCGGCAAAGGCCGATGCCTTCGGCGCCGAAGGAACGGGCCATGCGCGCGTCGAGCGGCGTTTCGGCGTTGGTGCGCACCTTCATGCGACGCGCGGCGTCTGCCCATTCCATGATGGCGGCGAAGTCGCCCGACAGTTCGGGCTGCAGCATGGCGACCGCGCCCTTCAGCACCTGGCCGTTGCCGCCGTCGATGGTGATGATGTCGCCCTTGCGGAAGGTCTGGCCCATCGAGATCAGCGTGCCGGCCTTGTAGTCGACGCGCAGCGAGCCGGCGCCCGAGACGCAGGGCTTGCCCATGCCGCGCGCCACCACGGCGGCATGGCTGGTCATGCCGCCGCGCGTGGTAAGGATACCCTCGGCGGCATGCATGCCGTGAATGTCCTCGGGACTGGTCTCGATGCGCACCAGGATCGCCTTGCGGCCTTGCGCCTTGGCGTCCTCGGCATCGCCGGAGGAAAAGACGATCTCGCCGGTGGCGGCGCCCGGCGAGGCCGGCAGGCCGACGCCGATCACATTGCGCTCCGCCTTCGGATCGATGGTCGGGTGCAGGAGTTGGTCGAGCGAGGCGGGATCGATGCGGGCGACCGCCTCTTCTTTCGTGATCAGTCCATCCTTGGCCATCTCGACGGCGATCTTCAGCGCCGCCTTGGCGGTGCGCTTGCCGGAACGGGTCTGCAGCATCCACAATTTGCCGCGCTCTATGGTGAATTCGAGATCCTGCATGTCGCGGTAGTGCTTTTCCAGCCGGTCGGAAATGTCGACGAAAACCTGGAAGGCGTCCGGCATCAGCTTCTGCAGCGACGGCTTGTCGGAGCCGGCGGCGATACGCGCCGCCTCGGTGATATTCTGCGGCGTGCGGATGCCGGCGACCACGTCCTCGCCCTGGGCATTGACCAGGAATTCGCCGTAGAGCTGCCTTTCGCCGGTCGAGGGGTTGCGGGTGAAGGCGACACCGGTGGCGGATGTGTTGCCCATATTGCCGAACACCATGGCCTGGACGTTGACCGCCGTGCCCCAGCTTTCCGGGATGCCGTGGAGGCGCCGGTAGGTGATGGCGCGGTTGTTCATCCAGCTCGAGAACACCGCGCCGATCGCGCCCCAAAGCTGTTCGTGCGGATCCTGCGGGAACGGCTTGCCGAGTTCTTCCTCGACCTTGGCCTTGTAGAGCGCGATCACGCCCTGCCATTCGATGGCCGAAAGCTCGGTGTCGAGCTCATGGCCGAGGCTCGCCTTCTGGTCCTCGAGGATTTCCTCGAACACCTCGTGGTCTAGGCCCATGACCACGTCGGAATACATCTGGATGAAGCGGCGGTAGCTGTCATAGGCGAAGCGGGCATCGCCGGAATCGGCGGCCAGCGCTTCGACCGTCTCATCGTTGAGGCCGAGATTGAGCACGGTATCCATCATGCCCGGCATCGACGCGCGGGCCCCGGAGCGGACCGAAACCAGCAGCAGCTTCGCCGGATCGCCGAAGCGGCGGCCGGTGAGCTTGCCGATGTGGTCGAGCGCCGACAGGACGTCGGCTTCCAGCGCCGCCGGATAGGTACGGCCATCGGCGTAATAGGCGTTGCAGACGTCGGTGGTGATGGTGAAGCCCGGCGGGACTGGCAGGCCGAGGCTGCACATCTCGGCAAGATTGGCGCCCTTGCCGCCGAGAAGGTTGCGGTCGCCGGCACGGCCTTCGGCGGCGCCATCGCCGAAGGTGTAAACCCACTTGGTCATGCTCGCCCTCCAAGTCCTTGGAAGATGGACAACACCCGGACCAAGGCCCGGTTCCCCGCCTTCCCGATCCGAGCGATATGATGCTGCAGTGCGAAAGGCAAGGTATCGGCAAAGAAAGCCGTGCTGCTACAATCGATTAAGCAAAAGCTGCGTCAAAAAGACTTGCCGGATCGCGTGCCACGATATAGAACATAAAGGGAACACTTCAGGAGTGGCGTGATGAAACTCGGCGGAAAGCTGGACTATCTGGAATTGCCGGCGACCGGCGGCACGCTGGACAGCGTGAAGGCCTTCTACAGCGCGGCGTTTTCCTGGTCGTTCACCGATTACGGACCGACCTATTCGGCCTTTGCCGAAGGGCTCGACGGCGGCTTCCAGGCCGACGCAGGCGAAGCGCCGGCCAGACCGCTGCCGGTGCTTTATTCCGAAAACCTCGAGGAAACGCTGGACGCGGTGGAAAATGCCGGCGGCGCCATCGTCAAGCCGATCTTTTCGTTCCCCGGCGGCAGGCGGTTCCATTTCACCGATCCGGCCGGCAACGAGCTGGCGGTCTGGGGTGCGTGAAAATCATTTCGCGAAGGCGTGCGCCCAAGCGACATTCTGACCCGTGGATCAGTTCGTCGCCGTCATAGCATTGAGCTTTGCCGCGCCTCGTCCTATAAGGCCGCGCGCAGTGGGGCACGCCCCGCCTGCTGGGGCGTCGCCAAGTGGTAAGGCATCGGTTTTTGGTACCGACATTCCCAGGTTCGAATCCTGGCGCCCCAGCCAAACTGGACTCTGTTGATAATTTGGCTCCGTGGGCTTCTTCCGTCGCCGCATCTGCCACTTTTTTCCCCAGCAAATCAAACGCCTAAACGCGGAGCGAACTTCGCGGCGCTCCCATCCGAGGGATCAGTGCGCGAAGCCGCCAATGGTCATGCCCCGTCGACAATCAACATCTGGCCAAACATAGCTTAAGGCGTCTGAGCAGAGCCAAACGGCGGCTTCTCGGCTTGCCGCCTCGTTGGCGGGAATGGCGTTCTTCGTCTGCGATTTTTCGGGAACTCGGCGATGGAACGCGGCGTTGAAGATATCTAAGGGACGGCCGCTCAGTCGCTGTGATTTCTGAGCAATTTAAGGTCGCGCATCGGGCAGGGCATTGAATTCCTTGCAATCATTGGAGAACCCGACATGCGAATGCTTACCCTCTTTGCTGCGTTTTCGCTGCTCGCCGGCCCTGCGTCGGCAGCCGATCACCTCTTCAGCGCCACATCGGCAGGCGGCTTGACGACCTCAAGCCAACCCTTCCTGAACGGCACAAACAACAGCGCGCCGACAGCCGATGCTGTGCCGGGCCAGGGTAGTCCGCTGTCGGGCGCCGAGCACACCGTGCCGGCCACCGACACGCAGACGGGTGCCTCACTCAGGACCATGCCGTCGGCCACTCAGGGCAAGACGGCGCCATCGGCCAACGCCCGCTGACAGCCTTCCGGGCACCCGAGGCGGCACTCAGAGGACCGAGCGCCGCCGTGGAATCTTTATTGGGACTACACCGCCCGGGCTGCAGCTGTCATGCGCACGCATCGACCGGAACGGTCGAGCGCGAGGCGCGTTTGCTGTCCGATGGATTGGCTACAACTGGGACTGCTCTGCGGCGCAGGCTTTCTGGCCTGGACTCTTAACACGCTGTCGGCGGGCGGCGGTGGTCTGCTGCTGATCCCGGCGGTCACGTTCCTTACCGGCAGTGCCGCCGTCGCTCCGGTGATCACGCTTACCGAACTCATGGGAAATCCGGTGCGGATCCTGGCGTTTCGTCGCGACGTCGACTGGAGCATCGCGCGCTGGTACTTGCCCGGAGCTATCGCCGGCGCGGCAGCGGGCGCCTGGCTGTTCGCCAGCGCGCGCGCCGAGTGGCTGCAAATCCTCATTGGGCTCTATCTGATAGGTGCGGTTTGGGAGTTTCGGGGCGGCGCGCGCAAGCGCAGCTATCGAGCGCGGCTCTGGTGGTTCCTGCCCGCCGGGCTGTTCGTATCCCTGCTGTCGGCGCTGATGGGCACGGTCGGCCCCGTACTGAACTCGCTTTACCTGAACTATGGCTCCAGCAAGGAGACGTTGGTGGCGACGAAGGCGGTGACCTCCTTCGCGACCGACGTGGTCAAGATCGCGGTGTTCACGGGCCTTGGGGTGTTCAGCGGTCACGCCCTTGCCTTCGGTCTGGCGACCGGTCTTGGCGCGGCGCTCTCTACGGTTGCGGCGAAGCCGTGGCTCGAGCGGATGAGCGGCCGCCAGTTCCGCACGGCCGTTGTAGCACTGATGGCCGTGAGCGGCGCGCTGATGATCTGGAAACAGCACGAGGTCATCGTCGCGCTTTATCATGAGTTTGCTCGCGGTCTCCTGGCCAGCCCGGTCGGACCAGCGCAGGACTAAATCCGCGGTCTGGCAGCCTAAATCGACCCAGCCAAGAAAACCCCGTAGATCATCCCCAAAATGGAACACCCCACAAGCACCTGGATCATGCCCAACTTTAAAGCGGGCTGGCCATAGGCGAAGTGCACGAAATACCTCGCTGGCTCGGCGAGCCGTAAGATCAACCCACCCTGTTCTATCTCACCACGCGTAGCGCAAGGTGCCCTTGCCGGCGTAGCTGGCGGTGACACCGGAGAATTCGCCTTCGAAGGTGGCGGCGAATGCGAGACCATTGGCGAACTTCACTTCGGCCGACGCCGTGGTCAGCGCGGCGTCGCGCGCCTGCGCCGCGCCATTGACCACGAAGCTTGCTCCGGGCAGCGCCTGGAAGGTGGCCGAGATGCTGCGGTCTGGATCGAAATTGTGCGCCCACGCCGCGCGTCCGCGCAGGGTGAGGGTCGCATCATTGAGCGCGAACGACTTGTCGGCGCGCAGGCCGAGTTCGCTGCGGGTGGCGGTGACGCTCTTCGACGCATAGCCTAGCGCGAAGGTGTTGCCGCCGGCGATCGCCTGCTCGGCATAGGCCGGTAGATCGAAGGTGGTGACCTGACCCGCGGCATAAGGCGCGAGGCCGATGCCGCCGGTCCACGGCGCGACGACGCGATAGCCGCCTTCGACGCGTCCGGAGTAGGCATTGGCGTTGAAGCGCGCCTGCAAATGGTCGGCGCCAATGCTGCGGTCGGTGGTGATATCCTGCCAGCCATAAGCCAGCGCACCGGTGATATAGGCCGGGCCAATATTGTGGTGCACAAAGGCGCCGGCCTGGAACAGGTCGGAGCGGCCGGTGCCGCCATTCGCCACCGAGAAGTTGGTGCCGCCGCCGGCGAGCGCAAAGCCGGCCACTGTGTATGGCGAGAACCAGTAGTCGGCGCCGGTCGCAGCACCTGCGATCCGGCTGGTGGCGGTGTTGGAGCCGAGCGCACCATTGCCGTCGGTGGTTTGCGAGCCGCCGAAGCCCGCGGCCCACACGCTCCAGCGCGGCTCATAGACCTGCGATTTGGGATGGACGGCCGCATAGGCCTCGCGCTCCGCGCTCGAACGTTCGCGGCCGCCGGCATAGGCGAGCGCATCATTGTCGTCGGCCGCATAGCCCGCAGCACCACCTGACGACGCGCCGGGATCGCCGCGCCCGGCCACGAACGGATCGGTCAGCACGCCTATAAACAGGTTCATGGCGTCAAACGTGGTCTGTTGCGATCCCGTCGCGGCTTCGCCGGATGCCTGCGTCAGCCCGGCCGGCGTCAGCGATCCGAACGCCAGCGGAATACCGCCGGTGCGGTCGAAGAAGTTGATCAACGCATCGGCGACGTTCTGCTGGTTGTCGTTGAGACCCGTCGGCAGATGGAAAGCCAAGGCGAGGTTGAGAAAGGCATTGTTGCCGTCGTAGCTAAGCGTCGAGGTGAAGTTGGACGGCAGGTCGCTGTTGGCCGGACCTGCAAACGTGCCGTTCACACCGTCGTCCGCATGGAGAATGGTGTACTGCTTCGCCACGTAGCTGCCGGGCGCGAAGCTCGCATTCACCGTGGCGCCGCCGAGCGTGGCTTTGCCCGTGACGTTGACGCGGTCGGCATTGGCCGGCGAGACCTCCACCAGATAGCTCGATGCCGCCGTCAACGTGAGGCTGCCGTTGACGGTCAACAGGCCGATGGAATTGCCCGGCGACAGCGTGCCGCCATTGACGGTGGTGGAGCCGACGACGCCGTTGCCGCCGAGCGTGCCGCCCGACATGACGGAGATGGCGCCGCCGAGCGTGCCATTGACGCTTAGGTTGCCGGCGCCCACCTCGGTCGCGCCGGTGAAGCCGGCGCTGTTCCCGCTCAACGTCGTCGTGCCGCCGCCCGCCTGCCGTATCTGGCCGTTGCCGGAAATCTGGCCGGCGAAGGTGTAGGCGTCGGAGCGGTTGAAGGAGAGCGTGCCGTTGTTGGCGACGTCGCCGATGATCGAGCCTGTCGTGCCGCCGTTGCCGAGTTGCAGCACGCCTCCCGTGATCGTCGTGCCGCCGGTATAGGTGTTGGTCCCCGTCAGCGTCACCATGCCCGTGCCGGCTTTGCTCAGCGCGCCATCGCCGGAAATCGTGCCGGCAGAGACCCCGTCAACGGCCTGATCGAAGACGACGCCGCGGCTGCCCGCGCCGCTGGCGAAGGTCACATTTCCGGCAAGGCTGTTGGTATCGCCCTTCAGCACCCCGTCCACGACCGACCAGTCCTGATTTCCGGCCCCGGTCAGCGTCCACGCGCTTGAGCCCGTCTTCTCGAAAATGTCGAAGCCGCGATATTGCTGCGTGGCGCCGATCTGCGACACGTTGAACGTGGCATCGCTCGCGCCGCCGAGCGCCAGCGCGTTGTTGGCGCCGCCCGACGCCACGACATTGCCGGTGATAGTCGAGCCCAAGCGCAATTCCAGGCGATTGTTGCTGCCGAACAGCGAGATGGCGTTGGCCATCACCGCGGGGCCGAGGTTTGTGATGCCCGTTCCGCCAGTGATCGTCCCGGCATTGACGATGGAGATGCCGCCGCTCGCCGCGCCGACGACGCCCACGCCGGCGTGGCCAAGCGCAGGCACCTCGGGACTCTCGCCGCGGGCCCCGCCCTGGATCATCCCCGCGTTGAACAGGCTGCCCGCCTGGCCATTCTGGAACTGGACGCCCGCGCCGCCGTCACCCGCAGTACTACCGAAGAGACTGGTTCTATTATCCCCACCCTTGCCGCCGGTGATGACGCCGGTCGCGGCGTTCACAATGCTGCCACCCCAGGCGACCACGCCCGCGCCGCCATCGCCGCCGGAGGCGCCCCCGAATCCGCGGCCTCCCGCCCCGCCGGCGATCGTGCCCTGATTGCCGATGGTGCCGAGATTGCTGAGCACGCCGGCGCCGGCGCTACCAGCGATGCCGCCGCCGCGGGTGCCGCCGTCCCCACCCATGACGGTGCCGGCTTGAAGGTCCAGCGCGCCACCCTGGTAAAGAAACACGCCAGCGCCGCCTGCGCCGCCGCCGCCGCCACCGCCACCGGCAATGGTGCTGGCCGCACCGCCGGCGACCGTCACCGTGCCGCCATTGAGCAGCACCAGCCCAGCGCCGCCGCCGCCGCCGATGCCCCCATCGCCGCCGGTGCCGCCGCCGCTGTTGCCGCCGGCGCCGCCAGTCACATTATTGCTCACAGTGGCTTGGACACCCGTCCCCGTCAGCACCAGGCCACCACCACCGCCGCCGCCACCGCCGCTACCGGCATTGGCGCCGGTCCCGCCGCTCCCGGCACTGCCCGAGGATCCGGCAATGGCGCTATCGAAGGAAACCGGGCCGGTGACGGCGGAAAGCGTGCCGCTGCCGCCCGCGCCGCCATTGGCGCCATTACCGGGCGCAGTGGGCGAATCGGAGGCGCCGCCGCCCCCTCCACCGCCGCCGGCGGTAAGATCGTTCGGTGTTCCCGGCGCACCGCCGGCGCCGCCCGTGCCGCTATTGTCGCTGCCGGCAGTACCGGCCTCAGCCGATCCGCCTGGGGTGGTTGCTGCGGAACCGCCTGCACCGCTACCACGGCCACCGCCGCCGCCGGCGATGCCGCCCGTGGTATTACCGCCGCCTTGGGTGATCTGCTGCGCCTGCGCCATCGGCGCTGCAATGCCCAACGCGAGCGCCAGCGCCGCGATCGGGGCCGAACTGCGTACCAGCCGGGCATGCCGATGCAACGGCGTCTTCGTCCGCGCTTGTTCAAACTGCTGCTGCACTGGCCCCACCTACCGCCACCCGTCTCGCGGGATCTACGATTGAAATATCAAACCCGCATCGCTTCAGGCCGCCGGCTGCTTGGTCTTGCGCAGATAGGGAAGAATGGCCTCGAAGGCGCCAAAGCGTTTGACGGCGTCCTCGTCCGAGACCGAGCCGGCGATCACCACGTCGTCGCCCGGCTCCCAGTCGGCGGGAGTCGCAACCGGAAATTTGGCGGTGAGCTGGATGGAATCGATGGCGCGCAGGATTTCCCGGAAGTTGCGGCCGGTCGTCATCGGATAGGTGAGTATCAGCTTGATCTTCTTGTCGGGGCCGATGACGAACACCGAACGCACGGTCTGATTGTCGGCGGGCGTGCGCCCTTCCGATGTCTCGCCGGCAGAGGCAGGCAGCATGTCGTAGAGCTTGGCGACCTTGAGCTCCCGGTCGCCGATCATCGGATAGTTGACCGCGTGGCCGGTCGCCTGGCGGATGTCGCCCTTCCACTTGTTGTGGTTCTCCACCGGATCGACCGAGATGCCGATGATCTTGGCGTTGCGCTCGTCAAACTCGGCCTTGAGGCCGGCCATCGTGCCGAGCTCGGTCGTGCAGATCGGGGTGAAATCCTTGGGATGCGAGAAAAGAACCGCCCAGCCGTCGCCGATCCACTCGTGGAAAGCGATCGGGCCATCTGTGCTGTCCGCGGTAAAATCCGGTGCGATGTCGTTGATGCGGAGGGCCATTTTGATCCCCTTTGATTCTGGTGGCGTGGCGCTGTCTTAGCTTCCCGCAAAAGACAGCGCTGACCATCAGCATTACCTTGCCGGAGCTTCAACGGTGGAGGCTGGTCACTTGCCACGCGCGGCGCGCGCAGCACTATGCAATTCCGGCATGAACGGACTGGGATCCTGGCGAAAGATTTAGTGCGCGTTTCGACGCAAGGTTTCGGAAGGACGCTCACCGAAACGAAGGCGATAGGCTTGGGCGAAGCGGCCTAATTCCCAGAAGCCGTACTGCATGGCCACACTGGTCACCAGGGTCGTGGCCGGATCTGACGCCGACAGCCTTTCGCGCACCCGGTCGAGCCGGCGATTGCGGGCATACTGTACCGCGCCCTCTCCAAGGAATTCCTGGCAAGCGAGGTTGAGGGTTCGCTGTGCTACACCGACCGCTGCACAGATGTCGCCCAGCGACAGCATCTCGTCGGGGTGCTCTTCCACCGCGCGCTCGAAGCGAGCGACGATCTGGCGGTGGCGGCCGAGAGCGGCGCGGTCAGGCCTCACCCGGCTATGGGTGAGGCAGGCGACAAGGGTATCCAGGATGGCGCCCGAAAGCGCCTTGGCCGTTTGCGGCGCCTCGATAATCTGCGGCGTCTCCCTGATCGTGCGTGCCATGTCGTTCGTCAGCCCTACAAGCCATGCCATGGGCTCCTTGGGCACCTGGAACATCCGGTCATCGTTCAGCGGAACGCCATGGTCGACGCCTGTTAATTTCGGCGCGTGCGTGGCGAGCAGGTCGAAGGACACCGCGATGAGGCCGGAGGCCCAGGCCTGGCCCGGCGGAGAACTCGTGACGGTCCGTTCGTTCGGTCGCAAGTGAATGATCTGTTGGCCGAAGAGTTTCCTGCCCGAAACGCGGCGGACAGTGCCGGGTTCGGTGGCGAACATGAAGGTGTGCAAATTTGCTGTCACACCAGATTGAGAAACCGCCTCGGCGAAGCGGCCGATGCCGATATTGAGTTGGTCGAAAGCGGCGCGCGCCATCGTCGCATGAAAGTTCCTGCCTGCCGGCCCGAGCGGATGGGGACCGCCGGACCAGGATTTGGTACCGCCGATCGCCTGCGCCATAGCCTCCGGGTCCGAGAAGCTGCCATAATAGGCTCGGGCAGGTATCTCAGCTTTCTGGCCTGATGTCAGATCTGGCGTCATGGTGCTCGCCTTGTTGGTCGTCAAATAGCCCGCGAACAGTTCGAACCTGAAGAGGCCGCAATATGCAAGCGCCGCCGTCGCTTGCCACGCGAGCAACCGTCCCGGAAACGGGTAGCACTGCACGGCCAGCACGCGCGGCTCAACGTTTAGCACGGCTTTCCGGGTCACGCCGCCAGCACCGCGCCCTCGACAATGTCGAGCGCACGGTCGAGGTCGTCTTTCGAAATGACCAGCGGCGGCGACAAGGTCAGCACGTTGCCCTGGCTGACCTTGAAGCTGAGCCCTTGCTCGAGGCACGAATAAAATACCCGCTCAGCTAGATCCCGCGCGGGCTGGCGCGTGGCGCGGTCCTCGACGAGTTCGACGCCCACCATCAGCCCCCTGCCCCTGACGTCGCCGACTTGAGGCGAGCGCGCCATGAGATCCTGCATGCGCGCCTGCATGTGCAGGCCGAGCTCGGCCGCGCGCTCGACCAGCCCTTCCTCCAGGATGATGTCGATCGTCGTCAGCGCCGCGCGGGTCGTCACCGGATTCTTTTCGTGGGTGTAGTGACCGATGGCGAAGCCGCCGGCGACGTCGAGGTCGCGGCGCGCAATGACGGCGGCAATCGGCAGGATGCCGCCGCCGAGCGACTTGCCGAGAACGACGATGTCGGGCGTCACGCCATCATGCTCGTGGGCGAAGAATTTTCCGGTCTTGCCAAGCCCGGTCGGGATCTCGTCGAAGATCAGCAGCGTGCCATGGCGGTCGCAGGCTTCCCGCACCAGCTTCCAGAAACCGGGCGGCGGCGGATTGGGCGTCGCCCGCATCGGCTCGGCGACGACCGCCGCCACGTCCTGCTCGCGGCCGAGCACGTAGGCAATCATGTTGGCGCAAGCCAGCCCCGACGCCTCCAGGGAGGCGTGGCCATAGGGGCAGCGATAGCCATCCCAGGGCGCCACATGCTCGGTGCCGGTCATCATCGGGCCGGCGATGTGGGAGCGGAAGGTCGCTTCGCCGCCGACGCTGGCGGCGCCGAAGCCGGCGCCGTGAAAGGCATCCCAGAACGACAGCGTCTTGAAGCGGCCGGTTGCGGCACGCGCGATCTTCAGCGCCACCTCGATAGCGTCCGAACCGCCGGTGGTGAACAGCACCTTGCCGAGATCGCCGGGCGCCAGTTCGGCCAGCTTCTCGGCCAGCTCGACGGCGGGCTCACAGGCGAAGCGGCGCGGCGCAAAGCACAACTCATCGAGCTGCCTCTTGATCGCGGCCACCAGCCTTGGATGACCATAGCCGAGATGATGCACGCTGTTGCCATGGAAATCCATGAAGCGGCGGCCGGCCGTGTCCTCGATCCAGATGCCTTCAGCCTTGGTGATCGTTGAGAGACAGGGGCTGGACAGGCTCTGATGCATGAACGCCGCGGCGTCGCGATCGAGCAGGCCGCGGATGCGCGGATCGTCCTGCCCGGCGTCCCATCGGGCGCGCGCCGCCGTCATGTTGGAATCACCCTCGGTATGCACAAGCTCTTTTGTCGCGGCCATGTTTGTCTCCAAAATACGAATGAGGGAGCGTGGAGCGCCCTCTGTTGCCCGCCGCTATTGTGGCCCGGTCAGGACCAGGCAGCGACCCGGTTTCACATTTAGTGCAGCTCTTCATCGCTTCGATGACGCCTTCGTTGCAGGACGCCATCCGCCCGGCGCCGGCGGCGTGGAGCGTCGATCGACCTGCGGCAATTCGGATAAACCTTTTCCGTCGACAGGCGTTGTTCGTTCCAACGGGAATAAGCGACGCCAGCCGAGAGGTTCAACCCGATGTATTTCATGGCATTGGCCACCGACTATGACGGCACGCTGGCACATGACGGCAGCGTCACGAAAACTACCCTGTCGGCCTTGGAAAAGCTCAAGAAATCCGGGCGCAAGCTCATTCTGGTCACCGGCCGCGAACTGACCGATCTCAAGGAGGTATTCCCCGAGATCGGCCTGTTCGACAAGGTCGTCGCCGAAAACGGCGCGCTGGTCTACACACCGGCCAGCGAGGAAGAGCGTACGATCTCGCCCTCCCCTTCCGCCGACCTCGTCGACCGGTTGAAGAAACGCGGCGTGAAGCCGCTTTCGGTCGGGCGCTCGATCGTCGCCACCTGGGAGCCGCACCAGGCGACCGTGCTCGATGTTATCAAGAAGCTCGGGCTGGAGCTGGAGATCATTTTCAACAAGGGCGCGGTGATGATCCTGCCCTCAGGCATCAACAAGGCGACGGGGCTGGCCGCCGCGCTCGCAGATCTCAAACTGTCGCCGCACAACGTGGTTGGCGTCGGCGATGCCGAAAACGACCACGCCTTCCTCAGGGCCTCGGGCTGCAGCGTCGCCGTCGACAATGCCTTGCCGGCGGTGAAGGAGACCGCCGACCTCGTTACCAAAGGCGCGCGCGGCAAGGGCGTCGAGGAACTGATCGGCAAGCTGATCAAGCTCGACCATCTCCTGGTGCGCAAGCGCTCGCGGGGCGTCCTGCTTGGCACTGCCCGCGGCAAGGAAGTCTATTTGTCCTTTGTCGAAACCGTGCTGATCGCCGGCAGCTCGGGCATCGGCAAATCGACGCTGGCGACGGCTTTAACCGAGCGGCTGGTCGAAAAGAGATTGCAGTTCTGCATTTTCGATCCGGAAGGTGACTATGACGGCCTGCAGGGCGCGGTGCTGCTTGGCGACGGCGAAAACGCGCCGGGCAAGCAGCAATTGCTGGAATTGATCGAGAAGCCGGAGACTAACGTCGTCGTCAACGGGCTGGCGCTGAAAGTCGACGAGCGGCCCGATTTCTTCGCCGAACTGCTGCCGGGACTTGGCAATGTCCGCTACCGCACGGCCAGACCGCATTGGCTGATCATCGACGAGGCGCACCATCTGCTGCCCAAGCGGCGCGAGGCGAGCGCGGTGCTTGCTGTGGAACAGCCCGGCACGGTTCTGATCACCGTGCATCCGGAAGCGGTCTCGACCGACGCCTTGCGACTGGTGACGGCGGTGATTGCGCTCGGCCCGCAGGCGAAGAGCGTCATCAGGACATTCTGCAGGGAAACCGGATTGCAGGCGCCGAAGAGCATCCCTTCGCCAAGGAGCGACCGCGTGCTGTTCTGGCGGCCACACGATGGCAAGCCGTTCACGGTCAAGGCGATCGAGCCCGGCCAGTCGCTACGGCGGCACAGCCGCAAATATGCCGAAGGCGAGCTCGACGAGGCCGGCAGCTTCTATTTCACCGGGCCGAAGAAGGCGATGAACCTCAGGGCACACAATTTGATCATCTTCGCCCAGATGGCGGAAGGCATCGATGACAAGACCTGGGAATACCACCTGCACGCCGGTGATTATTCCAAGTGGTTCCGCCGTCAGATCAGAGACAAGGACCTTGCGCAGGAAACGGCCGCGGCGGAGAAGAACAAGTCGCTGTCGGCGGAGGAAAGCCGCAAACTGGTGCTCGACGCCGTGCGCCGCCGCTATACAGCGCCGGCGACCGCGTCGGAGAAGTAGTTCGTCAAAAAAGGCGAGCGGCGATGCCGCTCGCTCAGCACGCCGCGCTTCGGCCGCCTGCATGTTTCAACTAAGAGCCGTGCAACAAGCCGCAGACTTTAAGAGCCGACGTGGGCTTCGTGCAGCCGTTTCAATTCCAACTCCGCGGCTCCAAGCTCGATAAACGTCTTAGGGCAAATCGATAACGCATTCCTCAATAGCGGTTTTGCGTCTTCGACTTGCCCTTCGATCAAATCCGCCTCAGCGCCATAAAAAATGGCCTCGCACAATTGATCATTGCCGACGGCTTTCATTTGCAAAGCCTGCGGAGACAGCTTGCCCATGAAGATATCGAAGATCGGATAGGGCCAAGTGGCAGGCGTGAGTTTGGCTTGTGCCTGGCGTGCCTGCATTTGCAATGCCGGGTCTTTTGCGTACCCCATCGCCATGATGCGCCACAGATCGGCATAAGCGACCTGAGCATCCGGCATTTCGCTTTGCTGCTGGAACATCCGCGCAGCGTCGCCGTATCGGCCATTGAAGAATGCTGCAAAAGCATTCTCTCCCTGATAGGCGGCATGGCTGTGAGTGATCGGCACAAGCGCGCCCACCGCTACCAAGGCGAAAACGCCGGCAACGACCCCGCAACGCAGGAATAGAGTGGACGAGCCTGCTCGTGGCGCCAAAATGACATTAGCGCCAGGGCAAGCACGGCACCCACAATCGCGCCGCCAATATGGGCGGAGTAGTCGATCCTCAGCCCTTTATCAGGGGCCGCAAAAAGCGGCAGCAGCGCCGGAACCAGAATCGAAATCGCGCGCGTTTGCATCAGGCTGCGCTTGGCGCTGGATTGGAAATGAAAGCTAAGGACGATTGCCGTGGCAAAAAGGCCGACAATGCCGCCTGACGCGCCAACCCCCACAACATTGGCCGGGGTCATATACAGCGAAGCCACCTCACCGCCCACCGCGCATATTGCAAAAATCGCCAGGAACCATAGGCGGCCCACCAACCCCTCCAGTAGAACCCCTGCGCGCCAAAGCGCAAAGCTGTTGCCGAGGAGATGCGCGATGCTGGCGTGCATCAACGTAGCCGTGACCAGCCGCCACCACTGGCCGTCCCAGATCAAGGATCGAAACATGCCGCCGAGTACAATCAAGGTTTGCGTCGAGGGCGATCCGCCCTGATTAGGATCGACGGCGAAAGTCAGTTCAGCGCAATAGATGACCGCCAGCAGGACGATAAGCCCGTAGGAGGCAAGTGGCTGTGTGGCGGACGAAGGCAAGCTGCGGCCAGCTTGTACTTCCATCGCGTCGGGCGCTGTCGGCTGCGTCGCCATATAGGTACGGCAAAGCTGAGCGATATCCGCGCCCGCGGTGTCGATTTGGCTGATCGGGATACTCAGTGCCAGCTTGCTGCCCCGCCGCAGCGAATACCATCGCCGTGGCACGCTCGCGGCATAGGTAGGATCGAGGGCCAGCCTCAGAATGACGAAGTTTTTGCCGGACACCTCGGAAAGCTTTGTTATCGCGCTCCAAGGTACGAGACCGCGTAAGTAGGATACTCTCACACCTTGCGGCGAAAGCACCACCGCAGGCGCTCGCGTCACCAATCGACGCAGCACCATGGCGGCCAGCGAGGCGCCAGCAATCACGCAGATCCACCCACTGAGGACAAGTAGGGGTAGCGGATGTTTATGCTGAAGGGAGAATATCCCGAGACCTAAAATCGAGACGAATATGGCACAGGATTTGATGAGTTTTGGGGTAGAATAGTAGAATTTCTGCTCCAGATCGCTTTCCAACGTCAAGCCCCACATCTGCCCGAATTTATGCGATCAAAGACAATTAGAGAAAAATCGGCAAGGTCATTTCCGGGGAAATCATGTGTTCGGCAGAACGCAGATATCCCCCAAAACGACAAACAATCGCACCACCTGATAAGCCCCCACTACTTTTGATGGAGGCTATCAGCGGCGCGACCTGGCGCACAATATGAGGCTCGACTCGCGCAGGACACGTTTTCTTGATTTTAATGCTTCGCGGCAAGCTCGTGCGAAGTCGCGCCGGCGGACCGTGCCATGGGAATGAAGCCGGTAAGCGGCCAGCGGTGAACATGAGATAGCCATTCAACTCCGCCACCCCTCGGTTCAGGCGGTTGACCTCGCTGCCGGAGCCGCTCAAGAACGATCCGGTCAGGGGCAGCTACGCCGATCTATTCCGGCAACGAGACCCTGAATCAGCTCGCCTCGCGCATCGCTTCGGCCGCCTGCAGGTCGACCGAGACCAGCTGGCTGACGCCCTGCTCGGCCATGGTGACGCCGAACAGCCGGTCCATGCGCGCCATGGTGATCGGGTTGTGGGTGATGATGACGAAGCGCGTCTCGGTGGTCTTGGCCATCTCGTCCATGAGATTGCAGAAGCGCTCGACATTGTGATCGTCGAGCGGCGCGTCGACCTCGTCCAGCACGCAGATCGGCGCCGGATTGGTCAGGAAGACGGCAAAGATCAGCGACATCGCCGTCAGCGCCTGCTCGCCGCCGGAAAGCAGCGTCATGGTCTGCGGCTTCTTGCCGGGAGGACGGGCGAGGATTTCGAGCCCCGCCTCCAGCGGATCTTCCGATTCGATCAGCTGCAATTCGGCCGTGCCGCCGCCGAACAGATGCGAGAACAGCCGTTGGAAATGGCCGTTGACGACCTCGAAGGCCGCAAGCAACCGCTCGCGGCCTTCACGGTTGAGGCTCTGGATCGCCTGCCGTAGCTTACGGATCGCCTCGATGATGTCCTCGCGCTCGGAAACGATGGTCTCCAACCGCTCCGACAATTCCTTCTGCTCCTCCTCGGCGCGCAGGTTGACGGCGCCGAGCCGTTCGCGCTCGATCTTCAGCCGGTCGAGCTGGCGCTCGATATCGGCCATGTCCGGCATCGGACTGTCGGCGTCGAGGCCGGTATGCTTGATGACCAGATGCGGCGGCGTGTTCAGCGCTTCCTGGATGCGCGCCTCGACCTCGGCGCGGCGCTCGTCGGCCGCCGCCAGCCGCTCCTCGGCGCGGACGCGCGTTTCTCGCGCTTCGGCCAGCGACTGGATGGCGGCGGTTGCGGCCTTGTCGAGCTCGGCCTGGCGGTTTTCCGCTTCCTGCAAGCGGTCGGCCGCCGCCTTGCGCAGCGTCTCGGCTTCGGAAAGCTGCGACAGCAGCGCGCGCCGCTTGGCGTCGATCTCGTCCGGCGCATCGGCGAGCCGCTCGCGCTCGGCCTCGGCTTCCGCCTTGCGCTCGCCCAGTGAGGCGATCTGTGTCGAAGCGTTCTCCGCGCGCTCCAACCAGTTTTTGCGCTCGGTTTCGATGGCATCGAGCCGGCGCATGCGCGTTTCGGCCTCGCGCCGCAGGCCTTCATGCACGGCACGCGCATCGGCAAGTGTGGCCCGGTCGCGCGCGACATTGGCTGATGATTGTTCTAGCTGCAGCTGCAGGTCGCCAAGATCGGGCGCATCCTTGAGCAGCATCTCGGCTTCGAGGAAAGCGGCCTGGGTCTCCTCATGGCTGTCGACGACGCGCGCGCGCGCCTCGTCGAGTGCCGCACGCCGGCTCGCCAATTCGCCGCCGGCCTTCTCAGCCTCGGCCAGCGCGTTGCGGGCAGCATCCAACCCATGCTGGGCATCGCGGCCGGCCTGGCGGGCATTGCGTTCGGCCTCGCTCGTCTGGCGAAGCGCCTGCTCGGCCTGAGCCAGCGCTGCTTCGGCCTCGCGCAGGATGCGCGTCGCCTGCACCGCTTCAGCATCGAGCTCGGCAAGCCGGTTCTTCTGCGCCAGCCGCTGGGCGGCGGCGGTGGGCGCATCGGCGCTGGCGGTCAAGCCGTCCCAGCGCCACAGCGCGCCATCGCGGCTGACCAGTCGCTGGCCAGGCGCCAGCTGCGCCTGCAGCCGGCGTCCGTCTGCGGCCTCGACGATGCCGATCTGCGCCAGCCGACGGGCAAGCTGCGCCGGCGCGCGCACGACGCTGGCCAGGCTCTTCACGCCTTCGGGCAAAGCTGCATCGCCGGGCTGGACCGTGCTCTCGCCCCAATGCACCGGCGCGCTGCGGTCGAGCGGCACGTCGAGATCCTCGCCAAGAGCGGCGCCGAGTGCCGTCTCATAGCCGCGCTCGACGCTGATCTGCTCCAGCACGGAGGGGAAAAGGTCGCCGCTCGCGGCGTTGAGGATTTTTGCCAGCGTGCGCGCTTCGGTCTCGATGCGCGCCAACTCCGCCTTGGCATCCTGCAGCGGCGGGCGGGCAGCGCTTTCGGCGGCGCGCGCCTCGGCGACCGCCTGCTCGGCGGCGATGGCGCCGGCCTCGCTCTCTTCCAGGCGAGCAAGCGCGTCCTCGACCAGAAGCCGCTTCTCGGCCGGATCCGGCAGGCCGGCGACCTTCGAGGCGATATCGGAGAGCTCGCGGTCGACCTCGGCCAGCTGGCGGGCGAAACGGTCGCGGCGCTCGGCGGTTTCGCGCAGCGTGCGCTCGATCTGGTGGCGTGAGGCGGCCGCCTCGGCCCGTTCGGCGGTCAGCGCGGCAAGTTTTGCTTCGCTTTGCGAAAGCGTCGCGGCCGCCTGCTCGAAGGCGGCGCGGGTGGTGGTCTCGCGCTCGGCGGCGCCTGCGTTTTCCGAATTGAGCGAGGCTTCTTCGGCGCGCAGGCGTTCCAGAATGTCGGCATTGTCGCGCACCATCCGCTCTTCGCGGGCGATGTCGCCATCGAGCTGCTGCAGGCGGCGCTCCAGCTCGGCCTGGCGGGCGCGGATGCGGCCGGCCTCTTCCTCGATCTGCGTCCTGGCGATCGACAGGCGCTGGAAGGCAGCCGCCGCGGCCGCTTCTGCGTCGCGCAGATCGGGCATCCTGTGCGCGCCGATGCCTTGCTCCCTGGCGGCGGCCATCTGGGCGGCGGCGCGGTCGCCGACCAGGGTGGTGGCAACGGCAAGCGCCGAGCGGGCCTCGCCTTCCTGGGTCTTGGCCAGTGTCCAGCGCAGGTGCAGAAGCGTGGCCTCGGCCTTGCGGATATCGGCCGACAGGTTCTTGAAGCGCGAGGCCTGGCGCGCCTGGCGCTTCAGGCTTTCTATCTGGCCCTCCAGCTCACCGACGACGTCGTCCAGCCGTTCGAGGTTCTGCTCGGCGCCTTTCAGCCTGAGTTCCGCCTCATGCCGGCGCGTGTGCAGGCCGGAAATGCCCGCGGCCTCTTCAAGCAGCGCGCGGCGGGCCTGGGGCTTGGCCTGGATCAGTTCGCCGATACGCCCCTGGCCGACCATGGAGGGCGAGCGCGCGCCGGTCGACTGGTCGGCGAACAGAAGCTGCACGTCCTTGGCGCGGGCTTCCTTGCCGTTGATGCGGTAGAGGGAGCCCGCCTCGCGCTCGATGCGGCGCGACACCTGCAGTTCATCGGCATCGTTGAAGGCGGCGGGCGCGGTGCGGTCGCTGTTGTCGAGGAAAAGCGTGACTTCGGCGGTGTTACGGGCGGGGCGCGCGCCGGAGCCGGAAAAGATCACGTCGTCCATGCCGGACGCGCGCATGTTCTTGTAGGAGCTTTCGCCCATCACCCAGCGCAGCGCCTCGACAAGATTCGACTTGCCGCAGCCGTTCGGCCCGACGATGCCGGTGAGGCCGCGTTCGATGACGAACTCACCGGGTTCGACGAAGGACTTGAAACCGAGGAGGCGAAGGCGCGAAAACTTCATTCGCGCCGCCCCGCACCACAGGCGCGCGCGCCGAAGCCGGACCGCTTCGGCGCAGTCTGGATGTCAGAGCAGAGGGTCGATGATGGCCGACATTTCCTCAATCGACATCGCCCCTTTATAGGTCTTTCCGTTGATGAAGAAGGTCGGCGTCGAGTCGACCTTGAACTCGTCCGCTCCGCGTTTCTGGACTGCCCTCACATCGTCCAGAAGTTTCTGGTCCGTCAAGCAGGACTCAAAGGACTCCTGTGTAAAACCGGCGAGCTTGGAAATCTGCAGCAGCGCTTCCTTGGTGTTGTTGACGCCCACCCAGCTCGGCTGCTGCTTGAACAGCACGTCGACCATCGGGAAATAATTGTCCTTGGCGCAGCGCGCCAGCATGAATCCGGCCTCGGCGCTCGGGTCGAAGGGGAATTCGCGCAGGATGTAGCGAACCTTGCCGGTGTCGATGTATTTGGTCTTCAACTCAGGAAAGGTGGTCATGGCGAAATGCGCGCAATGCGGGCAGGTCATCGAGGCGTATTCGACGATGGTGACCTTGGCGTCGTCCTTGCCGAGCTGCTTGTCGGGCAGCGCGCCTGGCTTCAGCAGCTCCGCCATATCGACCGTGCCCTGCGCTTCCGGCACCTTGGCGGCGGCCGGCGTGGCCGGCTTGGCGGGCGTCGCCGGATTGGCAGGCTTCACGTCGGCCGCCTTCGCCTCCTCGCCTGAATCACTGCATGCGGCAAGCAGCGCCACCGCCGGAACAGCGGCCAGCGTGGTCAGAAGGTTCCTGCGGGACAAAGAACGGTTCATGCGAATCACCTGATACTGGTTGGATTTTGCAATGCAAGAGCTAGAAAAGGCGAGAGTTGGCGCGAATTAAGGCATCGCCGTCCCCAATCCAATCGCCAAACTTGATGGGTGGGATCACGAATGCGCGAGATCGGTGACGCATTCATGACGCCTGTCACAATCCTTTCGCCTTCTTTTCGCCAAGGATTGTGGCGCCGAGCCGCTCCAGGGAAGCGCGCAAACCCTCGTCCTCGATCTTGCCCACGGTGCGCAAAAGCTTCGACTTCTCAGCGTCCGTGAGCGGCCTCGGCATCGGTTTCGGCCGGGCTTTTTCGGAGAGAACCGGTTTTTGCAAAATCTTGATGCGGCCGATCGCATTGAAGCCGAGAAAGGCGTTAACGCGGTTGATGATCTCGCCGGCCTCATGCTGCAGATGCAGCGCCGCCATGCCCTCGCAGGCGATGACCAGAACCGCCGGCTCGAACGGATCGTCTTCATGCAGGCGGCGCGGCCATTGGATCTTTTCAGGGCGCGAGCGGCCGGCAAGCCGGGGGCCGGCGATCTCTTCCCAGGACTGCACCAGCCCGATCGAGATGCCGGCGCGCTTCTTGAGCACCGGATCGAGGATCTCGGTTGCGAGATCGCTCACCGGAACGGGATTGCCGAAGGGCCTTTTCCCTGCCATGTGCGTTCTCCAATCCGAAGCGATCAATGGCACCGCAAGACCAGACCCGCAAGACCATAACCGAACAGGCCGGACCCGGAGATATCTCCTCCCGCCTGCTTGCCTGGTACGACGCGCATCACCGCGACCTGCCCTGGCGCGTCACGCCCGGCGCGCTGGCGCGCGGAACGATGCCAGATCCCTACCGCGTCTGGCTGTCCGAGGTGATGCTGCAGCAGACCACGGTCGAGGCGGTGAAAGCCTATTTCCGGACCTTCGTCGAGAAATGGCCTACCGTCGACGCGCTGGCGGCGGCATCCGCCGAAGACGTCATGAAGGCCTGGGCCGGGCTCGGCTACTATTCCAGGGCGCGCAACCTCAAGGCCTGCGCCGATCTCGTCGCACGGCAGTGCGGCCGCTTTCCCGATACCGAAACCGGCCTGAGGGAGTTGCCGGGCATCGGCGCCTATACGGCGGCGGCAATCGCGGCGATCGCCTTCGACCGGCCGGCGGCCGTCGTCGACGGCAATGTCGAGCGGGTCGTGTCGCGGCTCTATTCGATCGAAACGCCGCTCAGCGAGGCAAAACCGGAAATCCGCGCGCTGGTCGAAAAGCTCGTGCCGCGAGCGAGGCCCGGCGACTTCGCCCAGGCGATGATGGACCTTGGCGCCACGATCTGCACGCCGAAACGGCCACGCTGCATGCTGTGCCCGGTGCGCGAGGATTGCAGCGCCATCCTCTTGGGCGAGCCCGAGTGCTTCCCGGTACGCCTGCCGAAGGACGACAAGCCGCTCAGACGCGGCGCCGCCTTCGTTGCCGAGCGCGGCGACGGCGCCATCCTTTTGCGCAAGCGGCCGGACAAGGGCCTGCTCGGTGGCATGACGGAAGTGCCCACCACCGCCTGGACGGCAAGAATCGACGGCGCGACCACCGATGCTGCAGCGCCCTTCCCTGCCGAATGGCGGCGCGCCGGGCGCATCGGCCACGTCTTCACCCATTTCGCGCTCGAACTCGAAGTCTTTCATGCCCACATCAAAGGTGATGCGCCGGGCGGGCATTTCTGGTCGCTGGCCCATGAAATTTCCGGGGAAGCGCTGCCCACCGTCATGAAAAAGGTAATCGAGGCGGCGATACCGGGCGCGACGAAGAAACCGTCACCATCAGGTGCAAAGAGGCCCCATGACTGAAATCCGCCACATCGTTTTCGACATCGGCAAGGTGCTGGTCCACTACGACCCCAACCTGCCGTTCAGCCGGCTCATTCCTGACGAGACGGAGCGCAAATGGTTCTTCGACAATGTCTGCACCAGCGCTTGGAACATCGAGCAGGACCGTGGCCGCACCTGGGAAGAGGCCGAAGCGCTGTTGATCGCGGAGCATCCAGATCACGCGGAAAACATTCGCAATTTCCGCCGCCATTGGCATGAAATGGCACCGCACGCTTATGATGACAGTGTTGCCGTCATGGAGAAGCTGATCGACACCGGTCACGACGTGACGCTGCTGACCAACTGGGCCGCCGACACATTCATCGAGGCCCGCGGCCGCTTTCCATTCCTGGACCGCCCGCGCGGCATAACCGTGTCTGCCGAGATCGGCCTGATCAAGCCGGATCGCGCCATCTACGATCATCACGCCGCCGCATTCGGCCTTGAACCATCCGCCACGCTGTTCATCGACGACAGCCAGAAAAATGTCGACGGCGCCAGGGCCGCCGGCTGGCAGGCGGTGCTGTTCACCGACGCCAACACGCTTAAAGCGGATCTTGAGCAGCTTGGAATTTCGGCTTGAGTTGAATCGCTTGCGGCGATCCGTTGATTCAAAACCTTAATGGATCAGGCGCCTGCCCGCTCCATGCCGAGGCGGGCGATGCGGCGCAGCTCGTCGATCGGGGTCAGGCCGCCGCTGCGCTCATAGTGCCAGAAAGTCCAGCCATTGCAGGCGTCAAGGCCCTGCACTTCGGCGCCGATCTTGTGGATCGAGCCGGCGCTGTCGCCGATCGCCAGCGTGCCGTCGGCGCGCACCTTGGCCGCCCAGCGCTTCTTGGCGTCGTAAAGCGTGGCGCCCGGCGCCATCAGGCCGGTGTCGATCAGGCTGATGAAGGCGACGCGCGGCTCGGCGCGCTTGCCGGAAAGCACGGTGAGATCGGCGCCTTCCAGCGGGCGAACGGCGGCGATGCGCTCATTGGCGGCGTCGATATAGCCCTGCTCGCGCTCGATGCCGACGAAGTGGCGGCCGAGGCGCCTGGCGACAGCGCCCGTAGTGCCCGAGCCGAAGAAGGGGTCAAGCACGACGTCGCCCGGCCTGGTCGAAGCCATCATGATGCGGGCGAGCAGCGCTTCCGGTTTCTGCGTCGGGTGCAGCTTGTTGCCGTTCTCGTCCTTCAGGCGCTCGCCGCCGGTGCAGATCGGAAACAGCCAGTCGGAGCGCATCTGCAGATCGTCGTTCGACGCCTTCAGCGCTTCATAATTGAACGTGTAGCCCTTGGATTTCTGGTCGCGCGAGGCCCAGATCATCGTTTCATGCGCGTTCTGGAAGCGGCGGCCTCGGAAATTCGGCATCGGGTTGGTCTTGCGCCAGACGATATCGTTGAGCAGCCAGAAGCCCAGATCCTGCATCCTGGCGCCGACGCGGAAGATGTTGTGATAGGAGCCGATGACCCAGATGGTGCCGTTCGGCTTCAGCACGCGGCGCGCCGCCAGCAGCCAGGCGCGGGTGAAGGCGTCGTAAGCCTCAAAACTCTCGAACTGGTCCCACTCGTCGTCGACGGCGTCGACCTTCGACTGGTCGGGCCGGTGCAGGTCGCCGTCGAGCTGCAGATTGTAGGGCGGGTCGGCGAAGATGACGTCGATCGACTTTTCCGGCAGCCGGTCGAGGGCTGCGACGCAATCACCCTTGAGGATCGTATCCAGCCATTCGGACTGCTGGGGGGCGTGGGAAAGCTCGTCGAGAAGACGCACGGCAGACATTTATGACACCCAAGGCACGCGTTACGGTTACTATCCGTTATGGTTACCGATCAGCGTAAACATTCGGTGAAGGTGGCGCCTCGTCAACCGCGGTTTGCGAAGACGGGCCCGTTGGTGTATGCCGCGCCCGCCTGAACTATCAGGCCATTTCTCCCGCGTTCCGGATCGCCATGCCCCAGCCAGACCTTGTCATCTTCGATTGCGACGGCGTGCTCGTCGATTCCGAAATCCTCGCCGCACGTGTCGAGGCCGAGCTTCTGACCTCGGCGGGTTACGAGATCTCGGCGGAAGAGATTTCCGAGACCTATGCCGGGCTGACCTTCAAGGACATCCTGATGCGGATCGAGGAGAAATCGAAAATCCCGTTCCAGGCCTCGCTGATCGACCGCGCCGAAGACCTCGTCGATCGCAAGCTGCGCAGCGATGTGCGCATCATCGACGGCGCGCGCGAGGCGGTGGCGTCCGTGACAGCGCCACGCGCCGTCTGCTCCAACTCGCGCACCGAACGCATTGAATTCATGCTGGACAAGGTGCGGCTGCTGCCGTTCTTCGCCGGCCGCATTTTTTCGGGGCTCGACATCCCCAGCAAGAAGACCAAGCCAGCGCCCGACGTGTTCCTGTTCGCCGCCGAAAAGCTCGGAGTCAACCCGAAGAACACTTTCGTCATCGAAGATTCCGTGCACGGCATCACCGGCGCCAGGGCGGCGGGCATGCGCGTCATCGGCTTCACCGGCGCCGGCCATAGCTATCCCGGCCATGCCGATGCGCTGACCGAGGCCGGCGCCGAAACAGTCATCCGCCGCTGGGCGGAACTCAGCGGCACGATTGCCGCGCTGTCGGAGTGGTCGGAAGAAGCTTGAGAACGGTGCCGCGAGCCCCGGTATGATGCCGTCGGCTCGCTCATAGTCGTCTTCCGCCAAACGCGATTGGCTCGGCAATTTTTCCTCAGTTGCTCAACAGCCGAGTCCAATTGCCACTGCCAGTGCAGAAATAAGTGGCGATTTTTCCTGTCGCCTGTGCGACGCCGGTTGCGCTCGCAACTCCATTGATCGTGTTCGGGCTGGTGCCAAACACCTGGATGGTGTTCGCGCCAAGATTGGCGACCGTCTGCTGTCGGCCAGGCACACAGGGACCAAGTTTCACCGAAGCCGCAGCGGCCGAAGCGGTCGAGACCGTGTTGACGGTCGCGGTCAACTGTGTCGCGCTGGCCTGGCCGCCTGATGCAAAGGCGGTGATACCCGTAACGGTGTTGCCTGTGTCGGCAATATCGTTCACGCCAGAGACGTTGTAGCCGCTGGTCGGCTCAGGACCCTCCACCGCTGCCGTGGTGAATGAGCCAGTCGGGTTAGTCGTGGAGTTGAACAGTCCCGCCGTTGCAAAGCCCGATATCGTCACGTTCGTGCTCGGCGTGCCGCTATCGTAGGAAAAAACATAAGCCGGCGTGTAAGTGCCCGCACCGCCATCGTCCCGACCGACAAGGCTAAGACCGCCAGTAATGCTCACATTCTTCGCACCGCTCATGTAGACTTGCGCATTCTGGTCGACGGCAACGTTGTTGCGCCCATTGCGGGCGAAGACACTGTTCGAGATGGTGAAGCCGGTCACGCCGTCCAGGCGGATGCCAGCCTTGCAGTTTCGGTCGAAGATACTGTTGGAAATGCTGTTGTTGTTCGTGCCGCCATAACTCTGAATACCATAGCCCTGATTCCATTCGAACCGGCTGTTGACGATGGTGTTGGAGTTCGCGCCACCGCCGAGATAGATGCCGTCGCCGCTGTTGTTGGCGAAATCGGCGTTGACGATGAGCGAGTCAGTTGGATTTGAAATCCCACGCTGATTGCTGCCGAACGTGGTGTCGATGATGTGCGCTTCCGTGGTGTAAGTGCTACCTGCCATGTCACCGAGGCCAGCCGCGCAGTCCACCACCGTAGTGCCTTGGATGGTGAGTTGGAAACTGCCGCCGGAAATACCATTGATGCCTGAACTCTTGCAGTCGATGAAGAGTCCATCGATCGCAGCGCTATTGCTGACTCCGCTGACGTTAATGAGGTTGGTGGAGCCGGCAACACCGACGAGGATCGGCCGCGTCGATGCGGTAGCTGCAGTCCGATCACCATACTCGACAGTGCCGAGGCCGATCAGGCGATTGCCGTTCTTCATCTGCACATCACCGACCGCATAGGTCTTGGCGGGGTCGACCCAGCAGATGACATTGTAGGTCAAGCAGAGGTTGAATGCCGCGGTATCGTTGGCGACGCCGTCACCAACCGCGCCGTAGTTGCTGACGTTGCCACTCGACGGTGTTGCCGATGCGGTCGCCATCATGCACAGGTAGAGCAACGCGGCGAGCACATGAGTTTTCTTATTGCGCACTAACGATCTCCTTTTGTCGGATGACGGGATTGAAGCGCGTTAAGTATTAATTCAACCACAGCTTGCGCAAGCAGCGAATCCCACCTACCCGTTTTTCGCATGGGCTTGGTCAAGAACGCTCCTCGCTATGATGCTCTCGACAGTTGGCGCGGCATTTGCGCCTGCATGGTCGCACTGTTCCATTTCGATGTTTTCAGCCACCTGACCTTCCTGCCTTTGGTCAGGCACGCTTACCTGTTCGTCGATTTCTTCTTCGTGCTCAGCGGTTTTGTCATTGCCGCCAACTATCGCTCGCGCCTCGCCGACGGATTCGGCGTCGGGCGCTTCATGGTCCTGCGCCTGGGGCGAATCTATCCGCTGCATGCGCTGACACTTCTGCTTTTCATTCCCATCGACGCGGCAAAGGATGGCATCGGCCCGAACCTGCTTCAGGCGGTCGTCACGAACGTATTTTTGCTGCAGGGTCTCGGCGTCAATCCACAGAACTGGCTGAACTTCGTCAGTTGGAGCATCAGCGCAGAGTTTGCTGCCTATGTCACCTTTGCCGTCGTAGTGACGAGGCTGGGGGCTGCCATGTGGCCCTGGCTGCTGCCGATTATTGCCGGCCCCGTCGTGATCGCCACGATGAGCCCGCACGGCATGGACACCACATATGACTATGGGCTGGTGCGCTGTCTGTATGGTTTCGCGATTGGTGTCGTCTGCTTCGACGTCCGGGAGCGGTTCCCTCTCCTGAAGCAACCACTATCGTCGGCGGCCGAGACGCTGCTGGAAGCGGCGATCTGCGCTTTGGCCGTGGGCTATGTCTCCGTCGCCGCGAGCAGCCTGCCGCTCTCCATCGGATCGCCGCTGATCTTTGCCTTGGTCGTGCTGGTGTTTGCGCGGGAGCGTGGCTCGGTCAGCGCCATGCTTACCGCTCCTTTCATGCTTTTCGTCGGCACGCTGACATATTCGATCTATATGCTGCATCCCCTGGTCAGGTCGCTCGTTCGAGCTGCCTTCCTGCTGGTTCAACGCGTGCTGCACACCGATTTGTTCATCCCGTACGCGCTGAACCCCGGCAACGAGCCGGCCCCGATCCTCTATCTGCACGGCTCGCTCTGGCTCGGCGACCTGCTGCAGGTCTCGATGCTTCTACTGACGATCCTGCTGTCGGTGGCGACATACCGCTTCGTCGAACGGCCGGGACGCGATTGGGCCAGGCGCCTGGCGCGGCGAGACAAGGCCGGCCCGCTCGCCTCGAGCGCACCGGCAAGGAAGGCCCCTGAGCACGCCGAAGCGTGAGCCGAGTCGCAATCGAAACGCCGGCGCCAAGGCTCGCGCCACAGCCAGCCGCGGCTAAAACAGGCGTGCGCCGGCATTGAAGGTTTTCCGCGCCGCTTGCCTCGCTTGGCCGACTTGGTTCTCGAAGGCGCTGTCCGGCGGCTCGTAGAAGCGACGTCCGAATACAGAAAGGCCAAAAGCTGACATCGAAGGTTGCGGACGAGGCCTACGTTCGTGTCGTCAACGTCGAGAGCTGATCGGTGTCGTAGCGGTTTCGCAGATCGGCGAGTGTTTTTGGATCCGGTGCGCCCTGCACGGCGAGTTTAGCGAGCTCTTCGAAATAATGCTCGTGGCCAGGCGGAGAAACGGTCATCAGCACGCGAGCCGGTTTGTCGCTGACATTCGTGATGTTGTGCGGCACTCCCGGCGGGATGAACAGATAGGTGCCGGGCGTGGCGCGGATTGTCTTGTCGCCGACATGCCACTCACACTCGCCTTCGAGCACGTAAAACGTCTCCTCCTGCACCCGGTGAACATGCCGCCCAGTGGCGAACTTGGGAGGGATCGTCCAGTCGAACATGCTCGTGTGCCTAGTGTTTTCCCCGGTGACAAGGAAGACCATGGGAAAACCACGCAGCATGACGCCCTTGCTCTCGTCGGGCATGCGGATGATGGCATCGGCGCTCATATGATCCTCCTCTGACTGGACGCCTGCTTCTGGGAAGCATTCGTGCAACATCGGCCGTCCATGCCGGAAAGTCGTGAATCCGTTGCCAAAAATTTGCTAAAAGTCTCCAATGACAGTCGGGGGCGACCTCTACCAGTTCGGCCCGTTTCGCCTCGATCAGGAGGCGGGCATTCTCTTTTGCGGCGCGGAGCCGACCATGCTTGGGCAGCGAGCCGTTGCGCTGCTGCGTCTGCTGATCCAGAACGCGGGCGTACCCGTGTCCAAGGACGCGCTGATCGAGGCCGGCTGGGGCGGAATGGCGGTTGCCGACAATAATCTGACGGTTCAGATCGCGGCCTTGCGCCGGGTACTGGCCGATGCAGCAAATGTCGACAGCTGGATCGAAACACTGCCGCGCCGCGGCTATCGCTATGTCGGACCGGCTGTCGCCACGAATGTTCCTGATGCCTCGGCCGCCGCCCGCGCCGCGTCGGCACCGACCTTGCCTGAAAAGCCCTCCGTCGCGGTCCTGCCGTTCTCGAACTTGAGCGGCGATCATGAGCAGGAGTACTTTGCCGACGGGATGGTCGACGACATCATCACAGGCCTGGCACGCATAAAATGGTTGTTCGTCATCGCGCGAAACTCGACCTTCACCTACAAGGGTCGCGCCGTGGACGTGAAGCAGGTCGGCCGCGAGCTTGGCGTTCGCTATGTCCTCGAAGGCAGCGTGCGCAAGGCTGGCGGCAGCGTGCGTGTAACCGGGCAGATGATCGATGCATCGACCGGTGTGCATATATGGGCCGAGCGCTACGACCGCAGTTCCGAAGACATCTTTGCGCTTCAAGACGAGATCGCGCTGTCGGCAGTGGGCGCGATTGCGCCGAGCCTGCGGAAAGCCGAAATCGAACGTGTCAGGCGCAAGCGCCCCGACAGTCTCGACGCTTACGATCTCGTGCTGCAGGCCCAGCCTGACGTCGATTCAGGTATGCCGGAGCAAGTGACCAGAGCGCTTGTGCTTCTTGACCGCGCGATCGCACTCGAACCAACCTATGCGCTGGCGCATGGCAACGCCGCGATGTGCCATCATTGCTTGTTCCTTCGCGCCGGCCTGCAGGAGGTCAACCGTGCGTCTTCGATCCGCCACGCCAGGTCGGCCATTGTCCATGGACAAGACGACGCGCTCGCCCTGACATGGGCCGGCTTTTCCATCGGAATGGATGCGCACGACCGCGCCGCCGCGTTCACGGCGTTAGAAGCCGCCCTCGCCATCAGCCCCTCATCGGCGCTGACCTACATTCTCGGCAGTGTCATTCTCGGGTGGAGCGGCGAAGCGGAGCGCGCGATAGAATGGAGCGAGCAGGGTATGCGGCTAAGCCCGTTCGATTCCTGGACCTGGGCCGCGTTCGATGCGCAGGCAATGAGCCATTTGCTGCGCGGCCGTTACGAAGAAGCTTGCCGTGCGGCTTACAAGTCCGTTCAAGCCAATCCGGCACATAGCATCACATATGTACAATTGGCCGCAGCGCTGGCCAAGCTTGGCCGATTGGAGGAAGCGAGGGCGGCCGCCGCTCGCGTAGTCGAGCTTCAGCCGGCCTTTCGCTACAGCCGCCAGTTTGCGGGCGTGAATTGCGCACCCGCGCTCGCAGAGGCTCTCGGCAGCGCGCTGAGGGCGACCGGATTGCCAGAGTAACCCCGACGCCCGGATAAGTCCACGCATCAGTTCGTGGCCGCCGCGGCGACCCGCTTCTTCCTTTTGCCCTTCGACTTGTCCGTGGCTGCCGGCGTGTTTTCATCGTAACCGGCATAGGCCTGGTAGTCCTGCGCGGCCGGCTCCGGCACCACGACATTGGAATCGGTGAAGACGAACTGCGTGGCGGCCGACGGATCGGTGACCTGCACCTGATATTGATGGATCTGCGAATAAAGCACATCGGTGCCGTGCTGAACCGCGACGCGGATCGGCATGGTGATGGTGCCTGGCGTGAACAGCGGTCCCGGCACGATCTTGCCGGCAACCGCGATCTTCATCGTCAGTTGGCCGTCGGCATGGCTGCAATCGCGCGTCACATCGGTAATCGAGGCCTGGTAGATGATCTTCGCCGGGTCCCGGTTGGGATCGATGGGCTGGCCGTTCGGCCCGGTCTGAGCGGCGGCAGCGTCGGCATCCTGCGTCGCATCGCCCTTCTTTTTCTTCGGCTTGGCGGTTGTGCCCTTGGCATAGGTGTTGAAGAAGGCGGTGCCGTCACGCAGCGTCACCCTCGGGCAGTAGGCGCGCAGCTGGGAGGCGAGCACCTTGGGGTCCTGCGGCGGCGGCGGCGCGGTCGGATCGGTCTTCTTGCCGAAGCCGAGGTTCAGGATGCCGTTGTCGCTCGATTGGCAGCCGGCGGCGGCAAGCATAAAGCCCGCAAGCGCCAGACCCGCGACAAGACGACGGTTGACCGAATAAAACGTCATGAACTGCACTTCCCTCTCACAAAGCCGGTGACGTATATCAACCGCGCGGCAAAAATGCGACTGAGCCGGCTCGGAAAATTAACCAATTTGCGGTGGATGAAACCGCCGGCAGCAATGGGCTTTTTGCGATGCAATATGTGAGTACACGCGGGGATGCGCCCGCGCTTGGATTTGCCGACGCGGTGCTGGCGGGACTGGCGCGCGACGGTGGGCTCTACGTGCCGCGCGAATGGCCGCAATTTTCGGCCGCCGACATCCGCGCCTTGCGGGGCCTCGCCTATCCGGACCTCGCCATCCGCGTGCTGACGCCGTTCCTCGGCGGCGAGATCGCCGGCCCGGTCTTCGAGCGGCTGGTGCGCGAAGCCTATGCCACCTTCCGGCATGAAGCCGTCTGCCCGCTGGTGCAGACCGGCCCCAACAGGTTCATCCTCGAGCTGTTCCATGGCCCGACGCTCGCCTTCAAGGATGTGGCGATGCAGCTGCTGGCGCGGCTGATGGACCATGTGCTTGCCGAACGCGGCCAGCGCGCGACGATCGTCGGCGCCACCTCGGGCGACACCGGCGGTGCGGCAATAGACGCTTTCGCCGGCCGGGATCGCACCGACATTTTCGTGCTGTTCCCGCATGGCCGTGTCTCGCCGGTGCAGCAGCGACAGATGACGACGTCGAGCGCGGCCAATGTCCATGCGCTGTCGATCGAAGGCAATTTCGACGACTGCCAAGGCCTGGTGAAGGACATGTTCAATGACCACGGCTTTCGCGACCGGGTGTCGCTGTCGGGAGTCAATTCGATCAACTGGGCCCGAATCATGGCCCAGATCGTCTATTATTTTTCGTCGGCGCTGTCGCTCGGCGCGCCCGATCGGCCCGTCTCCTTCACCGTGCCGACCGGCAATTTCGGCGACATTTTCGCGGGCTTCGCTGCCAAGAAAATGGGCCTGCCGGTCGAGCGGCTGATCATCGCCACCAACGACAACGACATCCTGGCGCGCACGCTGGCCAGCGGCGAATATCGCACCAAGGGGGTGTTCGCCACCACCTCGCCGTCGATGGACATCCAGGTATCGTCGAACTTCGAGCGCCTGTTGTTCGAGGCGGCTGGCCGCGATGCCGCGACGGTCAGGCGCTATATGGAGGGGCTCAAGCAGTCCGGCGCCTTCACCATAGAGGCCAGCGAAATGGCGCGGATCCGTGCCGAATTCGATGCAGGCCGCGCCAGCGTCGACGAGGTCGCCGCCACCATCCGCTCGACGCTTGCCGGGAGCAACTATCTGCTCGATCCGCACACGGCCGCTGCAATGCATGTGGCGGCTGGCCATGTCTCCGGCACTGTCCCCATGGTGGTGCTTGGCACCGCACATCCGGCCAAATTCCCGGCCGCGGTCGAGGCAGCCAGCGGCATCGCCCCGGCGCTCCCCGCGTGGCTGGGCGGCTTGATGACAGCCGGCGAAAAATACGCGACACTTCCATCCGAGTTGAAAATGGTGGAAGATTACGTGAGCCGCCACACGCGGGCGGCGCGTTAAGGAGTATTTGCCATATGGGTGTTGAGGTAAGCCGTCTGTCGAACGGCCTGACAGTCGCCACCGAAACCCTTCCAAGCCTCGAATCCGTTGCCCTTGGTGCCTGGGTCAAGTCGGGCGCCCGCAATGAACGCGACGAAGAGCATGGCATGGCCCATCTGCTCGAGCATATGGCGTTCAAGGGCACGAGCCGGCGCAGCGCCTTCGAGATCGCCTCGGAAATCGAGAATGTCGGCGGCGAGATCAACGCCGCCACCAGCGTCGAGACGACGTCCTATTACGCCAGGGTGCTGTCCGACGACGTGCCGCTGGCGGTCGATATCCTCGCCGACATCCTGCAGGAGTCCGAGTTCGACCCGGAAGAGCTGGAGCGCGAGCAGCATGTGATCCTGCAGGAGATCGGCGCTGCGCACGACACGCCCGATGATATCGTCTTCGACCGCTTCACCGAAACCGCCTTCCGCCACCAGACGATCGGCCGCTCCATCCTCGGCACGCCGGACACGGTCAAATCCTTCACCTCAAAACAGCTGCACGATTTCATCGAACGGCAATACGGCGCCGAGCGCATGGTGATCGTGGCGGCCGGCGACATCAAGCACGACAATTTCGTGCGCGAGGTCGAAAAGCAGCTCGGCGGCTTCCGCGCCAAGGCCAACAGCAACATCCCGCAATACGCGCAATATGTCGGCGGCGACTTCCGCGAGGACCGCGACCTGATGGACGCGCAGATCGTGCTCGGCTTCGAAGGCCGCGCCTATCACGTGCGCGACTTCTACGCCTCGCAGGTGCTGTCGATGATCCTTGGCGGCGGCATGTCGTCGAGGCTGTTCCAGGAGGTGCGCGAGAAGCGCGGCCTCTGCTATTCGGTCTATGCCTTCCACTGGGGTTTTTCCGACACCGGCGTTTTCGGCGTGCATGCCGCGACCGGGCAGAGCGATATCGCCAGGCTGGTCCCGGTCATCATCGACGAACTGCAGAAGGCCGGCGAAAGCATCCTGCAAGAAGAGCTCGACCGGGCGCGCGCGCAGTATCGCGCCGGCCTCATCATGTCCGCCGAGAGCCCGGCCAGCCGCGCCTCGCAGATCGCCAGGCAATTGCTTCTGTTCGGCCGGCCGATCGCCAAGGAGGAATTGATGGAGCGGCTGGCGGCGCTGACCGTCGAGCGGCTGACCGATCTGTCGTCACGGCTGTTCTCGACCAAGCCGACGCTCACCGCGGTCGGCCCCGTGGGCACGCTGGCGCCCTACGAGGCAATCCTCGATTCGCTTTCGGGCCCGCAGACGACGGCCCGCAAGCTCGCCGTCTAACCCTCTTCAAGCGCCGTGTTCGCACTCCCTTTCTTTCGCCGCGACCTGCCGGCACTGAAGGGCGACAAGGTCATGCTGCGCGTGCCGTTGACCAACGACTATCGCGAATGGTCGGCGGTGCGCGGCGAAAGCCGCGCATTCCTCGAGCCATGGGAACCGCGCTGGCAGCCGGACGAGCTCGACCGCAATGCCTGGCGGCTGCGCATCAGCCGCTACCGCGAGGACTATGCGCAGGGCACGGCCATCGCCTTTTTCATCTTCGAGAAATCGAGCGGCAAGCTTGCCGGCGGCATCACGCTGGGCAACATCCGCCATGGCGTCGCCCAAAGCGGCCATGTCGGCTACTGGATCGGCGAGCGCTTCGGCGGCCGCGGCCTGATGACCGAAGCGGTCAAGCTGGTGTCGCGCTTTGCCTTCGATACGCTGAGGTTGCACCGGATCGAAGCTGCCTGTATTCCCGACAACGCCCGGTCGATCCGCGTGCTTGAAAAAGCCGGATTCCGGCGCGAAGGACTTTTGCGATCCTATCTCAGGATCAACGGCATCTGGCAGGATCACTATCTCTACGCCCGGATCGCGGACGATCCGCCGGGCGATGGAACGAAGGGCTGATTTTTGACGAATTTCCCGCGAATCGCGTCGCTGCTCGCCCTTCTCCTGGCGCTCATCGTCACGTTTTCGGCAGCTGCGCCGGCGCTCGCCGTCGAGCCGATCAAGATCGCCCGCGACGACAAGGCGCTCGACCTCTCGGGCGCCGTCGAGATCTACCGGAACCAGGGCGAGAATTTCCAGGTCTCGACCGCACCTGGCCCCGACGGCATCGTGCGACGCATCGAGGTCGAGGCCAAGGACGCGCGCTCGACCGGCGACTGGGCGGTGTTCGCGCTCGCCAACACCACCGACCAGCAGCTCGACCGGCTGATCGTGGCGCCGCATTTCCGCTTGGTGAATTCCGGCATCTTCTGGCCGGACCTCGGCTCGACCCGCATCGCGGCGATCACGCCCAGCGAGGGCTTCGCGCTCGACCGCCAGACCAGCCCCGACGCAGACGTGTTCCGGGTGACGCTGAACCCCGGCACGGTGATCACCTTCATTGCCGAGCTCGCCTCGCCGAAACTGCCGCAGGTCTATCTGTGGGACCCTGAATCCTACAAGGACTCGGTCAACTCCTACACGCTGTTTCGCGGCATCGTCATCGGCATCGCCGGGCTGCTGGCGCTGTTCCTGACCATCCTGTTCGTGGTCAAGGGAACCTCGATGTTCCCGGCCACAGCCGCGCTCGCCTGGGCGGTGCTGGCCTATATCTGCGTCGATTTCGGCTTCCTCAACAAGATCATCGAGATATCGCCGGGCAATGAGCAGATGTGGCGGGCGGGAACGGAGGTGGCGTTGGCCGGCACCTTCGTGGTGTTCCTGTTCGCCTATCTCAACCTCAACCGCTGGCATGGCCATTTCAGCTACGGCGCGCTGGTCTGGATCCTCGGGCTGCTCTTGATCGCCGGCGTCGCCATCGTCGATCCGGCGGTCGCCGCCGGCATCGCCCGCATCTCCTTTGCCGCCACCGCGCTCACAGGGCTCGGGCTCATCATTTTCCTCGGCATACGCGGCTATGACCGTGCGATCATGCTGGTGCCGAGCTGGGTGATGGTGCTTCTGTGGCTGTGCGGGTCGTGGATGGCGATCACCGGCATGCTCGACAACGACATAGCCCAGCCGGCGCTGGGCGGCGGCCTGATCCTGATCATCCTGCTCATCGGCTTCACCGTCATGCAGCACGCCTTTGCCGGCGGCGCGCTGCATCAGGGCCTGTTCTCCGACCTCGAACGCCAGGCGCTAGCGGTTGCCGGGTCCGGCGACACTGTCTGGGACTGGGACGTGCTGCGCGACCGCGTGGTGACCAAGCCGGATGTGAGCCTGCAGCTTGGCCTTGCCCCCAACAGCCTCGGCGGGGCGGCCCGCAACTGGCTGCCGGTGCTGCATGCCGACGACCGCGACACGTTCCGTACCACGCTCGACGTGGTGCTCGAACACCGCCGCGGCCGCGTGGCGCAGAATTTCCGCCTGCGCGGCGCCGACGGCCACTATCACTGGTTCTCGCTGCGCGCCCGCCCGGTGATCGGATCGGACGGCGAAGTGATCCGCTGCGTCGGCACCATGGTCGATGTCACCGAGCAGAAGAAGTCCGAGGAGAGGCTGCTGCACGACGCCGTGCACGACAATCTCACCGGCCTGCCGAACCGCGAATTGTTCATGAACCGGCTCGAGGCGATCATCTCGATCGCCCGCACCGAAGACAAGGTGCGCCCGACCGTCTTCGTCATCGACATCGACCGCTTCAAGCAGGTCAATGACGGGCTCGGCATCTCGGCCGGCGACACCATTCTCTTGACCATCGCGCGCCGGCTGCACCGGCTGCTGAAGCCCAAGGATTCGCTGTCGCGCTTTGCCGGCGACCAGTTCGCGCTGATGCTCTTGTCGGAGCAGGACCCGGCCCGCATCGCCGGCGTGGCCGACGCCATCAAGCATGCGATCAACAACCCGATCACCTTCGCCAAGCGCGAGATCGTGCTCACCGCCTCGATCGGGCTGATCACCTGGACGACGGCGCAGACCTCGGCCGAAGACATGGTCAAGGATGCCGAGCTTGCCATGCACCAGGCCAAGCGCTTCGGCGGCGACAGGATCGAGCCGTTCCGGCCCGCCTTCCGCACCGTCGGCACCGACCGGCTGCAGTTCGAATCGGACCTGCGCCGCGCCATCGAGCGGCGCGAGTTCACGCTCGCCTACCAGCCGATCGTGCGGCTGGAGGACGGCAGCGTCGCCGGCTTCGAAGCGTTGCTGCGCTGGGACCATCCGCGGCGCGGCATGATCCCGCCCGGGGATTTCATTCCGGTGGCCGAGAATTGCGGGCTGATCGTGCAGCTCGGCCTGTTCGCCATGCAGCAGGCGGCCGAGGATCTGGCGACCTGGCAAAAGCAGATCGGCGACGCGCCGCTGTCGGTCTCGGTCAACCTTTCCAGCCGCCAGCTCATCCGCCGCGACCTGGTCAGCGACGTGCGCTCGGTCATCGCGCGCGCCAATCTGAAGCCGCGCTGCTTCCGGCTCGAGCTCACCGAATCGCTGGTGATGGACAATCCCGAGCAGACCTCGCATGTGCTGACCAAGCTCAAGCAGCTCGGCATCGGGCTGTCGCTCGACGATTTCGGCACCGGCTATTCGTCGCTCTCCTACCTGACGCGCTTCCCCTTCGACACGATCAAGATCGACAAGAGCTTCGTCGACGACGCGACGCCGAAGCGTGCGGTGCTGCTCAAATCCATGGTCAATATGGCGCATGAGCTCGGCCTGTCGGTGGTTGCCGAAGGCATCTCCGACGAGAGCGATGCGCTGGAATTGCGTCAGATGGGCTGCGAATATGTGCAGAGCTTCATGTTCGGCGCGCCGATGCCCGGCGACCAGGTGCTGAGGACGCTGAAGGAGCAGTATCCGCTTACGCAGGCATAACCGGCTTGGAATCAGGCGTGGCCGGCGGCTGCGCTCAAATGAGCGAGGTCGATGCCGATCGAGGCCAGGATGCGGTCGTATTTGCGCTCGATATCGGTGTCGAACAAAAGCTCAGGCGTGGCCGCGCAGGTCAGCCAGCCGTTCTCGGCGATCTCGCTTTCGAGCTGGCCGGCGCCCCAGCCGGCATAGCCGAGCGCCATCAGCGCATGGCGGGGGCCGCGGCCGGTCGAGATGGCGCGCAATATGTCGACCGTGGCGGTGAGGCAGATGTCGTCGGAGACGTTGAGCGAGGACTCCACCCGATAGTCCCCGGAATGCAGCACGAAGCCGCGGCTGCGGTCCACGGGTCCGCCATTGCGCACGACGAAGTCGCGGGTTTGCGCCGGCAGGCGGATCGCCTCCTGCTCGTTCATGATGCCGAGCTGGACCAGCAGGTCAGGAAACAGCATCTGCTGCGTCTGGTTGATGATGAGGCCCATCGCGCCCTCGTCGCTGTGAGCGCAGATGTAGATGACCGAGCGCGTGAAGCGATCATCCTTCATGCCGGGCATGGCAATCAGGAACTGGTCGTCGAGGAAGCCGCGTCCAGCGGCTGGCTTCTTGTGGCGCAATAAGTCCATAACGGGAGGGTAACCCGTTTCGGCGCCGCCGAAAAGATGGTGCCGGTGCCCGATGTCACGCAAATATGATACCGGCCTGATCATGAAATCATTGCGCGGCCAAGAACGGACGATCAAATCACCGCCATGCGAAGCTTGAACATACTGGCGCTAGGCGCACTCCTCGGGTTGGGAGCCGGCATGCCGGCCGAGGCCTCGTCCTCGAATTGGTATAACAGCGAAGGCGGCAAGGTTCGGCTGGTGACCAGCGGCAAGCCGGACGAGCAAGGTCAAATCCACGGGGTGCTCGACATCGCGCTGAAGCCCGGCTGGAAGACCTATTGGCGCGACCCCGGCGATGCCGGCGTGCCGCCACAGCTCGACATCTCGGCCAGCACCAACATCGCCGATGCCCGGCTGTCGTTTCCGCCGCCGCGGCGCCACGATGACGGCTACGGCAAATGGGCCGGCTATGACCGTCCGGTGTCGCTGCCGGTGACCTTCACGCTATCGGCGCCCGGCCAGCCGGCCACCATCGATGCCGACATCTTCCTCGGCATATGCGAGACGATCTGCATCCCGGTGCAGACGCGGCTGAGCGTCGATCCTGCTGCCGATCCGGACAACGCCACGGACACCGCATTGGTCAAGACGGCGCTCGCAACCCTGCCGGCGCCGGCGCGGTCCGATTTCGGCATCCATGTGCTGCCGGGCGACCACGAGACGCTTGTCGTGGAGGCGTACTCGCCAGGCGATCCGAATAGCGTTGATTTCTTCGTGGCCGGCGAGCGCGACTATATGTTCGGCGCGCCGGTGCGCACCGAGCGGGATGGCAAGATAGTATTCACGGTGCCGATCCTCGACCGGCCGTCGGCCACGCCCACGGATGGCGGGCTCTACTATACGCTGACCAGCGCCGAGGGTTCGGTCGACGGACTGCTGCCTTTCCCTTGATCCAGGGTTGGTCAAAGGTTGCGGGAAATCGTCCGGTCCGCTATCGCAGGCTTCAATCCTTCCCCATTCCCCAGCGAGGACCCCATGACCATTTCGGTTGGCGAAAAACTACCCGACGCGACCTTCAAGGTGATGACCGCCGACGGCGCAAAGCCGATCACCTCGGCCGAAATCTTCGCCGGCAAGAAGGTCGTTCTGTTCGGCGTTCCCGGCGCCTTCACGCCGACCTGCAGCAACAACCACCTGCCGGGCTATCTTGAGAACCATGACGCCATCCTGGCGCGCGGCGTCGACACCATCGCCGTCGTCTCGGTCAACGATGTCCACGTGATGGGCGCCTGGGCGCGCTTCACCGGCGGCGAGGGCAAGATCCTCTATCTGGCCGACGGCAGCGGCGACTTCGCCAAATCGGTCGGGCTCGACAACGACCTTTCGGCAAGCGGCATGGGACTGCGCTCGAAGCGCTTTTCTATGATAGTCGACGACGGCAAGGTCGTGGCGCTCAATGTCGAAACCAAGCCTGGTGTCGACGAGAGCGGCGCGGCCAAGATCCTCGAGCAGCTCTGATGCTCGACATCGTCTGGCGTGCGGTGGCGATCGGCATCGGCGCCACGGTGTTCATGGATGTCTGGGCGATTTTTCTCAACAAGGCATTCGGCCTGCCTCGGTCGAATTGGGGGCTGGTCGGGCGCTGGGTCCGGCACCTGCCGGAGAAGATCTTCCACGATGACATCGGCAAGGCAGCACCCTATGCGCATGAGAAGGCGCTGGGCTGGGCCTTTCACTATCTGGTCGGTATCGTCTACGGCGTGATCCTGGTCATGCTCGCGGGAGCGGGCTGGCTCGCCGCGCCGACCTTCCTGCCGGCCTTCATCCTCGGCATCGTCACCGTCGGCGCCGGCTGGTTCCTGCTGGCGCCGGGCCTGGGCGCCGGCTGGGCGGCATCCAAACTGCCCAACCCGATGCTGGTCCGCGCGCTCAACCTCATCTCGCACACGGTGTTCGCGCTCGGCCTATTCTCGACGGCGCTGGTGATCCGTCAGTAGCTCTGCGTCGAACGCCTGGGCGCCGGTTTGCGCGCCGACGCGCGGCCTTCCTTGGGCGCCGTCGTGACCGGCACGGATCGTACCGGCTTGAACGGTGCCATGCCTTGCCTTGCCAGCTCGTCGGCGCGCTCATTCTCGGGATGGCCGGCATGGCCCTTCACCCAGTGCCAGATGATCTTGTGGCGCCTGGTGGCCTCGTCCAGCGCCTGCCACAGTTCGCCGTTCTTGACCGGCTTCCTGTCGGCGGTCTTCCAGCCGTTCTTCTTCCAGCCATGGATCCATTTGGAAATGCCGTCCATGACGTATTTGCTGTCGGTGTAAAGGTCGACCGTGCAGGGTTCCTTCAACGCATCGAGCGCGGTGATGGCGGCGAGCAATTCCATGCGGTTGTTGGTGGTCTCGGCCTCGCCGCCCGATAATTCCCTGGTGGCGCCGTTGTAGCGCAGCACGGCGCCCCAGCCGCCTGGGCCGGGATTGCCCGAGCAGGCGCCATCGGTGAAAATTTCGACGCTCTTGTTCATGTCAGCGCATATTCCCGTTCATGTCAGTCCATATTCCGAAGCAGATTTGATCGCCCGGTGGAAGCGCATCCTGCGGATATATTCGGTCGGATCGCGTTTCATGACCAGGCCGCCGTCGGGAATGGTCAGCCAGTCATAGAGCCTGGTCAGCATGAAGCGCAGCGCCGAGCCGCGCGCCAGCATCGGCAGCGCCGCCTTCTCGTCGCCTTCGAGCGGCCGCACGGACTGGTAGCCGGCAAGCAGCGCCGTGCCCTTGGTGAGGTTGAAGGAAAAATCCTTCTCGAAGCACCAGGCATTGAGGCAGGTGGCGACATCATAGGCATAGAGGTCGTCGCAGGCGAAATAGAAGTCGATCAGGCCCGACAGCTTCTCGCCAAGGAAGAAGACATTGTCCGGGAAGAGATCGGCATGGATGATGCCTTGCGGCAGGCCTGTCGGCCAATCACGCTCGAAATCGAGGAAGTCAGCATCGACTTCGGCCGCCAACCCCGGCTCGACCTCGTCGGCGCGGCCGCGCGATGCGTCCCACAGTTTGCGCCAGCCATCGATGCCAAGTGAATTTTCTCTCTTCATCGGGAAGTCCTGGCCGGCCAGATGGAGTTCGGCCAGCGCCTTGCCGACCTCGCCGCAATGCGCCGCCGTCGGGCGCCTGAGCGACAGGCCCTCGAGAAAGGTGATGATAACCGCAGGCCGGCCGGCGAGTGTGCCGATGACGGTGCCGTCATGCGCGGTGACCGGAAGCGGGCAGGAAATGCCCTTTCTGGCGAGATGACCCATCAGGCCGAGGAAGAACGGCAAGTCCGCCTTGTCGACGCGCTTCTCGTAGAGCGTCAGGATATAGGAGCCGCTGGAGGCATGGACCAGGAAGTTGGAATTCTCGGTGCCTTCGGCGATGCCCTTGTAGGACAAGAGCTCGCCGACCGGATAGGCCTTCAGGAACGCGCCGAGCTCGTTTTCGTTGACGTCGGTGTAGACGGCCATCTGGCTTCACGCGGCTCCGTTGACGAAGGCCATGTCGGCCGCCGTCAGTTCGACATCGCGCAATACCCGCATCACCGGAAAGTCCTCCGTTTCCGTCGCCGTGACGGCCAGATCGATGGTGACGTCGAAGCGCTGCCGGAAGGCGTCGACGATTTCGTCGACGATGATTTCCGGCGCGGACGCGCCGGCCGACAGGCCCAATGTCGAAATGTCGGCGATGTCATTCCACGGAATTTCGGCGGCGCGCTGCACGAGAAGCGACATCGCAGCGCCGGCGCGCTCCGCCACTTCGACAAGGCGGCGCGAATTGGAGGAATTGGGCGCGCCGACGATCAGGAAGAGGTCGGCGCCGGCGGCCGTCTCCTTCACCGCCTCCTGGCGGTTGGTGGTGGCATAGCAGATCGATTCGGCGGCCGGAGCATGGAGTTCCGGAAAACGCTCCTGCAGCGCCCGGATGATGCCGGCGGTGTCCTCGACCGACAGCGTCGTCTGGGTGACGAAACCAAGGGCCGCCGGATCGGCGGGGACGAAGCGCGCGGCGTCCGCCTCGGTCTCGATCAGGGTCACCGCGCCTTCCGGCAATTGGCCCATCGTGCCGATCACTTCGGGATGGCCGGCGTGGCCGATCAGCAGCACATGGCGGCCGAGCCGCTGATGGCGCATCGCCTGCTTGTGCACCTTCGATACCAGTGGACAGGTGGCGTCGAGGTAGAAAAGATTGCGTGCCTGGGCGTCCGCCGGCACCGATTTCGGCACGCCGTGCGCTGAAAAGACGACCGGCGACTTCCGATGCTCAACCGGTATCTCGGACAGTTCCTCGATGAACACCGCGCCCAGGGCCTGCAGCCCCTCGACGACATAGCGGTTATGAACGATCTCGTGGCGAACATAGACCGGCGCGCCGTATTTCTTCAGCGCCAGCACGACGATCTGGATGGCGCGGTCGACGCCGGCGCAGAAGCCGCGCGGCTGGCAGAGCCTGATCGTCAGCGGTGGCTTTGTCTCAATCATGATTGTTGGCCGGTTCAGTCGGAAACTATCTGTTCGTTTTGACGCAATTCCGGACGGAAAACCGCTCACACTTTTCCTGGAATTGCTCAAGGCGAAATGATGCGCGTACCCCTGCCCTGTCAAGAGCGGCGGCCATCACCCTTTCTTCGCCGGGCGGCGCAGCCTGAGGATCAGGATGGCGGCAAGGGCGGCGGCCAGACCGTACCAGGTGACGGCATATTGCAGATGATTGTTCGGCAAATCGATGATGGTGACGCCGCCGACCGGCAGGCCGCCGGGGTTCGGCGTGTTGTCGGCATCAATGAAGAACGGCACCAGCATGGCGCCGGCCGGCAGGCCGGCGCTTTTGGCCATCGCGTCGCGATCCTTCCAATAGAAGATGTTCTTGGCGACGTCGTTGTCGGGAAGCATCATCGACGGCTTTCCCGGCAGCGGATTGCGGGCAAGCCCGGTCACCGTCACCTTGCCCGCAACCTCGCCCTGCCGGCGCCTGGCCGGATCCTTGAGGTCGTAGGGAACGAAGCCGCGATTGACCAGCACGAAGCGGCCGTCGTCGAGCTGCAAGGGCGTGTAGACGTTGAAGCCGGCGTCGCCTTCCCAGGTGGCGTAGAAATGCCGCTCGCCCTGATGCAGGAAGGTGCCGGTCACCGTCACCGGCGTGTAGTCGATGTCGCCCGAGGCGGCGAATTCCTTCTCCGCGTCGGCCAGCGGCAGCGGCGCGGCATGGGTGCGCCTGTCGATGGTCTCGATCAGGCCTTCCTTCCAGTGCAGACGCTGGACCTGCCAGGTGCCGAGACCGACAAGAATGGCGAACAGGAC
Source organism: Mesorhizobium sp. B1-1-8 (assembly GCF_006442795.2). Classification (NCBI taxonomy): domain Bacteria; kingdom Pseudomonadati; phylum Pseudomonadota; class Alphaproteobacteria; order Hyphomicrobiales; family Phyllobacteriaceae; genus Mesorhizobium; species Mesorhizobium sp. B1-1-8. Next base: position 4,941,758 of record NZ_CP083956.1, read on the forward strand.
GAGGCCGAGGCCAAGCAGCAATGCAGGGCGCGGCCGCGACCGGCCGGCGGTCAAACCGGTCGTCTCGCTCACTGACCGAAATCCAGCCTGCCCTCGGCGGCCTTCCTCGCGTATTGCAAGGTGATCAGCACGCCCTTGATCAGGCGCAGCGCCGTCAGACTCAGCACCAGCGCCAGCGGTATCCACAATATGAAATGCAGCCAGAGCGGCGGGTTGAGCGTTACTTCCATCCAGAGCGCCAGGCCGACGACGATGAAGCCGATGATCAGGATGACGAACACCGCCGGACCGTCGCCGGCATCGGCGAAGGAATAGTCGAGGCCGCAATTATAGCAGCGCTTGCCGACGCCGAGAAAGCCGGAGAACAGCTTGCCTTCGCCGCAGCGCGGGCAGCGGCCGTGCAGGCCGGCCGAGATCGGGTCGATGGGTGGCCAGATCGCCTTGTCTTCGCTCATGTCAGGTATCCTAGAAGCATTCCGCGCAAAAGATAAGGCGGCCACGTCGCCGCAGCCGCCCTGGCAATCTGTGAACCTTATTTGCTTGAAGCAATTCCGGACGGAAAACCGCTGCGCGCCTTTCCTGGACTTGCCTTGATCAATGGGGTTCGATCATCGCGCCGTTCGAAGCCCAGACATAGATCGCGCTGAACAGGAACAGCCAGACCACGTCGACGAAGTGCCAGTACCAGGCGGCGGCCTCGAAGCCGAAATGCTGCTTCGGCGTGAACTCGCCGCGCATCGCGCGCACCAGGCAGACCAGAAGGAAGATGGTGCCGATGATTACATGGAAGCCGTGGAAACCGGTCGCCATGAAGAAGGTGGCGCCGTAGATGGAGTCCTTGAAGCCAAACGGCGCGTGCATGTACTCGTAGGCCTGCACCATGGTGAACAGCATGCCGAGACCGACGGTCAGCACCAGGCCGTTGATCAGGCCCTTGCGGTCGCCGTGGATGAGCGAGTGGTGCGCCCAGGTTACCGTCGTGCCCGACAACAAAAGGATGATGGTGTTGTAGAGCGGCAGGTGGAAGGGATCGAGCACCTCCAGCCCCTTCGGCGGCCAGACGCCGCCGGTGAAGGCGGCGCGGGCATACTGGTCTGCCTCGCCGGGAAACAGGCTGGCATCGAAGAAGGCCCAGAACCAGGCGACGAAGAACATCACCTCCGAGGCGATGAACATGATCATGCCGTAGCGCAGGTGCAGCGATACGACGCGCGTATGATAACCCTCGTGCGCCTCCTTGATGGTATCCGACCACCAGGCGAACATCGTGTAGACGACGATGAGCAGGCCGATGAAGAACAGCCACGGATTGGCGATGTTGTGGCCGAAGACCGGGAAGTTGCCGGCCTTGAGATACTGCATCAGGCAGACCCCGCCGATCGCCATGACAAGCGCGCCGATGGCGCCCAGGAAGGGCCACGGGCTGGGATCGACGAGATGGTAGTCGTGGTTCGGTTTTGCGTGCGCGTCTGCCATATCAACCCCCGAGGCTTGCTTCGGTATCTGGAATTTTTTTGCTGGTGCCGGCGGCCGGTGCGGACGACGCGACCGGCTGTTTCTTTTCGACCGGGAACATCGTGTAGGACAAGGTGATGGTCTTCAGGTCCTTCAGTTCCGGCACGTTGACGATGTCTGGATCGACATAGAACACGACCGGCATATCCAGCGTCTCGCCGGGCTTCAGCGTCGTGTCGGTGAAGCAGAAGCATTCCACCTTGTTGAAATAGGCGCCGGCCATTTCCGGCTGCACGTTGAAGGTGGCGCGGCCGGTGATGGAACGGTCGAATTTGTTGGTCGCGCTGTAATGCGCCTGCGCCGTCGCGCCGATCTTGACGGTCACCGAACGGGCGACCGGCTCGAACTGCCAGGGAATGCCGTTGGTGTTGGCATCGAAGCGGATGGTGATGTCGCGGTCGAGCACGCGGCCGGCATATTGCTTCTCGACACGCTGTGTGGTGCCGCCATAGCCGGTGGCCTGGCAAAACATCCTGTAGAGCGGCACCGCCGCATAGGCCATGCCGATCATGCCGGTGAAAAAGGCAAGGCAGACGGCCGCGACGACGCAGTTGCTGCTGTTCCTGCCGGGCTTGGCGTCGCCGCTCATCGCCGGCCTCACATCAGGCCCGAGGGATGATGGCCGAACCTCACCATCGTGGCGATGTAGAAGATGGCGACGAGCGCCGCCAGCGCAACGCCGATGGCGATGGAGCGGCTGCGCCGCGCCTTCTGCTGGCGTTCGGTCAAGGTGACCAGTTCAAGCTTCTTGTCGGCCACGCTCATGCTCCCCCCGTCATGAAGGCGCGGCCGACCACGCTGTCGACGAGGTAGGCGGCGAAAATGGCGAAGAGATAGAGCAGCGAATAGCCGAACAGCGCCTTGGCAGGCTTCATGGCGCGGTCATCGCCGGCCATGCCGAGCACCTTCCAGGCATACCAGACGAAGCCAGCGCCGAGCAAAGCGGCAATCGTGCCATACCCGGCCGTGGTGTAGCCGAGCGCCCAGGGCAGCACGCCGACCGGCGCCAGGATCAGCGCGTAGGCGAAAATCTGGCGGCGGGTCGAAGCAGGGCCGGCGACATTCGGCATCATCGGGACGCCGGCGCGGGCGTAATCGTCCGACTTGAACAGGGCAAGGGCCCAAAAATGCGGCGGCGTCCAGAGGAAGATGATGAGGAACAGGATCAGGCTTTCGAGGCTCACCGTCCCGGTCACCGCCGCCCAGCCGATCACCGGCGGGATGGCGCCCGCGGCGCCGCCAATGACGATGTTCTGCGGTGTCCAGCGCTTCAGCCACATCGTGTAGATGACGGCGTAGAAGAAGATGGTGAAGGCGAGAAGTGCTGCCGACAGCCAGTTGATCAGGACGCCGAGCGTCATCACCGACAGCACCGACAGCACCAGGCCGAAGCTCAGCGCCTCGCCGGGCGTGACGCGGCCGGCCGGCACGGGACGGCCGGCGGTCCTGGTCATCACCGCATCGATGTCGGCGTCGTACCACATGTTGAGCGCGCCCGAGGCGCCGGCGCCGATGGCAATCGCCAGGATGGCGATCACCGCCAGCAGCGGATTGATGGAGACTGGTGCTGCGACCAGGCCGACGAAAGCGGTGAACACGACCAGCGACATGACGCGCGGCTTCAGCAGGGCGAAGAAATCGCCCGCGGTCGCTTCCGACATGCGAAAGCCCGCTTCGTCCATCAATCTGTCGTCGGCAAGGGCCATGCGTACTTAAAGTCCATCATTCCGTTGGCCAAGACCGCCGGGCCGGCCGGCAGTCTTGTAGTTCAGGCAGCCGCCTACTTGATCCTGGGCAGCTGTTCCCATTGATGGAACGGCGGCGGCGAAGGCAGCTGCCATTCGAGCGTGGTGGCGCCTTCGCCCCACGGATTGGCGCCGGCCACCCGCTTCTTCTGGAAGGCCTCGAACACGCCGTAGAGGAAGATCGCCACGCCGACGGCCGAGATGTAGGAGCCGTACGACGAGACCATGTTCCAGCCGGCGAACGCATCGGGATAGTCGATGGTGCGGCGCGGCATGCCGGCAAGGCCGAGGAAATGCTGCGGGAAAAAGATCAGGTTGACGCCGACGAAGGTGACCCAGAAGTGGGTGTTGGCGATGACCGGCGAATACATGTAGCCGGTCATCTTCGGGAACCAGTAGTACCAGCCGGCGAAGATGGCGAACACGGCGCCCAGCGACAGCACATAATGGAAATGGGCGATGACGAAATAGGTGTCGTGCAGCGAGCGGTCGAGGCCGGCATTGGCGAGCTGGACGCCGGTGACGCCACCGATCGTGAACAGGAAGATGAAGCCCAGCGCCCACAGCATCGGCGGCTTGAAGCTGATCGAGCCGCCCCACATGGTGGCGATCCAGGAAAAGATCTTCACGCCGGTCGGCACCGCGATGACCATGGTAGCGAAGACGAAATAGCGCTGAGTGTCGAGCGACAGGCCGGTCGTGTACATGTGGTGCGCCCAGACGATGAAGCCGACGGCGCCGATCGCGACCATGGCGTAGGCCATGCCGAGATAGCCGAACACCGGCTTCTTCGAGAAGGTCGAGACGACGTGGCTGATGATGCCGAAGCCCGGCAGGATCAGGATGTAGACCTCCGGATGACCGAAGAACCAGAACAGGTGCTGGAATAGCAGCGGGTCGCCGCCATTGTCGGGCACGAAGAAAGAGGTGCCGAAATTGCGGTCGGTGAGCAGCATGGTGATGGCGCCGGCCAGCACCGGCAGCGATAGAAGCAGCAGGAAGGCGGTGATCAGCACCGACCAGGCAAACAGCGGCATCTTGTGCATCGTCATGCCGGGCGCGCGCATGTTGAAGATGGTGGTGATGAAGTTGATCGCGCCGAGGATCGACGAAGCGCCGGCGATGTGGATCGACAGGATCGCCAGGTCCATGGCCGGGCCTGGCTGGCCGGATGTCGAGAGCGGCGGATAGATCGTCCAGCCGCCGCCGACGCCGTAGGCGCCCGGCGCGCTCGGCATGAACATCGAGGTAAGCAGCAGGATGAAGGCCGGCGGCAGCAGCCAGAAGGAGATGTTGTTCATGCGCGGGAACGCCATGTCCGGGGCGCCGATCATGATCGGCACCATCCAGTTGGCGAAGCCGCCGATCAGCGCCGGCATGACCATGAAGAAGATCATGATCAGCGCGTGCGCGGTGCCAAAGGCATTGTACATGCTCTTGCCGCCATCGATGGCGGCGTCGCCGTTCATGCCGTAGACCATCTGCGCCAGACCGGTGAAGATCTGGATGCCCGGCTCCTGCAGTTCCATGCGGATGACGACCGAGAGCGCGCCGCCGATGATGCCGGCGCAGATCGCGAAGATCAGGTAGAGCGTGCCGATATCCTTGTGGTTGGTGGAGTACACCCACCGGACCCAGCCATGATAGGGCTTATGGTCGTGGTCGTCGTGAGCTGCAGCCTCTGCCATGTTCCGCTCCGTTCCTAAATCCTGCTTGGCCGCGGCATCAATTGCCTGCGGCCGCTACCTTGTTGGTGCCGTCGACCTCGGCCATCAGCGCCTTGTTGGCGCCGGGCAGGTTGGTTTTGGCGGCCTCCAGCCAGGTCTTGAACTGCGCGTCGGAGACGACGCGGATCGCGATCGGCATGAAGGCGTGGTCCTTGCCGCAGAGCTGCGAGCACTGGCCGTAGAAGAGGCCTTCCTTTTCCGCTTTGAACCAGGTCTCGTTAGTGCGGCCGGGGACCGCGTCCACCTTGATGCCGAAGGACGGCATGGCGAAGGAATGGATGACGTCGGTGGCGGTGACCAGCACGCGGGTCATGGTGTTGACCGGCACCACCAGCTCGTTGTCGACGGCCAGAAGGCGAGGATAGAGAGCGCGGTCTTGCTTGCCGGCGCCGGCGCGGTCACGGTCCTGCAGGATCGCCGAGTTGAACGAGAGCGTCTTGTCGACCTGGTATTCGTAGTCCCAGTTCCACTGATTGCCGGTTGCCTTGACCGTCAATTTGGCGTCTTCCGGCGGCGTGTATTGCGCGGTGAGCAACTGGAACGAGGGAATGGCGATGAGCAGCAGCACAACGACCGGCCCGACGGTCCAGATCACCTCGATCAGCGTGTTGTGGCTGGTCCTGGACGCTACCGGGTTCACGCTGGCGCGGAACCTCAGGATGCAAATGCCAAGCAGGACCAGCACAAGGACGGTGATCGGGGCGACAAACCACATCGTGTAGTTCCCGAACCACTCGATCTGCCGCATCATGTCGGTCGCCGGCGCCTGGAAGGTCGTCTCCCAGTTCCGCGGCTGGTCGGCATGGGCGGCGGATGCGACTGCGAAAAACGTCGCGGCGGCCCCAGCATTTGCTAGAAACTTGGCGCTGGCCAGGAATTTTCTCATCGCCCTCTCGTCTCCCACTTCCTGCGATCGCGTCGCACCGATAACGGACGATGCCGGGATCGGGAATCCCGGGTCCGTCCCTAGGCTGGTTCAAACCATACTCTACTTCCCTCCGCAAGAAAGGAGCGGACGGGACCGTGCGGCATTTTTGCGCGCAGCTCTGACGACGTCTTCGGCTATCGTCCCGCGATAGAGCGGGCGGTCGCAATTCGGGCGAAATTGCTATGGAAAAGCGCGTCGTTGCTGGTGCCGGGGCGGACCGGCGGCGGTGTCGTCCTTTACTTGGCCTTGGCGCAGCTTAAAGTGCCGTGATTCGCAATGGAGCCGTCATGTATTCCTGGCTTTCGAGATTGGGGCTTCCGAGAAGCTTGGCACAGCTCGTCCTTGCCGCCTTGCTTGGCGCCGGTCTCAGCGGCGGCGCCGTCGCCGCGCCGACCAATGCCTCGCCGCCCAGCGGCACGGTCAAGTCGACGCATGGGGCATGGTCGATCATTTGCGACACGCCGGCCGGAGCGACCTCCGAGCAATGCGTGATGATGCAGAACGTCGTCGCCGAGGACCGTCCGGAGATGGGGCTTTCGGTGGTGGTGCTGCGCACCGCCGACAACAAAGCCGAGATCCTGCGCGTGCTGGCGCCGCTCGGCGTGCTCTTGCCCAACGGCCTCGGCCTCAATGTCGACGGCAAGGACATCGGCCGCGCCTATTTCGTGCGCTGCTTCCAGGACGGCTGCTATGCCGAGGTGATCCTGGAAAAGCCGCTGCTCGACACGCTGAAGAGCGGCACCTCGGCCACTTTCATCGTCTTCCAGACGCCGGAGGAAGGCATCGGCATTCCCGTCGATCTCAAGGGCTTTGCCGAAGGCTTCGCCGCCCTTCCCTGACTTGAATATCCTGTCGGCAGAATTGCTGTCGCCCGCACGCGGCAACAACGGTAGTCGCGTTCTCGTCGCCGCCGATTGTGTTGGCCTGCCACAACCCCTACATCGGAGAGATCGGCGAAATCTGCCAATGGACACTTTGCGATGAACAGCCTGATCGGCCAATTCGACATTTCCGACGATCGCGTCAAAGAGATCGTCGCCTACACCATCAAAGGCGCTGACGACGGCGAGCTGTTCCTCGAATACAGCGAGAGCGAAGCGCTGATGTTCGACAATGGCCGGCTGAAGACCGCCAATTTCAACACCGACCAGGGTTTCGGGTTACGCGCGGTGGCCGGTGAGGCTAGCGGCTATGCCCATTCCAGCGACCTTTCGGAAGCCTCGCTGCGGCGCGCGGCCGATGCCGTGTCGGCCGTCAAGGGCGGCTATTCCGGCACGCTTGCCGCAGCACCCGCCCGCACCAACCGGCATCTCTATGGCGACGAGAACCCGATCCCCTCGCCGAGCTTCGAGGCCAAGGCCAGGCTGCTGCAGGAGATCGACGCCTGGCTGCGCGCCAGGGACCCGCGCGTGCGCCAGGTGACGGCTTCGCTCGCCGCCTCCTGGCAGCATGTCGAGATCGTGCGCGCCGACGGCCAGATGGTGCGCGACATTCGTCCGCTGGTCAGGATCAACGTCTCGGTCGTGGTCGGCGATGGCGACCGCCAGGAAAGCGGCTCCTACGGCATGGGCGGCCGCAAGAGCTTTGGCGAATTCGTGACCGAGGAGAGCTGGAAGCATGCTGCCAGCGAGGCGCTAAGGCAGGCGCTGGTCAATCTCGAGGCCGTTCCGGCGCCCGCCGGCACATTCGACATCGTGCTTTCCAGCGGCTGGCCGGGCGTCATGCTGCATGAGGCCGTCGGCCACGGGCTGGAGGGCGACTTCAATCGCAAGAAGACCTCCGCCTTCGCCGGCCTGATGGGCCAGCAGGTCGCGGCCAAGGGCGTCACAGTGGTCGATGACGGTACGATCGCCGAACGGCGCGGCTCGCTCACCGTCGACGATGAAGGCACGCCTTCGGCGCGGAACGTCTTGATCGAGGACGGCAAGCTGGTCGGCTACATGCAGGACCGCCAGAACGCCCGCCTGATGGGCATGAAAGCGACCGGCAACGGCCGACGCGAAGGCTATGCGCACCAGCCGATGCCGCGCATGACCAACACCTACATGACCTCCGGCGACATGCAGCCCGACGAGATCATCGCTTCGGTCAAGAACGGCATTTATGCCGTCTCCTTCGGCGGCGGCCAGGTCGACATCACCTCGGGAAAATTCGTGTTTGGCTGCACCGAGGCCTATATGATCGAGAACGGCAAGGTGACACAGCCGATCAAGGGCGCGATGCTGATCGGCAACGGGCCGGACGCCATGCATCGCGTGTCGATGATCGGCAACGACATGAAGCTCGATAACGGCATCGGCATGTGCGGCAAGGCCGGACAGGGCGTGCCCGTCGGCGTCGGCCAGCCGCATCTGAGGATGAACCAGATGACGGTGGGCGGCACCAGGGTTTGAGACCCTGAGGACGTTCTGGTAGAGCATCGTTCGGCAAACAACGTTTCAGCGACCGTATTCCCATTATGTCCAAATCCGAAAATACGCCGGAAGACGTGCCTTTGAAGACGATGCCGGCCTTTGCCCCGACGCGGCCGCAGGACGTGTTTGGCGTCTTGCGATGCGATGGCAAACCAAAAACACTGCCGGATATGGATTCGGGCGTCTTGGCCGAAGCGCAGCGGCGCCATGCTCGCGATTGGTGCTAACCTACAGCATAGCGATCCTCGTCGGCGACCCAACACGATCGTGTTAGGACATTATTAATTGTTTAATTGCCGGGACTGCCATTCCCGCATTAGCCTGACGCCAGACTTCTCGTTGCGATGGTGTTGGCAGTGTTGCGTTCCCCTGGCGTCCTGACCTCTTCTTTCCTGCTTGGCCTTGTTTCTTTGATCGGCGCGACGACGCTGCCTGCCCGCCCGGCGGCAGCTCAGTCGACATTGTTCAAGCGGCCGTCGACACAACCTTCAACCGATGCATTACACGCCGCCGCCGTTGGAGGACGCACCAGCATTCCCTATGGCTGGCTGGATTTCTGCCACCGCCGGCCGAAAGAGTGCAAGGTGCCCGCCCTGCCGGCCGCGAACCTCAAGCTGACCGCGCAGAACCTGCACACTCTCAACCGGATAAATCAAAAGGCGAACCGTGCCATCAAGCCCGTCAGCAATTACGAGCATTGGGGCACGACGATGGACCACTGGGACTATCCGGTGGACGGCAAGGGCGATTGCAAGATCTACGCGCTCTACAAGCGCAAGCTTCTTATGGAAGCGGGATTTCCCCGCCAGGCGCTCCTGATGACGGTGGTGCGCGACCTCAACAATGAAGGCCACACCATCCTGACGGTGAAGACCGATAAGGGCGATCTCGTCCTCGACAATCTGGTCGATGAAATCAGGCCCTGGAACGCGACCGGCTACTATTTCCTGAAACGGCAGTCGCAGCAGAACCCGAACATCTGGATTTCGATCAACCAGCGCGGCGGCACGCCGAAAACCTGACGGATGCCGCCAGCAGCCTCACAGACCGAGCGGCCTTCCGGAACCGAGGCGTTCCGCTTTTGACAGGCTGATAAGCTCTACAGAACGCAGATCCCCCTGCCTTGCAGGTTCATGGGTCGGAAAATTCGGCCCATGAACGGGAAGGGTGCGGGCCGGCCGCGCCAGCCTACTGCTTGCACGGCGGCTCGCCCGGCTGCCCGCAGACCGGCTTCTTGTTTCCTTGCGGCGGCTGCTCCTTGGGCTGCTGTGGCAGGCGCCGCTCCTGCGGCTGGGCCTGAACCCTGGGCTGCGCACGGAACTCCGGCCGCTGCGACTTGGAGAACACCTGAGCGTTGGGCTGTTCCTGCAGCTTGAGCTGGCGCTGCGGATTCTCGTTCGGCCTGTTGACCTTGAAGTTCCGCTGGACGTTGACCTCCGGGCCGGCGGAACCTTCTTCGTTCTGCAACCTGCGGAACTTCCTGCTCCTGTCGTTCCCGCTGACCGAGCCCTGATTCTCGTCAGGGGACACGGCCGGATTGTTCCTCCTGAACCGCTTCTGGATGCTCGGCCCGTTATCGGCCGGTTCACCGTTGACGGTCGGCAGCTTGCGGAACTTCCTGCTCCTGTCGCTTCCGTTGGCCGGACCCTGAGTCTGGTCGGAGAACACGTCCGGATTGCTCCTCCTGAGCCGCTTCTGCATGCTCGGCCCGTTGTCGGCCGGTTCACCGTTGACGGTCGGCAGCTTGCGGAACTTCCTGCCCTTGTCGTTTCCGTTGGCCGGACCCTGATCACCCGGTTCGACAATGGACTGGCCGGCTGACAAATCCCTGCGTGTCAGCTTCCTCGGTTTACCGGACGGCACATTCGGATTGTTCTTCCCGAACCTCTCCTGGGCGCCCTGGCCGTTGTCGGCCGGCATACCGTTGACGGTGGGCAGCTTGCGCAATTTCTTACCCTGCTGACCGGTGCCCTGCTCTCCGGTCACGGCCGCACCGGCATTTCCCGTCGCCTCCTGGTTGCCGCCCACAGTGCCTTGCTTGCCGAACTGCTTCCTGGACTTGTTGCCGGGCAAATTTTGGCCATTAAGCACCGGTTTGCCGTTGACGAGCGGCAGCGTTTTGCCATCGGCTCCCGGCAAGGCGTGGTCAGTCCCAAGCTTGCGGGCGGACAGGTCCTTCGGCAGCGGAGTAGCAGCACCGGGCCGCTGGCCCTGCGTCACACCCTGGCCCGGCTTCAGCGGTAAGCCGCTCTGATTCTGATTGAACCGAGCTTGACCGGACGTGGCCGCTCTCTTCTCCAGCACCGGCGGCAGCGCGACCTTGGCTGCTAGCGCTGCGCCGGCACCGACGGCAGCTCCGGTCATTTTCTGGCCGGTGGTGGGGCCGCCCTGGGCGGTGCCGTTGGGCTGTCGGGCCTGATTTGTGGTCTCGTTATTGATCACCGTGTTGTTGATGACGGTCGCGTTGTGGATGTTGTTGAAGACGATGTTGTCCCGCGGCGGCACGATGTCACGCGGCGGCCTGACCCACACGGGCACGGGCACGAAGACCGGCACCGGCAGGACGAAAATATCGACCGGCGGCCGCGGCGGCGGCAGCACGATGAAATCCGGCGGCGGCGGCGGCAGGAAGATCACCGCGACAGGCGGCGGCGGTTCGAAATCGAAATCGGGATCGTCGAAGTAGAGCACCGGACGGTCGACATAGACGATTTCCTCCGGCGGTGGCGGCGGCACGTCATAGACGACAACGGTGAAGCTCGGCGGCGGTTCGAGCTCGGCGTCGAAATGCTCCAGCCGGCGGCGCGCGTCCCAGGCATGCGGTCCGTGCGGATAGCGTTCGAGATAGGACCAGTAGGCTTCGGGCGTGTCGCGCATCCAGGTCTGGCGCCAGGTGATCGCTTCGCGTCGCGCCGCGATGATGGCGCGCACCCGCTTGGCCATCGGATCGTGCGGATAGGCGGCGAGGAAATCCTGGTAGCCGCGCATCGTGTCACGGTCGAGGGCCGCGACATAAGCGTCATGGGCATCAAAGTCGCGAATCTCCCTGGTCCGATTGGCCTGGGCTTCGGTCTCGGAAACCTTCGGCGCCGGTGCATCCGGTGCGCGGTCGAAGAAAACGAAGGGCGCGCTGATCTTCGAAGCGTTCCACGGCACCTCGGCCCCTTGCGTCACCTCGTTGACGCGCAGGCGCGTGCGGTCGAACACGTCTTCGAGCGGCAGGCCGCCCTCGCGCATCATCTCGGCCAGCGCCTGGGCATAGGCGCCATACGGTCCCTTGCCCTCCGGCGCCACGGTTCCCGGAGCGGCATTGAAGGCAATCAGCATGTTCGGATCGGGATCGACCAGCGCGAGGCCGCCGGCCAGCGGCTGCTTCGTCTGCGGGAAGGCATTCGGCCGCGCTGCGTCGAGCACGACGATGTTGACCTTCGTCGGCAGCGCGGCTAGCGGCCGGGTAAGATCGGAGACCCGAATGGCCTGGATCGGAACGTCGGCTGGATTGGCAATGTTGGCATCGACCGGCAGGAAATAGTTCTCGCCTTCGAACTGCGCGCCGTGTCCGGCCAGGTAGACGAAGACGACCGCATCGGGGCCGGCGGCCGAAACCTTTGCGAGGAAATCGCGGAAGGCGCCGCGCAGCGATTCCTGGTCAACATCGCGCGCGCCGACCACATCGAAACCGGCTGCCTGCAAGGTCTGTCCGATCAGGCCCGCATCGTTGGCGGCCGTCGCAAGTTCGCCGGACTGATAGGCGCCATTGCCGATGACGAAGGCGAGGCGTTTTTGCTCTTGCGCGAGCGCGCCCGTCGCGGACACGGCGCTAAACACGATGAAAACGACAATGAGGCTGATGAATTTTAAAAGCGTCCGCATTGCAATCCGCCGTTCGTTATCCGCCATCCGTTTATATTAGTAACGCCGGAAAGGCAGGAATGTTTCCCTACAGCGCGAAATTAAGACCCTGCAAAAAGGCGCCTTTAGGGCGCAATTTCGTCGGAAGAACAGAGACTTCATAAAATTTCTTGCGAACCGGCGGTTGCGGACTACCGGCGTCGCTTCGGCTTTTCCAAAAGCGCCACGGCCTCGATATGCGGCGACCACAGGAACTGGTCGATCGGCGTGACGCTTTTCAACACATAGCCGCCGTTGATCAGGATGCGCAGATCCCGCGCCAGCGTCACCGGATTGCAGGAGACCGCAGCGACCAGCGGCACGTCGGAGCGGGCGATCTGCTTCGACTGGTCCTCGGCGCCGGCGCGCGGCGGGTCGAAGACCAGACCGTCGAATGCGTTCAGTTCCTTGAAGGTCAGCGGCCGCCGGAACAGGTCGCGACGCTCGCTGGTCACCCGCTTCAAGCCGCTGGCGAAACGGAAGGCATGGTCGAGCGCGGCAAGTGCTGCCGCATCGCCCTCGACCGCGTGGACCTCCGACTTCTCCGCCAGCCGCAAAGCGAAGCTGCCGCAACCGGCGAACAGGTCCGCGACTTTTTTGGCGCGGCTCAGATGCTGGCCGACGAGGCTGGCCATCGTCTGCTCGGCGGCTTCGGTCGCCTGCAGGAAGGCGCCTGGCGGCACGGCGACGGCGACCGATCCGAATTGCACCATCGGCTTCTTCGGCTCGACGATCACCTCGCCGTCGACGGAAAGCCTGGCCAGGCCCTCGGCCATCACGAAATTGGAGGCGATGCGGCGCTGGTTCTCGCCAAGCTTGCCGGCATCCTGGACGGCAACATCGAGACCGGAAGCCGTGACGGTGACCATCATGTGGAAGGCTTTTGGCGTCGCGCAAACCAGATCGGCCAGCCTCCGCAAGCGATCGAGCGCGGCGACGATCGCCGGCAGCGAGATCGGGCATTCCTCGATCGGGATGATCTCGGAAGAAAGCGCGCGCACGAAGCCGAGCAGCATGCCGGCCTCGGTCCGCCGGGCGCTGAAGACGACCCGGCGCCGGCTGTGGGGCGCGCAAGGCACCAGCGCGTCAATCTCGCCGGCGATACCCTTGGCCTTCAGCGCCTGCACCACCCGCTCGCGCTTCCACTGCCGATAGGCTTCGGCCTCGAAATGCTGCAGCGCGCAGCCGCCGCATTCGGTGAAATGGCGGCAGGGCGGCTCGACGCGGAGCGGCGAGGTTTCCAGCACCGACATCAGTGTGGCGCGGTCCTTCTGCCGCGCGGCGGTGACCGTCTCGCCCGGCAGCGTGAACGGGATGAAGACCTCGCCGCCGTCAGCCTCGGCAATGCCGTCGCCTTGCGAGCCAAGCCTGGAGATGGAGAAGCGCGCGCTCATCGCTTCGCGTCCTTGACCGCGGCAAGCAGGAATTCGCGATTGCCGTCGCCGCCTTCGATCGGCGACGGATGCAGCCCCAGCACGCGCCAGCCCGGAATGCCGGCCAGCCAGTCCCGCAAACCGATGGCGATACGCTCTGCCTCGCTCGGGTCCTTGAGCAGGCCACCCTTGCCGATCGCTTCGCGTCCAGCCTCGAATTGCGGCTTGACCAGCACCAGCGCCCTGGCGCCCTCCCCGGCCAGGGTAAGCGCCGGCGGCAGCGCCAGTTTCAGCGAAATGAAGCTGACGTCGCAGACCAGAAAATCCGGAACGCGGCCGTCAAGGTCAGCGGTGGTGAGATCGCGGGCGTTGAGGCCCTCGATCACCGTCACGCGCGGGTCCAGGGCGACGTCCGCATGCATCTGGCCATGGCCGACATCAATTGCGGTGACATGCGCCGCGCCACGTTCGAGCAGCGCTTGGGAGAAGCCGCCGGTCGAGGCGCCGATGTCAAGCGCTTCGCTGCCCGAGGGATCGAGGCCGAAATGGTCGAGGCCGGCAATCAGCTTGAGCGCCGCGCGCGACACATAGGCGCGCGCCGGATCGTCGATGGCGATGCGGCAATCCGGCGCGACAGTTTGACCGGGCTTGCGGGCAACGGCGCCGTCGACGCTGATCGTGCCGCGCTCGATCGCGTCGCGGGCGCGCGAGCGGCTGGCGAACAGACCGCGCTCGACGAGCAGTTCGTCGAGCCGCCGGCGCGTGCTCGATGACAAAGGGGAATTCATCGGTCTTCATTGGCGAAAGCCGGCGGTGAAGGCAAGGATATTGGTTGGCTGTTGAATATCGCGGCGCTTTCGGCACAATGCCACAGGTGAGGTGCAGTTTCATTCAGCCGGGGAGGACGGATGCTTGAGGGAACCTGCCACTGCGGTGCGACCCGCTGGACCCTGGAGGGCGATCCCGGGCCGATCACCGCCTGCAATTGCACGCTCTGCCGCCGCTACGGCACGCTCTGGGCTTACGACTATGTCGACGAGCGCATCCGTATCGCGGGCCCGGTGAACTCCTATACGCGCGACGGAACACAAGCGCCGGAGCTTGAGATCCTGTTTTGCCCGGTCTGCGCCTGCGTGCTCGCCTGGCGCGGGTTGCGCGCCGGCGCCGGCGGCCGCACGCGCATTGCCGTCAACGTCAGGCTTGCTCCGCCGGAGGCCGTCGCCGACCTGCCGATCGACCATTTCGATGGTCTCGATACGTTCGACGACCTGCCGCGCGACGGCCGCTGCGTGCGCGATATGTGGTTTTAGAGGCAATTTCAGGAACAACGCGCAGCGGTTTTCCGTCCGGAATTGCGTGAAAACAAATACTTAGAGCAAGTTGGCGATTTAGAAGACCGTTCGCGGCGCCGGCCGCTCGACGGCCGGCATCAGCCCGTCATTGGCGGAGGTCTGGCTGCGCGGCGGTTCAACGACGACCGGCAGGATCGGGGTTGCTTCAGGCACGATTACAAACCGCGGAACCTGCTTGTAGGAAAAGCCGCCGCGTATGCTGCCCATCTTGCCGGCGACGATGTCCAAAACCGCCTTTTCGAGGTTGCGGTCGTAGCGCGTTTCGGCTGCCGCCGGCGCGCCCATGGCCGCCAAAAGGGCCATGCCGCACAGATACGACTTCATTGTTCCTGATCTCCCTGCCTGGGCGGTTTCTGAAGCATGTCTTTGTCCCGAAACCGCTGCACACTTTCGGAAGACATGCTTTAGCAGGGCGCCGTTGAAAAACGGCCAAAGGAAAAGGTAAGCAAACCACCAAACGGAAGCGTTAACAAAGGATTAGGGTTCTTGCTTGACGCAATTCCGGACGCAAAAACCGCCGCGCACTTTGCTGGAATGCTTCCAAAGCCGGCAAACTGATTGAGCTAGCTCAGAGTATGATTCAGGCGCGCTGCGCCTGGATGCCATGGCCGAGCGCGACGAAGACCGTGCGCACGATGCCGGCGGTGTCGAGCCCGGCATCGGCATACATCTTCTCGGGCCTGGCGTGGTCGGTGAATTCGTCCGGCAGCACCAGCGGCCGTACCTTGAGGCCGCTTTCCAGCAACCCTTCATTGGCGAGGAAATACAGCACCTGGCTGGCGAAGCCGCCGATCGCGCCCTCTTCCACGGTCACCAGAACCTCGTGCGAGCGGGCGAGCCGCCGGATCAGATCCTCGTCGAGCGGCTTGGCGAAGCGGGCATCGACAACGGTGGTGGAAAGACCCGCCGCGCCGAGTTCCTCGGCGGCCGACAGGCAGTCCTGCAGCCGCGTGCCGAAGGAGAGCAGCGCAACCTTGGTGCCTTCCTTCAGAACACGGCCCTTGCCGATCTCCAGCACCGAGCCGCGCGCCGGCATATCGACGCCGACGCCATTTCCGCGCGGATAGCGGAAGGCAATCGGCCCTTCGTCATAACAGGCGGCGGTGCGCACCATGTGGCGAAGCTCAGCCTCGTCGGCGGCGGCCATGACGACGAAACCGGGCAGCGTCGTCAGGAAGGTGGTGTCGAAGGCGCCGCAATGGGTGGCGCCGTCGGCGCCGACGAAACCGGCGCGGTCGATCGGGAAGCGCACCGGCAGCTTCTGGATCGCCACGTCATGGACGACCTGGTCGTAGGCGCGCTGCAGGAAGGTCGAATAGATGGCGGCGAAGGGTTTGTAGCCTTCGGTGGCGAGGCCTGCGGCGAAAGTTACCGCGTGCTGCTCGGCAATGCCGACGTCGAAGGTTCTGGCCGGGAAGACCTCGCCGAAAAGGTCGAGCCCGGTGCCGCTCGGCATGGCTGCGGTGACGGCGACGATGCGGTCGTCCTCGCGGGCTTCCTGGATCAGGCTTTCGGCAAAAACCTTGGTGTAGCTCGGCGCGTTGGCCGGCGCCTTGGCCTGGGCGCCGGTGATGACGTCGAACTTGTTGACGCCGTGATATTTGTCGGCGGCGGCTTCCGCCGGCGCGTAGCCCTTGCCCTTCTGTGTGACGACATGGATCAGCACCGGGCCATCGGAATTGTCGCGGACGTTTCTCAGCACCGGGATCAGGTGCTCGAGATTGTGGCCGTCGATCGGGCCGATGTGATAGAAGCCGAGTTCCTCGAACAGCGTGCCGCCGGTGACATAGCCGCGCGCATGCTCGACGGCGCGCGTGATGGCGCGATCGGCGCGCTCGCCGAGATAGGATGTCAGCTTCTTGCCGAAATCGCGCAGGCCGAGATAGGTCTTGCCGGAGGCGAGCCTGGCCAGATAGGCGCTCATGGCGCCGGTCGGCGGGGCGATCGACATGTCGTTGTCGTTGAGGATGACGATTAGGCGGGCGTCGAGGGCGCCCGCATTGTTCATCGCTTCATAGGCCATGCCGGCCGACATGGCGCCGTCGCCGATGACGGCAATGACATTGTTGCGGCCGCCGGAGAGGTCGCGGGCCATCGCCATGCCGAGGCCGGCGGAAATCGAGGTCGAGGAATGCGCGGCGCCGAACGGGTCATATTCGCTTTCGCTGCGGCGGGTGAAGCCGGAGAGGCCGCCTTCCTGGCGAAGCGTGCGGATGCGGTCGCGGCGGCCGGTCAGGATTTTATGCGGATAGGCTTGGTGGCCGACATCCCAGATCAGCCGATCTTGCGGCGTGTTGAAGACATAGTGCAGCGCAACAGTGAGCTCGACCACGCCAAGGCCGGCGCCAAGGTGGCCGCCGGTGTGCGAGACGGCATCGACCAACTCGGCGCGCAGTTCCGTGGCGAGCTGCGGCAACTCGCTTTCGTCGAGCGCCCGCAGATCCGCGGGGATGCGGATCTTGTCGAGGAGCGGCGTGTCGGGCTTTGCGTTCACTCTGAAGCGGCCTGCTGAAAAATTAACCTTGCGCTAACCTTCATCTTGGGCATGCGCCATGATCATGCGCGAAATATGCCGCTCCAGGCCGAATGTAAATGCGCGTCAGTGACGCGCCCGGTGCAAGATGCCTCATCCTGCTCTATCTTTCGGGCAGCGGAATGAACTCCTCCTCATCACCAGGAACGATATCGAAGCGGCCTGTCTTCCATTCTTCCTTGGCCTGTTGGATGCGTTCTTTCGAGGATGAGACGAAATTCCACCAGATATAGCGCCTGGAACCCAGCGACGCGCCGCCGAACAGCATGAAATGGGCGCCCTGTTCGGACGATACGACAATCTCGTCGCCCGGCTTGAACACCAGAAGCCGCTCGGCCGGAAAACGGTCGCCGGCGATCGAAACCTCGCCTTCCAGCGTATAGATGGCGCGCTCCTCGGCATCGGCCGGGATTTTCACGCTGGCGCCCGCAGCCAGCCTGAGGTCGGCGTAGAGCGTCTCCGAGGCGCTCGCCACCGGCGAGCGCAGGCCGGAGAATTCGCCGATGACGACCCGGCCCTCGACACCCTCGGCATCGATCTCGGGCAAGCGGATCACCGATGTATTCTCGAAGACCGGAGCGATCTCCTCCTTGCCGTCTGGCAATGCCAGCCAGGTCTGCAGGCCGGACATCGACATCGGCGCGCCGCGCAATTCGTCCGGCGTGCGCTCGGAATGAACGATGCCACGGCCGGCGGTCATCAGGTTCACGTCGCCGGGCGCGATCACCATTTCGGTGCCGAGCGAGTCGCGATGCCGGATCTTGCCGTCGAAAAGATAGGTGACGGTGGAAAGCCCGATATGCGGATGCGGGCGCACGTCGATGGCATGGCCGGCGCGCAGGATGGCGGGCCCCATGCGGTCGAAGAAGATGAACGGTCCGACCAGCCGGCGCTTGGCGGTCGGCAGCGCGCGACGGACCTCAAAGCCGCCAATGTCCTTGGCATTGGGGATGACCATCAGCTCGATCTGGTCGCAGGCGAAACCATCGCCCGGTTCAGGGTCGTTTCCCGGAAAGAAGCTCATTCGATCCCCTCAGGCGAACCGCAGCGCGGATCTGGCTTTCGCCTTGGCCGCCATTTCCTCGCGGTTGCGCGGCTCTTGTGTGGTTTCCAGCGAATCGAGCAGCTCGCGCGCCGCGGCGGCGATCGCCTCCACGGCGTGATAGAAAGCATGTTCGTTGCGCTTGGATGGTTTGGTGGAACCGCTCAGCTTGCGCACGAACTGAAGTGCTGCGTCATGCACTTCGTCATTGGTCGCCGGCGGTTCGAAATTGGCCAAGGTCTTGATGTTGCGGCACATAGCTTGAACTCCTGCTTCTCTGCCCCACCCGTTCCAAACTATTCCGCGTCGAGCGGCTCCGTGCCAACCGGCTTGCCGTCGCGCGACAGCCTGATCTTCTCGACCTTGTCCTCGGCCGCCTTCAGCAAACGGTCGCAATGGGCCTTCAGCGCCTCGCCGCGCTCGTAGATCTTGATCGACTGGTCGAGCGGGACGTCGCCGCGCTCCAGATCATCGACGATCTTCTCCAGCGCGTCGAGCGCCTGTTCGAAGCTCATCGCCTTGACGTCTTCATTGCCTTCGCCAGCCATATCCTATCCCTTCATCAGCCGCCCGACATGGGCGGCGACCGAAAATGCCAGTCCCTGCAGATCGTAGCCGCCCTCCAGCAGGGAAACGAGCCGGTTGCCGCTGTGGCGTCCGGCGCGTTCCATCAGCTGGCCCGTCGCCCAGTCGAAATCCTCCTCGGTCAGGTTGATCTCGGCCAGCGGATCGCGACGGTGCGCGTCGAAACCGGCCGAAATGATGATCAGGTCGGGCGCGAACGCTTCGATCGACGGCAGCACGCGCGACAGGAACGCGTCGCGGAACGCTTCGCTGCCGGTTTGCGGCGCCAGCGGCGCGTTGACGATGTTGCCGGCGCCGGTTTCGTTTTTTGCCCCGGTGCCCGGATAAAGCGGCATCTGGTGCGTCGAGCAGTAGAGCACCGACGGGTCGTCCCAAAAAATGTCCTGCGTGCCGTTGCCGTGGTGGACATCCCAGTCGACGATGGCGACGCGCTCGGCCTGGTGCTTTTTTTGCGCGTAGCGGGCGGCAATCGCCGCAGTGTTGAAAAGGCAGAAGCCCATCGCTGTGGTCTTCTCGGCATGGTGGCCGGGTGGACGCGCGGCAACGAAGGCATTGGCGGCGCGGCCCTCGAAAACGTCGTCGACGGCGGCGTTGGCGGCGCCGATCGCCGTCACCGCCGCTTGCCAGCTCTTCGGGCTGGCAGTGGTGTCGGCATCGATGCGGGCGAGCCCGGTTTCGGGGATCGCGGCGCGCACGCGCTCGACGAAATCCTCAGGATGCGCGTAGAGGATGGTCGCCTCGTCGCCCTCCGGCGCCTGGACGCGGTCTAGGGCTGAAAACGCCTCGTCGTCCAGCACGCGTTCGATGGCGCGCAGACGGTCGGGCCGCTCGGGATGGCCGGGCGGCGTGATGTGTTCGAGGAAGACCGGATGGGTGTAGAGACGGGTAGCCATTGCCCTAATCTAGGCACCTACGACCGGAATGACCATGTTTCGAATTCCAATGGCTGGGGAAATCGCGCCTTGCCGTGTCGCCGGCGGCATTGGCGTCGCGCTGCGTTCGCGATAAGGTCCCGCCGCTGCCTGGTGCCCGCGACGCGGGAGAATCGGGAACACGGTTGAATTCCGTGGCGTGCCCAACGCTGTGAGGGGGACCGCGCCGGCAAAAGCCACTGTCGATGACGGGAAGGCGCCGGACGCGGGTCGATCCCGAGCCAGAAGACCGGCCCGGCAGACATGGTCGTCCGCATGGTCAGGCGGAGGACTGCTTATCGCAAGGGGACAAGCGATGACGGTACCAGCAACCGCCGCGGGCGGCGAAGACTTTGACCAATTGGGGCGCGACGCCGTCTACCGGGCGATGTTCACCAGGCGCGACGTGCGCAGCCACTTCGTGTCGGACGATCTCGATGACCGGGTGCTGGCGCGGCTGCTTACGGCCGCTCATCACGCGCCGTCGGTCGGCTACATGCAGCCGTGGAATTTCATCGTTATCCGCGATGCGGAACGGCGGCGGCAGGTGCGCGATTTGTTTCTCGCCGCCCGCGAACAGGAATTGCCGGCCATGGAAGAAGAGCGGCGGGCGCTCTACCGCAAGCTGAAGCTCGAAGGCATCTGCGAAAGCGCGCTGAACCTGTGCATCACCTGCGACCGGCAGCGCTCGCAAAACTCGCCGCTCGGGCGCTGGCACAATCCGGAGATGGACCTCTACAGCACCGTCTGTGCCGTGCAGAATTTCTGGCTGGCCGCGCGGGCCGAGGGCGTCGGCGTCGGCTGGGTCAGCATCATCGAAACGCAAGCGCTGAAGCGGCTGCTGTCGATCCCCGAGCACGTGACGCCGATCGCCTATCTGTGCGTCGGCCGCGTCTCGGAATTCGCGCCGAAACCGGATCTCGAAGCGCATGGCTGGGGCCGTCGGCTGCCGCTGCCAGAGCTGGTGATGAGCGAGATTTTCTGCGGCGCCGGCGAGGCGCCGCTCAAATCGGCGATAGTGAGGCTCGGCGCGGAAGACCGGCGGAAGCCATGATCAGACTGCGGTGCTCGGCGCCTCCCAGCGCGAGCCGCGGAAGGAGGCAAGCGCCCTGTCCTTGAGCTCGCGGAATTTCGACGAGGTTTCGACCAGCCGCCGGTCCCATTCGGGATTGGGAACCTGGCCCTCGATGGTTGCGAAATAGACCTGCATCAGCGAAACGATGGCGAATGGCTCGATGAAGGCCGCCTTGAAGGCCCACGCAAAGACGATGGCGAGCACGAAGGCCCAGCCGGCAAGCTGTCCCGGCATGACCCACAGGATGGCGGCGGCCGGCGCCAGCATCAAAAGGAAAATGAGGAAGGACACGCCCCACATGATCGCCGCCAGCCAGACCGCGTTCTTGACCATGATCTTGCCGTTCTGGGCGTAAAGCACGACGCCTTGCCTGGCAGTCTCGAAAGGCGTGCTCGAATTGATGCGGATGTTGTAGCCGAGGATGATCTCGTCGACATAGGTCAGCGACAGGCGGATGACGGTGTTGACGAAGCTGACGAGGCCGCTAAGGCCGGGAATGGGCAGGAAGGCGGCGATGCCGGCGGTCAGGCCGGTGATGGCGCGGATGGCGCCGTTGACCAGCGTATCGACGACAAAAAGGATATTGGCCTCGGCGAAACGCTGGGCGACCACTTCCCTGGCATAGGCGATCTGGCCCTGCCCGTCGGGAACGTCATGGCCGTCGATGAGATGGACCATGACCGCGATGTGCCCGGCCTTGACGATGTAGAGGATGTATCCGCGGATCCAGTACATAGCGACCGCGACGACGCCGAAGCCGACCACGCCGCCCCAGAGCGCGAAGGAGAGCGGACCGTCGGGATCGGTCGAGATGTGGCCGACGCCATAGCCGACGCTGGCGCCGGTGCCGGTCGCCATGATGAAAGCCAGCGTGATGCCGAAATAGACGATCATGCGAAAGACGATGAAAGGCCATGTCCTCATCATGATGGACACCGACCTGCCGATGCTGAAGTCCCACATGGCCCGACCCCTGCCTTAAGATGGCGCGAGAGGATGCGCCCACGCACGAGATTGTCAACGCGGCAGCGGCGTGCCGGCCCAAAAACCGGTGCACAAGCCGGCGGGTGTGGTTACCCGGTCGTTTGCTTTGGCTTCTTGAGCAACCCTTCGAGCAGCTGCTTGAATGCTGCTATCGCCTTCTTCGACGTCGCTTCAGGGTCCTTGGAATTGGCGATGCGCTGCGAGGCCTGGCTGCTGGCGCCGTTGATCAGCCGCGCCGCGGTTTCGGGATCGAGATCGGGCACGACGACGCCCTCTTGCTGCAAGGCCGTCAGGTGCTCGGTCATTGAAGCGACGCAGGCATTAGCGTTCGCCCATTGTGCCGGGTCGCCGAGGACGGCCGGGCCGTCGCGGAACATGATGCGCTGGATCTCCGGCTCCAGCGCCATCTCGATATAGGTGGTGCACTCGTCGACGAAGTGCTGCCAGCGGGTTGGCGCCCGTGACGCTACCTCGTTCACGCGCGCTGCCATCTCACCGTCGATCTCCGCGATCACCGCCTGCAACAGGCCCTTCTTGTCGCCGAAATGATGGTAGAGCGCACCGCGCGTCAGGCCGGCCGAAGCAGTAAAATCGTCCATCGAAGCGTCTGCATAGCCGATCGTGCCGAAGGCATGGCGGGCTGCGGCGATCAGCTTGGCGCGCGTCTCGGCGATCATCTCCTTGCGGGGTTTGTGCATGGCTTCTGGACCTATCCACATACGCTCCGTATGCCAATTGACATACGCTACGTATGAACTATCTGACACTCATACGCCGCGTATGTAATTGCCTGCCTTCCCCTTGTCGAGGAACAAGACGATGCGAAACCCCTATTTGGAAATCTTTCGGGCTCCCGGCACCAAGGGTTTTGCCGCGGCTGCCTTTATCGCCCGGCTGCCGATCGCCATGGCGCCGATCGGCATCGTGGCGATGCTGGCACAGACGCATGGCGAATACTGGCTGGCCGGAGCCGTCTCGGCGACCTATGCGCTGGTCAACGCCTTTCTGTCCCCGCAGATATCGAGACTGGTGGACCGGCTCGGCCAGACACGAGTGGCCATGCCGGCAACCTTCATTTCCGTGCTTTTCTTCGCAACACTGATCGTAGCTGCCAATCAGCATTGGCCGATATGGACATTGTTCTTGTCGGCACTGCTTGCCGCCGCAATGCCGAGCATCCCGGCGCTGGTGCGGGCGCGCTGGACCGAGATTTTCCGCGATCGGCCAGAGCTCAACACCGCCTTCGCCTTTGAATCCGCGGCCGACGAGCTGGTTTATGTCGCCGGTGCGTCGCTGTCGGTGGGCTTAAGCGCTGCGCTGTTCCCGGAAGCCGGCGTGCTGGTGAGCACCCTGCTGCTCGCCTTCGGCTCGGCTGCGTTCCTGCTTCAGCGTTCGACGGAGCCGCCGGTGCGTCCGGCGGCGGATGGCGCGGCCGGATCGGCGATCCGCCTTAGGCCGGTGCAGATCATCACTTTCGCTCTGATCTTCATCGGCGCGACCTTCGCGACGACGGAAGTGACCACGGTTGCCATCACCAAAGAGCTCGGCCAGCCCGAGGCGGCCAGTCTGGTCATCGGCGTCTATGCGCTGGGATCCTTTGTGCTCGGCATCATCATCGGCGCGCTCAATCTGACAATGCCGCTGCAACGGCAACTGGCGATTGCCGTCGCCGTCATCGCGCTCACCACGCTGCCGCTGCTGTTTGCCGACACCGTACCGTTGCTGGCGCTAGCCGTCTTCGTCAGCGGTTTCGCCATCTCGCCGACCTTCATCACCGCCTTCGGCCTGATCGAGCGTCATGTGCCGGCGGCGATGCTGACGGAAGGCGTCACCTGGGTGACGACCGGGATCGGCATCGGCATGGCGCTGGGCTCCTTCGCTGCCGGCGCGGTGGTCGACGCGTTCGGCCCGCAGAGCGGATTCTGGGTATCGGTGGCGGCGGGCGCGATTGCGCTCGGCACAGTGCTCGCCGGCCAATGCCGGCTGGCAACGGAGGATTGCGACGTGGATCGGGGCGAGGCGGTGGTCCCGGCGGAGTGACGGTTATTCGGTCACAGACGTTGGCAGTTAGCCGAGGGCTCCTCGACATCGTCATCCACGGACGGAGCGACGCGAAGCGGAGCGCGGACCCGAGGATCCATTCCGTTACCTTGATCGTAGAGTGCAGCGGAGCAGAATTCTGAACCGTCGCGACGCTTCGACGTCACGGAATGGATCCTCGGGTCTTCGCGCGTCGCTTCGCTCCTTGCTCCGCCCGTGGATGACGACGTCGCGGAGGACCGTCAATCCGTCGACGGACTACAAAATCTCGGTCTTGGCGATGTGGATGCCAAAACCTTCGAGGCCGACATAGTGGCGCTCACGCGAGGCGATCAGGTTGATGGAGGAAATGCCGAGATCCTTCAGAATCTGGGCGCCAAGCCCGATCTCGCGCCACTCGCTCTCGCGGCGGCGCGCCTCTTCGTGGTCCTCGCGGTCGCCGCTCGCCGGCCGCTTGCGCTCCTGATGGGCGACGCCGACGGAGCCTTCGCGCAGATAGACGATGACGCCGCGCCGGCGCTCGCCCATCGCCTTCATGATGGCGTCCAGCCGATGGCTGGTGCCGAACACGTCGGTGACGACATCCTCCGAATGCAGGCGCACCGGCACCTCCTCGCCATCGCGGATATCGCCGAAGACGACTGCGAGATGGTGCATGGAATCCCAAGGCAGCGTGTAAGTGAAGGCCTGCGCCTTGCCGCCGGGCGTGTCGATGTCCGAGCAGGCGACGCGCACGACCAGCGTCTCTTTGCGCTGCCGGTAGGCGATGAGATCGGCGACCGAAACCTGCTTCAGCCCATGCTCCTCGGCAAAGGCCGCGACCTGCGGGCCGCGCTTGACCGTGCCGTCGTCGTTGACCAGTTCGGAAATGACGCCGACCGGCGGCAGGCCGGCGAGCTTGCAGAGGTCGACGGCGGCTTCCGTATGGCCGGAGCGCATCAGCACGCCGCCTTCGCGCGCGATCAGCGGGAAGATGTGGCCAGGGCGGACGAAATCCGACGGGCCGACATTGCCGTTGGCGAGATTGCGGACGGTCAGCGTGCGGTCATCGGCCGAAATGCCGGTCGTGGTGCCGTGCTTGAAATCGACGCTGACGGTGAAGGCGGTGGTGTGGGCGGAATCATTGTCGGCCACCATCGGCTGCAGGTTCAGGCGCCGCGCTTCCTCGCGAGGCATCGGCGTGCAGACGATGCCGGAAGTGTTGCGGACGATGAAGGCCATTTTTTCCGGCGTGCAATGGACGGCGGCAACGATCAGGTCGCCCTCGTTCTCGCGCCCGTCATCGTCCATGACGACGACGATCTCGCCGCGCTCGAAGGCGCGGATCGCTTCGACGGTTTTTTTTTGGTCGTAAGGCATGGGCTCGCTTTGCTCGCTAAGGGAGTAGGGGAATAAGGGAGTACGGGAGTAGGGAAAGGAAATTCGGATGGCTCGGCATGCCGCGCAACATACTCCCCTACTCCCCTACTCCCCTACTCCCCTTCCCCGTCTGTCCTCTGTGCCGCAGATAATGATCGGCGACCGCGCAGGCAACCATGGCTTCGCCGATCGGCACGGCGCGGATGCCGACGCAGGGGTCGTGGCGGCCTTTGGTCTTCACCTCGACGTCATTGCCGTCCTTGTCGATCGATTTGCGCGGCGTCAGGATCGAAGAGGTCGGCTTGACGGCGAAACGGGCGACGATCGCCTGCCCGGTCGAGATGCCGCCGAGAATGCCGCCGGCATTGTTGGACAAAAACACCGGCTTGCCGTCATTGCCGATGCGCATCTCGTCGGCATTCTGTTCGCCGGTGATGCGGGCGGCCTCGAAGCCGTTGCCGATCTCGACACCCTTGACGGCGTTGATCGACATCAGGCCGGAAGCAATGTCCTGGTCGAGCTTGGCGTAGATCGGCGCGCCGAGGCCTGCCGGCACGCCCTCGGCGACGATCTCGATGACGGCGCCGACCGAGGAGCCGGCTTTGCGGATGCCGTCGAGATAGGCGGCGAAGACCGGAACGGACGCCGGATCGGGGGTGAAGAACGGATTTTCGGCATCGCTGACGAAATTCCAGTTCCAGTTGGCGCGGTCGATCGATTTTTCGCCCATGGAGACCAGCGCGCCGCGCACCACCATGCCCGGCACCACCTTTCGCGCCAGCGCGCCGGCCGCCACACGCGCCGCCGTCTCGCGCGCCGAGGAGCGGCCGCCGCCGCGATGATCGCGCAGGCCGTATTTGACGTCGTAGGTGTAGTCGGCATGGCCCGGCCGGTATTGGCGGGCGATCTCGCCATAATCCTTGGAGCGCTGATCGACATTCTCGATCAGCATCGAGATAGGCGTACCGGTGGTGATCATCGTCTCGCCGTCCTCGTCGAGGATGAAGCCGGAGAGGATCTTCACCTCGTCGGGCTCGCGGCGCTGGGTGACGAAACGCGACTGGCCGGGGCGGCGCCTGTCGAGCTCGGCCTGGATCTCCTCACGGCTGAAGCGGATGCCGGGCGGACAGCCATCCACAACGCAACCGAGCGCGGCGCCGTGGCTTTCACCCCAGGTGGTAACGCGGAACAAATGGCCGAAGGTGTTGTGAGACATTTAAGCGTCCTGCCCGGCCCCGAAGCCGGCTGAAGCCTGCCTTCTATTGGCGTTTTCCACAGTGGTCAAACTGTGATCCGGCGGATTTAGTTTTGACACATTCGGTTGTTTTCTGCTCTCTTCCATCCGCCGTTGAGGACCCGCCGCTGACCAAGCCGGCGCAATGACCAAAGAGGACGACGATGCGTACCCTGATTGGCGCTGTTGCCGCCATGCTCATGATTTCCACCGCCGCCGCTTTCGCCGGCCAGACCGAAGGCCTCATCAAGAAGGTCGACAAGGACAGCCTCACGCTGACGCTGGACGACGGCAAGTCCTACAAACTCAACGCCGAGACCGATCTCGACGCGCTGAAGCCCGGCATGGATATCGTCATCGCCTTCGACGTGACGAATGGCGAGAACGTCGTCACCGACATGGAACTGCCGGACAGCAGCGCGAATTAATTCAGGTGAGGCCGGCCCGACCTGCATTCGCGCGCCTTTCAGTCTTACAGCCATTCCAGGCTCCGGCCTTCCAGCCGGAGCAGTCTATCCTGCGGGATTTCAAGACTGGCCGCCTCCTGTTTGGAGACGCCGGCCACAAAGCGGAACAGGCAGCGCATGACGCCGCCATGGGTGACGCAGACGGTCTGCCTGTCGAGCGCGTCGAACCACGGCTTTACCCGTTCGAGCAGCATCTGATAACTTTCGGCGCCGTCGCCGGGTGGCTGGAAATCCCATTTGGCGAAGCGTCGTGCCTTGGTCGAGCCGGGATGCCTGGCCTCGAGCTCGGCAAAGGTGAAACCCTGCCAGTCGCCGAAACTCAATTCCACCAGAGGTGGATCGGTGCGGTAGGCGAAAGGGTCGAGCCCCATCGCGGCGCGCATCGCTTCCATCGTTTCGCGCGTGCGCCGCATCGGGCTTGAGACAAAGTCGAAATCCGCAGGATTTCTGACAAACTCCGTTAGCCGCCGGCCATTGTGGGTTGCCTGCTCGCGGCCAAGCGCGTTGATATCGGTGTCTGCCTGGCCCTGCAGCCGGCGCTCGGCATTCCACTGCGTCTGGCCGTGGCGGGCGATGTAGACGAGCGGATACATCAGGTCTTCCGTAGGTCGGGCCTGGACGGGAGGGATAAGCAGAGAGGCTCAGTCCTTGACGGTCGAGATGTCGGGCGCGTCGACCGCCTTCATGCCGACGACGTGGTAGCCGGAATCGACATGATGGACCTCGCCGGTGACGCCGCGCGACAGGTCCGACAGGAAATAGACGGCGGAATCGCCGACTTCTTCCTGCGTCACCGTCTGCTTCAGCGGTGAATTGTATTCGTTCCACTTCAATATGTAGCGGAAGTCGCCGATGCCGGAAGCGGCGAGCGTCTTGATCGGGCCGGCGGAGATGGCGTTGACGCGGATTTTCCTGGCGCCGAGATCGACGGCCAGATAGCGCACGCTGGCTTCGAGCGCCGCCTTGGCGACGCCCATGACGTTATAGTGCGGCATTACCTTCTCGGCGCCGTAATAGGTCAGCGTCAGCAGCGAGCCGCCATCGGTCATCAGGGGCTCGGCCCGTTTGGCGATAGTGGTGAAGGAATAGACCGAAATATCCATGGTGCGCAGGAAATTGTCGCGCGTCGTCTCGACATAGCGGCCGGTCAGCTCGTCCTTGTCGGAAAAGGCGATGGCGTGGACGAGGAAATCGAGCTTGCCCCAATGCTTGGCGATGTCGGCGAAGACGGCGTCGAGGCTTTCCGGATCGGTGACGTCGCAATGGCCGGCGACATGGGCGTTGAGTTCCGCCGCCAGCGGCTCGACGCGCTTCTTGAAGGCCTCACCCTGATAGGTCAGCGCGATTTCGGCGCCGTGATCGGCGCAGGCCCTGGCGATGCCGAAGGCAATCGACCGATTGTTCGCGACGCCGAGGATCAGGCCCCGCTTACCGGCCATCAGGCCCTGTCCACCCGCCATGTGCGCGTTCTCCGCAAGAAATATCAGCTTGTGGAGCCTATCGCACAGGCACCGAGCCCCTTCAAGCGTCCATAACGGACTGTCCGCGGGGGAAAACTTATCCGATCAGCCTTTTCGGCGGCGCATCAGCGCCTCGAGCTCGCCGTCGCCGCCTTCCGGCAGCATCAGCCGCACATGGGCGTAGAGATCGCCATGGCCGCCGGCCTTTTCGGGCAAACCCCTGCCCTTCAGGCGCAATACCTTGTCCGAGCTCGACCATGCCGGAACGTTGACGGCGAGCTTGCCGGTCGGCGTCTCGACCGCAACCTTGGCGCCGAGCACCGCATCCGTGAGTTCCACGGGCAAATCGACATGCAGGTCGCGGCCCTCGATGCGATAGCGCGGATGGCGGCGAAAATGGATCTTGACCAGCGCATCGCCCGGCTGGCCTGGGCCCTGCTCGCCCTGGCCCTTGAGGCGGATGGTCTGGCCGTCCTCGACATACGCCGGCAGCTTGACCGCCACCTTGCGGCCGTCCGGGAACATCGCCGTCACCTTTTCGGCAGTGGCCGCTTCCTCGATGGTGACGTCGAGCGTGACGTTGAGGTCAGCGGCCTGGACGGGCCGGCGGCGCTCGCCCGCGCCGCGAACGCCGGAGAAGGCATCGCCAAAGATCTGGCTGAAAATGTCGCTGTTGCCGTCGAACGGATCGCCGCCCGGGCGTCCCGTGCGGAACTCGAAATGCGCCCCGCCGGGTCCCTGCTGGCGGCGGAACCCGGCGAACGGATCGCCACCGCCGGCCGCGCCCTCGAAACCTTGGAATTTCGGCTTGCCGTCGGCGTCGATCTCGCCGCGATCATAGGCGGCGCGCGTCTTCTCGTCGCCGACGATCTCGTAGGCCTGGTTGGCGGCGGCAAACCGGTCCTTCGCCTTGGGATCATTCGGATTCTGGTCCGGATGATGCTTCTTGGCGAGTTTGCGGTACGCCGATTTTATGTCCTTGGCCGATGCGTTCCTGGCAACGCCCAGCACCTCATAGGGGTCGCGCATGCTTCCTGCCTGCTTGAGAGAATGAGTCCGCGGTTGCTCCCTATATGCGCCCCCATAGGAAGAAATTCCAGTGGCGCAAGGCGAGATCGGCGACTGAAAATCAGAGCGCCTCGAACGCCTGCATGTGCCATCCGCCGGCACCGGCCATGCACAGCTCGCCCTTGAACATCGACACCCCGTCGAAGCTCTCGCGCGAAGCGGTGAAGCGGCGGCAGGTCTGGCCGGTGTCCTTCAGTTCGACCAGCTCGGTGATCGAGCCGCGCGAGCCGGTGCCGGCATTGGCCCACGGCACCGCCTGGCCGCCGAGCTGCTCGATGTCGGCGGAGGAGACGGCGTTGCCGATCGTGGTCTGGTCCGACGCCTGGTCGCTGCTCACCGGCGCCCCGGCCGACGAGGGCGCGCTGGAGGTGATGATGGAACGGTCGATCTCGGCCTTTTGCAGGCTGAAGCCGCCGGCGCCGCAGGCGGCGAGCGGAAGCGCCAATGTCAGGAGCGCAACCTTGGCGCTGGCCGAAGCGATAACGCTCCGTTGCCTGCTGTCAAAAGCTTGCGCGATACGCGACAATCGGCGATCTCCTCCACGAACATTAAAAATTCGGAAAACTATGAACGAAACTGAGTTAACAAGCGGTGACTTCACAGACGCGGCTGAGCCGTTCCGGCTCTTTGCCGCCTGGCTGGACGATGCCACCAAAAGCGAGCCCAACGATCCCAACGGCGTTGCGTTGGCAACCGTCGATGCCGACGGCATGCCGGACGTCCGGATGGTGCTGCTCAAGGGGTTCGATGAACGGGGGTTTGTGTTCTACACGAATTTCGAGAGCGCCAAGGGCCGCGAGATTCTTGGCAGCATGAAGGCGGCGATGTGCTTCCACTGGAAATCGCTGCGCCGCCAGGTGCGCGTGCGCGGGCCGGTGGAGATCGTCAGCGAGGCCGAGGCCGACGCCTATTACGCGACGCGGCCGCGCGGCAGCCGTATCGGCGCCTGGGCTTCGAAACAGTCGCGGCCGCTGGAAAGCCGCTTCGCGCTGGAGAAGGCGGTCGCCGAATACACGGCGCGCTATGCCATCGGCGATATACCGCGGCCGAAGCACTGGTCGGGCTTCCGCATCCTGCCGCAGACGATCGAGTTCTGGCATGACCGACCGTTCCGGCTGCACGACCGCGTCGTCTTTTCGCGCAACGCAGCGGGCGGCTGGGACAAGACGCGGCTCTATCCTTGATATCTGCTCCACTGGAGGAATGGCATGACACTCTTTCTGGCATTCCTCGGCGTTTCCCTGGTGGTGATCATGACACCCGGGCCGGACACGGCGATCACGATCCGCAACACGCTGCTTGGCGGCCGTTCCGCGGGACTCTTCACTGCGCTCGGAATCGCGTCAGGCCTGTCGATCTGGGCGCTTGCCACCAGCGCCGGCATCGTTGCCTTGCTCACGGCTTCCGAACCGCTCTTCCTGGCGATCAAATATGCCGGGGCGGCCTATCTTATTTACCTCGGCGCCCAGGCGTTGCGTGAAGCGTTCCGGCCATCTGCCATCCCGCATCCCCAGACGGCAAAAGTTCCGCAAGCCCGTCTGGCATCAGGCGCTGCCTATCGGCAAGGCCTTGTCAGTGATCTCAGCAATCCGAAGATCGCCGTGTTCTTCCCCAGCCTGCTGCCGCAGTTCGTACCGGCCGGCGAAGCGACATTCTTATCGCTGTTGTTGCTTGGGATCACCTTTGCGTTGACGACCTTCGCGTGGCTGGTGTTTTACGCAGCCGTCGTTGCCAAGGCCGGAGACTGGCTTCGCCAGCCGTCGGTCCGGCGCGTCGTCGAAGGGATCACCGGGACACTTCTGATCGGTCTTGGCTTGCGTATCGCGACCGAGCATCGCTAAGCAGACATTCATGGCTCGGCCCACGAATCTCTGCTTGGATTTCTTTGTTTGCCGAGGGTTCTTATCGCAAGATCGTGGGACACTTTTGCGGAACCTGCTTAGGTTCAACCAGCTTTCTTCCGCGTCATGAAAGCCGTGAGCGCGGCGCGCGCCTCTTCGGATCTCAGCCGCTCGCGGAAATGCTCGCTTTCGAGCTTGATGCGGGCGACGAGTTCGTCGCGGGAGCCAAGCATCAGGTCGCGGGCGATCTTCAGCGCCTGCCGCGGCTTGGCGGCAATCTCGCCGGCCGCGGTCAGCACCGCGCTCTCCAGGGCACTCTCTTCGACCACCTCATGGATCAGGCCGGCGGCTTTGGCGCGCTCGGCGGAAAAATCTTCGCCGAGCCCAAGCAGGGCAAAAGCGCCCTGCCGGCCCAGGATCTGCGGCGCAAGCAGGCTTGAGCCGGCCTCAGGCACCAGGCCGAGATCGACGAAAGGTGTGCGAAACACCGTGCGCGGCGTGGCGAAGGTGAGGTCGCAGTGCAGGTTGAGCGTGGTGCCGATGCCGACCGCGATGCCGTCAACGCCCGAAACCACCGGCTTTTCCACCCTGGCCAGCGCCATCAGGAAATCCCAGACTTCAGTGCCGCCCTCGCCGCCGGTGGCAACAACCAGGAAGTCGGCAAGGTCATTGCCGGCCGAGAAGGCGCCGGGCAGGCCGAGGAAGACGTGCACGCGCACCCCTGGATCGGCATCCCCTTCGGCAAGGGCGGCCGACATTTTCGCGTACATGGCGCGCGTCAGCGCATTCTTCTTGTCGGGGCGGTTCATGCGGATGATCTGCACGGCGCCGCGGCGCTCGATGAGGATATGGTCGGTCACGGTGGTCCCTTCGAGCGTTGGAATGTTTCAGGCCGATATCAGCGATTTGCCGGCAGCGGCCAGGCTTTCGGCGCCGTCAATGACGCGCTCCTTGAGGGCGCGCGTTTCGCCAAGCAGGTTTTCGGCGAAGAAGCGGCAAAGGGCGATGCGGCCACGATCGGCAAGCCCGCCTTGCGCCAGATAGGCGCCACCGGCGGTGAACGACATCAGCCTGAGATAGGGGGTGGCGCCGGCCATCGCGGCATCGGCCTTGCCGTCGGCCAGCAGCCTTTGCAGGAAGCGCGTCGCCTCGTCGAGATCGGCAAGCGCCCGGTCGAGATTGTCGGCGGTGCGGCCGAAGCCGTCGATGTTCGAGGTACGCACCGCGTCCGACACCGCTTTCAGTTCGCCGATATAGCGGTGTACATGCTCGCCGCCGCCGAGCGGCAGTTTTCGCGAGACGAGATCGATCGCCTGGATGCCGTTGGTGCCTTCGTAAATCGGGGCGATGCGGGCATCGCGATAGAGCGCCGCCGCGCCCGTCTCTTCGATGAAGCCCATGCCGCCATGCACCTGCAGCCCAAGCGATGCGACCTCGACTCCGATATCGGTTGAAAAGGCTTTCGCCAGCGGCGTCAGCAGATTGGCGCGGTCGCGCCAGTTGGCGGCGGCCTCGCCTTCCGCGACACGGGCACGGTCGATGGCATGCGCGCAGGAATAGCTGATCGAGCGGGCGATCTGCGTCAGCGCCTTCATCGTCAACAGGTTGCGCTGGACATCCGGATGATGAACGATAGGCGCCATGCCGGCACCCGCATAGTCCGAGGCCTTGCCCTGGCGGCGCTCATTGGCATAGGCGATGGCTTTCTGGGTCGCCGCTTCGGCCACCGCCACGCCCTGCATGCCGACGGCAAGACGGGCGTTGTTCATCATGGTGAACATGCAGGCCAGCCCCTTGTTCTCCTCGCCGATCAGCCAGCCGACGGCGCCGGGTGTCATGCCTTGAAACCCGTCGCCATAGATCATGGTGCAGGTCGGCGAGGCATGGATGCCAAGCTTATGTTCCAGGCCGGAACAGAAGACGTCGTTGCGGGCACCGAGCGAGCCATCGTCATTGACCAGGAATTTCGGCACCAGGAACAGCGAGATGCCGCGCGTGCCAGCCGGCGCGTCGGGCAGCCGCGCCAGCACCATATGGACGATGTTGTCGGTGAAATCGTGCTCGCCATAGGTGATGAAGATTTTTTGCCCGAAGATGCGGTAGGTGCCGTCGCCTGCCGGCTCGGCGCGACTTCGCAGCGCAGCCAGATCGGAGCCCGCCTGCGGCTCGGTCAGGTTCATCGTGCCCATCCACTCGCCGGAGACGAGTTTTTCCAGATATTTGGCCTTGAGTTCCTCGGAGGCGTGCTTGGTCAGCGCCTCGACGGCGCCCATGGTCAGCGTCGGGCCGATGCCGAAAGCCATGGCGGCAGAATTCCACATTTCGAGCGCGGCGACGCCAAGCATTGTGGGCAGGCCCTGGCCGCCGAATTCTTCCGGTCCCGACAGCGCGTTCCAGCCGCCCTCGATCCAGCGCCGGTAGAGTTCCTTCCAGCCGCGCGGCGTGGTGACGGCCGCGTCCTTGAGCACCGCACCATGCTCGTCGCCGATCTTATAGAGCGGCGCGATCTCCTCGCTGGCGAAGCGGCCGGCCTCTGCCAGGATGGCGTCGACCAGATCCTCGCCAAGGTCGCCGAACGTGCCCGCCTCCAGCGCCGACTTCAGGCCGGCGACGTGTTTCAGTGTGAAGGCGATGTCCTCGACCGGTGCGCGGTACATGCTCTCTGCTCCTCCTCCGTACTGGCCGTCCGATCGTAGGACCTCAGCCGACGCGAAACCATTGGTCTTTGGCGTTTGGTTCGCGGCCTCCTTTTTACGTAAACGTCAAAATTTGTCACGCGGATTTTGCAATAATATGGACTTTGTCATCCACGAGCGGAGCGGGAGCGAAGCGGACGCATAGGCCCGAGGATGCATGTCATAATCTCGCGCAAAGGGTGCGGCGCTGATGCGGCATCAGCCGGGACGCGTACGCTCAGCGAATGCCACGGGCAGCGGCTTGCAGCGCGATGAACGCTTCGTAGCGTCGGTCGTGCCACGTCCGCACCGAGCCGGCGGCCGGCCAAAAGACGTCGCCCAGCCGTGACATGGCTGGCATGGCGGTCGACAGGTCAGGATAACGGCCTGCTGCGACCGCGCCCAGCATCGCGGCGCCCAGCAACACCGGCTCGGGCGACCGGGAGGCGGCGACTGCCATGCCGGTGGCGTCGGCGAGGAGTTGGCGAACCAGCGGCGACTGGCCGGCACCGCCGCTGATGACGATCGTGTCGATGCCATAGCCCGACGATGCCATCGCCGCGACGATCTGGCGAACTCCATAGCCGAGGCCACAAATCCCGGCGATATAGAGACCAACGAGGCTGTCGACGGAGCGATCGGTGCCGATCCCTGCGATCAGGCCACGGGCATCTGGGTCGGCGAGAGGCGAACGGTTGCCGAGAAACTCGGGGACCACGTGGATGGCTCCAGCGAGCGCAGCCGCCGCCGAGAGGTTTTCCGAGCTTGCGGCAGCAGTCGCAGCCAGCCAGTCGACCAGGGTTTTGCCTTCGGCCGCCGCCCGCTCGGTTGCTTCGGCCGCGGCAGGGTGAAAACGCACCAGATGATCTATGGCGGCGCCTGCCGCTGACTGGCCGCCCTCGTTCAGCCAAAGCCCAGGCACCATCGCCGAATAATAGGGACCCCAAACCCCCGGCACGAAAGCCGGCGCATCGCTGCTTGCCATTGTGCACGCCGAGGTGCCGAGCACATAGGCCATTCGCGACTGGATGCTGCCGATGTCTCCAGCGGCCCCGACGGTCGCCACGCCGCCGGCATGGGCGTCGATCAGCCCGGCGCCAACGATCGTGCCGGCAGCAAGCCCCAGTTCGCCTGCGGCTGCTGCGGTCAGCCCCGAGCCGACCGCCGTTCCCGGCTCAACGACTTCGGTACCGATGCGGACAAAGTTCTCGTCGGCGAGTTCGCCCAGCCCGATGGCTTGAAAATAGCTCTCGTCCCAGCGGTGCTCATGGCTGAGATAGGTCCATTTGCAAGTCATCGTGCATACCGAGCGCGCCAGACTGCCGGTGGCGCGCCAGGTCAGGTAGTCGGTGAGGTCGAAGAATTGCCCCGCCCGGGCAAATGTTTCAGGCAGGTTCTCCTTCAGCCACAACAGTTTCGGCGTTTCCATCTCCGGCGAGATGACGCCGCCGACATAATCCAGCACCCGATGCCGGCCGGCATTGATGCGCTGGGCCTGATCGAGCGCCCGATGATCCATCCAGACGATGATGTTGCGTTGGCTGTCGCCCGACCGGCCGACTGGCAGTGGCGCGCCATCGTCTCCAACCACCACCAGCGAACAGGTCGCGTCGAAACCGATGCCGCCGATTTCCCGCGGATCGACGCCCGACTTCCCGACCGCCTCACGCACGCTCGAGCAGACCGCCTGCCAGATGTCCCGGCTCGACTGTTCGGCGATCTCGCCAGGCTCGACGAAGAGAGCAATGTCGCACTTGGCCGAAGCCAGGAGCTCGCCGCGCTCGTCAAAAACGCCGGCGCGCGCGCTGCCGGTGCCGACATCGATGCCGAGGAAGTGGGAAGGCATGGGGACCTCGGAGTGAATGGTGGATGGTGAGTGGTGAGTGGTGAGTAGTGAGTAGTGAGTAGTGAGTAGTGAGTAGTGAGTGGTGAGTAGTGAGTAGTGAGTAGTGAGCAGATTACCTTCTATTCACTATTCACTATTCACTATTGACTACAAATCATTGCTCTGCGGCAGGATCACAAGATCCCGAATGGTGACGTTGCGCGGACGTGTGAGCATGAACAGCACGGCTTCCGCCACTTCGGCGGGCTGCATCAACCCTCCTGCCGCGAGTTCTTCGTCGAGCTTCTCCTGCGGCCAATCGCTGATCAGGGCCGTCACGACGGGCCCTGGAGCAACGGCTCCGACGCGTAGGCCGTGCTTGGCGACCTGGCGGCGGACGGTATGGACGAAGGCCTGCACGGCATGTTTGGAGGCGGTGTAGATCGGCTCCCAGACGACGGGAACCAGCCCGGCGATCGAACTGGTGACGATGATGTCGCCGGACTTGCGCTCGACCATGTGCGGCAGGACGGCATGCACGGAGCGGAACACCGCGTTGATGTTGAGATTCAGCATGCGGTCCCAGGCGTCCGGATCGCCGTCGAGGACATCGCCGCCGACATAGGCGCCGGCATTGGCATGGAAGATGTCGAGCTGGCCGGCCGTTTCCAGAATCCGGGGCATCATGCCGGCGACATCGGACGGTTTCATCAGGTCGATCACCAGGGGGATCGACCGCGGTCCGAGCTCCGCGCAAACATCCCTCAGCGCTTGCCCGGCACGGTCGACGAGCACGACGCGGGCGCCGGCGGCAAGCATCGCCCTTGCGCATTCCAGGCCAATGCCCGACGCGGCGCCGGTGATTGCCGCGACTTTTCCACTCAGATCCTGAGCCATTTCTACCCTCTTCCTAGTGATCGGTTCAGGCTCGGCCGTGGGAAACCCGCGAGCGCCGCGCCAGGGAATCGACGATGACCGCGATCGCCAGAACGGCGCCGGTGATCATGTAGCGAAGCGACGACGACAGATCGAGCAAGGTCAGCCCGCTGGCGATCGACTGGATGACGATGATGCCGAGCAGCGCCGAATAGGCGCTGCCGCGACCGCCGAACAGGCTGGTGCCGCCGATGACGGCCGCCGCGATGGCGTTGAGGTTGACATCGCCGGTGCCGGCCTGCTGGCTGGCAGAGGCAAGCCGCGCCGCCGAGAGCACGCCGCCGAGTGCGGCGAAACTCGAACACAGCACGAAGGCACTGAGATAGATCAACCGCACCTTGATGCCGGCGCGGCGCGCCGCTTCCCGGTTGCCGCCGACGGCGGTCATCGAGCGGCCCCATTTGGTGCGCGTCAGT
Organism: Mesorhizobium sp. B1-1-8; assembly: GCF_006442795.2. Taxonomy (NCBI): domain Bacteria; kingdom Pseudomonadati; phylum Pseudomonadota; class Alphaproteobacteria; order Hyphomicrobiales; family Phyllobacteriaceae; genus Mesorhizobium; species Mesorhizobium sp. B1-1-8. The sequence goes on from NZ_CP083956.1 coordinate 4,979,154, forward strand.
GCGTAGTTCATCGCCACCACGAGGCCGACGAACAGGCCGAACATCCAGGGAATGCCCCGCGCCTGGTTGAGATAGGCGACGATCAGCTCCAGCCCGACCGTGATGGCGGCGACACGCAGGATGAGCCCGCCGACCGAGGGCGGCGACAGGTTGACGGCGCGGCGGCGGCTGACGGTGCGCAAGCCTGTGACCAAAAGCACGACGCCGGGAACCGCGGCCAGCGCATAGGAGAGCCAGTCCGGCATGACCATGAGCTGGCCGAAATTCACCAGATTCGAGCCGTAAGGCAGATTGATCGAGCCGGTGGAGCCGAGGATGTAGAGCTGCATGCCGAGCACGGCGAGCAGGCCGGCGAGCGTCGAAACGAAGCTCGGCATGCCGAGCCGGTTGAACAGAAGCGCATAGAGCGAGCCGATAAGTCCGCCGAAGACGATGGCCGTGAGGATGGCGAGCGCCACCGGCCAGCCCTGGTTGACCCACAGCGTGCCGACAAGTGCCGAGGCAAAACCGCTGATCGAGCCGACGGACAGGTCGATCTCGCCGACCATCAGGACGCAGACGATGCCGAGCGCGATCACGCCCACGGTCGAGCAGTCGAACAGAAGGTTGACCAGGTTGCTTGACGAGACGAAGACCGGATTGAGGCTGGTGAAGACGGTCCAAATAATGACCAGTCCGACGACCACAGGCAGCGAGCCGAGATCGCCCGAGCGCACGCGGTCGAGGAAGGCGATGATCCTGCCGCCCACCCCTGTCGCATGCTTGACGCGTGTGTCGCCGCGGTCCAGCGCCGTCGAAGCCGACGTGTCGTGCTTGATCTCCGCAGTCATGGCCGCTGCTCCTGCGCTTGTCCGCGTTCGGCACGGCGCCGCTCGGCGCGGCGCGAGACCGCGTTGTTGGAGGCGCCGGTGATGGCGCTGACCAGTTCCTGGTTCGAGGCGTCGGGCTCGAAAATACCGTTGTTGCGGCCGAGCCGCAGCACGACGATACGGTCGGCGACGGCCCGCACATCCTCCATGTTGTGGCTGATCATCAGCACGCCGAGGCCGCGCTCGCGCACGCGGTCGATTAGGTTGAGCACTTCCGCCGTCTGGGCAACGCCAAGGGCGGCGGTCGGTTCGTCGAGCAGGATGACCTTGGGGTCGAGCAGCAGCGAGCGGGCGATCGCCACGGTCTGGCGCTGGCCGCCGGACAGCGATGCCACCGCCTCGCGGACGCTCGGAATGCGCGCCGATAATTCATTGAGCAGCGTCCAGGCGCGTATCTCCATGGCCACCTCGTCGAGGCGCAGCGGGCTAAGCTCGTTGCCGAGGAAGATGTTGGCGACGACATCGAGATTCTCGCACAGCGCCAGGTCCTGGAAGACGGTGGCGATGCCGAGCGTCAGTGCGGCGCTGGGATCCGGCATGGTGACGGTCCTGCCGCGAAAGGTGATGGTTCCCGAGCTTGGCTGATGGACACCTGCGAGGATCTTGACCAGCGTCGACTTGCCGGCGCCATTGTCGCCGACCAGCGCCACGACCTCGCCCGCATGGACGTCCAGATCGATGTCGGTGAGGGCCGAGACAGCCCCGAAATGCTTCGAGATGCCGCGCAGGCTGAGCACCAGTTCGCCCGGCGAAACCGGATTGTCGGGAATGTCGGTCATTGTCGGCAACCTTCCATTTGCCCGGCCGGCCGGGAAGCATCCGGCCGCCTTGCGACGGCCGGGCGCCATTATACGCCTTCGCTCACTTGATGATGCCGAGCTTCTTGCAGCCTTCGGCATAACGGTCGACGCAGAGTTCCTCGGCCGTGTTGATCTTCTTGTCGATGATCTCGGCCTTGAGGTTCTCCTGCGTCACCACTGCCGGCGTGAACAGCTGCGAGGGCGTGTCGTAGAGCGTCATCTCGGCCTTCGGCGTCTCGCCGGAGAGCAGCTTGACAGCGACGTTGGCGGCGGCCGCGGCGACGATCTCGCTCGGCTTCGAGATGGTGTTGTACTGGTCTCCGGCGATGATCAGCTGCAGTGCGGCGATCGTTGCGTCATTGCCGGTGACCGGCGGCACCGGATCGACGCCGGCCGCTTTGAACGCGGCGATCGCGCCGCCGCCGGTGCCGTCATTGGCGGCAACGACACCGAGGATCTGGCCACTGAAGCGAGTGATCTGGCCGCTTGCCCATTGCTGCGCCTTCGGCGGCGCCCATTCCGGCGTGTCGAACTCGGCCAGGATCTTGTAGCCGCTGTTGTCGAGCCCTTCGTGAATGCCCTTCTTGATCAGGCCGGCGGCGGCGTCGGTCGGCGAGCCATTGATCTGCAGCACGCCGCCCTTGGCGGGATCGACCTTCAGCGCCTTCAAATGCTCGACAAGGGAGTCGGCGATGGCCTTGCCGATGCCTTCGTTGTTGAAGGAGACGTAGAAATCGGCGGGTGTGCTCGGAACCGGCCGATCGTAGGCTATCACCTTGATGCCCTGACTTTGTGCCAGCTTGACCAGCGAAGCGGCGGCGGTGGAGTCCACCGGATCGAGCACGATCGCCTTGGCGCCCTGCGAGATGACGGAGTTGAACTGCTGCTGCTGGCGCGCGGCATCGGCGTCGGCGTTCTGGTAGAGCACCTTGCAGCCGGGGCACAGCTTCTTCATTTCGGCGACGAAGCCCGGATAATCGTGCTGCTCGTAGCGGGTCGACGCCTGATCGGGCATCAGGAAGGCGACGGTGGCGTCAGTAACCGCCCCGGCAAAGGCTGCGGTGCTGCCGAGGAGAGAGAGTGCGAACGCAATCGCGCCAGCCGATTTCGATGCAAATCTGGTCATTTCATTTCCTCCGTTTCAATATAGTTTTATAGTTCTTCATGCAGCCCCAAGCGTTCAGCTCGCCGCACGGATTCCGGATTTCAGAACAAGCGATATCCATCACGGGGCGTTGTTGACACACCCCGCGTCCTTTCTGCCTGCAATTGTTGACTCCTCCCGGTTCCTCCCTGTTAGGCGGCAATCTCCGCGCTTGCATTTTCGCTCAGCAATGCCCTGAAGCGGGACGGCGGCATGCCCTTCTGCTCAAGGAACTGGCGGTTGAAATTGGAGATGTTGTTGTAGCCCGCGGCGTAGCAGATCTCGGTGATCGACAGCCCGGCCTCGCTCATCAGCAACTGGCATGCAAGGTTGATGCGCAACCGCTTTACGTATTGCACCAGCGCCATGCCCGTATGGCGGCGGAAGCTGCGCGAGAACCCGCCGGTGCTCTGGCCGGCGATTGCCGCGAGGTCGCTTTCGCTGAACGGCTCGGTCAAATGGCAACTTATGTAGGCCAGCACCTTGTTGATGCCTTCGGACATGAACCCCGACGGGTCCGGCAGGTAACCCGAACTGGCAAGCTCCACCACATCGGCGGCATGGCTCAGGATGTCGACGAGGCGAAGGAACAGTTCCACCCGGCGAATGCCTTGAGCGCCGACAAGCTCTTCCAGGAGGGGCGCGGCGAGCTCCGCCGTTGCAGCGGGGAACAGCGCGCCGCGGCGGCTGCGTTCCAGCACGTCCGCGCATGCAGCCAATTCGGGGAAGGCCTTTGTTGCATCGGAGAAGAATTCCTCCGAGAACTGCACGACGCGACCGCGCAACGGCACCGCCGCCCCGGCCGGTACGTCGCTTACCCAGTTGTGGGGCAGGTTCGGACCGGTGAGCACCAGGTTGCCGGGCGCGAACTCGCCAATGAAATCACCGACGAAATAGTGACCGGTCGTCGCAACCACATGGTGGATTTCGTATTCCGGATGGAAATGCCAGCGCACCGTGTGGAAGGGATAGCCGTGCTCCCACGCCTTGAAGGATTGCGAGCGCCCTATCTGCACGACCTCCAGCTGTGGCTTCATCGAATAGTCCTCCGCGCCTCTGCACCAACTGTCCAGAATCTGCGCCTCCTCCCAAAGGTCGCTCTCGCCAACTGACATCGACGCTAAGCGCAGATTAGCCGGATCGCTACCACGGGCTGGTCGCAAGACCGATACTTTTTTGACATGTGAGCGCACCGAGGCGCGGGACGCCGCGAAGCACGCTGCCGCAAGAGCCGGCGCCGGATCCGTTCGAGGTGCCGTCGCTGTTTTGGCGCTGATCGCCAAGCAGTCACTTGCTATGTACGTCTTAATCCCGTACATATCATCCGGAGGTGATTGCAATGCCAAACCAACAGACCCGTACTGCTCGTCTCGAAGCCCGTATCTCGCCAGACATGTTGAGCATCGTGAAACGTGCCGCCGAAATCCAGGGCCGCAGCGTTAGCGACTTTGTGGTCTCGGCAGCTCAAGAAGCCGCCCAGCGTACCATCGAAGAGACCGCCATCATCCGCCTGTCCATTGAGGATCAGCAAGCCCTGATGGAGGCTATTCTCAACCCGCCCGAACCCAATGACGCGCTGCGCAAAGCCGCTGCTGCCTACAAACGCCTTATCTCTGAGTCTCGGTGAACCTCGAACTGATCATCGAGGGGTTGGCCGGATCGCACGATCGCACCGCATTTAGCTGCGGCGTCCCGGCGCTCGATCGTTATCTTCGCGAACAGGTAAGCCAAGATATCAAACGCCGGGTCAGCAATTGCTTTGTCGCTGCAAATCGCGATGGTGCAATCGCAGGATATTACACGCTCGCGGCATCGAGTGTGCCCATCCTGTCGTTGCCCGACGACCAAACCAAACGCCTGCCGCGCTGTCCAATCTTGCCCGCCATACTGATTGGCCGGCTCGCGGTTGACAGCAGATACCAGGGACAACGGATCGGATCGTCCCTGATCATAGATGCACTGCGACGAAGCGTGCAGGCCGCTCCTGCATCCTTTGCTCTGGTTGTCGACGCCAAGGACGAGCAGGCGGCAGCATTTTATCGCAAGCATGGTTTCACCCCACTTCGGAGCCGTCCGCTTTCACTCTTCCTGCCCATTGGGACGGCGCTGAAGCTCTTCGGCCTCGAAGCAATTCCTTAACCATGGCGGTTCAGGATCGTTCCCTGGTCAGTGGGGACACCCTGATTGAAAAAGCCGGCGCGCCTCCTTCGCCGCCTGGCGCTCGTCGCAACCGCGATGGTGCTGGGCACGGCGGCAAAAGCCTCTGATTTCAGCGAGCCCTGGCGGAGCCCCGACCGGGCGCTGGTGATCGACGCCTATGAATACAATTCCATCGACTGGGCACAGTTGGCCACCGACAAGCGCATCGTCGGCTTCATCAACAAGGCTTCCGACGGATTGCCGCCGCCCTATTTCTGCTTCGGCAGCGAGACCGACGTGAAACTCTGCAAGGCGCTGTGGAAGCGCTATGCGGTGACGCGCGAACTGTTCCAGACGCGCAAGGTGGTGGCCAAGGCGCTCGGCTTGAAATGGGGCGCCTATCACCTCGCCCGCCCCGGCAGTCCGGTCGAGCAGGCCAACAATTTCATCGACTTCGCCGAGCCGTCGCCGGACGATCTTGTCGCGCTCGACCTCGAAGGCAACGATCCCTCGCAATGGATGTCGCTGGAGGACGCGGAGGAATTCGTGCGCCAGGTGCATCGCCGCCTCGGCCGCTTCCCGGCGCTCTATACCAATGGCAGGACCGCCCAGTACATCGCCGACAATCGCTACACCTATCGGCTGCTGTCGCGGCTGCCGCTCTGGTATGCGCGCTACAAGCCTGACATCGACGTGCATTTCCCGATGGGCAACTGGCAGGGCTACGCGCTCTGGCAGTTTTCCGCAAAGGCGAATTGCGGCCGCTTCAGCTGCCCATACCGCGTGCCCGGCACGCCCAACGACATCGACGTCAGCGTGGCACCTATGAGCGCCGACGCACTACGCCAGCAATGGGCGCTCGGCGGGCTGATCGACGTGCCCGCCGATTATCTTGCCTCGATACCGGTGCCGGTTTCGCGTGACAAGGCGCTCGCCGGCAAGGTGACCATCACCTACGCCGACGTGGCGACGCCGCCGACCTTCGAGGAACTGGTCGCCGTGCTCGGCTCACATTGGAGCAAATTCCGTGACGGTTTTCGTATGCCGGTCGTGAAGACGGTGCCGCAGCGTCCGGGCTTCGGCATTGTCCAGTATGTCGCCTGGAAACGGGCCGGGCAGCGCACGCCGGCACAGCTCGATGCCGCCTTCGCGGCAGCCGACCCGGTCAGCACCGCCTCGACGACGCTCGACCGCCGCCGGCGCTGATTCTCAGCGATGGTTGCCCAGGCTGGCATACATGCCGGTGGTGCGGAACTGCGTCGGGGTGGTGCCGTAGCAGCGGCGAAACACCTTGGAGAAGTAGTTCGCGTCCTCGAAGCCGCACAGCACCGCGACCTCCTTGACCGGCAGGAAATCGGCTTTGGTCAGCAGCTTGGCTGCGCGCTGCAGCCGTTGCTGAAATACGAATTCGGCCGGCGGCAATCCTTCGCTCTCGGCGAAGCAGCGCGAGAAGTGGGCGCGGCTGAGGCCGCTGATTTCGACCAGCTCCGCCACCGGCAGCGGCTTGTCGAGATTGGCGTTGATGTGATCGATGACAGGCTGCATGGCGCTTTGTTTTTCAGCAAAGGCATGGGAGCCGAAGATATCGTCATAGAGCGCCATCGCCGCTTCATAGGCGATCGCGGAGGCCGCGCCTGGCGAAGCGGCGCCCTTGATCAGCCGCAGGCTGCAATCGGCAAGGTGATCGATGGTCGCCGGCTGCAGCCGGAACACGGGGCCGGAGACGCTCAAAATCGATTTATGAATGCGCAGCGCCTCCTCGCCGTTCATCGAGATCCAGAAATATTCCCAGCGGTCACCCTTGGCCAACCAGTAGCGATGGTTGTGCGGCACGAGCACCAGCAGCGTGTCGTTTGCCTGCAGGCGATAGTTGCGGCTCTCGTAGCGCAATTGCCCGTTGCCGCTGATCGTGTGCTGAAGCACGGTGAAGGGCGTCTGGCCGCGCTTTCGCCCGTCCCAGTCGTAGGTCTCGTCCTCGCGCACCTCGTAACCCGTGCTGGTCGGCATGGCGTGCAGGCGCTGGCGGCCGCGCGGCAGCGAGATCGTCCGCATCAGCTTTCCGTTCGCGATCAGGTCCCGCAGCACAAAATTACCCTCGAAAGCATAATCCTTCTCTGGCCCCGTCGGCGAATAAGCGCATAATCCGGCCATCAAGAACGGGAAAGACCCGCGGTCGAGGAGCGGGCGGGAGGAGAAAAGCCGGATTTCCGGCTCCAATGGCATGCATGCTGGTTAGCGTGCGGCCATGTCCTCCTTGCTGCTCCTTGCTTAGCATTCGATTGGATCGAGGTGAAGGTGATGAGTTTCAAAATCGCTATTATCGGCGCCGGCAGCGTCGGATTCACCAAGAAGCTGTTCACCGACATTCTGTGCGTGCCGGAGTTCAAGGACATCGAATTCGCGCTGACCGACATCAGCGAGCACAATCTCGGGATGATCAAGGCGATCCTCGACAGGATCGTGGAAGCAAATAATTTGCCGACCAAAGTGACGGCGACGACCGATCGCCGCAAGGCGCTGGAGGGCGCGCGCTACATCATCAGCTGCGTGCGCGTCGGCGGCCTCGAAGCCTATGCCGACGACATCCGCATTCCGCTGAAATATGGCATAGACCAATGCGTCGGCGACACGATCTGCGCCGGCGGCATCCTCTACGGCCAGCGCAACATTCCGGTGATCCTTGATTTCTGCAAGGACATCCGCGAAGTCGCCGATACCGGCGCCAAGTTCCTGAACTACGCCAACCCGATGGCGATGAACACCTGGGCGGCGATCGAATACGGCAAGGTCGATACGGTCGGGCTTTGCCATGGCGTCCAGCATGGCGCCGAGCAGATCGCCGAGGTGCTCGGCGCGAAGTCGCCAAAGGAACTCGACTATGTCTGTTCCGGCATCAACCACCAGACCTGGTTCATCGAATTGCGGCTGAACGGACGGCCGATCGGCAAGGACGAACTGATCGCCGCCTTCGGGGCGCATCCGGTCTATTCGAAACAGGAGAAGCTTCGCATCGACGTGCTGAAGCGTTTCGGGGTCTATTCGACCGAAAGCAACGGTCACCTGTCGGAATATCTGCCCTGGTACCGCAAGCGCCCCGACGAGATCACGCGCTGGATCGACATGTCGGACTGGATCCATGGCGAGACGGGCGGCTATCTGCGCTACTCGACCGAAACCCGCAACTGGTTCGAGACCGAATATCCGCAGTTCCTCGAAGCGGCGTCGAAGCCGATCGAGCCGGCCAAGCGCTCCAACGAGCATGCCAGCCACATCCTCGAGGCGCTGGAGACCAACCGCGTCTATCGCGGCCACTTCAACGTCAAGAACAATGGCGTGATCGCCAACCTGCCGCAGGACGCGATCATAGAATCGCCCGGCTTCGTCGACCGGTTCGGCATCAACATGGCCGCCGGCATCACCTTGCCGGAAGCTTGTGCCGCCACCTGCATGGCTTCGATCAACGTCCAGCGCATGTCAGTGCATGCCGCGATCGCCGGCGACATCGACCTCTTGAAGCTCGCGGTGCTGCACGACCCGCTGGTCGGCGCGGTTTCGACGCCCGAGGAGGTCTGGCAGATGGTGGACGAGATGGTCGTCGCGCAGGCTCAATGGCTGCCGCAATATGCGCATGCCGTTCCGGCGGCAAAGGAGCGGCTTTCGAAATCCAGGGTCAAGACGCGTGAATGGGCGGGCGCGGCCCGTCGCAGCGTGCGCTCGATCGAGGAATTGCGCGCCGAAAAGGCGGCGCTGAAACAGGCCGGCTGAGATCCTGGCAGGCAGGCGGACGCGCAGGAGGCACGTCCGCCAAAATCAGCCGTCCAGAATAAGAGGCGGGCAGCAGCAGGCGTCCAAACAACTGGGAGGAGACGATGAGGACCTTACGCAGAATTGGCTTTGCCGCCGGACTGGCGCTGAGCGTTGCCATTCCGGCATACGCCTTGGCTTCCGAACCGACAGTGCCGCCTGAACCGGCGACATTTCCGGCCGAGGGCAAGATCCACTATGTGGCGCGCGACTCCATTCTGGAGTTCAAGGCACTGCCTGAATATCACGAGCCCGACTGGGTGACGGAGAAATACGTCAAGACCGGCAAGCTGCCGCCGGTCAAGGACAGGCTGCCGAAGGAGCCGCTGGTCTTCAAGACCGCCAACATGCCCGACGGCATCGGCGTCTATGGCGACACGATGCGCCACGTCATCGGCGGCAGGCCGGAAGGCTGGAACTATGGCGCCGGCCAGACGCAAGGCTGGGGCGGCATCGATATCGGCCTGTCGGAATGCCTGACGCGCACGGCGCCGCTGTTCCAGGTCGAGGCCAAGGACACCGAGCCGTTGCCGAACCTCGCCAAGAGCTGGGACTGGTCGAGCGACGGCCACAAGCTCACCATGCATCTGATCGAAGGCGCCAAATGGTCCGACGGCGCGCCCTTCAACGCCGACGACGTCATGTTCTACTGGGATGACGAGGTCGTCGATCCCAACGTCTCGCCGCTGAACGGCGCCACGCCCGAAACCTTCGGCGTCGGCACGACGCTGAAGAAGGTCGACGACTACACCGTCGAGTGGACGTTCAAAGAGGCGTTCCCGCGGCAATATCTCTATGCGATGGCCTACGGCACCTTCTGCCCCGGCCCTTCGCATATTCTGAAGCCGCAGCATCCGAAATATTCGAAGAACACCTACGACCAGTTCAAGAACGCCTTCCCGCCGGACTATATGAATATGCCGGTGATGGGCGCATGGGTGCCGGTCGAATACCGGCCGGACGACATCATCGTCCTGCGGCGCAACCCCTACTATTGGAAGGTCGACGAAAAGGGCAACCAACTGCCCTATCTCAACGAGCTGCAATACAAGCTGTCGACCTGGGCCGACCGCGACGTCCAGGCGGTGGCAGGCTCCGGCGACTTCTCCAACCTTGAGCAGCCCGAGAATTTCGTCGCCTCGCTGAAGCGCGCCGCCGAGAAGAACGCGCCGGCCCGGCTTGCCTTCGGCCCGCGCCTCATCGGCTACAATCTGCGCATGAATTTCTCCGCCAATGGCTGGGGCAACCCGGACGAGCGCGGTCAGGCGGTGCGCGAATTGAACCGCAACGAGGACTTCCGCAAGGCGGTGACCATGGCGCTCGACCGCAAGGCGCTGGGCGACTCGCTGGTCAAGGGTCCGTTCACCGCCATCTATCCGGGCGGCTTCTCGTCGGGCACCAGCTTCTATGACCGCAAGTCGACGGTCTACTATCCGTTCGATCTCAAGGGCGCCAAGGCCGAGCTTGCCAAGGCCGGGCTCAAGGACACCGACGGCGACGGCATCGTGAACTTCCCGGCCGGCACTGCCGGGGGCAAGAATGTCGAGATCGTGATGCTGGTCAACAACGACTACACCACCGACAAGAGCCTTGCCGAAGGCGTTGTCGCGCAGATGGAAAAGCTCGGGCTGAGGGTCGTCCTCAACGGGGTCAACGGAACGCAGCGCGACGCCATCCAGTATTCCGGCCGTTTCGACTGGCTGATCCGGCGCAACGAGACCGAGCTGACCTCAGTGGTGCAAAACACCGAACAACTTGCTCCCGTCGGCCCGAAGACCAGCTGGAATCACCGCGCGCCGGAAAGCGGCGAGGTCGACCTGATGCCTTTCGAGAAGGACCTCGTCGACATCGTCAACAAGTTCGTGACGACGCAGGACGATGACCAGCGTGCCGACCTGATGCGAAAGTTCCAGAAGATATCGACCGAGCATGTCTACAATGTCGGGCTGACCGAGTATCCGGGCGCGCTTATCATCAACAAGCGCTTCTCCAACATCCCGCAAGGCACACCGATCTACATGTTCAACTGGGCCGAGGATTCGATCGTCCGCGAACGTGTCTTCGTCGCCGCCGACAAGCAGGCGAAGCACGAATTGTATCCGGAGGAGCTTCCCGGCAAACCGGGTGACAAGGGTCCGATGTAAGGTTTACCTCCCCTGACGAAAAGACGTCCGGCCGCGCCGCGGCGCGGCCGGACAAACAGAATCTCCGAACGCACCTCAGGGAGCGACCGGCCAGAAAGGAAGCTGACCGTCCATGCTGCGATTCCTGCTTATGCGCATAGCGTCGGCGCTTCCCGTCCTCGCCATTTTGAGCCTCGTCACCTTCGCCATCATCCAGGCGCCACCCGGCGACTATGCCGATTACATCCGCTCGCAGTTGATCAACCAGGGCGGCGCTTCCTACGCCGAGGCTGAAGCGCAGGCCCAGGCCTACCGGGTCGAGCATGGCCTCGATAAGCCGCTGCCCGTCCAGTACCTCAACTGGATCGGCGGCATCGTCACGCGCGGCGATTTCGGCTATAGCCTCTATTACAACAAGCCGGTGGCCGATGTGGTGGGCGAGCGCCTGCCGCGCACGTTGCTTTTAGCGCTGGTTTGCCATCTGCTCGCCTCGGTGCTCGGCATCACCTTCGGCATATGGGCGGCGACAAGACAGTATAGCTGGATCGACTCCACGCTTTCGGCCATCTCCTTCCTCGGCATGACGGTGCCGCGCTTTCTGATGGCGCTGATCATCGTCTATCTGCTGGTCTTCCAGTTCAACGTGTCTGAAATCGGCAGTTTCTTCTCGCCGCAATATGGCGGCGCGCCGTGGTCGTGGGCGAAGTTCGTCGACCTGGTCAAACATGTCTGGCCGGTGGTAGCGATCGCGACCTTCGGCGGGCTCGCCTACAACATGCGGGTCATGCGCGGCAATCTGCTCGATACGCTCAACGCGCAATATGTCGAGACGGCCAAGGCCAAGGGTTTGACCGGCGGCGCCGTCGTCATGCGCCACGCCGTGCCCAACGCGCTGCATCCGCTGGTGATGTATCAGGGCGTGGTGCTGCCCTACATGCTGACCGGCGAGATCGAGACGGCGATCATCTTCGCGCTGCCCACCGTCGGGCCGGCGATCGTCGGCTCGATGGCGGTCGGCGACGTCTATGTGACGGCAACTTTCATGATGGTGCTGTCGGCAACGCTGATCGTCGGCAACATCATCGCCGACATGCTGCTCGTCCTGCTCGACCCGCGCATCCGCCAGTTCGGGGAGCGCTAGATGCTGGCCCGCGATCCCTCACCCCCGCCGCTGCCGGCCGAAAGCGTCCCGGTGGCCGAAGCCGCGCATGGCAATGAGAGCTACATCGCGCTTGTCTGGCGCCGGCTGAAGCGTTCCTGGACCGGCATGGCCGGGCTTTGCCTGGTCGCGCTCTTGCTTGTCATGGCGGTGTTCGCCGAATTCCTGGCGCCGATGGACCCCAAGGCGACCGACGTCGCCTTCGCGCCACCGCAACTGCCCGCTTTCCACGACAAGGACGGCAATTTCGTCGCGCGGCCGCGGGTCTATGCGCTGGCCGATTCGGCCGATCTCGATCCGGTTACCTTCCAGCCGATCGTCGGCCCCGACTACGACCATCCAAGGCTGCTCGGATTCTTCGTCGAAGGCGCGCCCTACAAGCTTCTCGGCCTCATTCCGGCGAACCGGCATTTCTTCGCCTCGATGGACGGCCAGCCGGTGCACTTCCTCGGCACCGACAAATTCGGCCGCGACGTGCTGTCGCGTGCCATCTACGGCTCGCGCGTCTCGCTGATGATCGCGCTGACGGTGGTCTTCATCGTCACGGTGATCGGCACCAGCGTCGGCATGATCTCGGGCTATTTCGGCGGCCGGTTCGACGTCTGGGTGCAGCGCTTCGTCGAGCTTGTGCTCGCTTTCCCGCAATTGCCGCTTTATCTGGCGTTGACGACGCTGATCCCGGTCACCGCGCCGACCAATGTCTTCCTCGCCTTCGTCATCATCGTCATGTCGGCGCTGGGCTGGGCGCAGATGTCGCGCGAGGTGCGTGGCAAGACGCTGGCGCTGGCGCGGATCGACTATGTGCGCGCCGCCATGGCGGTCGGCGCCACCGACCGGCGCATCATCATGCAGCACATCTTCCCCAATGTGATGAGTCACGTGATCGTCGCGGTGACGCTGGCGATCCCGACGGTGGTGCTGCTTGAATCCTTCCTCGGCTTCCTCGGCTTCGCGGTGAAGCCGCCGCTGATCTCCTGGGGCCTGATGCTGCAGGACACCGCGACATATTCGGTCATCGGCACCTATCCCTGGATCCTGTCGCCGGTCGGCTTCGTGCTGATCACCGTCTTTGCCTTCAACGCGCTGGGCGATGGCCTGCGCGATGCCGTCGATCCCTATTGAGGTGGCCGGATGACGACAATTGCGCTCGCAAACTCCCTCGCGCCGGCCGTCCGGCTCGACTATGGCGGACGCCATGACCAACCCATCATCGACGCCCGCAACATCGAGGTTGCCTTCAAGGTCGAGCACGGCACCGTCGAGGCTGTCAAGGACGTCTCCTTCCAGATCTATCGCGGCGAGACGATCGCGATCGTCGGCGAGTCCGGCTCCGGCAAGTCGGTGACGGCGCGCACCGTTATGGGGCTGCTGTCCAGGCGGGCAACCGTCTCGCCGAGATCGAGCGTCGAATATCTCGGGCAGAACATCCTGAAATTCCCGGAGAGCGCGCGGCGCAAGCTGCGCGGCAACCGCATCTCGATGATCTTCCAGGAGCCGATGAGCTCGCTCAACCCGATCTACACGGTCGGCAGCCAGATCGTCGAAGCGATCCGGGTGCACCGCAAGATGGGCCGTAGGCAAGCCTGGGCGCGGGCGCTCGAGCTTTTGCAACATGTCCAGATCCCCGACCCCGCGGCGCGGCTTAAGCAGTATCCGCACCAGCTGTCCGGCGGGCAGCGGCAGCGGGTGATGATCGCCATGGCCTTGGCCAACGATCCCGACGTGCTGATTGCCGACGAACCTACTACGGCGTTGGACGTCACCGTGCAGGCGCAGATCCTCAACCTGATCCGCAACCTGCAGAAAGAGCTCAGAATGGCGGTGATCCTGATCACCCACGACCTCACCGTGGTGCGCCAATTCTCCGATTACGTCTATGTGATGCAGCATGGCGAAATGCGCGAGCACAACGTCACCGAGCGGCTGTTCGTCGATCCGCAGCACCCCTATACGCGGCGGCTGCTGGCCTCCGAGCCACACGGGCAACCGAAGCCGCTGCCCGAGGGCAGCGGCACCATCCTTGAGGCGAACGGCGTGCGCGTCTGCTTCATGCTGCGCCACGGCAGCTTCCTGAGGCCGGACTGGCGCGAGCTGGTCGCCGTCGACGATCTCGACCTGAAACTTTGCCGTCACGAGACGCTGGGGCTGGTCGGGGAATCCGGCTCGGGCAAGACCAGTTTCGGCCAGGCGCTGCTCAGATTGATCGACGCCAAGCGCGGCGAGATCCGCTTCGACGGTCAGCCGATCCAGAACTTCTCGCGCACCGAGATGCGGCCGCTGCGCTCGCGCATGCAGGTCGTCTTCCAGGATCCCTTCTCCTCGCTCAATCCGCGCATGACAATCGGGCAGATCATCGAGGAAGGGCTGATCGTCAACCGAATCGGGACGACGCGGCGCGAGCGGGTCGAGCGGGTGCGCGAGGCGCTGGTCAGCGCCGGCATGCCCGGCGAGATCCTGTCGCGCTTCCCGCACGAATTCTCCGGCGGTCAGCGGCAGCGCATCGCGATTGCCCGCGCAATCGCGCTGGAGCCCGAATTCATCCTGCTCGACGAGCCGACCTCCGCGCTCGACCTTTCGGTGCAAGCGCAGATCATCGACCTGTTGCGCAAGCTGCAGGACGAGCGCGGGCTGAGCTACCTCTTCATCTCCCACGACCTCAAGGTGGTGCGGGCGCTGTGCCACCGCGTCATAGTCATGCAGCACGGCAAGATCGTCGAGCAGGGACCCGTCGACGAGGTCCTCACCAATCCCAAGACCGCCTACACCGAACGGCTCGTTCGGGCCGCTTTCGACGTGGCGTGAACATATGCCGGAGGCTTACAGTGGCAAGACATCCCAGGATCACGTTCATCGGCGCCGGCTCGACGGTGTTCATGAAGAACATCGTCGGCGACGTGCTGCAGCGGCCGGCGCTGTCAGGCGCGACGATCGCGCTGATGGACATCAACCCGCAGCGGCTGGAAGAAAGCGCCATCGTCGTCAACAAACTGATCGCCACGCTCGGCGTCAAGGCGAAGGCCGAGACCTATTCCGACCAGCGCAAGGCGCTCGCAGGCGCCGACTTCGTCGTCGTCGCCTTCCAGATCGGCGGCTACGAGCCCTGCACCGTCACCGACTTCGAGGTGCCCAAGAAATACGGCCTGCGCCAGACGATCGCCGACACGCTCGGCGTCGGCGGCATCATGCGGGGCCTCAGAACCGTGCCGCATTTATGGAAGATCTGCGAGGACATGCTCGCCGTCTGCCCCGAGGCGATCATGCTGCAATACGTCAACCCGATGGCGATCAACACCTGGGCGATCGCGGAGAAATATCCCCAAATCAAGCAGGTCGGGCTCTGCCATTCGGTGCAAGGCACGGCAATGGAGCTGGCGCACGACCTCGACCTTCCCTATGAGGAGATCCGCTACCGCTCGGCCGGCATCAACCACATGGCGTTTTATCTCAAGTTCGAGCACCGCCAGCCGGACGGCTCCTACCGCGACCTCTATCCGGACCTCGTCCGCGCCTATCGCGAGGGCCGCGCGCCGAAGCCCGGCTGGAACCCGCGCTGCCCGAACAAGGTGCGCTACGAGATGCTGACCAGGCTCGGTTATTTCGTCACCGAGAGTTCGGAGCATTTCGCCGAATACACGCCCTATTTCATCAAGGACGGGCGCGGCGACCTGATCGAGAAATACGGCATTCCGCTCGACGAATACCCGAAACGCTGCATCGAGCAGATCGAGCACTGGAAGGACCAGGCGGAAGTCTATCGTTCGGCCGAGCGGATCGAGGTCGGAGAGTCGAAGGAATATGCCTCCTCGATCATGAATTCGGTGTGGACCGGCGAACCGTCGGTGATCTACGGCAATGTGCGCAACAATGGCTGCATCACCTCGCTGCCTTTCGACTGCGCCGCCGAAGTGCCCTGCCTCGTCGATGCCTCAGGTATCCAGCCGACCTATATCGGCGACCTGCCGCCGCAACTGACGGCGCTGATCCGCACCAACATCAACGTGCAGGAACTGACGGTGAGGGCGCTGATGAGCGAAAACCGCGAGCACATCTACCATGCGGCGATGATGGACCCGCACACCGCGGCCGAGCTCGACCTCGACCAGATCTGGTCGCTGGTCGACGATCTTCTCACAGCCCACGGCGACTGGCTGCCGGCCTGGGCGCGCAAGGGCGGCAGAAGCAAGGCCGCCTGATCAGGCGCCACTCTTCTCGCGCTCGACTGCGCGCCAGCCGATGTCGTGACGGTAGAAGCCCTGCGGCCAGTCGATTTGGTCGATCGCCGCGTAGGCCTTCTGTTGCGCCTCGCCGACGGTCTTGCCGAGCGCGGTGACGTTGAGCACGCGGCCGCCATTGGCGACCAGCGCGCCGCCATTGATGGCGGTGCCCGCATGGAATATCTCGGCGCCCTCGCTGGCCGCCTCGTCGAGGCCGCGGATGACCGAGCCCTTCTCCGGCGTGCCGGGATAGCCCCTCGCCGCCATCACCACCGTCAGTGCTGCTTCATCGCGCCAGCGGATCGACGTGTGGGCCAGTTGGCCGTCGATGGCGGCGTTGAGCAGGACCAGCAGATCGTCCTTCAGCCGCATCATCAGCACCTGGCATTCGGGGTCGCCGAAACGGACATTGTATTCGATCAGCTTTGGCCCGCTGTCGGTGATCATCAGCCCGGCAAAGAGGATGCCGGCGAACGGCGCGCCAAGCTCGGCCATGCCGCGCATGGTCGGCTCGATGATCTCGCGCATGGTGCGCTCGGTCATCTGAGGCGTCATCACCGGCGCCGGCGAATAGGCGCCCATGCCGCCGGTGTTCGGACCGACATCGCCGTCGCCGACGCGCTTGTGGTCCTGCGCGGTGCCGAAGGGCAGCGCCGTGACGCCGTCGCAGAGGCAGAAGAAGCTCGCTTCCTCGCCGGTCAGAAATTCCTCGACCACGACCTCGGCGCCTGCCGCCCCGAGCGAGCCGTCGAAACAGGCGTCGAGCGCGGCCATCGCCTCATCGAGTGTCATCGCCACCGTGACGCCCTTGCCGGCGGCGAGCCCGTCGGCCTTGATGACGATCGGCGCGCCCTTCTTCTCGACATAGGTTTTTGCCGAGGCGAGGTCGCCGAAGCGGCCAAAAGCCGCCGTCGGGATGTCGAATTTCGCGCAAAGATCCTTGGTGAAACCCTTCGAGCCTTCGAGCCGCGCTGCCGCCTTGGACGGGCCGAAGACGCGGATGCCCCAGACGCGCAGATCGTCGGCGATGCCGGCCACCAGCGGGCCTTCCGGACCGACCACGACGAGGTCGATCTTCTTCTCCTGGCAGAAGGCGGCGACGGCGGCATGATCGGAGACGTCCAGCCTGACCAGTTCAGCGATGCTGCCGATGCCCGGATTGCCCGGCGATGCGTAGAGCCTGGTCAGCAGCGGCGAGGCGGACATCTTCCAGGCAAGCGCATGTTCGCGGCCGCCCGAGCCGAGAAGAAGAACGTTCATGGCCACCTCTTGCTGCCGATCGTCTCTGCCCTGAACCCGCTATTGGTCCGGGCGCAACGGGTCAAGGCGTCTCGGCATCTTGACGACAGTTGCACACGGAAACAATCCCGTGCCGGCTTTCATAGAGATGCCAGGGCATGGCTCCGTCACGATGTTTTCACCGGCCGATCGGCTCCTATGCCGCTTGACGGCGCTTGGCGCTGCTGCCACTTCACCACGATGGAACCAATCCAGTCGAAAGCCACCCAGGGCCGCGTCGCCGATGCGCCGAGCGGCCATTGGGTGTACCGGGTGCTGCCGCGCTGGCTGTGGCCCTATGCGCAGCTCGCGCGCTGGGACCGGCCGATCGGTTGGCAATTGCTGTTGTGGCCGTGCTGGTGGTCGGCAGCCCTTGCGGCAAGCGCCTATCCACGCCCGACCGACCCGCTGCTGACGCTTTTACCGGCGCCCTGGTTCCTGTTGCTGTTCCTGGTCGGGGCGATCGCGATGCGCGGCGCCGGCTGCACCTACAACGACATTGTCGACGAGGACATCGACAACCAGGTCGAGCGCACGCGCTCGCGCCCGCTGCCGGCAGGCAAGGTCACGCGCCGCCAGGCCTGGGTGTTCCTGATCGTCCAGGCGCTGGTCGGCCTGGTCGTGCTTTTGCAGTTCAACAGCTTCGCCATTCCGCTCGGCATCGCCTCGCTGGCGATCGTTGCCGTCTATCCGTTCATGAAGCGCATCACCAACTGGCCGCAATTGGTGCTGGGGCTCGCCTTCTCCTGGGGCGCGCTGATGGGCTGGGCGGTCGAGTTCGGCGATCTCGATGATCCCGCTATCATGCTCTATATCGGCTCGATCCTGTGGGTGATCGGCTACGACACCATCTATGCGCATCAGGACAAGGAAGACGACGCCATCGTCGGCGTGCGCTCGACGGCGCGGCTGTTCGGCGACAACACCAAGGCCTGGCTGGTCGGGCTCTATGGCGGCGCGCTTGTCTGCTTCGCCATCGCCTATGCCTCGGCGCAGGCGCCGGTGGTGGCGCTGGCCGGACTGATCGCCGCCGGCGCCCATATGGCGCGCCAGATCGCCCGGCTCGACATCAACGATCCCGACCAGTGCCTGAAGCTGTTCAAGTCGAACAACCAGGTCGGCTGGCTGATCTTTCTAGGCCTGATCGGCGGTTCGGTCTGGGTGGCGCTGAAGCCGCTGGTGTAGCCAGCGCCACCGCGCTACTCCCGCGCAATGATCTCCTGGCCGCCGATGACGAGCCTGAGGCCGAGATTGCCGGCCTTGCGGCGGGCGAGGAAACGTGGGCGGCGCATATTGGACACGCGGCCCTTGCGGCGCTCCTGCGGCGGCGCCGCCTTGATGGCGGCTCCGAGCGATTCTTCCAGCGTGCGCGCAATGCCGTCGGCCTCGATCAGCAGCATCGGCAGGCGATAGGCGTCGGCCCAGGCGCGCCAGTCGGCGGCGACGTCGTCGAGGTCGTCGGCGACCAGCAGCGGCACCGACAGCATCGGATCATTGTGCAGAAGCTCGAGCGTCACCGTGACGTTGCCGTCCGGATCTTCCATGGCGCGGGCGGCGACGCCGCGAAACGCCTTGGCGGGCAGCGCGATGATCGCCGGCACGCCGCTCATCTCCAGCATGCGGCGAATGATGGCGCCGCGCTGGTCGATGGTGAAGGTGACATCGCCGTAATCGTCGCGCGTGGCATAGCTGACCACTTGCGGCAGGCGAAACGGGTCCAGACGCATGTTGCGCCCGGCCCAGACCGGCTTCAGTCCAGTGTTCATCGAATGCCTTCCTGTTTCTCCTGAGGGCCGTTTTCCGGTCTCTCCGGGCCGGTTTTTTCCGGCCTCGCTATGGGCAGAAACATTAGCGCCGGCTTCTTACCGCCGCGCTTAAGAAAGTCGGTTAAATTTTGCTGATCAAAAGGATGGTTATCGGAATGCCACCAACCACCAGATATGGTGAGGATCAGATAACCTTACCGGGATTCATGATGCCGGCCGGATCGAAGGCCGCCTTCACCCTGCGCATCAGGTCGATCGCCATCGGCGGCGCGGTGGCGATCAGTTCGTCGCGCTTCAACTGGCCGATGCCGTGCTCGGCCGAGATCGAGCCGTGGAAGGAACGCACGACATCGTGCACGGCCTTGTTCATGGGATGGTACAGGTCGAGGAACGCAGCATCCTGCCAATCCACGGGGCGCGAAATGTTATAGTGAAGGTTGCCGTCACCCATGTGGCCGAAGCAGACGACGCGCGCGCCGGAGCAGACCGTCTCTACCACGTCGGCCGCCTTTTCAATGAACTCCGGGATCGAGGCCGTCGGCACCGAAATGTCGTGCTTGATCGACGCGCCCTCCGGCTTCTGGCACTCAGGCAACGTCTCGCGGAAATTCCAGAAAGCATCGCCCTGGGCAAGGCTGGCGGCGACCACCGCATCGCCGACGATGCCCTGCTCGAGGCCGGCCGACAGTATCTCCTCGATCAGCGCCCTGCCATCCTCTTGCGAACGGCCTGAGGAGACTTGGATCAGCACATACCACGGCCAGTCATCGGCCAGCGGCCGGGTGATGCCCTGGCCATGCTTCAGCGTGAAGTCATACGGCCTTTTGCCGATCAGCTCGAAAGCGGTGAGCGAGGCGCCGGCGCGGTCCATTGCCAGGCCGAACAGCGACAGCGCGGCGTGGGGCGAGGAGAGCCCGGCGAAGGCGACCTCCCTGCCCTTCGGCTTGGGAAAGAGTTTCAGCACCGCGGC